>JBJXFL010000170.1:0-83842 GCA_046155405.1 Bryobacteraceae bacterium | reverse complement strand
AGATAGCTCCCCTCAACTTCACTGTAGCACGTGTGTCAACCGGTTTTGGGGTTTTGAGGGCGGCTTGGCTGGTAAGTGTTTTGTTTTCAGTGAAAAATATTGTTTGAACTTTTAATACCGGGATATGCCGGCCGCGCACAAAACGGACTTGGCCGCAGCGGGCCTTTCCGCGCTCAATGGCAGCAGCCACCCGATGCGGCGGGCGGCGCGACATATTTGTCGTGGTGACGCCACCACTCATATGGCGGCGTTTGCGGCCATCCATCGGGTGAGTCCTCCCAGGTTTCCTGCCGGCCGAACGGCGTCAAATCGAGGAAACTCCAAACGGAGCCAAGCTGTTCGTCTCCCCGTCCGCCGGTGACGTACGTGTGATAAACGCTGTCACCATCGCGCAGGAAGACGCTTAAGGCAGATTTCTCGTCCTCGCCGCTGGTAGCGTCGAAATCGAAATTGAAGTCGCCGCCAAAGGACGAGAACCAGGGTACAGCCCAGCCCATGCGTTTTCTGAACGGCTTGATCTTGGCCTGCGGTGCACGCGACACGAGAACCAGCGAGGTATCGCGCGCGTGCAAGTGCGAGAGATGACCCATGTTGTCCACGGTCATCGAACACCCCCGGCAGCCTTCGTCCTGCGCGGGGCCGAACATAAAGTGATAGACGATGAGTTGACGGCGGCCATCGAAGAGATCGATCAGGCTCGCCTTGCCGTCCGGACCCTCGAAGATGTAGTCCTTGTCGATCTTCACCATCGGCAGGCGGCGACGCTCGGCGGCTAGCGCATCACGCATCCTGGTGGCCGCCTTCTCTTTGACCAGTAGTTTGTCTCGCGCCATTTGCCACTCCGCCCGCGAAACTGCCCGCGGAAGATTCTCTCCACGCTCTTTCATCGTATTTTCTCCTTGCCGGACTCTATCGGTTTCCCAAGACTGTTACTTGAAACGGCGGAAGTTTTCCTCAGCCCGTTTTTCGCCCAAATCAGTTGGGTCACTATCAGGGCGGTTATCCCGCCAGTGGAGGCCGCACCCGCGGCCATTACCGCGGTGGTTGAGATACACACAGGGCACATAGCTTTCCTCCTAAGCCGCTAACCGCGGGGCAGGCTCACGGTCAAGAGCGTCAACAACCGGGGTAGGACCGCTGCCGGGTGAAATAGAGCCTGGGGCACCGACCGACGTAAAACGGACACGGTTGCGGCGGGAGAGATCGTGAATGGTTGGGGGCCGCGACCGGCCTTTGCGCTTGAGGAACTCGCGCACGACGGACTCGCCCGCTCGGCGTTGTTGTCGAACCGGAGGGATGCCGTAATTTTTCGCTTGGTGGACATGTTCCCGTTCCTTGTTGAAGTTGAGGCGGCGGTTTTGAGGGTAGTCATCGCTTTTTCTTCCGTTTCCCGGTAGGCGGTTGAGTGAAGAGAATCTCCAGATAGCGGCGCAAATGCTCAAGCGACTCGCGAACGACCTCGGGACCCTGTTTTGCCTTCGCAAGAATGAACGATCCCTGCAGAACGGCTTGAATGAAGCGGCCAACGCTTTCCGCGGTCCACGGCGCGGCCGGGGCGTAGCGTCGCTTGGCGGCCTCGATATCCAGCGTCAGATCGGCGACGTGCGAAGACATTCCCAGATCACAGGCCGCGCGGATTTCCGGATGGGTCGCGTAGATTTCCTGAACCATCGTTCCCAGCAGACAGGTGAAGCCGGGCAGTTCGCCGGTCAGGATCGCGGCGCGAAAATCGACATAACCGAGCAGCCGCTTTAGCGGGTCGCGGGCGTCGCGATACGGCGCCGCCGCGAACAAGCCCGCCGCCATGGCGGAAAAACGGTTGGCCGCGGAAAGGGCCAGATCTTCCTTGCTTTTGAAGTGATGAAAGAAACTGCCCTTAGTCACGCCCGCCTGGAGGCAGATATCGTCGACAGTCGTGGCGTTGTAGCCCTTGGCGCGGATGACGTGAAGAGCCGCGTCGAGGAGCTTGGTTTTCGACTCGTGTTGTGTTTGGGCGGTCATGGCATTTGCCTTGTATACATACCAACTAGTCGGTATCATACCTACTAGTTGGTATGTTATCAAGCGAAAAAAACGCGACTCGAAATTCGTTCCCCGGCGTGGACCGGATCGGCGCGGCGCGGCCGCCAAGCTCAAATTAACAGCGTTGGGCTAACCGCACCTTCGGTTGCCGGATCGTCTCCAGGCCGGTCGCCGGTTCGCTTGGCAAGCCGGTTCCGGTCTACGCCTCGCGCCGCAGGCCAATGGCGGCGAGCAGCCACCCGAACGCATACCAAGCGGCCAGGAAGCCGAGGCACTCCAGCGTGAAACTGTGCCACTTGAAGAACAGTTCCGCCGTCAACGCGGCCATAAACAATGGGCCAACTTCATTGCGCAGGCGACTTCGCCACGATCCGTTTGTGAGTAGGGAGTACATTGCGTCCTCGCGGGTCACTTTAACACCCGCCATTTAACTACGTCAACCCGCGGTAGCGGGTAATTGCCGGTGAGTCTTTCACCACAGGAAGGCTTTTGAGCATCAGGCACGTATCGATACCGTTTAATACTACGGTTTGGCGGCTTTCGGCTGGAGCCGTTGAAATTCGCGCATGGCGGTGCCGGCCTGGGCGGCGGAGCCGTTCTTCCGGTAAAGTCCGGCGAGGGCGAAGTAGGTTTGGGCCGCGAGGGAAGATTCTTTTTCTATCGCCAGAAGCGCGAGCCAATGCTTCTCGGCGGCGCCAAGATCGTTCCCAAGCCAACAGGCCTTGCCGAGAGCGTAGAGCGTTTCGGGCATCGCCGGATCCAATGCCATGGCCCGTTCCAACTGATGACGAGCGTCCGCAACGTTACCCAATTCAAGGAGCGCGTTGCCAAGCCGAAAAGCGGCTTCCGGATCGCCCGGGCGAGCGCGGGTCTCCAGCCGGAGTTCGAAAACCGCCTTCTCCCAATCGCCGGCGGTGGCGTAGAGTTCGGCAAGTTGGAGATGCACGTCCGGCGTATCGGGGCGGATGCGCAGCGCTTCGCGGTATTCTTTTTCGGCCTCGGGCAGCTTGCGTTGGACGGCGTTGAGTTCACCAAGGAGTTGGTGGGTGCGGGCAGCGTGCGGATGGGTTGCCTGAAGCGCGTCGAAGCTCTGCTTGGAGACGGATCCGCCGGCACGGCCGAGGTAGTAGAGGATATCCGGATCGTTCGGACGCTGAACGAGTGCGGCGTTCAATTGAACGATCGCTTCGATTGAGCGGCCCGCTTTGAATAGCGCAATTCCCAGGGCGGCGGCATCGGTAGTTTCCAGAAAGGAGATGGCACCGGCGGCATAACCGGACGCCAGCAAAGAATGGCCGAGCATTTGGCGCGCACCGGGGAGATTCGGGTTGAGCTCAATCGAACGGCGCAACGGGGCGATGGCCGATGGATAGTCGCCATTATCCATGTAGGCTTTGCCGAGATTCACGTGGGCGGCGGCGAGATTCGGGGCCAGATCGGCTACTTTGGTGAACGCGGCGATCGCCTCATCGTATCGCCCCGCTTTCTGCGCGGCCAAGCCGGCGGCGACGTGCGCCATGACGTCGGGCGAAATTGCCTGTGCGGCGAGTGACACGGCGAGCAACACACTCACGAGCGCGGGCATCATGGCCGTTCCTCCGGTTCGGCAACATTCAGAAATTGGTTTGCGGCAACACGTTCCAATCGCTGCCGCCGGCCCGATGGCCAATGGATTTCCACGGACACGGTCGTTTTGTCACCGAGGCCGAAGTGGACCCGTTTGTCGTTCGACGATAGATAGCTGCCGGAGGCGCCGGTGTCCTGCCGCTGTCCATCAACGAAGACGCGGGCTCCGGCGCCGTCGCGATTGCTCGTGACGCCGCGGAGGGCGAGCGTCAGCCAGCGGGTGCCGGTGGAGCGATTGCGAAAGACCGCGGGAGGACCGCCGAGGGTACTGATGACTATGTCCATAGCGCCATCGTTATCGAGATCGCCGAAAGCGACACCCCGCGCGGCGGCGGGGGTGAAACCCTGGGCGCTGCCGGCAAAGCGGCCGGAACGGTTGAAGGCGAGAAGGGGCGGTTCATGGCTGCGAAGGGAGGGATCGAGTTTTTCGACGTTATCCATGACGTGTCCTTGACCGGCGAAGAAGTCTTTCCATCCATCATTATCGAAATCGACGAACCCGGCGCCCCAACCGGAGCGTATGGCGGAAGCGGCGCCAAGCCCGGATTCCAGCGAAGCGTAATGAAACGTGCCGCCTCCATCGTTATGGAACAAGGCGTAGCGCTGGCGGGAGAGCGTAGTAACGACGACATCGGCCCGGCCGTCGTTATCGTAGTCACGGAAATCGACGCCCATGCCGGAGACGGGTTTGCCGTCGCCGGATAGGGCCGCGCCGGCTTCCAGGGCACGTTCAGTAAATGTGCCGTCTCCATTGTTCTGAAAGAAGAACTGTTCCATGCCGTCGTTGGCGACGAAGATGTCGATAGGGCCGTCGTCGTTGGCGTCAGCGAAGGCGACACCGAGAGCGCGGCCGGGCGAGGCGGCGATGCGGGAGCGCACGGAGACGTCTTCAAAGGTGCCGTCGCCGCGGTTGCGGTAGAGCAGATTGGCGACGGCTGGGAACGTGGCGGGCGGGCAGTAGACGCGAATGTCACTGCCGCAGGAGCGGCTGGATGCAAAGTCCCATTGCATGTAACGGGCGACGAAGAGATCGAGATGGCCGTCGTTGTCGAAATCGAAGAAGCCGGCGGAGGATGACCAGCCGGCGGCGGCAACGCCGGCGGTCTTCGTGACGTCGGCGAATGCGCCTTTGCCGTTGTTGCGGTAGAGAACGTTGCGGCCGAAGGCGGTGACGTAAAGGTCGGTGAAGCCATCGTTATCGAAGTCGGCGGCGGCGGCGCCCATGCCGTAGTTGCCATCCCCGGCGGCGGCCAGACCAGCGGATTGGGTAACGTCAACGTACGTGCCGCCGGGGTTTTGGCGATACAGCCTGTTCCAAAACTTTTGGTTCGTCCGCGCGAACGAGGCGGCGGCGGGAAGCGTTTCGGTTAACAGGCCGCCGTTAACGAAAAAGATGTCCAGAAGGCCGTCGTTATTGTAGTCGAGCAGCGCCACGCCGCCTCCCATCGCCTCGATCATGTGTTTATGCGAGGTCGGTGAGTGTACGTGGCGGAAGGCCAGACCGGGAGGCGTGGATACTTCAAAGAACGGATTCCGCGGCGGCGCGGCGAGCGCCGCCAGGACGTTGGCGAATTGAAGTATGCGCCGGAACCTCTGCATAAAATCGCGCAAAACGGACTCGGTGGCGGCGGAGGGAGCGGGCGAGTTCGTGAACGGCTTTGGGCCGCCACCGGCCTTTGCGCTCAGAAAGAGAATCGTAGCGCGAATTGGACCAGCCGCGGTGTGTTGATTTGGGTGAAGACCTGCCCGGTGGTCGCGTTGGCCGCCGTCGTGACGGTGAGATTCGGCTGGCCAAATTGAACGCGGTTGAACAGATTGAAAATTTCGGCGCGGAATTCGATGTTTGAGCGCTCCGTGACGGCGGTCTTCTTTAGCAAGGAAAAGTTGTACTGGGCGATACCGTGGCTGCGGAGGTTTGGATCGGTTCTGCTCTGGCTGCCAAATGAGTATGCGGCCGGCACGGTGAAGCAGGAGGTATTAAACCAGCGGCGCAGGCGGGATTGCGCCGAACCCTCCACGCCCTTCTCGCAACCCGGGACAACGTTCGGCCGAAGTCCCGTGCCGAGTCCGGTGATGTTGGGCGTGGCGTTTAGTGCTAAAGGAAAGCCGGACTGGAAAGTGCTGGTACCGCTGGCGCTCCAACCCGAGACGATTTTGTCACCGGCTCCGGAGGCGTTGCCGAGGAGACGCTTCCCCTTCCCGACCGGGATGTCGACCGAATAGGCGACGGTAAGCCGGTTACGTGAATCGAAACCGGCAAGCGACTTCTCGGCCCGCAGATTGTTCGGCTGTTGGGGACCGCCGCCACCGCCGACATTGGCGTTCAGCCATTCGGTGAGGCTCTCGGTGTCGGTGAGCAGCTTCGAAAACGTGTAAGCGCCGAGTACGTTGCCACCGGCTCCGAATCTGCGCTCGACTTTCATCTGGAGCGAATGATATATGCTATTGCCGAGATACGCGGTTCGTTGCACGAAACCGGTGTACTGCGGGTAGCGAAGCAGCAGTTGGCCTTGCGTGACGGTGCGCTGGGAGAGAGTGCCGGCGCTCACCAAGCCGAAGAACGGATTGTCGACTTGCGTGTTCAACTGGCTGCCCAGCGAGAGAAACTGGTCCTCCACCGCGTTCATGTTGTAGTCGCCGCGCGGAAGATGGACGCCTCGCGACCCGGCGTAGGCAACTTCGACGGCGATATCGCCGGGAGCCTGTTCCTGAATCGCGGCGTTCCATTGTCCTTGATACGGCCGCGGAGAATTTCTTAAGGCCGCGGCGGGGGATTGGCCGAGCAGCAGTTGTTGGTAGTTCGGCAGCGCCCCGAGCGACGGAATGAAGCCTCCGGGGAACGGGTTACTGAGTGTGTTCAGCGGCGTGACAGACCGATCGATGGAGTTCAGCCAAGGCGTGCTGTATGCATTCAGCGCGTTGCCGTAAGGGCCTTCGTTGAATTGCAGGTTCGTCGGCAGGTAATACATACCGGCACCGGCGCGGAAGACGGTCTTGGATCGGAGACGGTAGGCGACACCGAGCCGGGGCGCGAACAGCTTGTACGTTTCGTCCCTGTTTGAACGGCCGGGATGTTCGGCGGTGTTGACACGGTCGAGACGGCCCAGAACAGGACGGCCGTTAACAAGGATGCCCTTTGTAGCGGGATTTTCAGCCACCGGATTAAGCGATGTGGTCCGGTCGTAGCGCTCCTTAAAGACGCCGGGTATCTCCCAGCGCAGCCCCAGTGTCAGGCTCAACTTCTGGTTGAACTGCCAGGTATCCTGCACATAATAGCCCTGGTAGCTGATGGATTGGTAAGGCAACCCGAGAACGAGCATGTTGCCGCCCGCGCCGAGACCAAGCAGGAAAGAGGCGAGCGCGTTACCGGACGCGCCGGGATTCAAAGCGTTTTGCGAAGTGAAAAGGTTGTCGAACTGGAAGGCGCCGCCGGGTGCGAGCTGGTAGTAGTTGTTCCGGAAATTGCGAAGGTCGGCGCCGAACTTCCATTGATGTCTCCCCTTAACCCAAGTGAAGCTGGGCAGCAGTACGTAAGTATTATCGACGCTGAAGATATGCCCGTTAAACGGCCCAGGGTTGGTGTGAACATAGTTGCTCAACGTGATTTGGGGATAGCCGGTCGCACCGTCCACCTGGCGAAGGCCGGGAAGGTCGCGGAAGTAGCTGGGGAAACCGAAGCGCTCGGTCATATCGAGGCCTCTGAAACTGGTGATGCGCTCGTAGTTCCAGCGGCCGTAGGAGGCGCGGACGTCCAGGATCATGGTTGGCCGGATAAGATGAGTGAAGCCGATGACGGCTTGCTTGGTAGTGAAGGTCTCGGGCGAGAAGGGGTCGCCGGCGAAGACGCCGTTGTCAAACAAGATAGCGGGCGCATTGGCGCTGCTCCAACGGGAGAAACGTCCAAAGAGACGCATCTTTTCGTTGATGGAGTAATCGGCACGGCCGTTGTACTGATCGTTGTCTCCGCCGGAGGTGATGTTCTTGCTGTAGTTGAACAGGTTGGTGAAAGGCGCCCCGGGAAGGTTTGGAGGTGCGTTGAGCGGGAAATCGTTTAGGCGCTTGGCGACGGGATTGATGCGTGTGGCGGGAATGACGTTGCCTGCGAACTGCTGCCGTTGCGGGCCAGTCCCGGCGGCGCAGGCGGGATTGCTATATGCGCCGCATTGAGTAAGCGGATCGAATATGGGAATCTGCGCTCCCGAGGCGTTGCGGTATTCGGAGAAGTCGCCGTTGTTCATGCGCGGCTGCGGCACGGTGGTGAGAAACGTGGCACCCTGGCGCTGGCGGTATCCTTCATAGCCGGCGAAGAAGAAGAGCTTGTCCTTAATGACGGGCCCGCCGAAAGTGGCCCCGAACTGGTTCTGCGTGAAGGCCGGTTTGCCGATGCCGCTGGCGTTCGCGAAGAAGTTATTGGCGTTGAGCACGCGATTGCGAAGGAACTCATACGCGGAGCCGTGGAACTGATTAGTGCCGGACTTGGACCCGATGTTCAATACGCCGCCGGAGTAGCGGCCGAATTCGGCGTTGTTGCTGTTGGTCTGGACGCGGAAGTCGGAAACGACATCCGGACTGGGAGCCAGGATGGTGAGATTCCCAATGCCGGCGTTCATAGGCACGCCGTCGAAGTACGACGCCGCCTGATTGGCCATTCCGCCGCCGACCTGATAGTTGCCGCCGGAAAAGACGTTCTTGCCGGTTAAGGCGTTGCCCTCCGTGCTCCCTTGCGGCACGACGCCGGGCACCAGCGTCATCAAGTTGAGAATGTTACGGCCGTTGACCGGTAGATCCTGCACGGCGCGGCCGGAGACGGCTTGGCTAAGATTTGAGTTCTCGGTTTGCAAAAGCGGCGCCGAAGCTTGTACTTCCACCGATTGACTCACGTCGCCGATCTCCATCGCGATGTCGGCGCGGACGGCGGCCGAGACGCTGACTTCAATGGGGCCGCGAACCGCGCGCTTGAAGCCCTGCATTTCGACGCTAACGCGGTAGGAACCGGGAACCAGGTTGAGGAACTGATAGCCCCCATCGGCGCCGGTTTGCACTTGCCGCCGCTCTTCGGTACCGATGTTGGTGAGCGAGACGTTGGCGCCGGTCATGGCCGCGTTGGATGGGTCGGCAATGGAGCCGACGATCGAACCTTGGAATGCCTGGGCGTCGAGCCGGGGAGTTATGCAGAGAAAAGGTGCGAGAGCGAGTGCAACGAGGCAACGAAAGTGAGACATGATTTTGAAATCCCTGTTAGGTTGAACATCCGGTTTTGAAGCGGACTGGCAGGATCATATCACTTCGTTTTGCAGGGCCTCCTCCTTTTCCTCACTTCTTCCACACGCCGGAATTGCTGTATCCTAAATTCTTCACCGGAGGCAACGCACCGATGTCCGAGCAGGATCAGCCGGAAGGCGGAACGTTCGGCTCGATTCCCGAAATCGAGTTGGAACCCCTCTACGTGGCACCCGCCACGAAGGGCGAAAAGAACACCATCCGCCTGCCGTTAATTCCCATCGCCTGTTGGCGTCTGGACGATGTCCGCTACGAATTCGACTCCTCTATCGTGAAACCGGAAACACGCCGGGAGATGAAGGATCTCGCCCTGCTACGCGAGATGAATCCCGGCGCGCCGCTCTCCATTTTCGGCCATGCCGATCCCACCGGCGACGAGATCTACAACAAGGAACTGAGCGGCCGCCGCGCCGCCGCTATTTACGGCCTGGTTACGCGCGACATCGACCTGTGGGAGAAGCTCTACACAAAGCCGTTTGGCGGGGACGTGTGGAAGACGCGCGCGCTGCAGATCATGCTGACCTCCCTGGGATTCGACACACAGGGCACCGATGGAGTGAAGGGGGCGAACACCACCGAGGCGGTGAAGAGCTTTCAAAGCTCCAACGGATTGTCCCCTTCCGGGTCCGACACCACCGCGACGCGCAAGATACTCTTTGCCGCTTATATGGACTTTGTGTGCGCGGACGCGAGCGGCGCGGCGTTTCAGATTCCGAAGACCGAATTTCTCGCCCGCAACGAAGACGCCAATGGCAAAGGAGACTATCAAGGGTGCTCCGAGTTCAACCCGGTATTGATCTTTTCGGCCGCACTCACGGAGGAGGTGAAGCGCCCCGGCTTCAAAGTGGTACGGGACGCGCGCAATGCGCCCAACCGCCGCGTGACGGCCATGTTCTTCCGGCCTGGCTCCTACGTTCCGCCGGCCAAGTGGCCATGTCCCGCGGCTAAGGACGGCATGGCCGCATGTCAAAAGCGGTTCTGGTCCGATCACAAAGCCCGGTTGACGCCCGGTCCCGAGACGCGGAACTTCGAGAAGACACAGGATACGTTCGCGTGCCGCTTCTATCACCGGTTGACCACTGGATCGCCCTGCGAAGAGACCGTCAAATATTGGGTGATCCGCGTGATGGAAAGCGGCTTCAAACCCATCAACGATCGTAAGCCCGTGGCCAACACGCCCTTTCAGCTTACCGGCGCGGACGGGGGAGCGCCTATCGTAAACGGTTCCACCGACGCGGACGGAATTTTGCGGATTCGAGCGACGAGTGTGAAAGCCAAACTGCTACTCAAAATCGCGGGGGTGGAGATTCACGTGAACGCGGGCGACCTGCAGCCATCCGGCTCGAGCGAGGATGCCGCCCGCCAGCGGCTCTGCAACCTGGGCTACGGTCCGCCCGATCCCACCAGATGGCAACCGGCGGATGCCGAAGACGCCTACCGCAAATTCCAACGGCAGCACTTCATCACCGAAACGGGCGCGGCCAATCCCGCGACCATCGGGAGACTGAAGGAAATGAATGGCAGCTAGGCGGCTGTTCCACCTGGGTCTTTGACCGCCAAGTTCACTCGCTAGCGGTCGTGGCTCAGAACCAATTTAGGCAGGCGCACATTAACACGCGGTTAAAGTACTGGGAGAAACCGAAACGATGGCTTGGACGAACACGACTAAAGACTGGGAATACCATCGCCCGATCCACCGCATTAACTCGCCGACTTACGACCCCTCCCGAACCCGAGCCACCGGCAAAGGATATGGGCGCGGATGCCACGCGCCGAGCGACGGACCGGACGATAGCGTTTACGGTCTCATCATCCGGGAGTTGGCGCGGGCGATTCCCGGATGGGTCTCCGTCTTGAACGAGGACGAGCACGAAGTGGAGGGGGTATTGGACCGCTGTTTCCAAACCTGGACCGACGTGCCTCTATACCAGTGGCACCGCTATTACGATTGGAATTTCCATCTCATCCCCAGCGAGGGGTACACCTACCTTCGCGGGATGGGAAACGAGCCGGGCGGCCACTCGGAATTGGAACCGGAGCAACGGCCGGTGACCGCACCCGATTCGATGGAGTGCGAATGGGATTGCGGCTCGTTTGGCCAGCGGCCCGGCGCGATGTACAACAATCCCCAGTGGATCTGGCCGATGACCGGGCAGTACTGCTGGATCGCCGGACGGTGGATTTACGACTGCGGTCATGCCAGTTCCAACACCAAGACCGGCGCCAATCAAGGCCTGATGCGCACCGAATTGCACCCGTGCAAGGCGATGGCCACGGCGCAGTGGGAAGCCGTCGCTTTCCCCGAGAACGGCGGACTCTTCGTCCCCGGTATACGCTTCCAGTTTTTCGCCAGCCGCCTGGGCGGGTATAAGGATTTCGCAAAACTCAATGACAGCGACTACGAGTTTGTCGTCGATCTTCCGCGCCTACAGGGTCCGGGTACGCTCGAGATGTCCATCGACCGCACGCCGGACTTTCCCTTGAGCACGGCGGTCCTCCGCAGCACCCGCCTGCTTCACAAACTGACGTTCATTTCAACGGCGACTGGTTCAGCGGGCCAGATCGATCCCATCATCAAGGAAAAAGCTCCGGCCGCTCAAGGAGGCATAGCCGAGCAGGTGGAGGTGCGCATCCCGCTTAGCCAGTTGCCCGATTCCTGCGACTACTATGGCGTCATCGTCGACTTTGGCTGGTTGGATCCGGACCGCTCGCAAGCCCGCCGCGTGAAGCATTGCCGCATCGAATTCGAGAACGTTCACAAGGGCTCCGAAGACCACGATGTTTTCGATGAAGAGTGGCTGGTAAAGTTCGCGGTTAACGGCCGCTGGCACATCCGCGAATTCAGAGGCGTCGAAAGCGGCGACAAGCTGAGGCTGAACCAGACCGAAGAGTTCCATCTGAGCGAGGACGACTGGATCTCGGTGACCTCGCATGGCGCCGATCTTAATCCCGTGGACGACGTTTTTCACCGCAACATTCCGGACCGCACTTTGAGCCTGAACGGCCGGGCTATGAATTGGGACGCCGACATTGTCCCGTCGACCGGACAGCCGCTCTGGGACATGTGCTACGAAGCCGCGGACATGATGTTCTGGACGTTCAACGATCAGAACACGCCTATCGGGATCGTCGATCCCGGCAAGGGCGCTTCCGATAATCCGCTACCGGTCCGGACGCTGGACTTCACCAATAACCTGCGCCACACGCAAGTAGCGAAATTCACCGAAGAAGTGGGCGATAGCGCCGAACTGGCGGAGAACATCCGATTGACCGACTATAGTCTCAACTATCTGGTTTCAGTCAACCCGCAGCAGGTTTCATAATGACAATGAATTCGCGCAAAACGGACGCGGACGCGGCCGGCCTTTACGCTCATAGAGGATAAACGTGCTAGTAATCGTTCGCTTTTCCGATGGCAGTCTCGCGCGTTTCGAGTTCGGCCGGCCCGTGCAACCGGAGACTACGCCCGAAGAACGCGTGCGGGCCATTCTCGCGGACTATCGCCGCCGCGACGAACTCATCGACGTCGGCTTCACCCCGGGCGTCGCTATTCTGATCTCTATTCTGGAGCGGGCGGGGGAGCGTCCGGAAGACATTTTAATCCCGATCCGCGCCCTGGGTTTCATGGGCCGCCCGTATGGCGCGGAGGCCGTTGGCAAGCACATCCGGCACCCCGATGCCGCCGTCCGGCTCGCCGCCATCCGCAGCTTGGGCCAGATGGCGAAGTTTGACAGTATTCCCCTCGTCGAGCCCTATCTGCTGAGCCCCAATGTCGCGGAACGCCGCGAGGCGATTATCGCTCTCGGCAAGTTCGCCAAGGAGGAACTCCTCCCCGCGGTGGAAGCCGCGGCGGGCGCCGATCCGGAACTGCAACAATTAGCGCGGCAGGCGCGCGCACGCGTTCTGGCGACGAAGCACGGTATTGCAACCAAGGACTACGGGCCGCTGGTCGACGCCCTGATTGGGACGGATGAATATGAAGACCTGCTGCCCTTGCTGATCGTTACGTGGAAACCGCTGAAGGCGTTGCTGGCCGACCGCACCCGTAGCGTTCAGCACCGGGAACGCGCGCTGCGGCTTCTCGCGATCGGGCGTCCCAAGGAGATCATCCCCGAGATGCGGAAGATCCTCACCGATCCCAATGAGCCTTTACCCATTCGCCTACGCGCGGTTTACGGCCTGGGCCGCGCCAGGTCCCGCAGTTCGGCCGGCCTGCTGGTGGAGCGGCTGCAAAGCCCGGAGCCGGGAATGCCGGGGGTCTGTGCCCACGCGCTGGGCCAAATCGGCGATCCCGGCGCGTTCGATCCGCTTCTGGCGGTTTGGGACTCGGGGAGCGGGCCGTTGCGGGAACGAATTCGGCAGGCCGCCGCGCTTCTGAGTTCCCTGCCAGGCGCGGGTCCGGCGGGCGCTCCGCAGGAGATTTTCGTCTTTACCGACGACCTCGCGCTGGTCCGGCAATTCCGCCGCGATCAAATCGAGGCGGCGCTGCTGAGTCCCTCCGCTCCTGTCCGCCGCGACGGGTTGACGCTGCTCTCGCTCTTCGGCTCGGCCGGCGACGCCCCCATTCTCGCCCGGGCCGCGGAAACCGATCCCGACTCCATCAATCGCGGAATCGCCCGCCAGGGCGCCGCCCGTCTCGTCAATCCGCCGCGAGGCAACGAGCCGTGAAGTACGCGCTGGCAGCCATCTGGCTCACGTTGGTGTTGGTGTTGCAAGGACACCCGCCCGGCCGGCGCATCGCCGCGTATATCGGATCTGTCCTGTTGATGGTCCATGTCTGCGCGCTTGCCGGAGGTTTTGTTTATCAGAAGGTTTCGCGCGACGGAGTGCCCGCGCTGGCCGGATTTCTGGGCGGTATCGCCGCCGGCATCGTGCTTGGTCTCATTGCCGGCGAAACAGTTGCGCGGCAACCCGTTCTTTTCTGGATCGTTCAGGCGGTGGCGGTACTTTTCCTCGCGTTTCTTCCTCTGTTTCGGGCTTAGGCGGTGGTGCCGTTAGATCGTGAAATTCCGAGGGCCGCCGCAATGAAGCTTTGCGACTTGGATCTTTTTTGTACGGTAGCGGTGATTTCGTCTTTTGAAGGCTTCTTCCAGGATGTCCTCAAACGCGAGGGCGAGGTAACTGAGACCGACGGTTTGGAATGCGACTTACGGCGGAGTGACCGCCGCCGCGAACCTATTTGTCGAGCAGCGCTTCCCGCATATTGCCGACCACACAATTCTGAGCTTCACCGATAGCGTGTCTAAGACATGGGGCGGACATACCTCGAAAGCCGGCATTTATGGAGTCTTCAACGGCTCGCTCACGTTCGACCGGAACGTGAATAATCCGCGGGACTCGGGCTATGGCTATGCATATGCGAACGGCGTGTTGGGGATTTTCAACTCATACACGGAGAGCTCCGATGTCGCGTTTCGCCGCTACCGGCTGGGTAACATCGAGTGGTTCGCGCAGGATAACTGGAAGGTGAACCGAAAACTGACACTCGACCTGGGCGTGCGGTTCTACTGGATACCTCCGATCACGGACGCGGACGGACTGGTTTCCGGGTTCGATCCAGCGCGGTACAGCGCGGCCAAGCAGCCGCGGTTGATAACGCCGGCCATCGTTCAAGGCCGGCGGGTGGGAGTGAATCCGGTTAACGGTGATGTGTTCAACGCGACGCTGATCGGCGCAATCGCGCCCGGTGCGGGCGACGCGGCCAACGGCATGGTGACGCCGTCGCGCGATCCCAGCTACCCAAAATCGCTGATGAACGGGAACGGTATTCACACGGCGCCGCGGGTGGGCTTCGCCTACGATCCGTTTGGCAAAGGGAAAACGGCCGTCCGCGGCGGATTCGGCATGTTCTTCAACCGGGAGACGCTCGAGTCCTCGGCCAATCCGTATGCCATACAGACGCCGACTATCGACAATCCGATCATCAACTTCAGCACCCTGCCGTCGCTGCTTTCGCAGTCCCGCCTGCTGTTCCCGCAGGATGTATTCGGCATTGAACGCTACGGAGCGGGCACGCCGACGATCATGAACTACAGCTTTTCGGTACAGCAAAACGTGGGCTACGGAACGATTGTTGACGTTGGCTATGTGGGTTCCTTGGGGCGGCGGCGGCAGTGGCGGCGAAACATAAATCCGGTGCCGTTGGGGCGAATTTCGAACCTGCTTCCGTTGACTCCACGCAAGCGGGCGGTCGATTGCAGCCCTCGTTCCTGCGGCCCATCACGGGCTTCAACAATATCGGGATTAACGAGTGGGCGTCGTCGTCGAATTACCATTCGCTGCAGGTGACGGCGAGCCGGCGATTTGCCAAAAGCGTGGAGTTCGGGGTCGCGTGGACGTGGTCGAAAGCGATGGCATACAACGATGGGGACACGAACGAAGTGTCAACGCTGGTGTCGCCGCGGGTGTGGAATTACGGTCTATCGAGTATTGACCGTACGCATGTGGTGAACGTGAACTGGCTGTGGACGTTGCCGCAATCGCGGTGGGCGAAGGCGGTGTTGAACGATTGGCAAGTGTCCGGGATCGCATCGTTCATGAGCGGTGCGCCAGCGGGAATCGGCATAAATACGACGACGACCTACGACATTACCGGGACACCGAATTTGAGTCCGAGGGTGGACGTGATTTCCAATCCGGTGTTGGCGAAAAGTGAGCGAACGTTCAGCCAAAACTTTCGCACGGATGTGTTTCGGCTGCCGGCGCGCGGGACCATTGGGAACGCACAGAGTTCGCTGCTGCGCGCGCCGGGCGTGAACAACTTCGACATATCGCTGTTCAAGAGTTATCCCATTCATGAGCGCGTGCGGGCGCAGTTCCGGTGCGAAATGGATAACGCATTCAACCACACGCAGTTCAGCGCGTTCGATACCGCGGCGCGATTCGATGTGGCGACGGGCGCGCAAGTGAATCAGCGGCGGGGGGAGTTCTCGGCGGCGCGGTCACCGCGGATTATGCAGATGGCGGTGCGGGTCACGTTTTGAGGCCGACAAATCGACCAAGGAAGTCGCACTCAAACGGCCTCCACATTACGGCTCGACGGGATCGTTGGGATTCTTCAGCGCGAACGTCACCACGTTCGACACGTAGACGTCCTGCGCGATCGTAACCTGCGTTTTCGAGTTCGTCGGCAGGTCGGAGTTCAATTCCAAATGGACTTCGTAAATGCCGATCGCGCCCGGCTTCAAAGCCGCATACAACACGTTGGCGGTCTTGCCCCCCGCCAGCGAGGAAACGAACTCGGACGGCTCATTCAACTCCGGCCCATCGTAGGCGATGCCCGTGCGAATCAGCGCCTGCGCATCGGCGGATTTCAACGCTCCCAGCCCGGTGGCCGTAACGACAATGGTCTCGCCGGGCAGCGCCGGATTGGCCTCCGTCACCAGTGCTCCGGCGGTGTTGGCGCAGCAGAGCGCGGGCGTGGTGGCGGTCATGATCACTTGGCCGCCTTCGTTCGATTTCGCGGTATATGTAATTCCGTTGCCCGCGTCACCCGGCTCCTTGGCGCGCAGGCGGATACGCGTAAATATGCCGGCCGCGAACGCTTCCACTTTCTCGTCCGCATTCTCGTTGATCTTGTTGACTATGGCGTCGCGGATCTTGGCCAGGTCATCGCCCGACTGCACGGTGTAGGAGTACTCGCGGTCTTCTATTACGACCGTTGCGATGTCATTGGCGTTCGCCGTCCCGTCCACCGAAACCGTTCCCGTGGCACGGGTCGAAAAATGGCTGACAATACCGGGTCGCGGGTCCAACCCCTCCACCGCGAAAATGCCGGGATTCTGCGGGATCAGCGGCACCGCCACCGGCGACGTGGTAACCACGCCGCCATTCGCGCGTTCGATGCGAACGTAGGCGTTCGAGCTCGAGGCGTCGCTAACTTCCCAGGGGATTTGCGCGTTGATCTGGGCCGGAGAAACCATCAGCAGCGGCGCTTCAATGCCATCGAAGTACACGCGAACACCGCCGAGAGCCCGAGGCAGCTCCTGCGCGCCGGCGGGCGCGGACACGGTGGCATCGGCCAAATTATCGCCAAGCAGTGTCACCAGCGTGCCGGGGGCCACTTGCGCCGCGTTCTGGCCGCCGGTCAGCGTCGCGCCGCTGGTGGTCAGACTGATCGTCGACGTCTCGGGAGTTTTCGCCGTTGAGAACTCGATCCCGTTGCCGCCATCGCCACCTGACCGGGCCGTGAGAAGAATGGCGCGGAGATCGATAACCACGCTCGCCGTCACGGTCCCGTCGACATCGGCATTGATTTGCTGCGCCAATTGCAGCAGGATGTTGGCATACGTATCGTCACGGATGAATTTATATTTGTAGACGCGGCCGGAGACGGTAATCGTGACTTCTTCGCCCTCTTTAATGGTGCCGTCGAACGCAATGGAGGCGGTCGCAAAAACGTCGCGGCTGGCAAGGTTTCGCACCGCCGTGAAGGGCAACGGTTGATCGTGCAGTGAGAAGACGACAATACGGCGATTGTAGGTATCGCTAACGAAGAGGTTCGTGCCGTCCCAGGCGAGCGACATCGGCGTCCGGAGCAGATCCGCCGAGGAACGAAACAGCGGAAAAGCGCTGTCGGAGGAGCGGTTCGATTCACCCGACGCCTGGCCTAGGACCAAATCCGCCGGCTGACCGTTCTCCAATGGAAGATTGTTGTAGACCAATACGCGATCGTTGCCGCCATCGGCGATGAACAGCCGCTTGCCATCGCTCAGCGCGTAGCGCGGAAAGTCCAGGGTCGCCAGGCACGTGAAGGGAAACGACTCTTTCCCGTCGCTGCCGATGCCATTGGAGGCACACACCTTGGTGGTATTATTCGCCGTCGCCGTCGTGAATTCTTTCTGACCAAGAACCAGATCGGCCGGCTGGGCATTGCGGGTGGGAATGGTGTTCCAGATAAGCACGCGGTTCTGACCCAGATCGGCGACGTACATGCGCTGGCCGTCGGAGGTCACCGAGATCGGGTTGACCATATTTTCGGCCTTGGGGTCAATGACCGTCCGCGAGAGGTCGAGTTCGACATTGGTATTGAAATCAGGCTGGCCAAGTACGATATCGGCTGGCTGGAAATTACGGGTGGGAATGCTATTCCAAATAAGTACGCGGCTGTGGCCGCTATCGGCGACAAACAACCGCTGGCCGTGAATCCACACGCCTTGGGGTCCGCGCATCCGCTGTCCGGGTATCCCCCGCGGTGCGAGGCCCAGGGTAAAGCTCTCCTGACCGAGAACGATGTCGGCCGCCTGATTATTATTATTCGGGATGGAACTCCATAGAAGTACGCGATTGTTGTCGGAATCGGCGACCGCCAAACGTATACCGTCGGAGGCGACCGCGGTCGGGTTGCGCATTGCGGAAGACGTGGGAACGGCGCGCAGTTCGTTCTTTTCGAAATCGGTCTGGCCGAGCACGGTGTCGGCAACGCCGCGGCAGGCCGGGCAGCGATTCACCTGCGGCACCAGCGCGTTTACGGGAAGGGTGACTTGGTCCACATTGCGATAAATCAGAACGCGGTGATTCAGCGGCAGCGAGCCGATGCGGTTTGAGTCGGCCACGAAAAGCGTGTTATTAGCGTACGCCAAGCCGCCCACGCCACCCAGCGTGTCGGCCGTCGTGCCCGGCTGTTGCGCGGTAAATGTCTTCTGACCGATTAGCAGCCGGGCGGCCTGCCCGGTGTAAAATTCAGCCGAGGTAGCGATGGCCGCGCAGGCGAGCCACAACACTGTGCGCTTCAAGTGGAGGTTCGTCATTACGCAAACTTTCAGTATAACAGCGACGTGGTGCTTTTTAATCCGGGGTACGGCAATCGTTAAGTTTTACATATACGATCAAGTGATGCGATTGCTTCTGCTCGTCGCGGGCCTTAGCGTTTGGGGACAGTTACCGTGTAGGTTTTCTACGGTCCCTAACGTAATCGACATCCCCGAGGAGGGGGGTACCTATAGCGTAACCAATTCCGCTGTGGGATCTCCCAGCGGTTGCATTTGGTTCCCCGGCTCGTCCGTGAACTGGATCGACTCCAAAAATCGTGGGACGATCACAGTCGAGGCGAATCCGGACCCCGTCAGGCGCGAGGGTGAGGCCCGGCGGGCTTCTCGCGTTCTAATCCGCCAAGCGGCGGGAACGGGCCGCTGCCCAACGCCTGTGTTAACTCCTTCGCGGTGGGACGCTCCGGCGAACGGTGGGAGAAAATCCGTATCGGTACAAACGAATCCAGGTTGTTTCTGGCTTCCGCGGATTTCGCCGGACGCGGAGCCAGGAACGCTGCCTGCCATAGGTCCTCTTCTCTCAGTAGACGCCGCCGGTCGCCTGAGTTTGATGATCGACCTGCCGCCCAACTCGCAGCCCATTGCGCGGCCGCTGACGATTTTCCTTGGCCGCTCTCCGTTCGAGATTACCCAAGCTGCGCAGGTTTGTGACTTTACACCGTCCGCGGGTACGCTCTCGCTTCCCGCCTCGGGCGGGCGGACCAGCCTGGAAGTTCCCACTTTTTGTCTTTGGGATTTCCAGACAGTAGCTTTACCGTGGATCTCCGTTCGAAACTTCGGATCGAATTACCAGATGGCTCTCGAGGCGAATTCCAGCGAGAATACGGCTGCCATTCCGCGCGAAACGACCGTCACGGTGGTCGACCGGCCGCTCGTGATTTGGCAGGCTCCATCCGGATGCGGCTACCAACTCATCCCGTCCCGCCTGGCGATTCCCCGCGGGGGCGGGGAGGTGGCGCTCTATGTGAACACTCCGGCGGGCTGCCCCTGGAAGCTACAACTTCCGCAGTGGCTCCAACCGGTGGGGAGCGCGCAGGGGTCCGGATCTCGCTCCGTTCAACTCCGCGCCACAGCCGCGCCCGCCATCGGTCGTGCTCAGCCAATCGTACTGGCTGGAGTGACGAGCGATGTATCTCAACAAGGCTCTGGCTGCCCGCTGCGCGTTACGGAAGTTTCCCGCAAAACGGAGGGCTTCGGATCGGTGGAACTCGCCGTTGAAACTCCATGTCCCTGGATGGTACGCACGGACAAGCACATGGTTAGGGCGATCTCACCGGCGTTAGGCGAAGGCCCTGGCACCGTCACCGTCGAGTTTGACAACTACGGGAATGGGGCGGCGTCTCGTGCCTGGGTGGCCATCGGGTCCGAACTCCTCCGATTCACCGTACCTCCCGATACCTGCCGTCCTCGATTTAACTCGGAGACAGCCTCATTCGCCGGGTCGGGAGAGAAGAAGGACTTGCGAATCGCGGGCCTGCTCCCTTTCGGATGCCCGTTTTCTCCGGTTACCGACAGCCCGTGGATCCGAGTGACCCGGGGTCGCGACTGGCCCGGCTCGACACCGGAATTTCAAGTGGAGACCGATCCCAACCGGACCGGCGCGCCCCGTACGGGCCAAGTCAAGATCGCGGATCAGAGTATTGTCATTTCGCAGGCGGCGCTGCAAGTGTCCATCCTTCGTAATAGTCTTGACGGTCAGACGATCGCTCCTGGAAGCGTCTTCTCAATCAACGGCACAGATCTGGGTCCGATCACCTCCAGCAGCGGATTCGACACCGGGGGAACACGGCTGTTTGTTGCGGGCCTGCCCGCTTACATCGTGTCACTCACGCCCACATCGATCAGAGCCATAGCGCCTTTTGCAATGCCCGTGACCGGCAAAGTACCCATACGGGTCGCGGCGTGGGGACTGGAGACGGAATCGCTTGAGGTCGCCGCCGCGGCCACGGCGCCGCGGCAAGCCGGTTCCACCGTCAACGGATCCGCGTCTCGCGTCGCCGGATATAGTCCCTTCGGCGCCGGGGACGTCATTACGCTATTTCTGACCGGTGCGGGGCAAACGATTCCCGCCAGCGCCGATGGAGAAGTTTACAGCTCCCACCCACCGTCGCTGGCGGTTACAGTGGATGCCAGTTTATCCGACTGGCCGATTAAGGTGCTTTATGCCGGAGGCGCTCCCGGGATGATCGCCGGAGTCAGCCAGATCAATCTGTTGATTCCACCGGATTTCTTACCGGAACCTCCCGCCGCACAGCCCGGAGCCCCGTTCGTCAACGTCTGGCTTACCATCCGTTTTGATGGGAAGGGGGTCATCTATGAGCACCTATCCATTAAGACTACCGCGGCGTCACCGAACCCCAGATAATTTGATACACCTCCACCACGCCTTCGAAATTCCGGCCGGCCCGGATCGACACCCGCGTATTCGGCCGCAGACGTTCCCACTCCGACACCACGCCGTCTTCCAGGTACCGCGTATCCCGCCGCAGCACGATCGTCTTGTACCCCTCGGTCCGCGTCCGCAGCACCATTTTCTCCGCGGTCAATTCGCTAACCGTTCCCGCCCATTGATACTCACCACGCGGAATAATACTCTCCGTCACCGCCCGATAGGTGATCCGCATCCGCCCGCTGTCCTTTTTGTTAAGATCGGCCAGCCGTACCGTTCGCGCATAGCAGGGCTTGCCGTCAACCAACCGCCGGTCGGCGACGATCTCCACCAGATCGGCCGGCAGGAACGCTTTTATGGCCACCCGGACACGGCTCTGCTCGAACCACGTCCGATGGTCGTAGGTGCAGCGAAACTCCTTCTGGGCAATCGTCTTCAGCAGAAAACTCGCCGGCTGGATATCGCTAATATACCCGGACACCACGCCCACCGGAACCTCTTCGGCGCAAAGAAGCATCGGGAGAAGCCAAAGCGCTCGCTGCCACATGCCCTTATTCTACTGCTGCTACAATACCCGTTTTGCATTACTCCCATCTCATTGATCCATCGGCCCGCGCCCTTGCGTGGTTTCAGCGCTCCGGCATCCAGGAATCGAATGGCGGGGTCGCGCGCTATCATCTGCTGGCCGAGCGGCGTAATCTGCCGGTCTCGACTGAAATCACCGGCTACGCCGTTAGCGCTTTCGTTTGGGGTGGCTTGTATCCGGACGCCTATCGCGCGGCCGATTTCCTGATTCGCGACGCTTGGCGGCCGGCCCTTCAGGCCATGCCGTTCGAACTCGCCGATCCGCTTCCGCCCACGTATTTTTTCGATTGCGGCATCGTCGTCCGCAGCCTGTTAGCCGCGTGGCGGGCATCTTCGAATCCCGCGTATTTGAACACCGCCCGCGACCTCGGCCTCGCCATGGGCCGCGACTTCTGGTCGGCACGAGGCTAATTGCACCCCATTCTCGACCTGCCCTCGAAGCAACCCCGCCCCTACGAAAAACGCTGGTCCCGCGAGCCCGGTTGTCTGCAACTCAAGTCCGCGCTGGCCTGGGCCGACCTCGCCGCGCTCTTCCCCGGCGAGGCGTTCGAAACCTGGTTCGAACGCGCTCTGCGATATTCGCTCGACACCCACCTCACGTTCCTTCCCGGCAACGACGGTGATTTGAAGACGATGGACCGCCTCCACGCTTACTTGTATTTTCTGGAAGCTTTGCTCGCCCGCGCCCAGCGCGCCGAGGTGCGGGAGGCTCTCGGCATCGGCATCGAACGGGTCGCAAATTATCTGCGCGGCATTGGCCCGCGCTTCGAACGCTCCGACGTCTGCGCACAACTTCTCCGGGTGCGCCTGCTTGCGGATTCGCTTGGGGCCGTACCGCTGAGTATTGAGGCGGCCACCGAAGAGGCGTGCCATTGCGCGTCCCATCAACGCTTCGGCGGCCCGCCGATTATCGATGGTGGCTTCTGCTTCGGAACGCGCGACGGCGCTCCCCTCCCCTATATGAACCCCGTCTCCACCGCCTTCGGAATGCAGGCCATGCAATGGTGGAGCGACTGGAAAAGCGGCACGTTCCGCGGCGTGCTCGCCGAGTTGATTTAGTCCGTGGCGCAGCGGATCAAACTCGCCTTCGCCTCCGGATCGGACGACCTCATCCCGACCCTGATCGAAAAGATCGTGGCCATTTATCCGGACCTGCCGCTGTTCGTCGTTTCCGAGTTTCCACCGCCGGGCGGCGACGTACAGTGGATACGCTGGTACCCGGCAAGAAACCTCGCCGACAATGTGGCGCGTATCGATGCGGCAGTGGCTGGAAAGGATGTCGCCCTGGCCGGTATCATCCTGCAGCCCAACATGCCCTATTGGGCGATGCGCTGGGCCGCAGCCCGCCGCTGGCCCCTGCGGTTGATGGTATTCAACGAAAACCTCGATCACTTCATGCTCCGTCCGCGCAGCGTCCCGGTGATGGCGAGGCATTTTTATTGGCGTACGAAGAACTTCGTACGTTGGGAGACGCACCCCGGCGGCACGGCCTACACCATCGTCTGGAGGCTGTTGCACCCGTGGGCCTTCCAGCGGCCGATCGCTTACGCGATGGCGCGGCTGAGCGGGAGTCTCGCGGCGCTTCGGTCCCCGAAATCGCCCGAAACTCCCGGCGAAAAATTCCCCGCCGGTATCAGCGTGGTCATTCCATCGCGCAACGGTCGCGAGCTGCTTGAGCGCCTCTTCGCCTCCCTGCTTCCGCAAACACCGGATGAAATCATCGTCGTCGATAACGGCTCCACCGATGGCACCGTCGATTGGCTGCGGCAACGTCACCCGCACGTCCAGATCGAACACAGCGAGCCGGCGCTCTCCTTCGCCGCGGCCGTCAACCGCGGCATCGCGCGCGCCCGCTTCGCGCGCACGTGCCTCCTTAATAACGATATGGCGCTGGAGCCCGGTTTCTTCGCGGCGCTCTCGAAACCGTTCGATAACGAACCCAATCTTTTCGCCGCCACCGCGCAAATTTTCTTCCCCGATCACGCCCGCCGCGAAGAGACCGGCAAAGCGATGTATCATCGCAACGAAACGGGCCAGTTTCCGCTATGGTGCGAGACACCGATTGAGGGCGAAGACGGCACCTGGGTTCTATATGGCAGCGGCGGCTGCACGCTTTACGACACGGCCAAACTCCGCGCGCTTGGAGGCATCGGCGAACAGTACACGCCGGCCTACGTCGAGGATCTCGATATCGGCTGGCGCGCCTGGCGTCGCGGTTGGCCCACGGTCTTCGCCGCCAATGCCCGGCTGCTCCACCTGCACCGCTCGACAACATCGAAATATTTCTCCGAACAAGAACTTGAAGACGCGTTGGAACGCAACTACATTCAATTCGCCGGGGGCAGCAACTCCCCCGCAATATGGCGCGAAGCGATCGACCGGCTGAATCTCCTCGCCGCCAAACAGACGCCGGTGAAATCCGCCGAACGCGCCCTGAATAGCGCCTGGCGCGAACCGTGGCGTCAACCGCTCGCGGCCAATGGCGACGATGCGCCGCTCGCCCTCTGCGGCGGCGCGGTCGCGGTCTTCCCCGGTCTCGCGCCCTCCGGCCGCCAGCGCGTCTTGGTCGCCGCACCCTATCTTCCTTTCCCGCTCTCCCACGGCGGCGCCGTGCGCATGTTTAATCTGATGCGCGAAGCCGCCCGCGATTTCGACCAGATTCTGCTCGTCTTTGTTGATGAACTCAAGTCCCCCGCACCTGAGCTCCTTGCCATCTGCGGCGAGATCATCCTGGTCCGCCGTGAAGGATCGCACTTGCTGCCAACCAGTCCCCGCCCCGATGTTGTGGAAGAGCACGACAGCCCCGAGTTTCGCGCGGCCCTCGCCGCCACGATACGCAAATGGCGCCCGGACATCGTCCAACTCGAGTTCACTCAAATGGGCCTCTACGCAAATGCCTGCCGCCCCGCGAAAACCGTCCTGGTCGAACACGACATCACCCTCGACCTTTACAGCCAACTGCTCCATGACAAAGAGGACTACGACACCCGCCAGCAGTACGGCAAATGGGTGCTGTTCGAGACGGACGCCTGGCAAAGTGTGGACGCCGTCGTCACCATGTCCGATAAAGACCGCCGCACCGTCAACCGCCCCAACGTGCACGTCATTTTGAACGGAGTCGACCTCGCCCGCTTCACTCCGCCGGACGTTGAACCCGTCCCCAACCGCATCCTTTTTATCGGTTCGTTCGCACACCTTCCCAACGTGATGGCGCTTGATTTTTTCCTTCGCGAAGCGTGGCCGCATATTGAAGCGAATGTAGTCCTCCACGTCATCGCCGGCCAGCGGCACGAATTCTTTCTCGACCGCTACGCCAACCGGGTCCGGCTCAATCTCAACCAACGAAACATCGAAGTCGAGGGCTTCATCGCCGATGTGCGCGCGGCCTATCATCGTGCCGCCGTTATCATCGCCCCGCTAGTCGCCAGCGCCGGAACCAACATCAAGATCATGGAGGCTATGGCCATGCGCAAGGCCATTGTCTCCACGTCCGCCGGCATCAACGGGCTCGACCTTGAAGACGGCCGCGACGTGCTCATCGCCAACACCGGCCCCGAAATGGCCGCCGCCATCCGCCGCCTGATCGATAACCCGCAAGAACGAAAAGCGCTCGAACAATCCGCGCGCCAAACCGCGGAGCGGAACTACGGCTGGGACCGCATCGGCAGCGTTCAGGCGGAGTTGTACCGCGCGCTGGCAGGCGAGGAAAAGTTACACTGTAGGAGCTAATTATGCCGAAACCCCTGTCTGATATCGGGCTGGTGGGACTGGCCGTCATGGGCCAGAACCTCGCTCTCAACATCGCCGACCACGGCTTCCAGATTTCCGTCTATAACCGCACCACGGAGACGATGGAGAAGTTCGTCGCTGAAAATACAAACACGCCCGGCGGCGTGGCGGGCGCCAAGACCCTTGAAGAGTTTGTGCAGTCGCTCTCGCGGCCGCGCAAAATCATTATTCTCGTGAAAGCCGGCGGCCCCACCGACGCGGTGATTAATAGCCTGCTGCCGCTACTCGAAGCCGGCGACATCGTCATCGACGGCGGCAACGCACTGTGGACCGACACCATTCGCCGCGAAAAGGATCTCGCCGCCAAAGGCTTCCGCTTCGTCGGCTCCGGCGTCAGCGGCGGTGAGGAAGGCGCGCGTTTCGGCCCCTCGCTCATGCCCGGCGGCGACCCCTCCGCTTACGATGAAATCAAGGACATCTGGATGGCCATCGCGGCCAGAGTTGACGCCGCCACCGGCAAGCCGCTGATGGGCGCCACTCCCGGAAATCCCATCGTTGGCGGCGTTCCCTGCACTACGCACATAGGGCTCAACGGCGCCGGCCACTATGTGAAGATGGTGCACAACGGCATCGAATACGGCGACATGCAGATGATCTGCGAGTCCTACGATATTCTCCGCCGTCTCGGCGGTTTTACCCCCGCCGAACTCAGCAAAATCTTCGGACAATGGAACACCGGCAAGCTCGATTCATTTCTCATCGAAATCACCACCGACATTCTCCAGCAAACCGACCCGGAAACCGGCGCCCCGTTCGTCGACATCGTCCTCGATGCCGCCGGCCAAAAGGGCACTGGCAAGTGGACCAGCGTGAACGCGCTCGATATGGGCGTGCCCGCGCCCACGGTCGCCGAAGCCGTCTTCGCCCGTTGCTTAAGCGCCGTGAAGGAAGAGCGCGTCGCCGCTTCCACGCAACTCGCCGGCCCGGCCACTCCCTTCACCGGCGACAAAGTGCAACTCGTCCAAGCCGTTCACGACGCCCTCTACTGCTCCAAAATCTGTTCGTACGCTCAGGGCTTCCAGCTTATGAGCGCCGCGCAGACCGAGTATAAATGGACGCTCAACTTCGGCGAAATCGCTAAGATCTGGCGTGGCGGCTGCATTATCCGCGCCGCGTTTTTGCAGAAAATCACCGAAGCCTACGAGCGCAATCCGAAACTCGCCAATCTGCTTCTCGATCCCTTTTTCAAAGCCGAAATCGAGCGCGCCCAAACCAACTGGCGTCAAGTCATCGCCCTCGCCGCCACGCACGGCATCGCCGCGCCGACGTTCTATTCCGCTCTCTCCTACTACGACGGTTACCGTTCCGCCAGCCTCCCCGCCAACCTGCTGCAAGCCCAGCGGGATTACTTCGGCGCTCATACCTATGAACGTACCGACAAGCCGCGCGGCAAGGCGTTCCACCTCGATTGGCCCGAACCCGGCCGTCCGCAATTGGAAGTCTAAACGTGGTCCCCGCGCTACTCGCAAAGTACCGCCAGGAACTCACCGGGCGCGTGCTGCCGTTTTGGCTGCGGCACGCGCTTGACCGCAAGAATGGCGGCTATTACAACTGCCTTGATGCGGCCGGTGAAATCTACGACCCGCGCAAGCACGTCTGGATGCAGGGCCGCGGCGCGTGGATGTTCGCGCGGCTTTACAACGAGTTTGACCCGCGCCCGGAGTATAAAGAAGCCGCCGAAATTATCTTCCGGTTCCTCGACGCGCACGCCCGTCGCGGCGAGCCTCGCTGCTGGTTCTCGCTCACCCATGACGGCCAGCCCGTCGCGTTCCAACGCAAGCCCTACACGGCTTTCTTCGTCGCGCTGGCGCTGGTCGAGTACTCGAAAATCTCCAATAATCCCGCCCACCTCGCCGAAGCCGTCGATCTCTTCTGGCGAATGGAAGAGTGGATTCGCAAGCCCGATTTATTGGGCCGCCCGCCGCTCCCCGGCGG
Organism: Bryobacteraceae bacterium; assembly: GCA_046155405.1. GTDB lineage: Bacteria > Acidobacteriota > Terriglobia > Bryobacterales > Bryobacteraceae. The sequence continues at coordinate 56,449 of JBJXFL010000170.1, read as the reverse complement.
CGTGGCCAATTCGCAGTTGGCCGATCTCTACGTCCTCGCCTGGCTGGCGTTTGAGTTGGATCGGGTCCACCCCGATCCACGCTACCGTCAGATTATCCAATCCTGCCTGCGGCGGCTGACGGCCCACTACCACCCGGAACATCGCCTGTTTATGGAGAACGCGGCGATTGGCGACGCGCGCCAATTTCGACAACTACCCGAAGGCCGCCTGATCTGCACCGGCAGCTCGCTCGAGGTCTGCTGGCTCTTCCTGCACATGCTACAAAAAGCCCCCGACGCCGCGATGGAGCAGACGCTGCTCGAAGCGATTTTAGGCTCGCTTGAATACGGCTGGGACAAGGAGTTCGGCGGGCTGTACTATTTTCAGGATGTCGACGGCCGCCCGCCGGTCGCCCTTGAATCGAACATGAAGCTCTGGTGGCCGCACACTGAGGCGATTTACGCGTGCGCGCTGGCCTACAAACGAACCGGCGACGAGCGCTATTTGGAATGGTGGGGCCGCGTCGATGAATACTCGTTCCGCGTTTTCGCCGATTCGAAACACGGCGAATGGTTTGGCTACTGCGACCGCCGCGGTGATGTGGCCACGCCTCTTAAGGGCGGACCGTACAAAGGAATCTTCCACGTCCCGCGCGCGCTGCTGTTCACTCTGCAAGCGTATTCATTGAATCAGCGCTGATTGAAGAGTGAAAATTACGTCCACCTGCGTCTGCACTTCCACCGGTTGCCCGTTCAGTTTCGTGACGTCGTAGCGATACTGGCGCACCGCATCCGTCGCCGCCGGTACCAGCAGCGGATGACCAGCCTCAACTTGTATCCTGCTCACCGCACCGGTGCGATCAATCACCACGTTGAACCGCACCGTTCCCTGAATCCGGGCTTGCCGCGCCAATGGCGGATAGACCGGCTCGACTGTAGAAATCAGGTTCGCCGCTTGCACCTGGCCGCCCACACGAATGCTTCCGGGCACAGTGGCAACCGGTAGCCTCGCGCCCACGAAAAATTTCACCTCGATCGAACCGCCTACGGGGATCACCTCTCTCCGTATCGTCAACGCCGGGTCCACTCGCTGGACAATGCCATAGATCTCCTGGGACGCATACTGACCCACAACAGGCTCCAACCGCGCGCGTAACGTCTCCGCCAGCGGTGCCGGAACTTCTTTGCCTATTTCAATAGCGGCCACCTTTTCGCCGGTCGACCCAGCGGGCGGCCGAAACTCAATCACCACCCGCGCCACCGTCGCGCCTGCCTTAAACTGCCAATTCAACACCGCGTCCAAAGCCGCCCGGCGCAACTCCGGCGGGCCCGCGATCACCCGCGCATCCGCCACCTCTCCATTCGCCGCCAACGTCACCTCCACCGTCACTGGCCCTTCCACATTCGCCCGCCGCGCCGCCATCGGATACACCGGCCGCATGCTGAATACCAGTTCCGCCCCCTGCACTGAAACGTAGTCCGGCGCGGCTTCAGTCAATTGCGGCGCCCCGCGAAGCGGGAAAGAAGTCGTCACCCACACCGCCAAGCTCGCCGTAACAACAGCTATAACCGTGTAGGAACTTAGAAGTCGAAAACGAGACATCGGAACCTCCAGAACCAAAGATTGAATTCGAACCGCTAACTGCCGCCGCCGCAAAAACGGCGGTGCCGGCGCAAAGTAGGGCTGCATGCGCGCATCGGCCACCGCCAGCAACGCATCCACGTAAATCTCCCGCGAACCGGCCGTCCGGCACGCCTCCACATCCACCACCTGCTCCCTCGCTAAACGAATCCGCGCGACCAGCCACCACACCGCCGGATGAAACCACAACACGCAAAGCACGAACTCTTCCCCAAGAGCGAACAACCAGTCCTGCCGCCGCACATGCGCCCGTTCATGCGCCAGAATCGCCGTCCGCGCGGCGTGCGGCAGCGCCATCACCGCCGGCGGCAATAGTATCACCGGCCGCCGGAACCCAAACGTCACCGGCCCGGCAATTTCCGTCGAAACCGCCACGCCGTCCTCCAAAAACTCCGCATACTTCCGCAGACTTCGAAGCCGCGCCAATCCCAAAACCAGCCACGCCAGCCGCGCCGCAACCCCCAAACCCAATACCGCCAGACCAACAAAAGCCCAATCCACCGGAGCCCGCGCATCCACCCGTTCCAACGCCGTAACCGGCAGCGCGACGCGCCCCTGGGCCACGTGCGAACCCACAATCACCGGCCGCTGCCAACTCTGCAAAGCCGGCAACAACAGAACCGTCGCCAGCAGAACCTGCAAAAACGCCAGCGGCCGCGCCAGCCGCAGCAGCCGCGCCAGCGCCAACCCCGCCAAAATCAATATCCCGGCCTGCAGCGAAAACATGCCAATGTTCTCTAAAATTAGCGATGCGTTCATTTCCGCCCCCGCCCTTTCCTCACCACCGCCGCAATCTCTTCCATCTCCTTCGCCGACACCTCCCGGTTCTCAACCAGATGCAACAACAGCGGTTTCGCCGCCCCATCGAACACGCGCTGCAAAAACTCGCTCACCATCCCGCCCACCACTCTCTCCTTCGGTTCCGCCGCCCTATACACATACGCCTTCTCCGCCGCCGATTTCGTCAAATACCCCTTCTCCTCCAAAATCCGCAGCATCGTCATCACCGTCGTATAGGCCACTTTCCGGCGCTCCAAAATCGTCTCGTATACATCCCGCACCGTCACCCGCTCGCGCCCCCAGACGATCTTCATAATCTCCAACTCCTGCTCCGTCAAAACACTCGTGCGCGGTCTCATACTAATTAACTAGTACGAATCGAATAAGAGGTCAAGCAAATTCCGCTCCGCTATCCTTAAAAAGTGCCCGGCGACGCTCCTCCCCTCCTGCTCTTCGATATCGATGGCACGCTTATGCGTAAGTCCGGACCGCATCATCGCCAAGTGCTGGTCGACGCCGTTAAGCTCGTCACCGGCCTGGAAACAACCACGGAGCAAATTCCCGTCCAGGGCATGCTCGACCGCGACATCCTCGCCTGGATGCTCCGCGACGCCGGCGCCGCCGCCCGCCTGATAAAAACGGCAATGCCCGAAATCGTCCAACGCGCCCAGGCGCTCTACGCCGAACGCTGCCCCGATCTCCGTCGCAAGGTCTGCCCCGGTGTCCGCGCGCTTCTTCAAAAAATCACCCGCCGCCAACTCAAAACCGGCCTCGTCACCGGCAACCTCTCCGCCATCGGCTGGACGAAAGTTGAAAGAGCCGGCATCAAACGGCATTTCGCTTTCGGCGCCTTCGCCGAACAAGGCAAGAACCGAGCCGCGCTTGCCGCCCGCGCCATCGCGTACGCCCGCCGCAACAAGTGGATAACCCGCCAATCGCGCATTGTTCTCTTCGGCGACCACGAGAATGATATCCTGGCGGCAAAGGCCAACGGCATTCGTTCAGTCGCCATCGCCACCGGGCTCTCCCAGCTCTCCGCGCTGGCGCAACTCCAACCGGATTTTCTCCTGCCGGATCTGTGCGATTGCCCCCTGGAAGAAATCCTCTCGTAAATGCCCCAAGAAGCGCAATCCCTGGCCGTCAAACGCGCCTCGGTGGAATTTCACAACTTCGCCTCGCTCGGTGAACCGGATCGGGCTTTCCCCGTCTACGCCGAAGAAAATATCCGCCGCGGCGCTGTCATCCGAAGTCACCTGGATTTCATCGGAACGCTCACGCCCTTCCTGGAGATCGGCGCCAACGCCGGCCACTCCAGCTATATGCTATCGAACGAGTTCGGCGCGGACGGCTTCGCCTCCGACATCTCCGGAGACTCACTCCGCCACGGCATCGCCCTGATGGACAAATGGGGCCTGCAAAAAGCCCCGGTCCGCATCACCGCCGATGCCCTGCACCTGCCCTTCGCCGATAACTCCCTGCGCTGCGTTATGGCCTTCCAGATGCTCAGCCAGTTCATGAACATGGAGAGTATCTTTGTCGAAGTGAAGCGCGTCCTCGCCCCCGGCGGCGTGTTCATCTTCGCCGAGGAACCGCTCCGCCGCAAGCTGTCCCTGCACCTCTACCGTTGCGCGTACCGGGATACCATGAAGCCCTGGGAACGCAAACTCGACGAGTGGGGCCTGCTCGGCTTCCTGGTCCAGGACGTTATCGGCGCCGCCCAGGAAGAAGGATTCGGCATCCGCCAGAACCATTCCATGGAACTGCGCGACTGGCACAGACTCATCAAACGCCACTTCGACGAACACAAGCTCGAACTCTTCGTTCCCCAGCGTGGCTGGGGCGAACGCATCGCCAGGCGCATCGCCAGGAAGATCGACAAATACGGGTCTGATTGGGTTCCCGCGCGCCTCCTCGGCGGTACTCTCGCCGCGATCTGCAAAAAACCCGGCGCCGACCTCGCCATCGATCCCCATGCCCCCTTCGAGTCCCGGCTCCAGTGCCCCGATTGCGCCGCCAAACTTGAACTCGACACCGCACAAACCCTTCGCTGCCAAGCGTGCGAATACATCGCGCCCATCGAAGGCGGCGTCTACAATCTGCTGCGCTCCGCCGACAAAAAGGAACTCTACCCCGGAGACCGTGACGACGTAATCGACTTCTGTCTTCCCGGCCACGAGAAAAAACTCGGTACCGGCTGGTACGCCCTCGAAGGAGTCTACGGCAACAAGTACCGCTGGATCGGCGCCAAGGCCGTGGCGACTCTAACCAACATTCGCCACGCCCCACAGCGTCTCCGCATTCGCGGCCACGCCCATGCCAATCTGTTTAACGGTCCCAATCCGCCACAGATCGGCGTCTCCGTCAACGGCACTCCCCTGCGCACCTGGACCCTCGAACGAACCGGGCTTTTCATCATGGAGGCTGACGTCCCCGACGCCCCCGTCTACAACATTGAAATCGGCGCCTCGCCCACTTGGCAAGCCCCGCCCGACGAGCGCCGCTTCACGGTCAGCCTGTCGATGATCCGCCTCGACCCGCGCGACTAAATCCGTGTCAGTGCACTATTAAATTCGCTCCAATCGACCCGCCCCTACACCAAAATCGTAAACGCGTTTTCCGTCCGCTCCACCGGCCGGTACAGCGTGTCGCGCTCCATCGGTTCGCGCCCCGCTTCCCGAATCAGCCGCAACAGATCCCCGCGCCGCAGATTTTGACTCGTCGTCGCCCCCGCATCGTGGTAAATCTTCTCTTCCACAATCGTCCCGTCCAAATCGTCCGCGCCGAACTGCTGCGCGATTTGCGCCATCGCCTCCGACATCATCACCCAGTAGGCCTTGATGTGCGGAATGTTGTCGAGCATCAGCCGCGCCACCGCGATATTCCGCAAGTCGTCATACCCGGTCGTCTTCGGTATATGCGCCAGCGCCGTATTCGCCGGGTGGAACGCCAGCGGAATAAAGGTCTGAAACCCGCCCGTCTCGTCCTGCACCGCGCGTAGCCGCACCATATGATCCACGCGATCCTCCGGGCCTTCAATGTGCCCGTAGAGCATCGTGCAATTGGTCTTGATCCCAAGCTGATGCGAAATCCGCGCCACTTCCAGCCATTCGTTCCCGTCGATCTTGTGGTCGCAAATAATGCGCCGCACGCGCTCGTTGAAAATCTCCGCGCCCCCGCCCGGTTGCGAATCCATCCCCGCGTCGCGCAACCGGATCAGCACGTCTCGCAGCGGCAGCTTGGCCCGCTTGGCCAAATAGGAAATTTCCACCATCGTGAACGCCTTCAAATGCACCTGCGGGTACCGCTCCTTCAACCCGCGCAGCATCTCGCAATACCAGTCGAGCGTCAACTCCGGATGCAGTCCGCCCACAATGTGAAATTCGCTGACCGCTTCGGAATAGCCGTGCCCCGCCACTTCCCACACCTGTTCCAGCGACATGGTGTACCCGCGCGGATCGCGGGCTTTCTTCCCAAACGCGCAAAGCCGGCAGGAAGCAGTGCAAACGTCGGTCGGGTTAATGTGCCGGTTGACGTTGAAGTAAGTGATGTTGCCGTTCTTCCGCTCGCGTACTTTGTTCGCCAGCCAGCCCACGCCCAGAATATCGCTCGATCGATACAACGTCACGCCTTCGTCAAACGTCAGCCGCTCTCCGGCCAGCGCCTTGTCGCGAATCGGAAGCAGACGGGCGTCTTCAAAATGCGGGGTCATAAAATTTCGTTAAACTCCACGGCTGGCATACCAGACATCGGCGGCCCAAAACACGAAGAATAACACGCTGACGTAACCGTTCACCGTGAAAAAGGCCGCATTCACCCGGCTCAAATCGTCGGCTTTCACCAGGCTGTGCTCATACACCAGCAGCAGCGCCACAATTCCAATTCCCACCGCGCCCAGCGGCCCCAGCGAAAAACTCTGCAACAGCATCACCAGGCAAATCAGCATCGCCATATGCAGGATCCTCGATAGGGTCAGCGCCCCGGCGATGCCCAGTCGCTTCGGAACGCTGTGCAGCCCCGTGCCCCGGTCGAACTCAAAGTCCTGGCAGGAATAAATGATGTCGAACCCGGCCGTCCAGAACGTCACCGCCGCCGTCAGCCAAAGAATGCGCGGGTCCAGCGCTCCCTCCACCGCGATCCAAGCCGCCGCCGGCGCAATCCCCAGCGCGAATCCCAACACGAGATGCGACCACGATGTAAACCGTTTCGTGTAGCTATACCCCATCACGATCGCCAGCGCCAGCGGCGACAAATACAGGCACAGCGGCCCCAGCATCGCCGCGGCCAAAATCAATACGCCGCCCATCGCAAAGAGAAATCCCCACGCAAATCCCGCCGGCAGCAGCCCCGCCGGCAAATGCCGCATCTTTGTCCGCGCGTTCAGTCCGTCGATATCGGCGTCCAGTATCCGATTAAACGCCATGCCGGCCGAACGCGCGCCCACCATCGCCGCCACGATCCATAGCAGCTTCCACGCCGCCCCTTCCATCGGAAATCCGGCGTTCCGCCACGCCAGCAGCGCTCCCGTTAGGGCGAACGGAAGGGCGAAAATCGAATGCTCGAACTTGATCATGTCGAGCGTCAAGCGCAGGCGCTGAAAAAACATCTTGAGTTACCATTTTAACGGATGCGGTCGCAAACATATTGGGTGCCACTTGTTCTCTCGCTCCTCCCCGGTTGTATCGACCGGCAGAAAACGGCTACCCGCGACGATCTTTACACCCGCGAAGTTCGTATGCCCGATGGCGCCCGTTACCGCGCGGAGGTGGTCACCACCAAGTTCGACATGTCTCGCGGAATGATGTTCCGCGACTCTCTCCCGCCCGATCGCGGCATGCTTTTCGTCCACGGCGAACCCGGCATGTATAGATACTGGATGTATCAGGTGCGCATTCCGCTCGACCTTATCTGGATGGATCAAAATCGCCTCGTCACCGAAATCGTCGCCAATGCCCAGCCTTGTAAAAGCGAAAGCGCCTCCAAGTGCCCGGAGTACGGCGGCCGGCGCCGCTCCCTCTACGTGCTCGAACTCAACGCCCTGACTGCCGCCAGGCACAGTCTGAAACTCGGCGATCGCCTGGACTTCTAAAACGACATGGACGCAGATAAGATTCGCGAGTTGCTCGAACAGGTGCGCATCGGCGGCGTCGATGTCGATGGCGCCCTCGAACGCCTGAAACACATGCCCTTTGAAGACTTGGGCTTCGCTAAAGTGGACCACCACCGCGCTCTCCGCCAGGGTATGCCCGAGGTCGTTTTCGGCCTCGGCAAAGCGCCCGAACACGTTCGCGATATCGCCGTCAAACTCGCCGAACGAACCGGCAATCTCCTCATAACGCGCACCGCCGGGGACGCCGCGAAACTCGTCCTTGACGCCATTCCCGATATTGAATATCATCCCCAGTCCGGCGCCATGCGCCTATGGCGCGACAAGACTATTCGCGGCCGCGGCCGCATCGCCATCGTCTGCGCCGGTACCAGCGATATCCCGGTCGCCGAGGAAGCCCGCATCACCGCCGAAGTAATGGGCAACGAAGTGGAATCGATTCACGACATCGGCGTCGCCGGTATTCACCGTCTGATGAGCAACCGCGAGCGCCTCACCCAAGCCAAGGTCATCGTCGTCTGCGCCGGCATGGAGGGTGCCCTCCCCAGCGTCGTCGGCGGCCTGGTAAGCGTCCCCGTCGTCGCCGTCCCCACCAGCATCGGCTACGGCGCCAGCTTCAACGGCCTGGCGGCTCTGCTCGGCATGCTCAATAGCTGCGCCTCCAACGTCTCCGTGGTTAATATCGATAACGGCTTCGGCGGCGGCTACGTCGCGAGTCTCATCAATCGCGCATAGGAGTAATGGCGCCCCGGTCGAATTCTTCACGCTCATGACCTTTCTCCCCCCTTCGCCCGGGCAGGCCGAAAGAAACTGGCCGAAACCGCATCGATGAAAACTCCGGCGGCGTCTGCCCGCACAACGACGCCCGCCTCCCAGTGGCGCGTTAAACTACGATAGTTCAATGGCGGACCCCGGCGTGACCAACCTCTTGCGCAGGCTCTCAGCCGGCGACCGCTCGGCGCAGGATGAATTGATCCCATTGATTTACGGAGAGTTGAAGCGCATTGCCGGCGCCTCCATGCGGGGCGAGCGCCCAGGCCACTCTCTACAAGCCACGGCGCTCGTCCACGAAGTCTATATCCGTCTGGCCGGCAACAAAAACGCCGATTGGAAGGATCGCTCCCACTTCTTCGCTGTCGCCGCCCATGTCATGCGCCAGGTGCTGGTCGATTACGCCCGCGCCCGCCGCGCGGGAAAACGCGGCGGCGGGCAAATCCCCGTGTCTCTCGATAGCTGTGTCGTTGTGTCCCCGGAAAACTGCGAAACCATTCTGGAGATTCACGATCTTCTCGAAAAATTGCGGCAGTTCGACGAGCGGCAGGCCCGCATCGTCGAACTGCGCTTTTTCGTGGGCCTTACCGAGGAGGAAATCGCCCTTCTAATGGGAATGTCCTCCCGTACGATTAAGCGCGATTGGATCCATGCCAAGGCCTGGCTAGCTGCTGCCCTTGCGGGCGGTTGATTGTTCCAACCAGGCGCAGAGTCTGCGAATCTTTTCTCGAATCCGTGTCTCTTTGTCTCGGCGGCAATCGTTGAAGATAACAGGGCGCAGTATGATCTCCCTGCGCCGCGCCTCCGTAAGTAGAGGCAGAAACACGTCCCTGAATTTGGTGTCTCCGGTTTCGAACCGCCGGCGCGCATCCGCCGCCGGTGTTATCAGCACCTTATTAAAAACATATCGAAAACCGGGAAACCCCGGGGTAGTGTTCAGTGGGCTTGCCTCTCCCTCCGGCACAGCCAGGAACAACTGACCGCCGTCATATTCCCGAACGTCCAGTGGTCCCCTCAACTCGTGGATCTTTATCGCCGACGCTCCCACGCTACACCCGCACGATGGTGCCGGATCGCTCTTGTTGCCCAGAATTGCTTGTGCCGCCCATACGGTCTGCGCCGGCTCGGAAATTTGGCCACTCGCATCTTTCCGCGCGAATATTATCTTATCCATTGTCTCGCGAGATAAAAACTGTTCGAAGGGACTTCCATCGTCATGGTCAAGGCTAAACTCCGTCGGCGTGCTTGGAGATGCGATGACCAAGCCAAGCTCTTCCATGAACGTTGGATCGTCCTTGTCGCGATCAAGATGAACCCGGAAAATAGGGCTACCGCCTAATGCGGGGCTCTGGGATCCGCTCGATGTGAAATTGAATTCCGAGTCCTCGGCGGTAAGAACGTCTAATATCTTTTGTGCCATTTCGCTTTGTTCTCCTGTCGTAATAAGCTGCGAGTCGGCGGGGCCTAACCTCGCCACCCGATCAGCCTACCACTACCGGCGAAATCTAAGTCCAAAATAGGACATTGCTCCCAATAAAAAACGGCTACGTCCTCTCCGCCAAGCTAATTTTCAGCGCGGACCAATCCCATTGCGTCGCCCTCCTCGACGGCGAGTCGTTCCTGATAAACGATGCCGCCGAACTCGCCCTCCTCAAAGCTCTATCGTCCGGCCACCGGAACCCCACCCCAAACGCGGCCACCGCCTCGCTAGTTGAAAAAGGCATACTCTCCGTCCAGCCCACTCCGCCGTCTATCGGCGGCTGCGCCAAAGTCGCCTACATCGGCGTTCCCCCCTCCGCGCTCGACTGCGAAAACGCCGGCGGTAACCCCAACCTGCAAATCCTCTGCACCGACGACTATCTCCGCCCCGAAGTCGGCGCCTCCATTCACTCCAGCCTCCCCACTCTCCTCGTCCGTCCTCTTGGCAAACTTCATCTCATCGGCCCCCTCCTCACCCCCGGCCAACCCATCTGCTGGGTCTGCCTCGCCAATTGGCTTCGCATCCGCCGATGGCGCCAGGCATCCCTCACCAATTGGACCGGCGGCACGTTCCCTCCCGACAACCCGGCCCCCGCCACGCAAGCCTCCCGCACCGTCTGCCAGGGTCTCCTGCACTCGCTCATCGAGCGTTTCAACAACGACGGAGACCTTCTCGATCTACACGAATCGATCCTCACCTTCGATCCCGTTTCCCTATCGGTCGGCCGCATCCGTCTAATTCCCAACTCCGCCTGCCCCTCGTGTGCCTCCGCCAAACCAACTCCCGTCGCTGAATTGCTGCAAGCTTTCTCCAGTCCAATAACGGGCCTCGCCGAAACCATTCACATGGCCGTCTCCCAGTCGCCGGTCATGCATCTCGCCGTCGCCAATATCTATGCCCCGTTCCCGAACGATCCTCGCCTCGGACTCATCCCTCCGCTCTCCGCCTCCGGCCGCGGCCGTACGCGGTCCGACGCAATAAACATCCTCATGCTCGAAGCCGCCGAGCGCCACAGCCTCATTTTCAACGGATCGGAGTTACTCGCGCCATGTGCAATTGCCGGCACTCCGTTTCCGATTGACGATCTGTCGCAAGTCAGTGCCGGCCAGTACGTCAATGAGTTTTCCCATTGGCGGCGGCTTGCCCCGGACACAGTCGTTTCCTGCGCAAAGGCCGTATCGCTCATGGCTAGGACGGAAGTCCTCGTCCCCGCGGCCGCCGCTTATATGAACTTCCGTGGCTCTAAGGATCCCATTTACTATGAGGCCGACTCCAATGGCTGCGCCGCCGGCTATTCTCTCGAACAGGCCATCCGCCACGCTCTCCTCGAACTCATCGAACGCGATGCCCTCGCCATCTGGTGGTACAACCAAATCCCCAAGCCGGCAATCGATCCAGCCGCCCTCGCCGATCCCGCCTCCCGTGCCGCGCTGGCCACCATGCACGCCGCCGCCCGAACTCTCCACCTCGTTGATCTTACCAACGACATAGGAATTCCCGTCCTCGCCGCCACCAGCGCCGGCGCGGATGGCCGTTCCATCTACCTCGGCGCCGCCGCCGACCCAGACCCCGCCTCCGCCGCCCGCCGCGCCATCGGTGAGTTACTGCAATTCTGGTTCTGGGATCAGCGTGGAACCACCGCCCCGTCCCGAACCCAATGGCTGGCTAACGCCTCTTTAAACGAGTTCCCGTTTCTGAACCCCGCGCGCTGCGTTGACAAAATCCGCCACGCCCAACCGCCGGAACATGGCCAACTCACCTTCATTCTCGACCGGCTCAAAAACATCGGCCTCGAAGCCTTTGCCATCGATCTTACGCGTCCCGCCCTCGGCGTGCCCGTCGCCCGCGCTATCGTGCCGCGTCTCCGCACCCACCGCCGCCGCCTCGGCCCTGGCCGCCTCTACGACGTACCCGTCGCCCTCGGCTGGCTTGCCGAACCAACTGAAGAATCCCGCCTGAATCCTTTCGAGCCGCCCCTCTGACCATCACTCGAAAAATCGAAGCTTTTGAAAAATCGCGCGCATCCGCGCATCGTCTCGAAACGCCCGTAGATAAGGATTGGAGTACGCCGCCAGCACCGTCGTGTCCCCCCGCTTGTACCCGGCCGCCAGCACCTCCGCCGCCTTCTCGGCGTCGCCCAGTTTCCCGTATATATTCAGCAGCAGGTTGCTTTCGAACGGCTTGGCCAGCCAATAAGCCCGCACCCGCTCCGCCATCTTTTCCGCCTCTCCTCGCTTCCCTTGCGCCGCCAGCAGCGTCGCCCGGTGCGCCAGCGCCGTATATCGATTCCTCTCGCTGCGGGAATACTTCTCCGCGTCCCCCAGCGCCGCCTCCGCCGTTATATACTCCCCTGCCCACTCAGCCGCCCGCGCCAACGTAACGTACGGTTCGGGTTCCGTCGAACGCAGCCGAACCAGTTCCTTCGCCTGCGCCAGGCCCTCGGCTGCCCGGCCCGCGCGCATTAGCTCCACCGCCAGTTGCTGGTTCGATTCATAGTCCCCCGACCGCAGTTCCACCGCCTTCCGTGCCTCCGCCACGGCCTCGTCATGCCGGCCCAGCCTACCCAGGTATACCGCGTACCAACACCGCAGTTGGCTGCTGTTCGGGTCCAGGGCAATCGCCCTCGTCAGCATCGGTTCCGCCTGCCGCCACCGGTCGAAATTCGTCGACAAAACGAATGCCCGGATCCCGTGCGCCTCCGCCGAATCCCCGCGGATTGACAACGCCCGCGTGGCCGCCTCCTCCGCTTTCGCCCGCGCAATCGCCGGTTCAATGAAGGAATAGTGCGTCGCCGTTGCGTACACTCGGGCCAGCCCAAGCCATGCGTCGTGATATCTATCCGCGATCCCAACCGCCGCCTGGAACTCCGCGATCGCCGCCTGCGCGTTCTCCTCGTCCAGCTTTCGCGCCAACTCCTCGCCCCGCTGCACGTGCGAGACGGCTTCCCGTGGAATCGCCGCCGGCCGGAGATACACATACCCTCCGCCTCCAACGCACGCCGCCGCCAGCCCGCCCCCCACCACGATCGCCCGCCGCGACCAGCGCCGGCCCAACCCTCCCGATGGACGTTGCAATCCCTCCCATACTTCGCGAGCGCTACCGGGGCGATTCTTCGGATCTTTCGCCAAACACGCCTCAATCGTCTCCTCCCAGGCTCGCGGCGCATCCCGCCGTAGCTCTCCAACCCGCGGAGCCTCGCTTTCCAACCGCTGCAACGCCGCCGCCAGTGGCGTTTTTCCGGGAAACGGAAGCCCGCCCGTAGCCATCTCGAACAGCACCGCTCCCAGCGCGTGAATATCCGCCGCCGCCGTCGCCGCTTCCCCCCGTAGTTGCTCCGGGCTCATATACGCCGGCGTGCCGACTATCGCGTTTTCCCCGAACAGCGATAGCGTTTCCCACACCGATGCCTGCGTGGCTCTGGAAAGTCCAAAATCCATGATCACCGCGCGCTCCGCCGCCGGTGGCCCGGCCAGCATGATGTTGACGCTCTTTAAATCCCGGTGGATGATGCCCGCGTCATGAATCGCTTGCAGCCCTCTCGTAACCTGTTCGGCGATCATGGCCGCCCGCCGCCAATCCAGCGGACCTTCCGTTATCTCCTCCGCCAGTGTACGCCCTTCCAGAAACTCCATCGCAATGAACGCCAGCGGACTGCCGCCCTCCGTTCCCTCGCGCTTATAAATATCGAACGTCCGGCATACATTCTCGTGCTGGATCTTTCGCGCATTGTGGATCTCCCGCCGCAACTGCTCCACCACGCGAGCGTCCTCCGCCAACTCCGGTCGAACCGTTTTCAGTGCGACCTCCACCCGCAACTCCCGATCGTGCGCCTGGTACACCTCCCCCATTCCGCCCCGCCCCAAAAATCCTCCAATCGTAAATCTGCCCAGCAAAAAATCCCCCGTCTTCAGGCGTGGCGCCGCCGGCGCCGTCTCCTTCACCCGCCCCGCCCATCCTTGGTCGAACCGTTCTCCGGCCGTTAAATGCTCAAGCAGCCGCTTAACTTCCGCCACCACCTCTCCGTCGCTGGACTGCCCCTCCAGCCACCGCAACCGCGCCCCCGCCGGCAGCGCCGCGGCGTTCTCGAACAGCGACTTCACCACCGCCCAGCGTTCGCCAATCACGGTGCAATTCTAACGGATTCTAAAGGATTAGTTGATTGGCATGCGGAATTATAGTCCAATTGCAAACCGATTTACCCGGAATCGCTCCCTAGCGATTGTCGCACCGCGGTTAAGTCGCCTCTTGGAGCCCCGCCCGGGCCGGGACAAGCGCGGCGACTCGACTCGAACACAATCGCCGCCGCCCGCAATCCCGCCTGCAACTCGTTGAACGACTTTATGCTAGCTTCCCGATTGCTGGCCCCTCGAATGGGCCTATTCGCAATGGTTCCCGTTCCCCATACAGTACGGCAAGATGGAGTACTGCAGCCGAACGATCGCTGCGGCCGCATCAACCGCAACAAGCGAAAGAATTCCGGAGGCCAAACACTCCCGGAAATGTCAAACTTCTACGCCCCCCCCGGCAAAGCCGGGGGGTCTCCCAATTTGTACTGGCGCTAATCGGATGGGCCAACCGCTGAGTCTGCTCAGTTGACGGCCGAAGTCTAACAAAAGAAACCGTTTGGAAGAAATTTGCACCCGCCTTGAGATTTACCGGTAACCAGTCACGTTAGATCGAAATATATCTTTCGCTGAAAACAAATCACTTACTTGTCAGCCGCTCCGAAAAACTCCAAAAACGCTTGACGCGGGTGCTACAGTGAAATTGAGGGGAGCTATCCGCGTTGGCGGATAGCTCCCCCTTGTATTTCCGCGGCCCGCCGTCTTAGCCGAAAAGCTATCGCGGAAGGGTCCGCAACCGCTCTTTGAAAATTGAATATACCAGTCCTCAGCATAAGTGTGTCCACGCACCGGGGCGATAACGACAAGCGGGACACACTGGGGCCGGGAACCGCGCGAAAATCGTCCTACGACAGGTTCAACCCAAGAGTTGTTGAAAACGAATGACTTACAAAAACTGATCAACCCACCAGGCACCCACGATCAACCCACCATGAACCCAAATACCCGTCAATCAACCCACGCCCCTCACCTGCTCCGATACAATATCTCCACCGCGTTCCGCACATACTGCTCATCGGACAATCCCTCAACCGCCGCCGCCGGAAACTCGACTAACTGACGCAACCTCCCCGCTAACTCTCGAAATAGCTCCACCCGCGCGTCATCGTCTAACTGGTCCCGTCTGACCAACGCATCCAGCGCCACGCCCGCTAACTCCGGCGCCGCCCGCTGCCGCAGCCGCGCCGCCAAATGCGGATGTTCCAACATCGAGTTGAACTTACCCGCCAGTAACTTCTGCCAATCCGGCCGCCCTAACTGCCGGGATCGCACAACTACCGTATTTGCCGCTAAGTCCCCGATTCGCTGTCCGTACTGTGACCCCAACGCCACCAGCCCGCCCAACAAGTAAAACGCCGGCAGCATATCCACTGGCCGCAGCAGGTTCCGCACCACGATCTGCGACACATGAATCGGCAGCCCGTCCCGGTCCATCACTCGAATGCCCAGCAGCCGCTTGCCGACGGTCTGTCCCTGCCACAACCACTCGGCCAGAATGCTGTAAAGTAGCGACACCGCAAAGTACAGTAACGTCGCCAAACCCTGCGCCGCGTCCGCGCTGAACGCCGCCGCCACGCCCGTCAATTTCTGTACCATCGTCCCCAGCACAATCACCACCGCCAAGTCGATCGACAGCGCCAATAGCCGCGACACCGGTCCCGCCAGCGGCAGGGAGAACTCCATTCCTTCCGGCGTCCGCAACTCCAACTGCGCTTCGTTATAAAGAGCTTTCATTCGCCCCGCCCCGCAACAGGAACAACGTCAATGCGCCCAGTTGAACCACGCCGAAGCCAATCTTCAGCGCATACGGAATCACGGGCTCGTGATACTGCGAGAAGAACGACTCGATAATCCCCGCCCACGCCAGCAGCGCCGCCACCCCGCCCGCCATCGTCACCAAATCCGGCAATACCGCCCGCAACCGCAGCCGGCGCGGCAATCGGTCGCCCCACCCGATCAGCGCATGTCCTAACACCAGCCCCGCCTGGCCCGCCAGCAGAATCGCCGGAATCTCCACCGATCCGTGCGGTAATATCCACCCCAGCAAAAACACCAATTGCCCATCGGCGACGTAGTCCAACGACACCGCGCCCAGAATCACGCCGTTGTAGAACAGCAGCGCAATCGTCCCCAATCCAAACGTCATCCCCAGCCCTAGCGTGAAAAACGCCACCCGCGTATTGTGCGTCATCAGTTCGGCCGAAAACCTCCCCCGCGCTTGCGAAATCCGCTTGCCCTGGTCGGCCATCTCCCGCTTTACGCGCTCCGTCGGCGTCGTTTGTCCGTGTCCGAACGGCAACAGCGCCGCCTTCGCCGACGGGTCGATCCGCAGCGCCGCCACGCCGAACATGGTCCCCAACAGCATCATCCCGGCGCTTAAACCCAGCGCCATTCCGTGCCGCCGCACCGCCGCCGGAAACGCCGCCGTAAACCACTGCCACCACCGCCAACGGCTCCGCTCCGCCCTCCGCACATATATCCGCGCGTAACTCCGCGCCACAAGCTGTTCCAAATACCCCCGCAATTCCCGCTCCGCGGTCAGGTGCCGCACTTCAGCCAAATGCGCCGACGTTTGCTGATACAGCCGGTAAAACGCCTCCGTCCGCGCCAAATCCCACTGTGGATCGGGGTCGTTTTCCAGATCGTCCAACGCCCGCTCCAACTCCCGCCAAACGGGCCGCGCCCCCTCCAGAAACCGATGCATATCCAGAATCACAGCAGTTGCCTCTGTTTCACTTCGTCGTAAAGCCCCAACACTTTCGCCGCCAGCGCCCCCGTCTCCACCAGGTGGAACCGCACCCCGTGCGTCCGCAGCGACATCTCCAATTCCCGCAGCGCCCGCCATTGCAAATGTCCCGCCAGCCCGGCATACAAATCCTCGTCCGCCCCCGCTAATACCGGTGCCACGGCGCCCGGCTGCAGCATTACCACGTACGGCAAATGCCGTCGTCCTAACAGCGTTGCGGCTTTATCCAGGCTCAACGCCGCCGATGGCTCATCCAGCGCCGTCAACAGAAACAGCAGCGATCGCTTCGGCACCCGCGTCCGCAGGAACGACGCCAGTTCGAAAAAGTCCGCCGGCACCGGTTCCGGCTGCGCGTCGAACATCGCTTGCCGGCACGCCGCGTAGTGCGCCTTCCCGTTCCGCGCCCGCAGGAATCGCGACACCTCCCGGTGAAACAGAATCACTCCAAACCGGTCCCCGCGCCGCTCCGCCGCCGTCCCCAGCAACAGCGCCACCCGCAAGTATTCATCCAGCGCCGAGTGATCCCCGAACCGCCGCGCCATCAGCCGGCTCACATCCACCACGGCGTAGATTTCCTGCATCCGCTCCGTCTGATAAACCTTCGTGACCGGCGTCCCCCGCCGCGCTGTCGCCTTCCAGTGAATCTCGTCGAACCCATCGCCCGCCGTGTACTCGCGCAGCTTTTCAAACTCGCGCCCCTTGCCCACCTGCCGCATCATCCGCGCCCCCATCTGCCCCCGCACCCGCGCCAGCAAGCTCCCGTACTTCCCCGCATCGGGAAACACTTTCACCTCCACGCCCAGCGCCAGCGCCCGCCCGCATTCCCACAATCCCAACGGAGACCGCAGCGAAACGTACAAAAACTCCAACCGGTACCGCCCCCGTTCCCGCGGCGTCATCCGCCAAGTCAATGCATACTCCGTTCGCCCGGACTCAAGCGCCAGCGGCACCCCTTCCGCCTCGCAGGTAAACGATGGCGGCAAGGCCAACCCCGCCATTCCGCTTCCTGCCAGCGCCGCCGGTTTCCGCAAGCGGGCTGTCAACGCCCCCTCCCGCCCTTGCGCCATCTGCCCGTCGTCTTCGCTAAACGCCGCCATTCCGCCGAGCCTCGAACGACCAAACCACACATCCACCGCGCACACCACCGCCAATAGCACCAAGGATAGCCAAAGTAGCGGATGCGCCTCCGGCCAGACCGCCACCGCGATTCCCAGTGGCGCCCACACAGGCCCCACGAGCCAAACCAGCGCTGGCGCCGGCCGAATCATGCCGG
This sequence comes from Bryobacteraceae bacterium, assembly GCA_046155405.1. Taxonomy (GTDB): domain Bacteria; phylum Acidobacteriota; class Terriglobia; order Bryobacterales; family Bryobacteraceae. Next base: position 38,550 of record JBJXFL010000170.1, on the reverse strand, counting down.
AACCGGTACGCTCGCCAATATCTTCTTCACCGCTTCTTCCACGGATAGACCTTCCACTTCAAATTCCGGCCGCAAAATCAGCCGATGCTCTAACACCGCCGGCGCCATGGCCTTCACATCGTCCGGGGTCACAAAGTCGCGCAGCGCCAGCGCGGCATTCGCCCGCGACGCACCCAGCAGCGCCTGTGTCGCTCGCGGCCCCGCGCCAACCAACACGCTCTCTTCCTGACGCGTCCGCCTCACCACGTCCAGCACATAGCCCACCAGCTCCTCGCGCATCCGCACCTGGTCCAACACCCCGCGCAGCGCGCCAAGCCATTCGCCCGAAAGTAGCGCCCGCACCGAACCGCTCGCCAACCGCGCCTCCGGCGCGTCGCCCGACAGCATCCGGTGCGCCAACTCGAGTTCGGTTTCCCTGTCCGGCAGCGGCATCCGGATCTTCAACATAAACCGGTCCTTCTGCGCCTCCGCCAGCGGGTAGGTGCCTTCAAACTCAATCGGGTTTTGCGTCGCAAACACCGTGAATCCCGCCGGCAGCCGGTACGTCTGCCGGTCCATCGTCACCTGCCGCTCCTGCATCGCTTCCAGCAGCGCCGACTGCGTCTTCGCCGGCGCGCGGTTGATCTCATCCGCCAAAACGTAATCGGCGAAAATCGGCCCCGGCGCGAACGTGAATTCGTTCTTTTGCAGGTTGAAAATGCTCGTGCCCGTAATATCGGCGGGCATCAGATCGGGCGTAAATTGGATGCGCTGGAAACTTCCCCCCATCACCACCGCGAGCGTCCGCGCCAGCAGCGTTTTCGCCACGCCAGGCACGCCTTCGAGCAGTGCGTGCTGCCCGCAAAGTATGGCGATCAACGCGTGCTCCACCGCCAATTCCTGGCCAATCACCACCTGGTGAATCTCCGCGCGCACCACCGCCAGCGCCTGCTGCATCTGTTCCAATGTCATGCCGCTCCCTTTCGCGGGTGTACCGCCGCCCGCAACTCCGCATACCCTTGCCGCAAGTCTTTCAAGCCCCGCGCCCGTTCCAACGCCGCGTCCATCTCCGCCGCTCGTCCCCGATGCCAGACCGGCAGCAACGGCAGCGCGCGTCTCCATTCCGCCGCCAGGGTCTCCAGTAGCTTCGCCCGTGGCACCCGCTGGGCCAACAGCGTGCGCAGCGACGCAGCCGGCTGCGGGGCCATCGCCGCCGAAACCGGCTCCCGTTCGGGCAGCAACGACACCGAACTCCGCCACACGAACAAGAGCGCCACCGCCAGCAGCAGCCCGATCGCCGGGAACAATCTATACCGCTTCAACAACACGCCCACGCCGCCCGTCTCGCTCACGCCCAAGTGCGATTCGTCGAAAATCAACGGCAAGCCATTCGCGAACAGCCGCGCCACCAATTCGGTCTGGCGCTTATCGTGCAACTCGCCGTTCCGCAGCGGCGAGCCATCCGCCAGCAGCCACAACCGCCCCTTCGCCGCCAGCTTGCAGTGCTCCCGATTCCCAAGCAAGCACGTCCACTCGTCCGACTTCAATGCCACTTCTGTTCTCGTCACCTGCACAAACCCCAGTTTTTCCGTTCGCAACGCCGATTTTGACGATGCCGGGCGGAGCGCCAATAGCGCCATCCCGCCCGCGGAGAGCAGCTTTTCCATCTGTTTAGAATCTTGCAAAACTGGCGGCGACACGCCCATCAACACATACTGCGCCCGCCTCGGAACGCTATCCCGCCACGGTTCGTAGTTGCGTTCCACCTGCGACCCGCCAGTCCGCTGCAACGCCAGAAACAGCGCCTTCGTCCCCAACGGATCCGCCCGCAGCGTTGACCACTCCGGGTACACATCCCCCTGCGCGATCGACTGCAACATGCGCGGAACAAGCAGCGCCAAAAACGCTCCGATCATCAGGAATGGAGCCAACTTACGCATACCGGCGCATCGCCTCCCACATCGTTCGCAGCGCCCGATAGCTCTCCGCGCCCGCCGCGCCAAACCCGTACCAGACCACCTCATACTGCCGCAGCCCGCTGCCGTAACCCTCCACCGCCGCCGGCACGTCCCGCAGCCGCCGCGCTAACTCCCGGCCGTATTCCAGGCCCGTCTTTGCCGGTTGCAGCGTCACCCAGCCCTTTTCTCCCAAGTACCGCAACCCCGCCAAATGCACGGCGCGCATCGCCAGCCGGAAGTCGCCCTCCGCCGCGCAGGCATCGGCCATCCGCAGCCACTCATCCTCCACAAGCTGCTCCGCCGAAACCTGTTCGTCCGCCAGGTTTACAGCCGGCGCGGCCCCCGCCGGCTCAATCTTCTTCCTGATTTCCTTACGGCGCGAAAGCAGAATCATCACGACGCACCCAACCGCCAACAGCGCCGCCCCGATCATCGCCCAACGCAGCAGCCGCGCATCCACGCTCCACCTCGCATCGCCCGGCGGACCGCTTGGCGGGTTGTCGGGGAACAGCCGTTTATAGAAGTCATGGATCCACTTTGTCCAACGCCCGATGCCCGTAAACATATCCCTCAGCCACGATGTGTCGTCCTTCTCCCCTTCCGCCTTCGGAATCTTCCAGGCGAACTCCGGGTCGCGCAGAACATCATCGATGCGCTGGTCCAGCGCAACAATATCGATCGGCTTCTCCTGCGCCGCTAACGGCGCCACTGCGCCCGCCAGCAACACACCCGCCAACACGCCCGCCGTCAGCCGTCGCAGCGCGCCGCGAAGGTCCTCCCCTCCGCTCCGGGCCTGCGCGTAGAACGCACGAACCGCCGCCAGCGCTCCCGAAACCGGCTCCAGCGACGCGAACGTCAGGATCGCCGTCACCACAAACGTCGTCGCATTCAGCGTCCGCCCCGCCAGTCGCGTGAAATCCGTTTCCAAGCCAAAAAACGATTTCAACAGCATCGGAACCACGAACCATAGTGCCAGCAGATTCGCGAACAACAGCAGCCAGCAGAGGGACAAGATCAACAGCGCCACGCTATGCGCCCGCGTGTCGCCCAGCCCCAACCGCAACGCCTCTTTTACAAAGCCACGCTCCCGCTCCACCGCCGCTAGCCCCACGTTTCGCAGAAACGCCGCCGCCCACGGAAATGGAATGACCGCAATGCCCGCCACCGCCAGCGCCGGCATTCGCAATGGCTGCCACGCCGTCTGCACCAATGCCAGCCGCGCCACCGCCGCCATTGGCGGCGTCGTCACTCGATCCCCGCGCAACACCTGCAGGCAATCGTAGCTGAACAGCCCCTGCGCCACATGCTTCGCCGCGAACAGCAGCGCCAGCGCCAGGCTCTTCCCCACAATCCGTTCTTCGGAGAACGCACTGCGGCTCATCTCCATCAGAAAGTCGATCAGTACCCAGGTGAAGGGCAGAGTACCGGCCAGCCACACCACCCAACTCCGTGCCGGCAGCCCCCGCAGCAGCCCCGTCGCCTCCTCCAGCACCCACACGCCCCCCGGCTTCATTCCTCGTCCACCCCGCGAGACCACGCCGGCGGCAACTGCTGCAGTACATATCCCGTCGTATAGAACACAACGAACGATAGCAGCAATCCCAACAGCGCCGCCGCCGTCCACATCAGCCAGCGCGTCCCCATTCGTCCCGTCCGCAAAGCCATCCTCGCCGAAAGGCACTGCACGCACAGCAACCGCCCGTCATGCTCCGTCACGCACTCCCGGCAATAGAATCGGCGGCACTCGGGGCAGCGGCTGACGGCCTCGCGCTGGCCGTGCGTCCAGCAGCGCTGCCGCGACAATGCGTCGTTCACGCCCAGCCCCCAGGCGTCGCCGCCGTCCCGGTCGACAGGCACCCCAGACACCGGCTCACGGCCTCACGCCGCGCGGGGTTCCAACAGCGCCGCCGCGCCAGCGCGCCCGGCCTGCGCGCCGACTGGCGCTTCCGGCACCGGCACCAAGCCTCGCGCCGCGGCTGGCTCCAGCAGCGCTGCCACACCAGTGCCGTACTCACGCCCGGTTGGCGCGCCGACGGGCATTGTGGGCACTCCGGACACCGGCTCACAGCCTCACCGCGCGCCTGGCTCAAACAGCGCCGCCCCGCCAGCGTGGCGTTCACGTCCGGCTCCCGCGCGTCGTTAACAACAGCACCCAGCCCAACAGTCCCGCCACGGCGTGCCACGCCGCCCGTCCTACTGTTTGCTCTTTCAGCCAAAGGAACTCTATGTCGGCCGGACCCACAGCGCGCCTATTGTTGATCGCCTCAAAAAATCCGCCTAACGACTTCGTGGCCGAGTAGAGCAACACACCCCCATCCGCGACCGCCAGGATCAAGACCAACGCGCTAACCACTGTCACCGCCGGGCCCGCCACGCGCCACCGCAGCGCCGCCATTACGCTCATCAGGATTTCCGCCACCAGCATCGAGCCCGAAAGCGCCAACCCATCCTCCATCTTGCCGGCAAAATAGAATCCCGCCAATACCAGCGCATGCAGCGCCAGCAAGCCGAAGAACACATGCAATAGCAACGGCGTGTTGTGCGCCGCCGCCAATGGCTCCACGACTGGCGGCATCGACAGCACCGTCAGCCCATCCGGCGCCAGCCGCCCCTGCACGCCTTCGGTCAATCGCCGCAGTTCCGGCAGCACCCGGCGCGCCTGCGCCATTGTCCGAACCGCTTCCAGCGTGATGGTACTCACGGCCGTGTGCAGCACCAGCCGGCAGCGCGGCCCGCGCAGCAGATACAAGAGCGCCCATAACAGGATCACGCCCGGCGACAGCGCCCACAACTTCCACCAGCCCCGCGGCGCCAACAGCAGCACCACCGTGAAGAAGAACGACACGCCGAGCCACGTCGCCCGCCATCCATTCCAAAGCGGGAACTCCGTCAGCACCAACGCCTGTATGTCGCGGAAGCGATAGTGCGCGTAGCGGTCCGAGAAGCGCGAAGAGTGAACGTAGAGCAGAGCGTCGTCATCGTGCCACAACTCCGCGTAGCGCAACGGACCCCATTCGCGCGGAAGCAGTAACCGCCGGGTCATTCTCTCGGCAGTCCTCCGCCGCCGCGCGACAAGAACACGATAAACCAGCCGACAAGCCCGATCTGCAACGCCGCGACGATCACCGTCAGCCACAACCGCCAGCGGCTTCGCGGAAACACCGGCGACGGCGCGCGCCAGAACCGGAAGGCGAAGAAGAGCGCCGCCGGCGTCGTCACAACCGGCAGCCAGCAGAGTAGCATCGGCAGCGTCACGAGCGCCAGCGCAATCGAATCATAGTTCACCCGCTCATGCAGCGCCGCCGATTCGTTGCGCTCAAAACAGGCCGGGCAGATGTGCCCGCGCGCCGTGTCGATATCGCACAACGCACAAAGAAAGCGGCCGCAAGCGTCACAGGCGGCCAGGGCCCGATTCGCGGCGTGGTTGTAGCAGCTCGCCTCCCCGTCCGTCACCACGCGCTCCGGCAGCGCGGCCTTCGGCGGCCGCAGCGCCACCGGGAACACCGTTACCGCCACGTCCCGCGAGCACATCGGGCACGGCGCCGGATAGTCCTGGTTCCAGTTCGCCGGCGGAATCCGCGCGGCGCAACCCCCGCACACGACGTAGCCCATCGTCAGCTCCCGGACACGACGACGCGCGTATCGCAAATGCGGTCGTGCAGCGCCCGTTTCTCTTCATCCCAACCGGCCATCATGTAGCCGATATAGAGCAAGAACCCGCTCAACACATATGAGAAATACCGGCCGGCGCCCATGGCCCAGGTAAAGGCGCCACCCCGTGCGCGGACGACTTTCAACCCCAGAATCATCTTCCCTGGAGTCGCCCCCTTTTTCACCAAAAACCACGCTTCATAGTAGGCCGCCGCCGCCAGGCTCAACGCGACCCCCAACGCCGCCATGCCCAGCACCAAGGGCATGTCCGGCGCAGTCCTCTTATCCATCCGGGCGATGATAATCAGCAGCGGAATCTGGAATACGTACCCGGCGATGGAGGTGATGGTGTTGTCAATCAGTCGCGCCACCAGCCGAATCCAGAATCCCGCGTACCGCTTGGCCGCCGCCAAGGGCGCCAGCCCTTCCCGAATGCGCTGCAACACGACCGGCTTGCAACCCGCGCAGACCCGCCCCCCGGCCAGCGAAATCAGTTGCTCCGCCGCGAAGCCCTGTCTGCACAACACACACGCCTCCGTCGCTATCGGCGCGGGCGCAGCCAGCGTTCCAAGCGCCGCCCACGCATCCATACCCGCGCGCCAGACGAGCGTCGACGCGGTGACCGCGCCCGCCATAGCCAGCCGTTGCAGCTCGGCGTCCTCAACCGGTCCCGCCTGCCGCCCGTTCACTGCGTAATACCAACTCATCCCGGGAGTCTTTAGTTTACTCCTTCGGCCGCGCAAAGGTCTTCAGCGCCCGGAAACCGCCGCCTCCGCAACCGATCCATTTACGTTCGGCGCTGAGGAAAAACCGAAAAAACCAACTCGCGCCGTACACAAGGAAGCAAAACTAAATCCGGGAATGGGATCGCGGATCACGGCGGTGGGGATGGACGGCTGGGCAAGAGAAGATGAGCAGGAATTCGGCAATAGGCCCATAAACTGAGCTTCGCTGCCAGTGGAAACCAGTTTCAAGGCCTCCTCCAACGCTTTTAGCTTAAGCGCCTGCGCCGGCGTCAACACGGCTACATTCTCGGCAAGCGTTTTGCGTTCCCGCTCCACGATTTCGCGCCGGATCGCTTCAACCTCGGCGTACCGCACGCCCAGCGCACCGGGATCCAGCGGCTCGCGAGCCGTCTCGCCGGCAATCTCGATCTGGACTTCGAACATCCGTTGCCACCGCCCCGCGCTCCATTGCGCAAACGCGCCGTTCTGCTCGGAAATCTTGCTTATCTGCGCTTCAGTCAACGCCAGATACTCGCGAAGCGCCTCCGGAAAACGAGGCGTCGGAAAAAAGTTGGGCTGACCAAAAACGGAACCAATCGCTACCAGGCAAAAAAGTAGAGTGCGCATGAGCAATACAATACCGCTATGGCGCCCCGGCGAGCGCATACTCCGCCGCCAGCCGATTCAATTTTACCAACGTCTCCGCGTCGCCCCGCACTCCCGCGCCGCCCTTGAAAAGCATCGAAGCGTTGGTTGCCGCCAACCCGTGCCCGCCTTCCGCCGCCTTCACCCACCACTTGGCCGCCTCCGGGAAATTCTGCGCCACGCCCTTGCCCACCGCGTACAACATCCCCAACGAAGCCTGCGCCGGAACATGCCCCAACTCGGCCGCCCGCAGCGTTGAGGCGAAGCCGTCAGCCGGCCGCGTCGCCAGCAACGGCCCGCCTTTACAGTACAACTCCGCCGCCTCGCCCGTAGCCGTCGCGCACCCTGCATAGCCATGACCATAGCCAGCCGCCTTCGCCGTAATCGCGTCGAGCCACGCCGCCCATCCGCCCTCCGGCGCCTTCCGCTCCGGCCTCCCTATATCGCCCCGAAACTCGCCATCGCGTATCGGCGCCAACGCGTTTGCGGCCATCGTCCGCAACTCCTCCCGCGTGCTTTCAAGCAGCCCCACCAGCGCGCGGAACAGCGCCGGATCCTGCCGCACGCCGCGCACCTGGAACCGGGCCGCGTAAACCAAACCATCCACGGCGCTCACTCTATCCATCGGGTCGTCCGCGTTCTCCGCCAACGCAATCAGCGCCTTCTGCGCAACCGCCGACCGCCAGTTCGCGTTCACAGCCAAAGCCCGAATCGCCTCGCGCCGCACTAACGGCGACGGGTCGGAAGCCAGCCGTTCCAGCAAAACCATCGTCGCTTCGCCTAAATTGACCTCCGCGCAAATCCGCGCGGCCGCCGCCCGCACCGCCGCGTCTTTAGCGGAGAACAACTTCTCCACCGCCTCCGCGCCACCAACGGTGGCCAAGTCGCGCGGATTACCCTTCAAAACCAAGGCCCGCTCCGCTTGGGACAACGGCAATGTCCGGTTCCGCAACCCCGCCGCCCACAAGATGGCTTCATCGTTGCTCGGTGGATGATACGTTCGCGCCCCCAGGTCGTCGAACTCGCGGTAAATCACCCGGTAGCCCTTCGCCTGTACCCGGCTGTAAGCATCCCGTACGTTCGTTAGATGGTGCGCCAAATCCCGCCGTCCCAGCACCATGTAGAACTGCGGCGCCTTCTCCGGATCCAGCGCCGCACCAGTCTCCGATGGCATCTTGAACCAGCCCCAGCTATAGGAAATCGCCGCCGTAATCAGTTCCGGATGCGCCATCGCAAACTCGCCGGAGATCTTGCCGCCCTCGCCTTTGCCGTACATATAAACGCGGCGCGGGTTGATGGGATACGTCCGCAGCGCCCAGGCGATCAACTTTTGAATCGGCTCATAATCCGCCGCCCCAAACTTCCGGTCTTGCGGATGCCCCGCGATGATGACGTATCGGTCCAACAGCCCATGGCGCTTCAGCGCCTCCCGCACCGGAAGGATCTCGTCCCCGGTTGGCCGGTCATGCTCGGCGAAGCATAGGAACAGCCCGAGCGTCCCGGTTGACGGCATCGCCTCCGGCGTCTCGGCCACGTAGCGGATGATCGTCTTCCCCGCGGCGTCCTTTAGTTCTCGCTCCTCCGCGCCAAACGCGGGCAGCAGCATAGCCCCAAGCAGGGTGGCGGATTTCAAATATGTTTTCATTGAATGACCGTGAGTTGACTATACTCCGACGAAAGGATTCTTTCCAATGCGTACCCTGTCGATACTCACCTTGGCCGCCGCGACACTCCTGGCTCAGGCCGACAATTGGCCCCTGCTCCGTGGGATCTACCCCGGCCAGACAACCCATGTCCACATGCTCGACGGGCGCTTAAACAGCGGCGGCTTCATCTCGACAACGGACGCCAGCATCGTGATCCGCCTGCACAACGGCGACCAGACATTTACCAAGGACCAAATCAAAAAGGTCAGCGTCCGCAAAGGCGCTAAACGCTGGCGCAACGCCGGTATCGGCGCCGCCACCGGCGCGGTTGCCATGGGTGTCCTCCTCGGTGTGCTAAGTGACGACGGGGACTTGGGTACGTCGATCATCGTTGGCGCCGTTGTCGCTTACGGACTAATCGGCGCCGGGATCGGCGCGCTCTTCCCGGGTTACGACACGCTCTACCGGCGCCCGCGAAAATAGAACGGAACGGAGAGTTATACTGAACGCCAAGCATGGACCAGCCCGAAGACATTACCGAGCTATTGCACCGGTTCCAAGCGGGCGATGAAGACGCGCAGACGCAGCTCATCGAAGCCGTGCACGATGAACTGCGAGTAATCGCCGCGCGCTACATGCGCCGAGAGAAGGGCGACCACACGCTGCAAACGACGGCGCTGGTGAACGAAGCCTACCTGAAGCTCGTCAAGCTCAAGACCGCTAACTGGCAGGATCGCGCGCATTTCTACGCCGTCGCTTCGCGCGTGATGCGGCGCATTCTGGTGGATCACGCGCGCAAGCACATCGCCGGAAAGCGCGGCGGCGGCATCGACATTTTGCCGCTGAACGAAGGCATCGTCTTCACGCCTGGCCGCAGCAACCAGATTGTGGAATTGGATGCGGCGCTGACGCGCCTGGCGCTGACCGATGAACGGGCTAGCAAGGTTATAGAACTGCGTTTCTTCGGCGGCCTGTCGGTGGAGGAGAGCGCCGAGGTGCTGAAGGTTTCCCCGCGTACGGTCAAACGCGAATGGATGTTCGCCCGCGCCTGGCTGCGCAGCGAGTTCGGGCTCGGCCCGGAAGAGGATGCGGCGTCGGTGTAGGATCGTTGCAGGTTCGCGCCTCCGGGCATTCCGATTGACGGAATACCTTCCACGTAATACACTGGTTCTTGATCCGATCATTTCGATGCCGCGACACCGAAGCGCTGTTCCAAGACCGGAACGTACCCAGGTTTCAGGCGATCGAACGCGTGGGTCGGCGCAAACTGCTCTACCTTCACGCCGCCGAGAGGCTGGAGGAGCTTCGCGTTCCACCGGGCAACCGCCTGGAGGCGCTCAAGGGAGATAGAACTGGTCAACAAAGCATTCGGATTAATGATCAGTGGAGGATTTGCTTCGTCTGGCGTCAAAGCGAGGCGCATGACGTTGAGATCGTGGACTATCACTGAGGAACCTATGGCCAAGAGAACAAAACAGTTCGATCCAATTCATCCGGGCGAGATTCTGACCGAAGAATTTATGAAGCCGCTCGGCATCAGCATCAACGGCCTCTCGCGTGATCTTCATGTTCCGCCGAACCGGATTCACGGCATTGTACACGGGACCCGCGCCATTACCGCTGACACCGCACTCCGCCTGGGAATCTACTTCGGCGTGACGCCGGAGATTTGGCTGAACTTGCAGTCGGAGTACGATTTGCGCGTCGCCCGCAGGACCGTCGGCGGTGAGATCGCCAAGAGGGTCCGCAAGCGCGAAGCCGCCTGATTGATGGCGTTACTTCCCGTCCGCCCCGCGAAACGGCCGCCCGATATTTCTCTCAACGAACCTCAATGATCCGGTCGCCCGCTTTCAAGCCGGCCTCTATCTTCGGCCAAAGGAGTCCTATTGCGGCAAGAAGCGCTTTTGTCCGGCAATTCCCCAAACGAATCCAGATGAGTCGCGGTTTCGCCGAAGGAGCATTCGCCAAGTAGAGAAAATCCTCGTCCTTGCTGATAACAACACAATCATTCCGGCTGGCATATTCCCAGATCTCGACGTCGGACGCGCCGGCCAAATAGATGTCGAGTACATGCCAGCAGTCCACTCCACGCGATGTAAGAAAACGGGCGAGGGCCGCAGGCAACTGGTTATCCACCAGAAACTTCACGATGCTTGAAGTACAGTGTGGTCGGCTTGATGAGCGGCGTATTCCATCGCAGCGTAGATATCTTCACGTTCCAGGAAGGTGTAATCGGCGAGAATCTCGTCAGAACTTGCGCCATTGGCCAAAAGTTCGAGAATGTCGGTCACGCGAATTCGTTGGCCGCGAATGCAAGGGCGGCCTCCGCATTTGCCTTCTTCAATGGTGATTCTCTTGAGTCTTTCGGGATTCATCTGATGTATTGACTACTCTTAAAAGATACACTTTATCCGCTGGTCTGGCAAGGCCCGGGGCCAGAGGGAGCGCAGTCTACAGCAAAAACTCCAACGCCTTCCCATCCGCCACGCGGAATGGCCGCCCGATATTGCTGACGTACTCTTTGCTCGAGTCGATGCCCAGCTTGTGAAAGATCGTCGCCGCGAGGTCGGGAATCTCCACCGGCTTGTCCTTCACGTACATTCCGTCCGCATCGCTTTCACCCCACACGCGGCCTCCCGCTACACCGCCTCCGGCCATCACCAGCGAGTAGCAGTTCGGCCAATGGTCGCGGCCGGCGTTCACGTTGATCTCGGGCGTTCGTCCGAACTCGCCGCTGACTATCACCAGCGTCGATTCGAGCATCCCGCGGTCCGCCAGATCATCGAGCAGCGTCGCGAACGCGTTGTCGAGTTCGGGCAGAAAATCATTCGCCAGCGTAGGGAAAATGTTGCCGTGGTGGTCCCACGCATTGTCGCCGCGCGATACGGTCACGAACCGCACGCCCGCTTCCACCAGCCGCCGCGCCAGCAAACAGCCTTGCCCCATGCTCGTCCGGCCATAGCGTTCGCGAATGGCGTCCGGCTCCTGGCCCACGTCGAACGCCTTCTTCGCCAACGGCGATTTCATCAGGTCGAAGGCCGACTGATAATACGAGTCGAGCGTGTCGAACGTGTCGGTCGTATCGTACGCGCGGATCTTCGCATCGACCAACGATTGCAGTCCGCGCCGCCGTTCGACGCGGGACCAGTCGACGCCCATCGGCAAGTCCATATCGCGCACGGCATACTTGGCGACGTTCACTTCACCGGCGGAAAACGGATTGTACCGAGGTCCCAGAAAACCCGCCCGGGCGTTATTGCCGCGCGGCTGAGGCACGACCACGTAACCCGGTAATTCATTACGCGGGCCGAGCTCCTTCATCACCACGGAGCCGATCGCCGGCGCCAGCACCGTTGGCAGCGCGTCGTGCCCGCTGAGCCACAACGTTTGCGCCGCGCCATGCGCCGACTGCTTGTGCGTCATGGAGCGAATGACGATATATTTATCGGCGCGCTTCGCCGACAACGGCAGATGCTCGCATACTTGCAGACCGGCAACATTGGTCGCGATTGGCTTGAAAGGCCCGCGGTATTTCGCGTCGCCGTTCCGTTTCATGTCGAAGGTGTCGAGGTGGCTGAGTCCGCCGGCGAGGAACAGATGGATGATCGACAGATCCCGCTTCGGAGCGGCCGCGCGGAGCCGCAGTACGTCGCTCCAACTCAGCGTCCCAAAGGCCGCGATCGATCCCATGCGCAAGAATGATCGTCGATCCATCATGTCAGTGATTGTAGAGAAATTCCTTCGAGTTCAAAATCGCCCACAGCGCGTCCTGCAGCACAGCCTTGCGGTCGCCGCCCGCCAACGCCTTATCCAAAGCCTCTTTTTCAGACGCCGTTGGAAAGCGCGTCAAAGTCCGCAGGAACAACGAATCGACCACATCGCCTGTCATCCACCGCGAAATGATATTTCCCTCCGCGGTCAGCTTCTTCTGAATCGTATCGCCGCTAATCAGGTGCATGGTTTGCGCAATATCCGGCTGCGTTTCGCGCTCGCAAATAATGTCGCGATTCAGCCGGCCGAACGTCGACAGCATATAGTTCGCGCCCGAATAAACCTGCATCGCGCGTGTCCCGATTGGATAGCCGGCGAACTTGTCGGGCACGGCCGTCACCTGGGCAATGGAATCGGTAAACGTCTCCGCCATCAGCCGACGCAATCCAAAGCGTGAGTAATTGATGGCATCGCCGCGATTTGTCTCATTCGGCCGCGCGCTGAGTTGATAGGTTCGCGAGAGCAGAATGGTCCGCACCAGCCGCCGCACGTCGAATTTGTTCTTCACGAAGTCCGCCGCCAGCGCGTCCAGCAGCGCCGGATTCGTTGGCGGATTCGTGACGCGGAAATCGTCCACTTCTTCCACCAGGCCGCGCCCCAGATAGTGCTTCCAAACCCGATTGACAAAGGCTCGCGCGAAGAACGGATTATCCGCCCGCGACATCCACCGCGCCAGCGATTCGCGAATGTCCTTGTCCGGTTCGTCCGCTTCCATAACGCCATCCAGATACTTCGGCGTCACCGGCTTCTTGGTCTTCGGATGGATAACGGCGCCCTCCTCGTTATAGACCGTGGCGTTCTCGTCGTTCTCGTAAACCTCCTTCACCGCTACGCGAGCGAAGAAGGCCGCGAAGCCGTAGAAATCGTCCTGGGTCCATTTCTCCCACGGATGGTTGTGGCACTTGGCGCATTCGATGCGCACGCCGAGGAAAATCTGCCCGATGTTGGTGGCGTGATCGGCGGCGTTGGAATCGAACGAGATGTTGTAGAACGACGACGGCCCCTTACCGAACAGATGCGCGCCCTGGCTAAGCAGTAGTTCGGTCACCAGTTTATCGTAGGGCTTGTTGGCGGCGAAGGACTGCCGCAGCCATTCATAGACAATCCGCCCGCCCTTCGACCCGGCCTCGCGCGTGCCGGCCCGCGTAAGCTCGGCGAATTTCAACGCCCAAACGTCGGCGAACTCCGGCTGTTCCAGCAGCCAGTCGACGATCTTCGCGCGCTTGTCCGGTATGTTCGACTGGAGGAACGCGCGCGCCTCTTCCTCCGTTGGCAGCTTCCCAATCGCGTCCAGATACACGCGCCGCAGGAACTCGCCATCGCTCGAAAGCTCCGATGGCCGGATGTTCAATTTCTGGAGCTTCGCGAACACATGCTCGTCGATGAAGTTATTTCGGGACACGCGCGTGTAGGCGGCATCGGGCCTCGATTCCGCCACCAGAATCCGCGCCGCCACGGCCCGGCCCATGGTCCGCACCATCACCGCCGTCTCGCCGGTTTGCAGCGCCTTCGCCTCACCCTTCGCATTCACTTGCACCACGTCCGGATTGTTCGAACTGTACTGCACCAGCCGCGTCACGTCGCGCACGGCACCGTCCGAATAGTAGGCCACGGCGACCAACTGCTGGGCGGCATCCTTGCCAACGAGAATCCGTTCGCGGGGATAAACGCGCAGGTCGGTCATGCGCGGCGTGTCCTTCGTATCGTATGGCGCGCCCTCGCGAATCCATTCGAGAATCGTGCGGTATTCCAACGAATCCGCGGCAAAGCGAAAGCCGCCGCCGTGCGCGGTTTGGGCCGTCGCCTTGGCTAGCACCAGACTCTTTTCCGGTGCCGCTTTGTCGATCCGCCGGCCGATCGCTTCATAGTCAATCGCCGGCTCATACCCAAACAGCGAGAGCTTGAATCCATGCTGGCCGCGAATGGACCCATGGCAGTTAGCCCCCGAACACCCGGCCATGGTAAAGATAGGCGCGACATCGTTGACGAAGCTCTTCCTCGACAACGCCCCGGCGGCCCGCACCACCACCGGCACCGTCGTCAGACCCGAATCGCACTTCGCCGTCAGCCATGTCGCGCCTTTGGCCTTGGCGACCACTCGCCCGCTGGACACCTCCGCAATCCCCCCATCGGCCACTCGAAGCGAACAGCCATCGCCCTCCACAACCACCGTCTGCGCCGCGCCCGCGCCGAAGAGTTGGATCTCCGGCGGGTACACCACCGGCGCCGCCATCAGCGCCGCGCTCATCAAACCAATGGCAAATTTCATTTCCGGCTCTCCACGCGGATGGGCTGGGATTCGCCCAGCAATCGCGTTCCCACTCTTCCATTCAATACGATTTCGCCTGGCTTCGTGAACTCCACGTCCACGCGAGTCACGCCCGCCGGGACGACCAGCGGCGTCGCGCCCTCGCCGTCAATCGCGAGCGGCTCCGCGCCGTCATCGAGCCGCGTCAGAATCACGGTCGATTTCCCCAGGCCCGCGCGCTCCGGCGTCTGGAACACAACGCCCGGCAGGTCGGCCACGGTCGCGAAGAGAGGCGTCTCCTCCGCATCGCCCGTCACCTTAATGCGTGACTTCCAATAACGCGCTCGCGCCTCGCGCTCGACGGTCCGCCCGTTCATCACGCCCCGCGCCTTGAAGACGATCTTGCTCAGATCGAGCGGCGCGTCCGCGCTCACCGTGACCGGCACCGCGACATTGGTTCCGTCGAGATAATGGATCTCGCCGCAGGTCCCGGTATAGGAAGTATTTTTCGGCGCGGCGATCAACCGCGGAGCCGTCACGCCCCGCGGCAATCCCTCCGCCCAAATCTCCACCGGCGTGTTCCACCCTTCCATGCGCCGCACGCGGACGTTGACGATGTTCGGCTTGCCGCGATATAGCGTCGTATGGGCGCCGACGATGCGCACGGCGAAATCAGGCTCGGCTTTTTTCAGCGTGAGCCGGTAAAGAAACGCCGCATCGCCGCGAAACTGCGAGTCGCGAATCGCGACGGTGTAGCGGCCGGCCGCGGGCAGCCGCAGCGCCAGATGCGGATCGAGGTTCGCGGGTTCCTTACCGGTACTCGTGGTCGGCTCATCCTGCCACGCGATGCGCTTCCCCGCCTCGTCATAAACCGCCACCAGCGGGTCCAGCAGAAACCCCAGATTCATTGACTCGACCGACAGCACCACGTCCTCCGGCCCATCCACGCGGAACGAGAAATGGTCCACCGCACGCGCCGTGTAAATGACGCCATTGACCACCGTCCCCAACTCCACCGGCAAGGGGTCGGGCCGCTTCCGCGCCGCACCTGGCGCCACGGTCTGCTCCCGCATCGCGGAGACGACAAAAGGCACCGGTAGCGTCGCTCCGCCGATATGCAGGGCCGACGTTCCCAATGGCGCGTCGGCTGGAATCGGCAGTGCAATCCGCGCTCGCCCGAATTCCGCGCTCAGGACTTTACCCTTCGCCAATCCGGCCCCGAGCGTCACCTCCTTCACGCCCTCCAGATTCACGCCTTGCAAGTCAAACTCCACGGTCGTGCCGCGCCGCCCGCCGCCCGGCAGCGCCAGATCGGCATGCGGCATGGCACCGGCGATCAGTCGATAGTCGGCGTTCTCCGAACCGCTCTCGCCGGTCCCATAAATGCGCAGAAAATATCGCCGGCTTCGGCGAAGCGGTGGACCAGGTGTGGATCCTTGAACGCGTAGTAATCGTCATTGAAAGCGAGCGTCCGTCCGCGCGCGTCCAGCAGTTCCAGCACGCCATCGAGCGACGAGCCATTCCGCGTCGCCAGCAGATCGAACGTCAGCGTCTGGCCGGACGCGGCGGTGAAGCGGTAGTAGTCATAGTCGCCGGCGGTGATGAGGCCGTTGACCAAGGCGGGAAAGGCCAACGGCGCGGCCTTGTTTATGTCGTTGTTCGGTTCCGCTTCGTTGGTTTCCACGCGCTCGGAGATATCGAGCCAGGTCAGCGTCGACCCCTGCGGCGCCAGCAGGCGCAAGTCGTGCCGGCCGGGCTCCGCGGCGCCATCCGCGCGGACCCTGATCTTCGCGCGGTAGGCGGACGACTCCAATACATCGGCGGTAATTCCCCGGCCGGAAACCGTCGCGGCGCGCAGTCGTTGCAGGTTTCGGCCGCGGACATTTATAGTTACTTCCGCGCCGCGCGCGAGTCCGCGCGGAAACAGCCCCGTAACCTGGGGTTCAAGCGGCGGCGGCTCCGCCGCGAAGGCGCATGCGGCGGCGACGATCGCGCAGTTCCAAAACATTCGCATAGAGCAAGGCTCTGTCGAAATATATCATCCGCTTCGGAATATTCCTGCATCACGCAAAGACCGACACTTGCCGAAACAGTACATGAGGGACTTCGGTTTTCCATGCGCAGCATTTTGCTCGTTGGCGTCGCAATTTCAACGCTGCTCCCAGCGGCTTCCGCGGAAGCCCTGACGGCCCATATTGCAACCGGTTTTATCGCGCAACCGTCGCCCGGACATTTCTGGGCGATGTCGTCTTCATACCGCGCGTCGTTTGGCCCTACAGGAATTCAATTGGTCCGCCGCGGCCGACGGGCGGCTGTCCGGTTTCCCGGCGCGCGGCTTGATTGGCAAGCCGAGGGGGAATCCGATGCCCGGGTTCATTTCCTGGGCGCTGGATCCCGTTCCTTCGCCGGCGCCGCCGCGCTTCGCGCCCGCAATGCCTTCCCTGGCGTCGATATCGTCGTTCGCCTGCGGGATGGCCGACTGAAGTCGGAGTTCCAACTCGCGGCGGGCGTCTCGCCGTCGGTCGCCGGCTACTGTTTGGAAGGGGCAAAGGTGCGCGTCGACGGGCAGTCGCTTCACATCGACGCGGGCGAAGGCTGGCAGTGGAGAGAGGAAGGGTTGGAGAGTTGGCAGGATTCTTTGGATGGCGGGAAGATCCTCATTCGCTCGGAGTTTATGGTCACCGGCCAGTGCGTCCATTTTCGGACCGCCAAGGTCGATCCGGCGCTTCCGCTGACCATCGATCCGGAGCTTGTTTTCAGCTCCTTCATGGGCGGGGGCATGTTCGACGCGATCACCGCCGTGGCCACCGATGCGCAGGGAAATATGTACCTCGGCGGCTGGACCGAATCGTCCGATTTTCCCAGCCTGAGCGGATATCAAACCGCTTCCGCAGGCCGTATTGACGGCTTCGTGGCCAAAGTGAACTCATTGGGTCAATTGGTATTCGCCACCTATCTCGGCGGTTCGAATGAAGACCGCGTGCAGGCGATTGTTGTCGACGGCGCGGGTGTGATTACCTTGGCCGGATTGACCAATTCCACTAATTTTCCCACGCTGGCGCCCGCGCGCGGCGCCCTGGCCGGGGGGCGGGATGCATTTATCACCCGGCTCTATCCGGCCGGCAATCAGCTCGTCTTCAGTACTTATCTCGGCGGGCTCGCGCACGACTCCGCCTTGGCCGTTACGCTCGATTCCAGCGGCAACATCGTCGTCGCCGGCGAGACGGCCTCCACGGATTTTCCCACGCAAAGCGCGTACAGTACCTCGTCCGGCGGCGGCGTGGATGGATTTCTGGCGCGGTTCTCGCCGACTGGCGGGCTGCTGTCGAGCAGTTACTTTGGCGGAGCCGCCGATGACCGGATTCGCGGCGTCGCCGTCGGCGGTGACGGCACTTTGCACGTCACCGGTTCCACGGCTTCCTCCAATTTTCCCGTCGCCTCCGCCCCGTACCCATCCTTGCGAGGGTCGATGGACGGCTTTTATACCCGCTTCAATGGCGCCGCTACGGCTGTTTCGCTCTCCACCTATCTCGGCGGCGCGGGCGGCTCTTCACTCAGCGAAGAGGCGGGCTACGGAATTACCATCGATGCCCTCGGCCGGGCCTGGATTGCGGGCGTTACTCCGTCCACCGATTTTCCCGGCGTTTCGAGCGGATCCCAGCCCGCCTACGGCGGAGGGTCCGCGGACGCGTTTATTTCCGTGTTCACCACCGGTGGCTCGCTGGAGTGGTCGACCTATCTCGGCGGCACGGGTATCGATGCGGCCACGTCTATCTCGGCCGGATCCGGCTTCGTCGGATTGGCCGGTTACACCACATCCAACAACCTTCCCGTTTCGGGTGCGCTACAGCCTGCGCGCGCCGGTGAATACGATGCCTTCTGGGCGGTCTTCCCCATTGTCTCGACCACGCCGCTCTACGTGAGCTACCTGGGCGGCGGCGGATCCGATAGTGCCCTGGCCGTCGCGGCCAACGGTAGTGCAATGGCGATAGGCGGCTCGACGCTGTCATCGAATTTCCCCCTGCGAACGCCCATACAATCGGGTAATCCCGGCGCCTACGGCGGTTTTATTTCTCGCCTGCGTTTCGGTCCCGGCCCCATTGCCGTTTCTCCAGATTCCGGCGCGGGCGCCGCCGCGACTTTTACGTTCAACATCGCCCACGCCAATGGCAGCGCCGCAATTCAGAATGCCGCGTTCCTGTTCAATTCCAGCTATTCGTTTACGGCCGGCTGCCATGTCTACTATGACCGCGGCACTAACCTGATTTCGCTATTTAAGGACGCCGGCGCCGCTTGGTTGTCGCTTACCCCAGGCGCCGCGGTTACGGTGGATAACGGTGTCTGCTCGATCAACGGATCCGGCGTAACCGTCAACAGCACGGCAAATAGCCTTGTGCTCGCGCTTCCCGTCGCTTTCGCCGGTTCATTCATCGGCACGCGCCAGATATACGCGAATGCCAACGATTCCTCGGGTCTTGGCGCGGGCTGGCCGCTCGTGGGCGAATGGAACGTCGTGATCCCAATCGCGCCAACCGTTGGCACGGTCACCCCCGCGTCGGGAACGGGGCTTTCGCAGTCCTTCACTTTCACATTCTCGGACGCCAATGGCGCCGCCGATATCGCCGGCGCCACGGTGTTTATAAATAACGTCTTCAGCGGCGCTAACGCCTGCTACTTCACCTACGGCCGCGCGGCGAACACGATCTCCCTGTTTCGAGATTCCGATTCCGCCTTCCTTCCCGTCACTCCCGGCGTAAATACGACCGTTGAGAATACCAAGTGTTCCATCACCGGTACGGGCGCCAGCGTCACCACCGCGGAGACGCTGCTCACCCTCACCGTACCGGTCACGTTTAAGCCCACGTTCAACGGCCCGCGCACCATCTACGCTTCCGCCGGGGATGCCGGCGGCTTGTCGTCCGATTGGAAGCCCGTGGGTACATGGACACCGGTTCCGATTTTGGCGCCGGCCGTATCCTCGCTTCTGCCGTCGTCCGGCAGCGGCGCCGCCCAGACTTTCAGCGTTACATTCGCCGATGGTAATGGATACGCCGACATCGTCAACACGGCTTTCCTCGTCAACTCCACTATCAGCGCCCACGGCGGCTGCTACCTGACATTCAGCAAGGCGTCGAACACTCTATCCTTGTTCCGCGACTCCGATTCCGCATACCTGCCCATCACGCCCGGCGCCAATACCACCGTCGAAAACACGTACTGCTCCATAGCCGGCGCGGGCTTTGTCGTCTCGGCGGGAGGTACCCAACTCGTCCTCACGATTCCGGTTACTTTCAAATCGACCCTCACGGGAATACAAAATATCTACGCCTCCGTCACCGACGCCGGCGGCCTCACCACCGGCTGGCAGACCGTCGGATCCTGGACGCCCTTTGTCGCTTACACTCCGGCAGTCGGCGGGGTGGCCCCGGCATCCGGTTCCGGCACGTCGCGGACATTTACTTTCACACTGGCTGACGGCAACGGTTACCCGGACATTACCGGCGCGAACTTTCTCGTCAACACCAGCGCGGGTATCGCGAACGGCTGCGCTATTACGTATTCAAAGAGCTCGAATACGTTCGCCCTATATCGCGACTCCGACGCCGCTTTGCTGCCCATAACTCCCGGCGCGGCGGGTAGCGTCGAAAACGCCAACTGCTCCCTTGCCGGCACGGGGCTTACTGTCACCGGCAACGGCTCCCAGCTTGTTTTCACGATCCCAATCACGTTCAAGACCTCGTTCTCCGGCACCAAAACAATCTTCGCCGCCGCCATCGATAGCGGTGGGCTGACTTCCGGCTGGCAATCGATCGGTACCTGGAATCCCGGTTCATCGGCGCAGCCAACCGTGACATCGGTCTCCCCCAACGCCGGCGGCGGATCGACGCAGAGTTTTTCCGTAGTTCTATCCGACGCCAATGGCTTCGAGGATATTTCGGGCGCTGTCGTCCTCGTCAGTAGCGTCATTAGCGGGAACAACTCCTGCTACCTGTTCTACAGTCGCGCGGCTAATCTCGTCTATCTGTTCCGCGATTCCGACGGAACGTGGCTTGGCTTGGCGCCCGGCGCTTCGGGCTCGGTCGCCAACGGCAACTGCTCTCTTTCAGGAAACGCTCTCGCTATTTCCGCCTCCGGCACGACGATCACATTGGTTCTTCCCCTCGCGTTTCAACCGTCCTACAGCGGCGCCAAGAACATTTACGTTAGTGTGAACGACCAGTCCAACCTCACCTCCGGCTGGGTGACGGCCGGCGCCTGGACGCCGTTCTCCTCGCCCGCCGCGCCAGCCGTTGCCTCGCTGAGTCCGAACGCCGGTATTGGCGCCGTGCAGACATTTACGTTGCAGCTTTCGGACGCCAACGGCTTTAGCGACATCTCATCGGCGATTTTTTTGATCAACAGCGCCCTCGACGGCAACAACGGCTGCTACATCACGTTCAGTCGCGTTGCGAATCAGTTCTTTCTATTCCGGGATTCCGACAGCTCCTGGCAGCCTGCCATTCCAGGCGGTTCTTCGGCCGAAAACAACAACTGTGCGCTATCGGGAACCGGACTCGGCGTCAGCGGGTCGGGAAACACGCTCACCGTTACGCTCCCGCTGTCCTTCAAATTGGCCTTCGCCGGAACGCGAAACTTCTACGTCACCGTCGCGGATGCCGGCGGCCTCTCTTCCGGCGTGATCACGGCCGGCACTTGGACGCCACCCGGCTCGCCCGCCCCTCCCGCCCTCGGTTCCCTCACGCCCAACGCGGGTAGCGGCGCCACCCAAACGTTTACGGCCGTTCTTTCCGATGCCAATGGATTTACCGACATTGCCAGTGCAATCATCGTTATCAACAACACGCTAAGCGGCAGCGACGGCTGCTACATCTCCTTCAGCCGCGCCGCGAACGTCTTCTATCTCTTTCGAGATTCGGACGGCTCCTGGCAGCCTGTCACGCCCGGGGCCGGCTCCTCGGCGACAAACGCCAACTGCACTCTCTCCGGCGCCGGGTTGTCCGTCACCGGCTCCGGCGCTACCCTCACCGTTGTTCTGCCTCTTTCCTTCAAACCGGTATTCTCCGGCGCGCGCAACTTCTACATCAATGTGGCGGATAACGGCAGCCTCTCATCCGGCTGGATCACGGCCGGGACGTGGAATCCGTCCGGCGCGCCCGCCGCCCCCACCGTCGCTTCCCTTACCCCGAACTCGGGCGGCGGCGCTACCCAGACTTTTACCGCCGTCTTAACCGACGCCAACGGATTTACCGACATCGCCAGCGCTATCATCGTGATCAACGATACGTTGAGCGGCAGCAACGCCTGTTACATTTCCTTCAACCGCGCCGCGAATGCGTTCTATCTTTTCCGGGATTCCGACGGCTCCTGGCAGGCGGTTACCCCGGGCGGCGGCTCGTCGGCGACGAATAACAACTGCACTCTTTCCGGAGCCGGACTGTCGGCTAGCGGCGCCGGAAACAGCCTCACCGTAGTGCTTCCTCTCTCGTTCAAACCGGCGTTTGCCGGCGCCCGGAACCTCTACTTCAATGTGGCGGACGCCGCCAGCCTCTCATCCGGCTGGATCACCGCCGGAACATGGAATCCATCCGGCTCGACAGCCCCGCCCACCGTCACGTCTCTCTCCCCGAACGCGGGGAGAGGCGCCGCCCAAACCTTCACCGCCGTTCTCTCCGACGCGAGTGGCTTCGCCGACATAGCCAGCGTGCTCATCGTTATCAACAACACGCTAAGCGGCAATAATGCCTGCTACATATCCTATGGCCGCGCCGCGAACACCTTTTATCTATTTCGCGATTCCGACGCGTCTTGGCAAGCGATCGTCCCCGGCGCCGGTTCCTCCGTTACAAACGCTAACTGCACGCTCTCGGGGACGGGACTCTCGGTCACGGGCGCGGGCAACAGCCTCACCGTCACCCTCCCCCTGTCCTTCAAACCCGCATTCGCGGGCCTGCGAAACTTCTACCTCATGGTGGCCGATGCCGGCAGTCTCTCTTCCGGCTGGATCACTGCCGGAACATGGAATGGAGTCTAACGGCTAGAGACTCACGCGGCGGATTGATGCGACAATAGAGCGCAAGTACACGCCCATTCATGATTCTCATCTATCTTCAACTCCTGCTCCTAGGCGCTCTTTGCCTCGGATGGACGTATTGGTTAAATCAGTGGACAACGGACGGGACGTGGCAGTGGCGGCGGAGTGTCATTCTGTTCGGCGCGGGCTTCGCGGTCCAGATCCTGCTGCTCCAAAATCTCATGTATCTGGACATCCCAATCCAATACTCGTTCCCGTTGCCGGCCGCCGTCGGCCTCTACGGCCTTTGGCGGCTGATCGGACAATGGCGAAGCGCGACGCATTTCGACGCCAATTTTCGAATCCAATTCCGCTATGGAGCCGCCATATTTCTGGTCGTCTTTTCGTTACAATCCGCGTCCGTAATCATGCAGGGTCCGGAGAACTATTACGCCAAGGGGCACATCGACCAACTCAATTATGGCGGCTTGTCCGAGTTTATAAAAATCGAGCCGTTCTCTATGTCCGACGCGGAAATGGAGAAGCAGCCGTGGCTTATCAAGGCATCGCAGCAGAAGAATAAGCGCATTGGCCAATCAGTCGCTCAAGCCTACGTCGCGTCGCTTTCGTTCGTCTCCACCAAAGAGTCCTACGGGGCCCTTTGCTCCTTTCTGGTGGCCCTTCTCGCGTTGGCCACGTTCGTCTTGGCCCAGACTTTCTCGATCGGCCGGCCATATTGCGTGCTAGCGGCCCTATGGGTGGCCCTCGCGCCCAGCACAACACGAATACACCTGGATGGATTTCTGTCCCAGGCGGCCGTCCTGTTCGTATTTCCGATGATTCTGATCTGGGCCCGGCTTACCGGAGAAAGCGATCGCTTTAGGATGGTCGCCGGCGGCATTTTGCTGTCATTCCTGTTCGTGGCCTATACCGAGTTCTTCGTTATCGCCATCTTTCTTCTTGTCCTGCTCACCGCCGGTTTGACGTTCCTGCGGTCGCACAGGCAAATCGAGATCTCGGGGGCCGCGGCCGCCATCGGCGTTCTGCTTGTTCCCGCCTATTTGCCGCGAGCGTATTCGTTCGCCATTGATCAATACTCTTTCGCTTCCGGCCTTTCGCCGGCGGTAGAGGTGTTGGCGCCCGATGGGGGCACGGTCTACGGTTGGGCAAAGGCGCTCGTCGAATTCCCCGTCGCTCCCGCACAGGTAGAGCGTCAAATTACCACGGCGGTTGGCTTCCTTCTGCTCGGCTTGTGCTGCTTTGGTCTGTTCTCCCGCTCGCGGCGCAATCGGCTTTTGCTGGCGGCGGCGGCGGTTACGCCCACTGTGTTCCTGAGCGTTATCCTGTCGGCTCAAGTCCTGGCTAAATACCCGTTTCAGAAAATTTGCGATAGCTTCGCGTTTCTGTGGGTTTTACTTGCAATACGCGGCATTTCACTCATCGCCGTTTCAGCCCGCCGCCAATGGGGCGCGGCGGCGCCGTCGGTAGTGGCTGTGGTGCCCGGCGGATTTCTGCTCCTTGCCTTTTTCGGATATCTCTCCGAACACAGATTGGTCGCCACCCACTACAGTTCCTTAGCTCTGGTGAATCGGAAGGAGTACAAGGAAACCCTCCAATATGTCGCCGCCCATCCGGAACGGACCTACGTCATTCGGCACCCCCATGGTCTCGCCGCCGGATGGCTCGCTTATGAAGGCAGGCGCAGCAAAGTTTATGTCGTCTCCGGCGCCCTTTCCGACATTACACTCTCTCCCGGGTCGCAGACATTTACAAAAATTCCCGATGTAATCGACCGCGTAACATTTATCAGTATCAATGGCTACCGCGACGAGACCACGAACGGAGGCGTGCCAGACATTGAGGTCGACAATCCGCAGGGACAGGACGGCGGCGGATCGGCCCGTTGGTACTGGCTCGGCAACGCGTTGAATGTGGACGTCTTTTGCTGGACAGGCGATAAAGCGCAGGAATATTCGCTCAGTTTCAACGCCGAGCCGGGGCCCGCGAATCCTTCCCCCTCGCGAACCATTCTTCTCACCAGCCTCCGCACCGGCCAGGAGCAACCGCTTCGTTTTGTTGGCCTGACAAGACTTGCCGTTCCAGTCGTTATTCTCCGCGGCAAGAATACCTTCCGAGTCGAATCGACGGAACCGCTTGAACATGTGAATCGCATCCCCAATGATCCCCGGAAGCACCTCAGCCGATTGTTCGACTTTACCCTGAGCTCTCCCAAGGCAATCACCGACGGCGATCCCCGCCTCTCCCAGTTGACGTCGAAAGACTTAGTTCCGCTCCCCCTGCTAACGCCTCACAACCCTCAGTTAGAAGACCGTGCCGGAGATCAGACCTGGTACTGGGTCGGCAAGCAAATGGAACTCGAAGTGGTCCGCCTGGACAAGTCCACCCAAAAACTCGTCTACGAACTCACCTTCGACGCCCAGGCCGGTCCGGCCAATCCGGACCCCAAGCGTAAAATTCGTATCCGCAACGCCGCCGACAGCCGGGCCACCGAGTTTTCCTTTACCGCTAGTGGCCAACCTACCGCCGTCTTCACCGCCGCGCCGGGCTCCACGCGCCTCATTATTGAGGTGCTTTCGCCCACGGAGCAAAAGGTGAAGATTCCCAACGACCCGCGCAATCACATGGTTCGCGCATCCAATTTTCGCGTTAAGACCGTTCGCGGCGAGACTACGCCCGCCAAGAAGGCCCCGGCCCGCGTTCCCGCGCTCGCCGGCCGCTAATAGCTACAGCCCAAATCCGCTCGCCAGCGCGTCGTTGCGGAACATCTTTACCGTATCCAGCGAATACTCCCGCAAGTCTTTCCCAATCAGCGGCAGCTTGTTCAAAATGTCGGAAGTCACCGTGATAATGTGGCACCCGATCTCGCTCGCCTGCACGATATTCAGCAGTTCCCGCGGACTCGCCCATATCAGTTCCAACCGCGGATAGGGCCGCATAATCTCCAGCGCCTCCCGCATCATCGGCAGCGGATCCACGCCCGTATCGGCGACCCGGCCCGCGAAAACGCTGATGTTCGCCGCCGGCCCCGCCGCCAGCGCGCCGGTAATCTCGCGCACCTGATCCAGCGTCATCAGCGCGGTCACGTTCTGCTTCACGCCGCGTCCCGCCAGCCGCCGCACCAGCGGCGCGCTGCTCTCCGCGCGCGTATTCGTCACCGGAATTTTCACGAAGACATTCCCGCCCCAGGTCGCAATCCGCTCCGCCTGCCGCTCCATTTCGTCGAACTCGTCGGCGAAGACTTCAAAGGAAATGGGCCGGTCCGGAATCGCCGCCAGAATGTCGCGAGCGAATGCCTCGTAGTCGGTAATACCCGCCTTCCGCATCAGCGTCGGATTCGTCGTGAACCCCTGGATCGACGGATTGGCGTACAGCTTCAACATCGGGGCCTTCTCCGCCCCATCGGCATAAATCTTCACGCTCATGAACCACTCTCCCTGCTTACTATCCAATCGACGGCTTCGCTCAAACTCTTCACCCGCGCCGGCGGAACCGCCGACGGTCCGCGCTCCCGATACCCATAGTCGATCCAGACGCCCGGCACCCCCGCCGCCGCCGCCGCGTCGATGTCCCGCCAACGGTCCCCGATCATGTAGCAATCCGTTAGCGCCAGCCCATACCGCTCCGCCCCCTGCAGCAGCAGGCCCGGCTTCGGTTTTCGGCAATCGCAGCCGTCTCCGGAGTGCGGACATGTGAAGAAATCGTCGAGCGGCAGCGCCTCCCGCAGAAGCGCGTTGATCGCGTCCAGCTCCGCCGTCGTCTGCGTACCTCGCGCCACGTCCGGCTGGTTCGTCGCCACCAACAACAGGAAGCCCAATGCCTTCAGCCGCGCCAACGCCTCGGCCGCGCCCGCCACCAGTCGGACCTCCTCCGCCTTCGCCGGCGGATACGGCTTCCCGTCCCGGACCACGGCCTCGTTCAGTACGCCGTCCCGGTCCAGAAACACCGCGCGCCTTAACGTACCGTCTCCCATTTCGTCTCCGCCGCCTTCAGCGCCGGATGGGAAACCAGCAGATGCCAAACCACCGCCTGGAAGGCCTCCGCATGCGGCGTCGTATGCATCGCGTTCACCGTCGGCACAATCACGCAAGCGTCGGCCAACGTCGCCGTATATCCGCCGTCGCGGCCAACGATGCCAATGACTTTCGCCCCCGCTTCCTTGGCATATGCCACCGCGCGAACGATGTTCGGGCTAACATTCTTTTCCAGGTTCCCACCACCCACCGACAGCACGAAGATACAATCGTCCGCCCGCAGCTTACTTACTCGCAGCCAGTTCGCGAACACGCTCTCCCAGCCTTCGTCGTTCGTGCGCGCCGTCAGTTCGGAAACGTTATCGGTGGGCGCATACGCCTCCAGCCCGGCTATCTTCCGGAAATCGTTCACCGCGTGCGACGCATTCGCCGCGGATCCGCCCACCCCCAGCAGAAACAGCCGCCCGCCGCCATCCCGCGTCTCTACCAGAATTTGCACCATCTTCTCGATCGCGCCCTCGTCCAACTGCCGCAGTATCTCTATCGATTCATCTATATATCGCGCCGTAAAACTCATTACAGTCCTCGTTCCGCCAGGAACTTGCCGGTGTCTTCAATTCCGGATAACGTCCCAATCTCATAAAACCGTTCGCGCGCCTCATACGCCGCCAGTTCGCCGCGCCGCAGCGCTTCCTGGTACAGCGTTGCCAAGTCGCAACTCTCACCCTCGGCCAACCCCGCGAACACCTGCGCCCGGAACACGCCCAAGCCGTAATCGATGTGCCGCATCGCGGCCGTCCGCGCCTTCTTATCGTAGGCCACAATGCAGCCCGCCGTAAACTCTACATTGCTCGCGTCGAATAACCCTTCATTCCGGTAAACGGTCATCAGCGCCTCTTTTCCGCTCTCTAGGAATGTCTTCTCAACCTCCGCGAATGGCGCCGTCAAGTACGAATCTCCGTAGAGCGTGAAGAAGCTCGATCCCAATTGCGGCAGCGCCCTCCGGATCGCGCCGGCGGTCCCTAGATACACCGGCCCGTCATAGGAGTAAGTGACGGCGATCCCATACCGCGACCCATCGCCCAAATACTCTTCAATCATCTCGCCAAGATACGCCACGCTCAGCACGGCCCGACTTACACCATTCGCCGCCAGCAGCCGCATCTGATAGTCCAGAAATGGCCGCCCGTTGATTTCTATCAGCGCTTTTGGAATTGTCTCCGTGATCGGCCGCAGCCGCGTCGCCAATCCTCCGGCAAGAATGACTACGGGTAACATAGCCGCTAACTGCGCGCCACCACCGCGCTGCCCTCAAAGTCAAAACGCACTCGCACTTCGCTCAGGCCCAGTTGGTGCATGGCATGCCGCAGCCGCGTCTTGTCCTCGGCGTAGAACATCAGAAACCCGCCGCCGCCCGCGCCGATCAGCTTGCCGCCAATGGCGCCGTTCGCGCGCCCCGCTTCATACCATTCGTCGATTTGCGGATTGCTCATTCGCGAAGATCGCTTTTTCTTGTGTTCCCAATGCACATGCATAATCTCGCCGAACCGCCGCGGATCTCCACTCTCAAAGGCGTTCCGGCTCTCAATGCCCAGTTCCTTGATGTAGTGCAGATTCTGCGCCATGCCAGTGTCTTTCTCTTTGCTCTTCGTATCCTGCTCCCGCAGAATCTCCGACGCCGCGCGCGTGTATCCCGTAAAGAACAGAACGAGATTGTCTTCCAAGTTATAGAGCGTCTCCGCGGACGCCGCCAGCGGCTCCACGGCCACGCGGCCATCGGTTCCGAAATGCATGCACTGCAAGCCTCCGAACGCGGCGATATACTGATCCTGCTTGCCGATCGGTTCTCCCAGCCGGTCGATCTCGATGTGGCACGCCTGCTCGGCCAGGTCCTGCCGTCCGATAACCGTCCTGTTCATCGTATGCAGCGCCGCCAGTAGCGCCGTCGTAAAGCTGCCCGATGAGCCCAATCCCGTTCCCGCCGGGATGTCGGACATGCTCGTCATTTCCAGGTATGATGCGTCGTCCCCCAGTACCATCCGCAGCGCCTCGCGCACAATCGGATGCTTCAACTCCGCCACGCCCTCCACCTGCTCCATCTTGGAATACTTGACAATCAACCCCGGTTGAAAGGTACGGTGCAGAGTAATATACACATACCGGTTAATGGCCGCGGAAATAACTAATCCGCCGTGTTCCAAATAGTAAGAGGGCAGGTCGGTGCCGCCGCCGCCAAGTGAGATACGCAATGGGCTGCGAGTGATAATCACCGGCCGCGCTCCTTATAAATGGTTTCGACAATTCGCAGCGCCGCCTGCGCGTCGCGCACTCCCGGCTCCGGCTCGCGTCCTTCCGCGATATCCCGCAAAAAAGCCGCGAATTCCAGTTCCCAGCTCCGGTCCGCCAGCGACGGATATTCCCAAATGACTGTCTCCGGCGGGCCCATTTCCGGCAGCATCTTGTAATAGGCCAGCCGCTCCACTCCGTAACTGCCGCCCAGTCCGCTAATGTCCAGTTTCCCGTCCCGCCCGTATATTTCCAACGAGAAAAGATTCTTCCACTCGGTCCAACTCGCGTGCAGTTGCGCCGTTTGGTTCCCCGGCGTCGTCAGCAGGAAGAACGCATTGTCCTCCACCGGCATATCCCAGAAATATGTGGCCACGTGGCCTTGGACGCCGTTAAAATCGCCGAGGAACCATCGCGCGAGATCGATCAGATGCAGGCCTTGATCAATCGCCTCGCCCCCGCCCGATAGCTCCTCCACAGCTCGCCATTCCTTGTCGTAGCCGGGCCGTCCCCCATGCCCGTAGCGCCCGCGAACGAACAGCAGCGGCCCCAGCACGCCCGAATCCACTAGTTCCCGCGCCTTTTGCAACGCCGGATGGAATCGGTGATTAAACCCCACGCGCACCCGGGCGCCCGTCGCCGCCGCGGCCTCCAGTACGGGGTCCAGTTCCGCCGCCCGGCGCGCGCCGGGCTTCTCCACCAGCACATGTTTGCCCGCCGCCGCCGCGGTCGCCGCAATCGGCGCCAGCTCTTTGTGAATAGTGGCGACCACGACAATTTCCACGTCGAAAGCCGTCGCCGCCTCGCGCCAATCCGCCGTCGCCCGCGCGCCCGCAAAACCCGCCGCCAACTTCTCCGCCAGCGGAAATTTCACATCGCAACAAACGGCCAGCGTCGCCCCGGCCAGCGCCCGCACCCGCTTCTGCCCGATCAGCCCGCAACCGATAATCGCTACGCGCACGCTATTTCCAGTCCCTCCGCCGTCGCGCGGACGCCCGGAAACTTCGCCGCCGGAGTGACCCCGCCCGCCGTTACGTGAGCTTTAACACTCCGCGCCAGCCGCTGGCACGCCGTCCGGACTTCGCGGCTATCCCCCACCGCCGGAGTCAACCCCGCCAACGCCTTCGCCAGCTTCCACCCCATCGGCCCGTCAGCCGTTACTTGAGATTGAATACCCAACGCCAGCCGCAGTTCGCGGCTATTTCGCACCGCCGGAGTCACCCCGGCCAGCGCCTTCGCCCGATTCCGCCTGATCGGCCCATCCACCGTTACGTGAGCTTGAGTCCCCCGCGCCAACCGCAGGCACGCCGTCCGGAGTTCGCGGCTATCCCCCGCCGCCCGAGTTGCCCCGGCCAGCGCCCTGGCCCGCTTCCGCCCGATCGGCCCGCAACCGATAATCGCTACCCGCACGTTATTTCCAGTCCTTCCCGCGGTCCTCGGGCACAATCCTTCGCAGCGTATATATATCGCTTCCTCGCAACTCCCCGGCCCATTCGCCCATCCTCTCCCACGGGTCCCAGACGGCGCTGAAAAGCCGCCCCGTCACGCTTGCCGCGTCATCCCCGGCCAGGAACACGCACAGCCGCGCCGCCACGCGCGGGTCGGCGCCGCCGTTTTCTTTTTGCTGTAACGCCTTGCCATACTCCGATTCCGGCGCCGCCCGCAGCACGGCTTCCAGCATCTCCGTGTTCATCGCGCCGGGCGCCACGCAGTGTACGCGAACGCCCAGCGGTTCCGCTTCCACCGCCACCGTCTCCGACAAACGAACCAACGCCGCTTTCGCCGTCGCGTACGCGCTAAAGTTGGGCCGCGGCGAAGTCGCGCCGCCCCCGGAGAGGTTAATGATCACGCCCCCGCCGCCCGCCGCCATCCACGGTATCGCGCCGCGCATTAGCTCCGCCGGCGCCAGCAGATTCACCTGTAGCGTCTCCGTCCACGCGGCCGCTTCATTCTCCCAAAACTTGCCGATCGGCCCGACGACGGCCGCGTTGTTCACTAACACGTCCAGCCGCCGCACCCGCTCCCGCGCCGCGCGCAAAACAAATTCCGCGCCAGCCGCGTTACTCAAATCCGCCGCAATACAATGGATGCGCTGCCCCGTCGCGGCCGTCGCCAATAACGCCTCACGCAACGCGTCCAACCGCTCTTCGTGCCGCGCCGTCAGGATCAGGCTGGCCCCCGAATTCCAGAACTCCCTGGCGGTCGCTTCGCCCAGTCCGCGCGACGCGCCGGTTATCAATACATTACATTCGGAGCCCAATTATCCATTGTATGCTGATTAGATATAGATGGAGATCCGAAACGCGCCGGAACCCGATGTCTCATTGATACTTCCGGCCTATAATGAGGCCGCGACAATCGTCAATACCATCCGGGAAGCGCATAGTTATTTCGAGTCTCGCGGGCTGAAATCCCAGATTATCGTCTCGGCCGATGGCAACGACGGCACCCGCGAAAGATCCCGCGAATTATTCGTCGAAATTCCCGGTCTCATCGTTATCGGCGGCGCGTTGCGTGCCGGTAAAGGCCGCGGCATTCGCCTTGGCGTCGAACAGGCCGCCGGCAATATCATCGGCTTCGCCGACGCCGATAACAAGGTTCCCATCGACGAGTTCGACAAGTTCCTTCCCCTGCTGCGCGGCAAGGCCGAACTCGTTATCGGCTCGCGCGCCATCGACAGTTCGAAGATCGAAAAAGCGCAGCCGCTTTACCGCCAAATCGGCTCCCGCGGCTTCTACGTTTTCGTCCAGACCGTCGTTGGCCTTCCCGGCATCACCGACTCCCAGTGCGGCTTCAAATTCTTCCGCCATGCCCTCGCCAAGGCCGTCTTCGGCAAGCAGGAAATCGATGGCTACATGTACGACGTCGAAATTCTCGCCCTCGCCCTTCGCATGGGTGCATGCATCGAACAGGTCCCCGTCCGTTGGCACGACGACGCCGATTCCCGTCTGGACCTCGTCGCCGGCAACATTCAAAACGTGAAGGACATCTTCCGCATCCGCCGCCGCCTGGCCGCCATTCGCCCCGAGGATTACGCGCTCGCCCGCCGGGCCGTAGCCGATCAGAAGTAATCGCATGAACGTACTCGTTACCGGCGCCGCCGGCTTCATCGGCAGCACCCTTACCGACCGCTTACTTTCAAACGGCCACACTGTCACCGGTGTCGATAACTTCTCCACCGGCCAGATCGAATTTCTCGCCGGCGCCCAGGCCGACCCCAGCTTCACACTGCGCCGACACGATCTGCTCGACCTCGACGCCCTCGTCGAATCCACCGCCGGCGCCGACCTTGTCGTTCACCTCGCCGCCAACGCCGACGTGCGCTTCGGTCCCGATCATCCCGATCGCGATCTGCAACAGAACATCATCGCCACCTGGAATGTCCTCGAAGCCATGCGCCGCACAGGCGTCAAGCGCATCGCCTTTTCATCCACCGGCTCCGTCTACGGCGAATCGCTCGTGATTCCCACGCCTGAAGACGCGCCGTTCCCTATCCAGACGTCGCTCTACGGCGCTTCCAAAATCGGCGCCGAGGCCCTGATTTCCGCCTACTGCGAGAGCTTCGGCTTTGAAGGTTTCATCTTTCGCTTCGTGTCCATCCTCGGCGAACGCTACACGCACGGGCACGTCCTCGATTTCTACAAGGCGCTCCGCCAGGACCCGTCGCGCCTTCGCGTTCTCGGCAATGGCGAGCAGCGCAAAAGCTACCTCTATGTGCAGGACTGCGTGGACGCCATTTTGTTGATTCTGGAGAAGGCGAAGGATCGCGTCAACATCTTCAACCTTGGCACCGATGAATACTGTCAAGTGACCGATTCCATCGGCTGGATCACCGGGCGTCTAAATGTCTCGCCCCAACTCGATTTCACCGGCGGCGACCGCGGCTGGATTGGAGACAACCCGTTCATCTTCCTCGACACGAAGAAGGTGCGAAGCCTCGGCTGGGAGCCAAAACTGACCATTCAGCAGGCCGTCCTTAATACTGTCGAGTATCTCCAGCGGAACCTCTGGGTACTGGAGCGGCGGTAGTCGGAAGTTGTATACTCGGTCGCAAACCAGGAGTCGCCATGGGACCGTCTTTCGTCCGCTTCGCTCTTCTCGCGGCTGTGTTCGCCGCCGCTTCTTTCGCTCAGGAATCTCGCGCGTCCATCATCGGCCGCGTTACCGATCCTACCGGCGCGCTGATCGCCGTCGCCACCGTCCAGGCCACTAACACCGCCACCAACGCCTCGGTCTCCTCGCAGACCAACGAAAGCGGCAACTTTGAAATCCCATATCTGATCTCCGGCGTCTACCGCATCACCGTCGAGGCCACCGGTTTCAAGAAGTCCGTTCGCGATACCGTGCAACTCCGCATCGGCGACCGCATTACGCTCGATTTCGCGCTCAGCCTCGGAGATGTGGCCGAGTCCGTTCAGGTCACCGGTGAAACGCCGCTGCTCGATACCGCCACCGCCAGCATGGGGCTGGTCATGGATCAGCGCCGTGTGCAGGAACTCCCCGTCGTCGGCGGCAATCCGTTCTACTTAACCCGCCTCACCGCCGGCGTGCTCGCCAGCGGCGGCCGCAGCGCCGGTAACGCTATGGACAACGGCGCCGCTACCGGCATCATTGTCAACGGCACTCGAACGAACGGCAGTGAGGCCACCGTCGACGGCTCGCCGGTCATGGCCAATCGCAACGCCGCCTTCTCTCCGCCGCAGGATCTGGTCCAGGAATTCAAGGTGAACACCGCCACGTATGACGCCTCCATCGGGCACGCCGTCGGCGCCATGACGAACGTAAGTATGAAGTCGGGCGGCAACGCTCCTCATGGCACGTTCTTCCTCGACAATTCGAACGTCCGCGCCGTCCCCTGGTTTACCAACCGCTTTCTGTACGACCCCCGGAACAACCTCACTCCAACCGAACGCGACCGCCAGATCCCGTCGTGGCTCCACCGCCGCTGGGGCGCCACCATGACCGGCCCCGTCTGGATTCCGAAGGTCTACGACGGCCACAACCGCACCTTCTGGACGTTCGGCTTTGAAGACCTGCTGATCAAACGAAACCTGTCCTTCACCGGCACTGTCCCCACCGCGGCGCAGCGCCGCGGCGACTTCTCCGCATTGCTCGGGCTCGGTTCCCGCTATCAGGTTTACGACCCATTCACCACCGTGCCCGCGCCCAACGGCCGCTTCGCCCGCCAACCGTTGGCGGGCAATATCATTCCCGCCAGCCGTATTGACCCCGTCGGGGTCAATATCGCCAATTCTTATCCTCTCCCGAACCAGCCCGGCCAGAATGCCGAAGAGACCAACAACTTCTTCAATACCCAAAAAATCAACCGCGAGAACTACGTCTACACCAGCCGTATCGATCACAACTTTTCCCAGAAGAACCGCTTCTTCTTCCGCTGGTTCAATCAGCAGCACGACAACAGCACCGATTCGCTGGGCACCATCACCAACATCGACCTGACGGACCGCACCGCTTGGGGCGCCGTCGCCGACGACGTGCATATCTTCAGCCCCGGCCTGCTGCTGAACATCCGCTACGGCATCACGTATGAGAGCAACATTAACAGCCGCGGCAGCCAGGGTTTCGATCTCACCTCGCTCGGCCTTCCGGCGAACCTCGTCACCAACATCGTCAATCGCCTTGGGCCCGATGGCATCGCGTTCCCCAACGTGCAGGTGGACGGCACCGTCTACACCGCGCTCAGCAACAACGGCGGCACCAGCGGTGCCACCAACTACAGCACCGCCGGCGCTACGCTCACGAGAATCTCCGGTCGCCACAGCACGAAGTACGGCGTCGAGTATCGCCTGATGCGCGAGACCGCGTTCAACTATGGCTTCGCGGCGCCGCAGCTTCTCTTTGCCGGTACCTACACGCGCGGGCCGCTGGATAACGCGCCGGCCGCGCCTATCGGGCAAGGCATGGCGTCCATGCTGTTCGGCGTCCCCAGCGGCGGCACCATCAACAACAACGCATCGTCCGCTCAGCAGAGCAGCTATTGGGGCTTCTTCGTCCAGGACGATTGGCGCATCAGCTCCAAGCTGACGCTCAACCTCGGCCTGCGCTACGAGTACGAAAAACCCACCGATGAGCGCTACAACCGCTCCATCCGCGATTTCGATTTCTCCACCGCCAATCCGGTCTCTCAACAGGCCGCCGCCAACTACGCGCGCGCGCCTATTCCGCAGGTTCCCGTGTCCGCCTTCAAGACGAACGGCGGTCTACTCTTCGCGGGCGTCGGCAGTCAACCCGGCCGTTTGTGGAGCGCCGACAGGAACAACTTCGCCCCGCGCATCGGCCTCGCTTATAGTCTCAACCAGAAGACCGTCATCCGCACCGGCTACGGCATTTTCTATGACGTCATCGGCGTGGATAAAGTGGACGTCAACCAGGGCGGTTTCAATCAGCCGACGAACCTGATCCCCACACTCGACAACGGGCAGACCTACATCGCGACCCTGCGCAATCCATTCCCGAACGGCGTCGACGCCGCCCTAGGCGCGTCCGGCGGACTGACCACTTTCCTCGGGCGCGCCGTCAGTTACTTCAACGCCAAACCGGTGAATCCTTACAACCAGCGCTGGTCGTTCTCCGTGCAACGCCAGTTGCCCGGCGGGGTGGTTATCGACACGGCGTACGTCGGCAACCGCGCGGCCAAGCTCGCCGTCACCCGTGAAATGAATCCCGTCCCGCGCGAGTATCAGTCCACGTCAGCCACGCGGGACCAGCCGGTAATCGATTTTCTTAGCCGTCAGGTGCCGAATCCATTCGCTGGCATCGCCGCCTTCAGCGGTACGGGACTCGCCAATCAGACCATCGGCGTATCGCAGTTGCTGCGGCCCTACCCGCAGTTCACCAGT
The DNA here is from genome assembly GCA_046155405.1 of Bryobacteraceae bacterium. Taxonomy (GTDB): domain Bacteria; phylum Acidobacteriota; class Terriglobia; order Bryobacterales; family Bryobacteraceae. Next base: position 2,778 of record JBJXFL010000170.1, on the reverse strand, counting down.
ATCACCAGCACCTTTCCCGCCGGCTACTCCTACTATCATTCGCTGCAGGTGAACGCGGAAAAGCGCATGAGCAAAGGGTTGAGCTTTCAAGCGAGTTGGACGTACTCAAAATTCATGGAAGCCGCTTCCTACCTCAACGAGACTGACTCCTACCTACATAAGGTGATCTCCGATCTGGATTTCACGCACCGGTTTGTGTTGAGCTCCATCTATGAATTTCCGCTCGGCAAAGGCCGCAGATGGCTGAACGCGATGCCGTTCATCGGTGAGGCGGCGCTCGGCGGTTGGCAGTTGCAGGGCTGGTTTGAAGGCCAGACCGGTGACGCGCTCGGCTTCGGCAATGCCATCTTCAACGGCGATCTGAACAACATCGAACTGCCGGTGAGCCAGCGCCGGGCCGAACGCTGGTTTAACACGGGCGCCGGCTTCAATCGCAATTCCACTCAAGTGCTGGCCAACAACATTCAGACGTTGAGCGCGCGGTTCAACGGCGTTCGCGCGGATGGCATCAATAACTTTGACTTGGCGCTATTCAAGAACCTGCGAATCAAGGAGAAGATCAACGCGCAGTTCCGTCTGGAGAACTTTAACGCGCTGAATCACGTCCAGTTCGCCGGTCCGAACACGACGCCGATCAACGCGGCCTTCGGCTCCATCACGGCGGAGAAAGGCCACGGCCAGCGGCAGATCACGATTGGCTTCAAGTTGCTGTTTTAGCGCAGGACTTTTTCAATCTCGGAGGCCAGACGCTGTTCGGTGAGGCGCGTCGGGGAATAGAACGTGACGATCCCTTTCCTGTCGATGACCACGAAAGTGGGCGTGGCGGAGGCGCCGTAGCTGATCATCGCCTCATCGCTAATTGGAATGCCGACGCCGGGTACGGCGGAGTACGTGGTGCGCCACTGCTCGGCGATGCGCCGGCGTTCGGCGTTGCGGTCCTTGTCGTCGTAAAAGCGAGTGGGCGCGAGGAAGGCAACGCCGCGCGACGTGTATTTTTTCACGATGTCGACAAACGCGGGCGCCCGCGCCTTGCAGTCCCCGCACCACTCGGCCCAGAGGTAGAGCACCACCGGCTTGCCGCGCAGGGCGTTGAGCGACGCCTCAAAATCCGGCGCTTCGCGGCCAACGAGACCGATCTGATTCCAGCGCTTTTGGATTCGGGACCGGAACGCCACCGGGGCCGATGCGTTCTTCCGCAGTTCGTCATCGAGCAAGCGCAGCGCTTCTTTCTTCTTGCCGCGGGCCTCAAGGATCTGGGCTTCCACCTCAATGGCGGTGGCATGGCCGTAGGAGGCGGGTTCGGAGATTTTCCGCAGTTTGACGGCATGGACGGTTGCGGCGTCCCAGTCGCCTATCAGCGCCGCGCCGCGGGCGGCCCAGGCGAGACCCTCTTTGTACTCGGCGTCCTCGCCCTTATCCAGGCGATGCACTTCGAGAATCGACTCGGCGCTATAAAAGTCCCCGGCGGAGAGTTTTAGGCGTTCGTAGCGAGCGGGTTGACCGAGGCTGATGGCGGCACATAACACGGTCAGCAGAGCGACGCGGCGGGCGTCCGCGATCTTGATGGCGCCGAAAGCGAATGCGAACAAGGCGGCGAGAATGGCGCCAATCTGCCAGGCATGAGCCTTCAGGTAGACACCCGCGCCTTCCTGGCCGAGATGGGCGCCGAGGTAGGCGAGCGCCGCGTAGCGCGGGACGCGCGCGCTGAGCACCGTCAGGAAAAAAGGCAACGGGCGAACACCGAGCGCTCCGGCGCTGATAACGAAAAGCTTCATCGGCAAGGGGATGGGCGAGATGGCGCTGATGAACACGGTGAGCAGCCCGTAATGCTGGAACCAGGTGCGCATCTTGATGCCGCGCGCGGTGACGGCGCGGCGAGCCAAATACGCTTCGCCGCCGCGCCGGGAGATCCAGAAGAGCAACATGCTGCCGGCGAGCGAGCCCGATAGGGCCAACATCGCGCACAGAGCGGCCTGCGCCGGCGACTTTGCGGCCAGCAGCAATAACAGCGCATCGACGGCGGCGGGAATGGGAATGCCGGCGGAATCCATGGCGGCCAGGACGAGGAGGCCTCCCGGCCCGAACGCGACGATGTTGTCGACGAAGTTCCGCAAAAACCGATTGTATCGTGTGGGCGTCAGGCCCCAGCGAGTTTGGCGAGCAGCGCGGCTTCGTCGAGGATCGGAATGTTGAGATCCTTGGCCTTGTCGAGTTTGGAGCCGGCCTCCTCGCCGGCGACGACGTAGCTTGTTTTCTTGCTGACCGAGCCGCTAACTTTACCGCCGGCGGCTTCAATCCGTTCCTTCGCTTCGTCACGGCTAAGAGCGGGGAGCGTTCCGGTCAATACGAATGTAAGGCCAGCTAGCGGGCCGCCGGAGCGATCGAGTTTTTTGTGAGTCAGGGTAAGGCCGGCTTCGGCGAGGCGCTTGACCAGTTCGCGGTTGTGCTCGTCTTCAAAGAAACGACGAATCGATTGGGACACTTTCGGGCCGATTTCCTCGGCTTGCTGAAGCGTGGGCTCGTCGGCGGCGCGAATGGCGTCCAGGCTGCCGAAGGCGTCCGCCAGGATTTGGGCGGTGCGCTCGCCGACGAAGGGGATGCCAAGGCCGTTGATTACCCGCGGGAGGGGGAAAGTCTTCGACTTTTCGATGCCGGCCATGACGCGTTCCGGCGGACCGAATTTCCTCGGCGCGCAGTACGCCCCGTTTGTGGTGCCCGACGATCCCAACAGTCCGAATTTTCGCGTCAGGGATGTCGCCTTGCCGCAGGGCGTCGAGC
>JBJXFL010000179.1:0-14308 GCA_046155405.1 Bryobacteraceae bacterium | reverse complement strand
CGGCCGGGCTTTTCTGTCCGCGGGCGGGACGGCGGTATGCTGGTCGGTAACACACGATGTGCGGAATTGCGGGATTTTTCAGCCGCGCGGGGTCGGAACGCGCCGTATCTAACGTAGCCGCCATGCTCCGCGCACAGGCGCATCGCGGCCCGGATGGCGCCGGAATCTGGGTAAAGAGCGCGACTACCGTCCCCGTTTCCTTCGCTTCCACCCCCAGCCAACTCTCACTTCCAGCCGTTGGTAACGCCGACTGCGTTCTGGGCCACAACTGGCTCGCGATTCAGGACAGACATCGGGCCGCCAGCCAGCCCATGCGGCGAGGGCCCCTTACCATCGTCTTTAACGGCGAGATCTATAATTTCGTCGAACTCCGCGAGGAACTCCTGGCGCGCGGCGACGAGTTTACCACGAGCGGCGACACCGAAGTCCTGCTGGCCATGTGGAAACGCCACGGCGTTGCCTGCCTCCCGCGGCTGCGCGGCATGTTCGCGTTCTTGCTCCACGACGGCGGTGACGGGTCTCTTTGGGCCATTCGCGACGGGCTAGGCATTAAGCCGCTCTATTTTGCCGATACGTCCGAAGGCCTCTATTTCGGCTCGGAGATCCGCTCGTTCCACAGCGCTGGCCTGCTGCCGCGCCGTATACGCGAAGGCGCCGCGCTCGCCTCCATGGCCGGCGCCGCCCACCGCTTCGCCGAGTTCGATACGCTCTACGACGGCATCCAGGAACTGCCCGCCGGCTACCGGCTCCACATCGGTCCCGCCGGCCGCCGCATCGAACGGTGGTTTGAATTACCCCCTATTCAGGCCGATCTGGCCGGTGACGAACACTGCGAATTCCTACTCGACGCGATTCATGACAGCATTCGCCTCCATCTACGGTCCACCCGGCGAATCGCCGCCTGCCTCAGCGGCGGGCTGGATTCCTCCGTCCTTGTCTCCCTCATCGACCGGCAAAGCTCCGATTGCTCCGCCTTCACCATCAACAGCGCCGCCGACTCCCATTCCGAAATCGATCTAGCCAAGCAAGTCATCGCCGGCACCGGCCTGCGCCATCACATTTTCAATCACCAGTCGGAGATCCCCGCGCGCGACGCGTTTGAAATGGCCGTGGCTTGTGAAGTGCCCAACCATGTAATCGGCCCCATCAATCAGTTTCTGCTGCTGCGGGAGATCGCCGAAAAAGGGTTCGCCGTGGTCCTGGACGGTCACGGCGGCGATGAACTTGTCTCCGGCTATAGCTGGTGGTTCCCGGCACTCATCGCCGAACTGCGGAGCCAGGGCCGCCACGATGCCGTCCGCGAGATAGAAGCCGCCCGGCAGCGGCATCTTCCATTTGACGCCGTCACGACTGGCAGCTACGACCAGATCTTCTATAACTCGCGCGCGTGGATCCGCGGCTTCTCCGGGGATGGGATCTTCGGCGTCGTCCCGGACGCCGTCGCCGACCTGCCCGAGTTCCGCTTCTTCATCAAACATGACGGCTCCTGGCGCGGCTTCCGGCAACGCGCCTACTCGACCGACACCATCTACTATCTCCTCCGCCAAGCCGATCGGCTCGGCATGCGATTCGGCCTGGAATGCCGCGTCCCTTTTACCGACGCCGAACTTGTCCGCGCTTCCGCCCGCCTCGCCCCCGAACTGCTCATCCGGGACGGCTACTTGAAATATCCCGTCCGCCGCATGAATTCCGGCATTCCCGAAAGCGTCCGCTGGTGCACCCGTAAACTTGGGTTTTGGAAGACCGACGACGCGCGATATCCGTGGATGCGCGAGACAGGCAGATCGATCGTTCTGCAGTCGGAAACGATTCGCCGTCTACTGCCTCGCGTCGAAGAAGACTGGGATGCCGCCCGCATGGATCAGCAGTGGCGAGTATTGCAAATGGCCGTGCTCGAACGCTGCGCGACCCGGGGGGGAATCGACGACGTTCTGGCCGACGCCGTACCGGCCTTGTTATAGAATCGCCGAATGCCCAAACCGATCGCCGCATATTTCAGTCACCATAAGTGCGCTACCGACTGGGCTCTGCGTGTTCTCACCCAACTCTCCCGCGCCGTTGGGTTCACCGTCCACCACACGCATTGGCCGATGCGCCTCCCGCTCGATTTTGAAAAAAAACCACCGTGGGATGCGCGCATAGCCGAAGCGTGGGACTTCGCCGCGAATGGCGACTTCGACCTACTGATCGCCACCAACGCCGAGATAGACCATGTCCGTACCCTTTCTCAACGCGGATTCAAAGGCTTCCACGTAATCCGCGACCCGCGCGACGTTATCGTTTCCGGTTACTTCTCCCACTTGGCTTCGCACTATATCGATCCCGATCAGAATCCATGGCTAGGCGTTCATCGCGAGCGTCTCCAGACGCGCTCCAAGGAAGAAGGTCTGTTGGCGGAGCTCGACTATTCGTCCACCCACATGGACCGGATTCGCTACTGGGAGTACGGCTACGAGGGCACGCTGGAATCGCGGTTTGAAGACGTCATGCCCAACCCCGATGTCGAGTTCGCGCGCCTGCTCGCCTTTACGGGCATCGTCGTCGATGGCTATACCGCTCCCGATGACGCTCCGGTTTCCATTAGAATTTCCCGCGAGATATGGGACAGCGTTATGGAGGCCAACTCGTTCCGTAACCTGACCGCGGGGCGAGAGAAAGGCGAGGAGTCGCCTTCGCACCACCTCCGTTCCGGCCTTGCGGGAGATTGGCGCAACCACTTTACTCCGGCGGTAACGGAGAGGTTCAAACGGCTTTATCCCGGCATGGCGGTGGCGCTCGGCTACGAGAAGGACGACTTCTGGCAATAGACACCGTCGCGAAAAATCGGCGTCGTACAATCAATAAGTATCCTCCGGCAAAGCCCGATTCCCGGCCCCTCGAACGGGTCTATTCGCAATCGGCGCCCCCCGAAGCGGTACGCCCGGATGATCGTTGTGGCCCATCAACTCAGCACGAGCGATAGAATCCCGAAGGCCAAACACTCCCGGAAATGTCAAACGGCTACCGCCACGCCGACGGAGCCGGGGGATCTCCCTTGAGGATTAGAAGTACATGAGCGGCCGCGAACGTTGGGCCGAACTCTATGAGTCCACCCGCGGGTTTAGTGTCAGTTGGATCCTGACGGTAGCTATTCTGGCCGGCCTGGTTTATCCAGTAGCCGTGGCCGCCTGGTACAACAACGTTGGCAACACGAACGCCGACTGGGTGCATCATCTTTTTATCCGTAAGGAAGCCGCTTTGCAACTGGCCGGCGATGCGCCGCGATCGCTCGTCGTTGGCGGTTCCGGCTGCCTGTTCTCGCTCGACGCCGAGTCGATGGAAAGGGAGTTGAAGCAGCCCGTCATCAACCTCTGTTCGCACGCGGGCGTGGGCTTGGAATACATGCTCGCCCGCGCGCGCCGCCATGCCCGCGCCGGCGACACCGTGATTCTCATGCCCGAATACCGCGTTCTTAGCACCCCGGACGCAAGCCAGACCCGTATCGAATGGGACTATTTCACCACCTGGGACCGCCGCCACTATTTGGAACACGGTTTGCCGGAAGCCTATCGAATGTTATATAGCATTCCATTCGGCGATTTGTGGAAGAGCCGCGAAGGCCGGCGTCAACTTTGGAAAGGCTACCAGGACAAACTTCACGAAATATACGACGTCACGCTGATGACAGCGAACGGCGACCTGCATGAATCGCTGGGAAACCGGCCGGTACTATTGGGCAAGCTGGAGCTGACGTTTCTCCCGCCGGTGGAGCTTTCGCACCGGCTTATCCACGCATTCGCGCAGTGGGCGCGAGATCACGGTGTGCGCGTTTTCGCCGCCTATCAGCCGGCCGCGCTGGACCCGCCGGATTACTGGCGCAAAAGCGACTATTTCGCCATGCTTCCCGGCTGGTGGAAGGAAATGGGGATTGAGCCGCTCGGGACGCCGGAGGAGGCACTGTGGCCGTCCGCCGGGTTCATGGACAGCATGCAGCACGCCGGGCCCGGCGTTTCGTACGCGCACGCCGTCCAGCTCGCCCGGGTTCTTCGCCACGATGGAGCGGCGAAGGAGCGTCTGCTGGTACCCGCTCATCCGGCCCAGCCGCTTCTGCCTCTGCCCTCCCGGCCGGGCGCCGCCGTGAAGGTCTATTTCGCTACCGTGGAAGAAGACAACGAGATCAGGAGCTTCCAACAAACGGGCGGCCGCGTGTACGTCGCCACCTCGGCGCTGGCCGAACAACTGCGTACGCGTGGGTTCGGCGTGAATGCCGCGATCGACGAATTCACCACGCCCGACGCCGTGGTCCGGACGCATCGCGACAAAATCATCGCCATATGCGTGCGGCCCGACGCACCGACGATTGCCGGGCTCGAACCCATCGTCTCCGGAACCGCTGGGGTTGGCATCTGGCAACATGGCCACTGGCATCTCCAGAGCGGCTCCGACCGCGCCGAATACGACGAGGAGTTCAATCTGCCGCTGGTCACCGGAGAACCCATTGGCTATCGCTTCGCGCTACGTGCCGCCCGCGACGCCTGTGAATTACAGTTCCAACGCCGCGACCGCGCCACGTCTCCTGCCGCCGTCGTCCGCATGTTGGTCCTGGATCCGCGCCGCGGCATCCTGCAAGGCGTGTACAATTTCAACGGGGACCTTCGCGCCGAAGTGCGCTGGCTGGGAGAGATCGCCACCCGATGATCTTCCACAGCTTCGGTTTCCTATTCCTATTCCTGCCATGCGCACTGGCGGCTTATTGGATCCCCGCGCGGCTCGGCAGGCGCGAATGGAGCATTCGTTCGCTCACCGTCGCCTCATTCGCCTTCTACGCGATGTGGCACTGGCCGCATGTCTTTGTGCTGGGGGCGAGCATAGGCGCCAACTACCTGCTTGGCGTCCGCATCGCCCAAACCCGTTCGCGCCAATGGGTTCGCGTTGGCGTTGCGCTGAATCTCGCCGCGCTCGCCTGGTTCAAATACGCGGCCGGCCTGGGGTTCTCCGTTCTAATGCCGCTCGGGATTTCGTTTTTCACCTTCACGCAGATCGCCTTTCTCGTCGACGCGGCGGAAGGTGAAACAAGCGCCCGTTCACCTTGGCGCTACGCCCTGTTCGTTTCGTTTTTCCCGCACAGCATCGCCGGCCCCATCCTCCATCACCGCACGACGATGGACCAGTTCGACGCCCCGGTGAGCACAACTTGGGACCCGCGACAGTGGAGTAGCGGCCTTACGCACTTCACCATCGGACTGGTGAAGAAAGTGGCCATCGCCGACACGCTCGCCCCGTGGGCCAACGATGCGTTCAGCGCCGCCGGACCAGGTTCAGCGCCCGAAGCGTGGATCGGCCTGACCACGTACGCGCTGCAACTCTACTTCGATTTCTCCGGCTACTGCGACATGGCCAATGGCCTCGCCCAGTTGTTTAATATCCGCTTTCCCAAGAACTTCGATAGACCGTACCAGGCCGCCAGTATCATCGAATTCTGGCAGCGCTGGCATATGACGCTCTCCGTTTTTCTGCGCGACTACCTGCTCTTTCAACTGCCCGGTAATCGAAGCCGCCATCGCCTGCTCGGAAATATTTTCCTCACCATGCTGCTTGGTGGAATCTGGCATGGCGCACATTGGAATTTCGCGGTCTGGGGAGCGCTGCACGGATTTTATCTGGTGACGAATCATCTCTGGCGTGCCAGCGGCCGGCGTTTGGACGAATGGACCGCCCGGATACTAACCCTCGCCGCCGTGCTCGTCGCCTGGGCGCCATTCCGCGCCGACGGCTTGCCCGCGGCTTGGCGCTATCTGCGGGCACTAACAGGAACCGAAGCGGCACGCGGACTTCCCGGCGGCGACTGGCAGATGGCCGTGGTCGCCGCGCTCTGGCTTGGCGTGTCGTGGGCTCCGGCGGCGGTACCCCGTCCGCTACGCCGTTGGCACGCCATCGCGCTTGGCGTCGCTTTCTTCGCCTGCATGTTGCTCCTGCGCGAAACACCGCTCAACTTGCGGCGGAGCGAATTTATCTACTTCCGGTTCTAATTCACTCGCCGCTTCAACTCTTTCATTATTCGCGAAAACTTCTTCCGCCGCTCTTCATTCAGCATCTGATCGATGCGCGATTTGCCGGGCGCCATCACCTCTCCCATCCGCGAGTGCGGCATCTGGTAGTACAGCGAAAAGTCATCCAACGCCGTTTCAATTTCCGCCGCCTGTTCCGGACTCAGTTGTAACTCCCGCTTCAAATGCGCGAGAGTTTTCCGATTTGCGCAATCCTTCCACTGCGCCGCCTCATACTTAGCCGACGCCAGCTTGTAAAGCACCGCGCCAGCGAGCGCACCGCATCAGAAAACCAGACTCAGCGCCAGCAGAATCCGCGGGTTTCTCCAGGCGGCCTGTGATCGTCCGATCATTTTTTGGAACCACGCCATCGTCGCCGCAAACCACTCCCGGCGCCGCTGTATATCGTCGGCATTTCCGTCCGCATCGTCACGGGCGTTAAGGGCGGCTGCGCCATCATCCGCGCCGGCGTTCGCGCCAACTCCGGCTGTTCGCCGGTGGCCGCCAACGGGAACGACGCTATCGACAAAAACATCGCTCCCGTCGCGTAGACCGGCCGCCGCCCGAACACCGGATCCAGCAACAGATTCAAGAACGATGTCCGTCCCCGCCCTTCCACTCGCTTTGATACCCGCGCGTAAAACCCCGCCTCCTCCTCCGGCATATCGGTCACACGCAGCGCTTTCATGCCACCCGAATACAGCCTCAACGCCCGCGGTTTCCTCGCGCAATTTTCACATGCCGACAGATTAGCGTTCACCAACGCGCGCTTCTCCGGCCGCAATTGACGTTGCAAAATGTCTTTCAACCGGCTTCGTATAGCCTCGTGCATGGTGAGGCTCAAGACGGCTCTCCCGCGTTACAGGCCAATTACAAACTTGCCCGGCGAGCGCCCGATTCGCCGCGGCGCCTTCACCAGTTCCCGCCGTGCCCGGAGCCGCTTGCCGTTTATTGTATTCGCATTCGTTTCCGTCATGCCCGCCCAGTCCCGGTGCGCCATGGTCCGATCAATAGAACGCGTTTCCGCACCTGCCAGGGGGAAGCTTGGAAGACCAATCATGCCGCTCATGCCGGTTTCGACACGTCTACGGGCAAAGGGTTCCAACAACCGTGGACGACACTCGTTACACCAAGAAAAACGGCCAGCCTTTCGGCTGACCGTTTCAAAGTACTTCCTTCGGTAAAGGCGACTATCTGTTGCGACGGCGAAGGGCGGCGATACCGACGAGGCCAGCGCCCATGAGGACGAAGGTCATCGGTTCGGGAATTACACCCGTAGGATCCGCTTGGAAGAACGTGTTGGAATAGGAGGTCAACGTGGAGACACCATTGTTGCCGGAGCTGATCTGGTAGTTGTCAATCACGCCCATTTTATTGGACGCGTTGGCCTGATTGTTATAAATCGTGATCGGATTGCTGCTTTGGAAGTTGCTCACCGTCAGAATGTTTCCGTTACCGAGTACGGGGTTACCGGGGGCATTGGGGTCGGAAACAATCTTCTGTAGCAGGATCGATCCATTATTACCCGCCGTTGTCGTCGCACCAGTCACGAGGCTGGCTACATTAGCGATCGCAGTACCGGTGATCACGAACAAGGTGCGGAAGTCCGCGCTCTGGTTAGGTATGCCAGAAACGGCGTTGAAGAAGTTGTTGCCTCCCGCCGCATCCGAAAAGGTAACACGGAAACCAGCGGCGCCAGCGCCGTTCACCAGCGATTGGAAGCTAACGAAGACATCAGCGGTGGTTGGGTTGGACGAGTAACCGGTCTGGGAAGGCGTTGCGCCCAAGCCCCAGGTGTCCAGTGTCCAGGCGCCGATTGTGCAAGAGCCGGCCAAAGCCAGATTGGCAATCGTGTCGTTCGCGCAAGCCGCGCCGAAAGAGTTGAGAGAAGCAACCGCGCAAAACGCGGCCGCAAGAAGAATTTTTTTCATTTATTGAACCTCCGAAGGACGAGCCGTTGTGCTGAAACGGATGTATAGCGGACTATACATCTGTCTCCATTACTTAGGCTAGTATACGAGTGGGACTAAAGGGGTGTCAAGGATTTAGTTCGGGCCGAAATGGGTGGTACTACGCCACTAGGCAAACGGTGTATTCTCCGTAAGAGATTGAAAACAATTAAGTTGACAACCATCCGCCCGACCGGTACTAGCCTTCGCACGGTCGAGGCGTTAAACTGTGAGCCGGAAGGATAAAACGTTTTTTTACAATAAGATAGATGCGTTCTGGCACGTTGGCGCCAAATCCGGGAGCCCATTGGGCGCTCGTGCGAATTGAGCCTATAAGTACTATCGGCGATAACCGCCATTCGGTTGCCGTTCGTGCGATCCTCTGAGAGTCATGGAACAATTTGGCCAACTGGCAACGGAGCGGCGAAATCGGTTTTCCGAACAAATTGATCGCGTTTCGACGACGGAACTTTTGTCCATTATTAATAATGACGATGCCGGGGTGGCCGCCGCTGTCGGCGGCGCTATCGGACAGATCGCGCCTTTCCTCGATGCGCTCGTCGAACGCGTTTATCGCGGCGGCAGGCTCTTTTATATCGGGGCGGGGACCAGCGGGAGGCTTGGCGTTTTGGACGCTTCCGAGTGCCCCCCGACATTTGGCGTCCCGCCGGAGATGGTTCAAGGGATCATCGCCGGCGGCGAAGCGGCCCTGAGCCGCGCCACCGAGGCGTCGGAAGACGACCCGGCCAGCGGCGCCAACGACTTGGCGGCTCGCGATTTCCGGCCCGCCGATACCCTGGTTGGCATCGCCGCCAGTGGACGAACCCCGTATGTCATTGGCGCCATTCGCTCCGCGCGCGCGATGGGCGCGTTGACGGCCGCAATCGTCTGCGTGGAAGATAGCCCGCTGGCCCGCGAAGCCGATTGCGCGGTCGCCATTCCTGTCGGCCCGGAAATTGTCACGGGCTCCACGCGGATGAAGGCGGGTACGGCTACAAAACTGGTCCTTAACATGATTAGTACCGGCCTGATGATTCGGCTTGGATACACGTATGGCAATTTGATGGTCAATGTACAACCCAGAAATGAAAAGCTGGAGGATCGAGCGCGGCGCATTGTCGCCGACGCCGCCGGCGTGAGCGCGGAACGGGCGGCGCAACTGTTCGAGGCGGCCGGCCGCGACGTCAAAACAGCGATCATAATGGCGAAACTGAATGTTACGCGCGAAGCGGCGGCGGCGTTGTTGATGGGGAAGCGGGGAATCCTGGCGGAGGTTTTACATGGATAGGTTTGTGGTTGAAGGCGGAGTTGCGTTACGCGGGCGGGTGGAGACGAGTGGAGCGAAAAACTCCGCCCTTCCAGTACTGGCGGCGTGCCTGCTCACCGGAGAGCCGGTGATCCTGCACCGGATTCCGCGCGTCAAGGACATCCGGACCATGATGGATCTGCTCGCCCATATGGGCGCCCGCGTGGAAGATAGCGGGAGCGGGCCCGTGACCGTCGCGGCGGGAGATATTCCGCACCCCGAAGCGCCGTATGAGGTAGTGAAAACCATGCGGGCATCCAGCTTAGTGCTGGGTCCGCTGGTCGGCCGCTTCCGGCGCGCCCGCGTCTCACTTCCCGGGGGTTGCGCGATTGGCGCCCGCCCCATCGACCTCCACATGCGTGGGCTGGAACAGCTCGGGGCACGCATCGAACAGACCCATGGCTATATCGAAGCCACGGCCCCCGATGGCCTGCGCGGCGCCACCATTCATTTTGAACGCATTACGGTTACGGGAACCGAGGATATCCTGATGGCCGCCGTGCTCGCGACCGGCGAGACGGTTATCCAAAACGCCGCTCGCGAACCGGAAGTGGTCGATCTGGCCAACTTGTTGACGAAAATGGGCGCGGACATCGAAGGCGCCGGCACATCGAACATTCGCATTCGCGGCGTCCCGCATCTTCGCGGCGCCGAACACGTCATCATCGCCGACCGCATTGAAGCCGGTACTTTCGCTATCGGCGCCGCGATCACGGGCGGGGATATCGAGATAGCCGGCTGCGTGCCGGAGCACCTCACCGCCCTCTGCGCCAAGCTCCGTCCGGCCGGCGTGGAGATCACCCAACCGGCTTCCGATGCGCTTCGCGTCCGCCGGGGCGACCCGCTTCGAAGTGTCGACATGGCGACCGAGGAGCATCCCGGTTTCGCCACCGACCTCCAGGCGCAGTACATGTCGCTGATGACCCAGGCCGAGGGGATCGCGATCGTCTCCGAACGAATCTTCGAGAACCGATTCATGCACGCGCCCGAACTTGTTCGGATGGGCGCCAGTATTCGGATTGACGGAAACCAAGCCATCGTCGCCGGCCCGCGACGTCTCACCGGAGCTCACGTCATGGCGTCCGACCTTCGCGCCAGCGCCTCATTGGTTCTAGCCAGCCTTGTCGCCGAAGGCGAGACGATCGTCGACCGCGTCTACCATATGGATAGAGGCTACGAGAAAATGGAGAGCAAGCTGGCTGGGCTTGGCGCTCGTATTCGCCGCCAAAGCGTCTAGGCTACCCTGGAAAGGATCGAGATGAAGCACACACCAGGATTTTTGGCCCTCGTCGAAGACGCTAAAACGCGAGTAAGCGAGATGTCGATCGGCGAATACTCCGCATTGCGGGAAACGAACGCGCCACACGTTTTAATCGACGTTCGAGAGGAGAGCGAGTGGACTGCCGGTCACGCCGCCGGCGCGATGCACCTCGGCAAGGGAATCATCGAGCGGGACATCGAGACCCTGGTGCCGGATCGGGAAAAACCGCTGGTTCTCTACTGCGGCGGCGGATTTCGTTCAGCCCTTGCGAGCGATGCCATCCAGAAAATGGGTTACAAAAACGTGAGGTCGCTCGCCGGTGGCTGGCGAGCGTGGAACGAGGCCGCCCTGCCGGTTTCTACCTGAAAAGGACGAAATCGAGACATCGCCAGACGATGTAAACGAAGCAGACAGTTTCAAGGAAACGGAAGACTTTCACAAATCCCTGGGACATGAACTCGAAGCGGATCATCATCGCGCAAACCACGCCCGCATAGACGATGCCCGCTTCCAGAAATTGCCCTACGGTCTTTTGATAGAAGACCATGGCGAGATAGTAAACGAGCGGCCAGTTACTCTCATGCGCCAACCGGCCTCGCACGGCGAATAACCAGCACGTGAGGCCGCAAACAATGAGAGCCAGCAGTTCGAGATCGCTAAACCGAAGGGACATGCCTTTCAGAAAGAATAGCTCAGGCTGACGAAACCGGTGTGCGCGGTATAGTCTTGCAGCTTCAACAGCTTCTCACTGTAATCGTAGTATTGCCAGCCGGCATTCCACCGCAAATTCCGGTGCAAAATCACCGAAACGCGCGCGACGGGCGACTGATAAGCGACTGGAAATACCTGCGCGGCGGCAAATACTGATGCCGTTTCCGGAGTTAACAGAACGCCCGGCATCGACTGGCCATCGGCTCGATCCTGGGTCCGCACAAATCCTCCGTAAAGATCCACTCGCTTTTTCACCTGTACTTGTAATCCGGCGTGAAACGTGTGTAAGTTGCTCAGGTAATAGGAGCGGTCCCGTTCGACGAGATCAAAGTTGGCAAAATAGGCGAGACCGGTGAGGGTGTCGAGATGTATGTAGCTGTAGCCGGCGTCTACTTGAACACCGGTACGAGGCGTCCAACCGCCATTCGCCGCCCAACTTCGCCCAGTCGAGGAGTGCACGAAGAGCGACGTGGAGTTCGTGTTGTTGAACGAGCGGTAGTCGGTGGAAAAATTGTATTTGGCCACGCGATACTGCATGCGCGCGTTCAACGCGCGATAGTCCTTGTCGCTCGTCGGATAGAACGGCTTGTCGTTTCGGCCCCCCTCCGCGCTGAAGAAAATTCGCAGCGGCTTCAACGGCTGCAAACGGATTCCGCCAGTCCCGGCCCGCATGCGGTTGGTTTGCTCGTTAGGCGTGGATCGGGACGGCAGCTCGAGGTCCAATAGCTCGGTAGAGCGAATCCGGCGGTCCGAATAGTGATAGTTGCCAAAGAGACCGGCCCATTTCCACGGCTCCCAGGAAGCTTCGCTCGTATTGGAAACATTACGAATTCCCAGGTTTTGAAAAGCGATCAGGGTAAAATCGGCGGTCCCATTATTTAATTCCGAATAGCGGCCATCGCCCTCCATCCTCGAATGGTGATATCCGGTTTGGTTCGTAAGCGTCCATCGCGAATTGGGACGCCACAAGAGGGTCAGGTAGCCGGTAGTCACCGGACGCCGGCCGCGCCCGGAAAGCAGGATCTGTCTGTTGCGGTCCGAGCCCAGGCGATCCGTCCCGCGGGCGAATTCGTCGTAAACGAAATCCCGCCGCCCGTCCGAGTGCGTGAACCTTCCCTGGACGGTAAACGCCGCTGTCGCCTCCGCGTGCAGATGAGCGCGCCAATAGGGTGTCCGGCCATGCATGGGCTCATCCCGGCGCAGAAACGTCAGCGTGTTTCCGTCGACGCCATTCGCGCCCGCCGTCTCCACCGGAGTGCCGTACCGCGTGTCGTCCTTGAAGGATTCCCACCCGCGTGTCACCGACAGTTTCAAACGCCGCCACTCGATATCGCCGCCTATACGGTACTCTCGCTGCGTTCGGCGGATATCGGCGAGATACGTATATTCATCGCCGCGGCTGTCAAACCACTGTCCGGTCCAAAGCCCGGAGCCCGATTGTCGATTGTTCGAGTACCCAACCCGGAATCGGATTTTGCTCTGTGGAAACATCGTCAGATCGTGATCCTGCAACTGCCGGTTTGTCGAGACCAGATGGTTGCCGCCGGCGATAGTTAACGCAGGGTTGAAATATTCGTTGGATCGCCACAGCAGATCATAACGGTACATCGAATTCTTCTGCGCCCGGAACGAACTGAACTGGTAAGGATCGTTCCCCAATCCCCGCACGTCCAGAAGAATCTCGTCAAACCATTTCCCCTTTCCATTGCGGGAATGCACTCCCATGGCACCGCCGAGCAGCCGTATCCCATTACCGAAATTCACGTCGCTCCGGTACTTGCCGAGGTTTCCGTCAACCGTGTGGAATCGGTATCCAAGTTCGACGGAATTGGTGATGTTATATTCGCCGACATTGTCGCCTCGGGGTGAGCCGGCCTGTTGAGGGGTTGGCGCCACGACAGGCTGCGCGTAGAGACCGCTCGCGAGCAGCGCGGTGAGTAAGCACGTCCTTCTCATCCTCATCGCATCCTCATCGCATCCTCATCTCAAAAATGTCCTGTCGGAGTTGGAGCCATGAATCCGCACATGGCAAGTCGTGCAATTCCGGTACTTCGGGTCCGCCATATTGTGGGACGCCGATTGCAGCGCCACGCCATCCGCTTGACGGCCAAAACTCGGCGCTCCGTTGTGGCACTCCAGGCAGACAGTGAAAATGACCGGGCGCTTGAGTAACCGCGCGTTCGTTGAACCATGAGGCGAGTGGCACGTCTCGCAACCGTCAACCCGCACGGCGGCGTGCTCATAGAGAAATGGACCGCGCTTATCCGTGTGACATTTCAGACAAGACTGCTCATTTTGCAAACTGGTATCAACCATGTGGGGTCGGCGGCCCATTTTCCAGGTAGGGGCGTTCGTGCCGTGCGGATTGTGACAATCCGAACAGGTCATGAACCCCTCGTTCACCCGATGCTTGAACGGTTGGGAGAACTGCGCGCGCACGTCGTTGTGACATCCGTAACAAACATCGACCTGACGCTTAGCCAGTAGATTCCTGCTGGAGTCCGGCTGATGAATTGAATGACAGGACGTACACACCACATTCGCCTGCGTGTGATTGCTTCGCCTTATGTTCGCGCGATTCAAGTCCTTGGAGTGGCAGCGAAGGCAGGCATCCAGGATCTGGTTTGGCCCCAATTCCGAAAAAGCTATGATCGTTTGCTTGCCGCCGCCCGCTTCAACGTGCTTCTTGCCCGGCCCATGACAGCCCTCGCATCCGGCATTCTCCACTGCAACGTTCGCCGCCACTATGGACTTGTTGTGGGGGTTGCGGAAAAATTGCAGTGCGACGTTCGGATGGCAGGTGCGGCAGGAATTACTTCCCGCGTACGCCGGATTACTGACTGCCGGCTGTCCAATCGACGGAACTATGCCGCTAATCGAAAGCAGGACAAGCTGAATGGTATTGGCCCGAAAGGAAACCATGGAGCGTTCTAGCCGTCTATCTTAATTCAGATCTGAACGAAAGTAGCAAGATTTGGGACAAGTTCAGGAAGCTTTGGTTTGTGGAAAGGCATCGTAGATCAACTCGTCGAGTTGGGCATCGACGCGATCGAGC
>JBJXFL010000140.1:0-5928 GCA_046155405.1 Bryobacteraceae bacterium | reverse complement strand
CAAACACGGTGATCAGCCGCGCGGTCGCGGGTCCGTACGCGATCGGCCCAGCCGCGACCGACAGCCAGCGCTGGACCGCGGCCGCACCGACGGGATCCTCGGGCAGCCAATCGTGGCGCGCGAAGGTCTTGGCCAAGTACACCATGATCGCGTTGGAGTCGGCGATGGCGTGCCCGTCATGCACGAGCACGGGCACCTGTCCAAATGAATTGAGCGCGAGAAAGTCGGGCTGCTTGTGTGCGCCGTGGGCAAGGTCGACATCGATGGTTTCGAATTCGAGGCCGAGCAAAGAGAGCAGCAAGCGAACGCGGTGGGCGTGGCCGGTGAGTGGAAACGAGTGGAGTTGGATGGTCATGATGGTCACAGGTCGAGGTCGCTGAGGCTTGGGTGATCGTCGGGGCGGCGGCCGGAGGGCCAATGAAACCGTCGTTGCTCGGCGGTGATGGGCAGGTCGTTGATGCTGGCGATGCGGCGGCGCATCAGGCCGTCGTCATCGAACTCCCACAACTCGTTGCCGTAGGAGATGAAGTGTTGGCCGGAATCGTCGCGCCAAGTGTATTCGAAGGTCACGGCGATGCGGTTCTCGTTGAAGGCCCAGAGGGTCTTCTTCAAGCGGTAGTCGAGCTCTTTGGCCCACTTGCGGCGAAGGAAGGCCTTGATTTCGTCGCGGCCAAGGAGGAATTCGGAGCGGTTGCGCCACTCCGAATCCGGAGTGTAGGCGAGCGCCACGCGCTCCGGATTGCGGGTGTTCCACGCGTCCTCAGCGGCCTGCACTTTGGCTAGGGCGGTTTCCAGAGTGAAGGGAGGCTTCATTTCGTTAGGCCGTCTGGGAAAGGGTGACGGCGACGCGGGGGAAGTCGACGTCGGTCTGGGCGACATGGTTGAAGTAGTTTGTGAAGACATTGAGGCCGACGTGGGCGACGATTTCGGTGATTTCGGCGTCGTTATAGCCGGCTTGGCGGACGATGGCGAGGTCATTATCGGTGGCGACGCCGCGCTGGATGACGAGCTTTTGCGCAAATTGAAGTCCAGCGTCGCGTTTAGCGTCGGCACTGTGGGCTTCGCGGCTGAGGGTCAGAGCTTCCGGGTTGAGGCCGGTCATTTTGCCGATGGTGGTGTGGGCCGAGAGACAGTATTCGCAGGAGTTCGCCTGGGCGACTGCGATAGCGATCTGCTCACGGAGTTGGCCGTCGAGGGCGCCGGTCGCCAAGGCGCCGGAGAAGTTCAGGTAGCCTTCAAGGGCGGCCGGGGAGTGGGCCAGGGTCTTCATAAGGTTGGGAGTCATGCCGATTTTGGCTTGAACGGCGTTGAGGAGATCCTTGGCTTTGGCGGCGGCTTCATTGTTCTGGATAGGGTTTATGCGGGGCATGCCTAAAATAAGGGCACGGCGATGACCATGTCTAAGCGATTGAAAAAACACAGATTACTAACTCGTTATTTTTCATGTTTCATGACTATTCACGATGGATTCGTGGTATTTCATGAATATGGACCTGGCGCAGCTACCGTCGATTCTGTTGGCGCTGGCGGAGCGGCGATCATTGGATGACGTGTTACGGACGATTTTGGAAATCCTTGTTCAGCAACCGGATGTGGGGCTGGCACGAGTTTGGTTGGTGGAGAGCGATAGGAAGTGCCCGCACTGCAAAGGTCAATTAGACGAGATGGCATTGCATCTGCGGGCGAGCGCGGGGTCGCCCTGGACGGCGGGGGCGGATTGGGGGCGGCTGACGGGGAGTTTTCACCGCGTGCCGGTTTCGAGTCCGCTGAAGTTGGGCCACATTGCCCGGACCGGGGAGCCGATACAGATCCCGGACTTAGCGCGGGATTCGCAGTGGGTGCGTTATCCGGAGTGGGTTCGCAGTGAGGGTTTGGCTAGTTTCGCGGGACGGCCGTTGATTTTCCGGGGAGAGGTTCTTGGGGTGTTGGCCGTTTTCCGCAGGGTGAAGGCGGAGGATGCGTGTTGGCGATGGATCGGCACGCTGGCGGACGCGGCATCGGTGGCGGTGGCGAATGCGCGGGCGTTCGATGAGGCGGAGGCACTACGGCGGGAGTTGGAATTGGAGCGGGATTATTTGCGGGAGGAGGTGGAGGAAGCTGGTTCGTTTGGTGAGATATTGGGGCGGAGCGCGGCGTTGGATAGGGCGTTGAGGCAGGTGAAACTTGTCGCGGGTACGGATGCGAATGTGTTGATTCTTGGCGAAAGCGGATCGGGGAAAGAGTTGATTGCGCGGGCGATTCATCAGCGAAGCGCGCGGGCGCGGCGGCCCATGGTGAAGGTGAATTGCGGGTCGATTCCGCGGGAATTGTTTGAAAGTGAGTTTTTTGGACACAAGCGGGGGGCATTTACGGGGGCGATACAGGACCGGGTGGGGCGGTTCCAACTCGCCGATGGGGGGACCTTATTTTTGGATGAGGTGGGGGAGATTCCTTTGGAGTTGCAATCGAAGTTGCTGCGGGTGCTGCAGGATGGGGAGTTTGAGCGGGTGGGGGAAGATGTGACGAGGCGGGTGAGTGTACGGGTGATTGCGGCGACGAATCGGGATCTACGGAAGGAGGTGGCGGCGGGGCGGTTTCGATTGGACTTGTATTACCGGCTGGGAGTCTTTCCGATGGAGGCGCCGCCGTTGCGGGAGCGGCGGGAGGACATTCCGCTGTTGGCGGCTCATTTTGTGCGGCTGGCGTGTGCGCGGTTCCATGTTGCGGAGCCGCGGTTACCGCGGAGGGAGTTGGAGCGGGCGCAGGGGTACTCGTGGCCGGGGAATGTGCGGGAATTGCAGAATGTGGTGGAGCGGGCGGTGATTTTGGCGCGGGGAGGGACGGTTTCGTTTGAGTTGCCGGAGTCGAAGGATTTTACCGTTAGTTCGCCCCGCCGAAATGGTGTGGTGATTCCGGAGCGGGAGTGGCGGAGTATGGAAAAGGCTAATATTCTGGCGGCGATGGAGGCGGCGGGCGGTAAGGTGTCGGGGACGGGGGGCGCGGCGGAGTTATTGGGGATTCATCCGGCGACGTTGGCGTCGCGATTGCGGGTGTTGGGATTGCGGGGGAGTGGAAGATTAGGGTTAGATTAGGCGGAATGAGTTTTGCCTTGGTCTACGGGCACGGATTTGCCGCGCGCCGCCGCGGGCCGGGACTTACGTACCATGCGGCGACTGCAAAAAAAGACCCGTCCCCGGTGCGTTGTCACTATAACTACCCGACATCGATCTATTTCGCCGTGCGGGAGAACCAAGTGAAGGCGGCTGCGTTATCGCTCGATTGTGGGGGCGATCCGTTGAACCTCGCGGTCAATGACACACCGCCGACCGTCACCGGGGATCGCGGCTATACCGAAATGCGGCGGTTGCCGGCGGTTCACCGGGATGGACGGGGCGAGGGCATTGCGGCGGCGATCCGCGAGAAGAAGCTTCGGAAGGTCCGGAAGCTGCTGGACGGGTCGCCGGATTTTATACATACGAGCGATGAGCGCGGGAATCAGCCGATCTATTGGGCGGTAATGGCGCGGCCTATTCAACTTACAAATGGCGACTATCTATATCGCGGATGGCGGGACGTTCCTGCGAGTACAAAGACAAAGCCGCGGGACGTCTTGAGTCATTTACGGAAGCGGGGCGCTTACCGCGATATTTGCACCGCTTCCTATATTGGCGATTTGGAGCGGGTACAAGAGTTACTGCGGGAGGACGCGGCGCTGGTGAATCGCCCTTCGGACTACGCCACCTACTACGCCTGTTCCGGCCCGCCGCCGCGTATGGCGGCGGCGGGCGTCGGCGCCACTACAACCGCGGAAAGATTACGCGGGGACGAGGCGCTCTCATTGCGAGCCGGCGGAACCCGTTCGTAGTAGCCGCAATTTACGTCGGTCGCGGAAACAGACGCGGCGCGCGTGACATCACATTTTCAATGCGTTCAATCGGGCTTTGGATCGCCTTTTTACCAGCCATGCAAGCCCAACCGGTCGGCGGGGGCCTCAAGGGCGGCGTTCCGCTCTCCGATGCCTTCCGGCTTTCCGCCGAGCCGGTGACGGCGGATCGTCCGCAGTGGCTGGCTGGTCCGTTCATCGAGTTTCGATTACCGGCGCGCTTTGCGATAGAAGTCGATACGCTTTACGAGGGGCTGCGCTTCGATTACAGATTTGGCCGGCCCGGGCTGGCCGAAGAAATATCCACGACGACGGCGTCCACTTGGCAGCTTCCGTTACTGCTGAAATACCGGTTCAGTGACAATAACGTGCGTCCTTTTCTGTCTGGAGGCGTGGCCGCTTATCGAATAGGCGGAGTGACACAAAGCGGCGAACTGATTACGCAGTTGCCCAGCGAGATTCGGAGCGCGATTAACCGGGTGGGAAACTCATTCGTCAACGGCGGCGGCGTTGTTGGAGGTGGCGTCGAGTTCAAGGCAGGGCCTTTGCGGATTGCGCCCGAGGTCCGCTTCACGCGGTGGGCGATTGAGAAGAGTGTAGGAACAAGCGACGTATCGCTCCGATTGAACCAAGCGCGCACGCAAGTGATGGTCGGGATTGGCTTCTGACTTCTCCACTGGCGGCACGTTGTGAAACACTATCCGCATGCGACGTCCAATGGAATTGCGGCATAAAAAGCCCTTACTGTGGTCAACCGGCAGGGGAACGGATGTCTGGCATCTCTTCGTTACGGCGGCCGAAGGCGACTTGCCGGGCATGCGGCGACTGTTAAGGAAAGACCCATCGCTGGTACGGTGCCACTATAACTATCGGACCCCGCTCTATTTTGCGGTGCGGGAGAACCAAGTCCGGGCAGCGTCGTTGTTACTCAGCCACGCCGGAGATCCGCTCAGTCTGGCTGTCAATGACACGCTGTTGACAATAACTCGCGATCGCGGATACTCCGGGATGCAGCGGTTATTGGAAGAGCATTTGCATTCGCGATTCCGGATCTCGGCGCGGGGCGAGGCGGTTGGCGCCGCGATTCGGGAGAAAAACATCCGTAAGGTTCGAAAGTTATTAGATGCTTCGCCGGAACTGATTCAGGCTGGCGACGAACGCGGCAATCAGCCGATTCATTGGGCGGTGATGACGCGGCAGTTGGGCATGATCGACGAAGTGTTGAAGCGGGGGGCGGATATCAATGCGCAACGCTTTGACGGCGCGCGGCCTATTCAACTTACAAATGGCGACTATCTTTATCGCGGATGGCGGGACGTTCCCGAGAGTACGAAGACGAAGCCGCGGGAAGTGTTGACTTATTTGAGAGAACGCGGCGCCGACTGCGATATTTGCACGGCCTCCTACATTGGCGACCTGGAGCGCGTCCGTCAACTGCTGAAAAAGAATCCGGCGCTGGCGAACCGTCCGTCGGACTACGTCACCTACTACGCCTGTTCCGGCACTCCGCTGCGGAACGCGGCGGCTGGCGGGCATATCGAAATTGTGCGGTTATTGGTGGAGAATGGCGCGGATCCGAACCTGCCGGAAGAAGGCATTGCGCCGAGGGGGCATGCGTTGCATTCGGCGGTTTGCAATGGGCACCGGGAGATTGTGGAACTGCTATTGTCCAAGGGAGCTTATCCGAACGTGCCGGTAGAGAGTTCGGCGGATACGTTGAGCGCGGCGATACGGAATGACGATAAGGCGATGGTGGAACTGTTGGCTTCCCATGGAGCGGCGCGGTCCATGGAGCTTTTGGCCTATTACGGAGACGTAATAACGGCGGCGGCGATGTTGGCGGCGAATCCGAAACTGGCGAAAGACACCGAGGCGCTCTCTAACGCCGCGGGAGAGGGGCAGGAGGCATTTGTACGGCTTTTGCTCCGCTACCGGCCAACGCTAGCCTGAATTTTCACGCCAACCCTCTAGATAACATTTTCTGCTGGCGAGTCCGCCGCCACAAGAGTTCCGATAGCCTGAATCGTTATCGATCTGGTGAATATATCTACGAATGTACGTATGTG
>JBJXFL010000139.1:0-11842 GCA_046155405.1 Bryobacteraceae bacterium | reverse complement strand
CACATACGTACATTCGTAGATATATTCACCAGATCGATAACGATTCAGGCTATCGGACCTCTTGTGGCGGCGGACTCGCCAGCAGAAAATGTTATCTAGAGGGTTGGCGTGAAAATTCAGGCTAGCTTACATGTGGAGGAATTTGGCGGCGGCACAGGGTGAGAACATTTCTAAGGCCGCAAGAGATTCGTTGGAAGGTAAAATGACGAAACAGCAAATCGCAGATGCCCAGCGTTTGAGCCGGGAATGGAGGCCGAAGAAGTGAGTACGACGGTCCAGAACGAAGGGCGGAAAACCGCTGTCTGAAACGTCACTAGCTCCCTCAATCAGGGACACTAGTCGGCCACGTCTTGAATAACTTCTGAAACCAGCTCCGAATGCAGGGCTCCGATTTCTTCAAGCGCCAGTTCCATCTCTTCGTGGAAATGGCGTAGGTTGAAGGTTCCTTTTCTTGAAGCGATTCCGGCATATCTAAAGTTCGTGCCCGAAGGATCTGTACTGTTAAGCTGGTTGATCGCATCCTTAGTTCTTTCGCTTATCCGTTTTCCGGCAGTTTGTGAAACGCGCATCAGATCAGGTAGTTGATTAGAGAGATCATGACCGCGATCCCGAACGTTTTTATTAGTGATGCCCAGTGGTACTCCAAAGTCATAGAGAATCGCCTTCACACATGCTTCAACTGAGTGGCGATAAAGAAACACCAACGGATGAGCCTCCAATGAGCCCCGATTTCCCTCCTGTAAAAGCATGGCAAAGACGGCATTCGCGGCGGCACGATATGCTACGCCACAATCAAATAGATCCGTCCAAGGTAGGAACCCAGAATGAGGTGTCCATGAGAACGGTTTGCCCGGCGTCACTTGTGTTGTGCGCGGTCTTTTCATGCAAACACGGTAGCATGCCTTCCGCTTAGGAGTGCTGGCGGATTGCCGTTCCGCCCGCGGACAAGACTGTGGTCACAGGTGGACCTCATTGAAACGGTGATTCGGTTAGAACGCGGTGAGATAAAGAATGACGACGCCCTCGTAATTCCGCTCACGGGGGAAGTGCTTGAAACGTTGAAGTTTATGAGTTTGGCGTCCAAATCCCCTGAAGCCGAGCATTCGTACGTCTCTACCAAAGACGGTGAACAAATTACCCAATTCCGACGGAGTGGGAAGCAGCGTGTAGAGCCTGCGGTTACTGGGACACCGAAGCAAAGCGGGCGAAAAGTCTCTTCCAAGATATCCGTAGAACGGGTGTCCGAAACCTTATTCGCGCAGGAGTCGGAGAGGGTGTTGCCATGAGCATAAGTGGGCACAAAACACGTTCAATTTTTGACCGTTACAACATCGCCAATGATACTGATGCAAAAACAGGCCGCGAAATCCTTGGACGTCTCCCTAGCAAAGAAGGTAACGGACGCTGCGGGTGCCGGTTACAAACCTCTGCACACAAGCGGCACACAAGAGCACGAAGAACCGGTTCAATGATACTGGTGTACCGGCGCGAAGACGTTGATTCTATTGGTGCCCGGGGCGGGACTTGAACCCGCACTCCACTTTCGCGGAAACGGATTTTAAGTCCGTTGCGTCTGCCGGTTTCGCCACCCGGGCACTGTCAAAAAAAGCCTCTGCCGTATGCCAATTCTACCGCCTCCGAAGACCGTTTCACATCGCGGCGTGAATCCGGGCGGCGCACCACCACTTGCCCCAACATTCATTCGTCTATATACTAGTCTATATGAAAAGCGTTCTCGTACAACTCGACGACGAAACGATGGCGCAGCTAGACCAAGTCGCGCCGCCGCGCAATCGCGCTCGCACGGAGTTCATCCGGCGCGCGATCAAGGACGCTCTCCACCGCACCGAGTTCGACCGCATGCGCGACGCTTATCTGCTCCAGCCCGATTCCGCCGCGGAGGCCGATGACTGGTCCGATCCTCTCGAATGGAAACCTGAAAGCGCCCGGGAGTGAAGCAATACGAGATCTGGTGGGCCGCGCTTCCTGCACCCGCCGGCCGCCGCCCAGTCTTACTCTTAACGCGGACCGGAGCGTACTCTTATCTGAATAAAGTTACCGCCGCCGAAATCACCACGACGATTCGGAGGATACCGGTTGAGGTGCCGCTCGGTCGTAATGAAGGCCTTCAGGCTCCGTGCGTCGCCAATCTGGATAACATCCGCACTGTCCCGATTGATGCACTCACGGAGAAAATCGGCGCGCTCTCCACAACACGCCACCGCGTTGTCAAACGCGCCCTCGGCTACGCCTTCGAATGGGACGAACTGTTGCGCCTGTAGTTAAGAGAGTGGTGGCGGCGCAGCCGCAACTTCCACGAAACCTGTACCGCGATACGCGAGGGCCAGCGGAAACTCAATTCCTAGGCTCTCCAGAGCAAGCGCCGCCTTTGAATCCTCAATGAATTGGATCCGCCACTCTTTCACGCCGGTGCGTGTCCAGTGTTCGGCCTTTATGTCGTCGCAGTGGATGAGCCAATACTCCAGACACCCGGGCATTTTGCGATATAGGCCGCCCTTCGTCACATAGTCGTGCGTCCAACTGCCGGGCGAGGACACCTCGATAATCGCCCTGGCATTTAGCAGCGTATCTACCCGATCGTCCGCGAACTGAGGCGCGTCCCGGATCAGGGCCAGATCCGCGTAGACATAATGCTCCGGGGCCGGCCTCAAGCGTTGATTCTCGAAGAGAGATGTAAACCCATCCTCGAGCTGCCTCCGTATCTCCCAGGTTACGTTCTTGAGGATCAGCGTGTGATGATGCTCCGGAATCTCCACGGGCAGGATACGGCCTGCATGATACTCCAGACGGAACTCGAACAGTCCGTCATACGCAAAATACTGCTCCAGGGTGAACTTCGGCGGAGAGACCATACCTTCCATCTTAAGGAGTTGCGAACGCGCCGGGCGGAGCGACTCCCGCCATCGCCTCCAGCGTCGGCTTCCACTTGCGGAGGGTGCACGCTACGCCGACCGCAGCTAAAATAGGTGCGGGAGTTGGAGCTGCGCATGAAAAGGCCCGTCGCGGTGGAATCTGCCTCTGCGTTAATCGACGAGAAGATCAGGGAACTTGGGGACTGGCGCGGGAAGACGCTCGCGAAAGTGCGCGAAATCATACACCAGGCGGACCCTGAAATCGTCGAAGAGTGGAAGTGGATGGGAACTCCCGTCTGGTCCCACGGCGGCATCGTCTGCACGGGAGAGACATACAAGAACGTCGTCAAAATGACATTTCCCAAGGGAGCTGCGTTGAACGACCCTTCAGATCTATTCAACTCCAGCCTCGACGGGAATGTCAGGCGCGCCATCGACATCCACGAAGGCGGCAAAGTCGATGAGGCGGCCTTGAAGGATCTCATCCGCGCCGCCGTGACGCTCAATCTCGAGGGCAAGAGCAAGCCGAAGCCCCGGCCAGCGACGCGCGCAAGCAAGCCGCGCAAGTCGGCCGCCAAGTCCAAGCCGGATGGCGAATGAGGCCAAGTCGTTGATACTCCTGACAGGCGGCAATCCCCGCATCGCGAAGGCCGATGGCGACGCCCCGGTGCAGGCGTACATCGCCGGAATGCCCGGCTGGAAAAGCGACGTCGGGCGCCGGCTCGACGCGCTCATCGTGCGGAACGTGCCCAACGTGCGCAAGGCCGTGAAGTGGAACTCGCCGTTGTACGGCATCGAAGGCCAAGGCTGGTTCCTGGGAGTCCACACCTTCACGCACTACGTCAAGGTGGCCTTCTTCCGCGGCACGTCGCGGCGACCCGTCCCGCCCGGCGCCAGAAAGGGCAAGGACACTCGCTACATCGACATCCGCGAGGGCGACAAGCTCGACGAGGCGCGGATGGCGGCGTGGGTGAAGCAGGCGGCCGCGTTGCCCGGCTGGGTCCCGTAGCCGAAGGAACGAACCAAGACGGGATTGGATGCTGCCCGCGGACAGGGACGGATCGGCGGATGCCGACGCCGCACGGCTGCTCAAGATCCCTCCCGCGACCGACTGTCATCGGGCTCCTTACCCGGCCCGCCGCAGCCATCGGCAAGCAAGGCAAAGGCCGGCGCGGCCCTCGCCCATTCACGAACTCGCGCCAAACCCGGCCGCGACCGAGTCCATTTTGCGCGGAACCCACACCAGACATGACGGAGCGCAGCCTGTCCAATCCGCGTCGGAACGTCTCTCAACGCCGGTCGAAATCCGTCCCCGCCGCAGCCATTTTCACGAAAAACGGCGGCCAAATCTACAGCGGTCACGCTAGATCCAAATTTATTTTTTCAACCCTAAGCCACTCCCTATCAACAACTTATCAAAAACGCAAATTCTCCCAAACCGCCGGTTGCTTGATTTCAACTGACAAACTCTAAATCGGAGGAATTGAATTCCAATGGAAACACTTAAACGTTCTAAATCGGAGCAGGCTCGCATCAACGGTTCAAAGTCAAAAGGCCCAAAAACCGAAGCTGGCCGCCGCCGCATCGCCAAGGCGAATCACAAGCACGGCCTATACGCCGTCAACGCCACTGTCCTCGACGTCGAATCGAAGGAAGCGTTCAATGTACTGCGTGCCGCCGCGTTCAATCAATTGCAACCGCGAAACCCCTTCGAAGCCCAATATGTCGAAGAAATCGCCGACTGCTCCTGGCGCATCGCCCGGCTCCGCCTCTGCGCCACCCACGATAGCAACGTGTCCATCATCCGCCTCCGCCAGGCGGCCGAGCGGCCTGTCTGCTACATGGACGCGATCACCAAGGCGGAACTGGACGGCAGCACGCCGCAGGGTGCGCAGTCCTTGCTCCAACGCCGCGTCAACGCGCTCATTGTCAACCGCACCATGATCACCGCGGAACTGCGCGCCATGAGGGGGGTACCTGTGGTGGGAATAACCCAAGTTACGTTGATAGCGGAGGACTTGCCAGTTGGAATAACCCAGGGAATGACCCAAAATAACCCGCCGGAGACCCAAAATAACCCACGGTGAAACCCTGGTCGTCAATGAAACCGGTCTAAGCCAGCATCTTCTGAACCACGTTCCCGTGCACATCCGTCAACCGGAAGTCGCGGCCTTGGAACCGGTAAGTCAGCTTCAAATGATCGAAGCCAAGTAAGTGCAGACACGTCGCATGCAAGTCATGTACATGCACCTTGTCTTTCGTAACATTGAAACCTAACTCGTCTGACTCGCCCAGCACCGTTCCTGGCTTAGTTCCGCCGCCGGCCAGCCACATCGTGAAAGCGTTCGGATGATGGTCGCGCCCGTCGCTGCCGCCCTGCACCATTGGGGTCCGGCCAAATTCGCCGCCCCATATGACCAGGGTGTCGTCCAGCAGCCCGCGCCGCTTCAAATCCTTCACCAGCGCCGCCGCCGGCTGGTCCGTGTCCTTGCAGTTCTTCTTCAGGTCGCTCACCAGCGCTCCATGCTGGTCCCAGGCCTCATGATAGAGCTGTACAAACCGCACGCCGCGCTCCACCAGCCGCCGTGCCAACAAGCAGTTGTAAGCGAAACTGGGCTTGCCCGGCTCCACGCCGTACATGTCCAACGTGGCCTTACTCTCTTTCGATAGGTCCATCAATTCGGGCGCCGAAGTCTGCATCCGGTATGCCATCTCAAACGAGTTGATTCGTGTCGAAATCTCCGGATCGCCCGTAACTTGCAGTCGCTCCCGGTTCATCGCCTGAATCGTGTCCAGTGACTCCCGTTGTGTCTCCGCGTCCACGCCGCGCGGGTTCGACAAATACAGAACGGGATCGCCGGAATTGCGTAACTGCACACCTTGATACACCGACGGCAGAAAGCCCGAGCCCCAGCAGGAATTGCCTCCGCTCGGCCCCTTCTTGCCGCTCGAAAACACCACGAAAGCCGGAAGGTCTTTCGATTCGTTACCCAACCCGTACACGCTCCACGCGCCCAGCGACGGCCGTCCGAACTGCATCGAGCCCGTGTTCATCAAAAGCTGCGCCGGCGCATGGTTGAACGCATCGCTAGTCATGGACTTCACGATGCAAATATCGTCGACGATGCCAGCCGTATGCGGTAGCAGTTCGGAAACCTCGGCCCCCGCCTGGCCGTACTTCGAGAACTTGAACTTCGGCCCCAACAGCTTCGAATTCGGATTGATAAACGCCGCTCGATAGCCCTTCAACAGATCGGCCGGCGGCAGCGTGCCATCGAATTTCGCCAGCATCGGCTTGTTGTCGAACAGCTCGATATGGCTCGGTCCGCCGGCCATGAAAAGGTAAATGACGTTCTTCGCTTTCGCCGCGTGATGCGGCTTTTTCGGCGCCATCGGGTCCGTTGCCGCCCCCAGCAATGAGGGCAGTGCCAACGCTCCCATGCCCACGCCGCACTGTTCCATAAACCATCTGCGCGCAATGAGGTTTTGCATGACTTACTCTTTCGTAATCGCTTCGTCGAGGTTCAACAACACCCGGCTCATCGTGGTCCATCCGGCCAATTGTCCCGGCGTCACGCCGGCGGGCAATGAAGGCGGATTCGCCGGATCGTCCGCCGCTAGTTCCCACGCGTCCGCGGCATTCTTTGTCGATTGCTTCGCCAACAGCGTCAGCAGCATATCGGCCTCTTTGTCCGAAGGAAAACGCGACACCACTCGCCGGAACGCAAACCGCAGCCGGTCCCGGTCCGAAGACCCTCCCTCCCGGACCGTCTTCAAGGCCAACGCCCGTGCCGCCTCCAAAAACAGCGGCTCGTTCAGTGTCGTCAACGCCTGCAATGGCGTATTCGAACGTCCTCGCCGCACACAGCTCATATCGCCGTTCGGCGCGTCGAATGCCTGCAGCATCGGGTACGGCACGCTCCGGAACCGGAATGTATAGAGGCCGCGCCGGTACCGGTTCGCGCCCTTCTCTTCGTACCAGTTCTTCGGCCCGTAACTCGTCGGCGGCTGAAACAGGAAGTCCGGCGCCGGCGGATACACGCTCGGTCCGCCAACCTTCGCATTCAGCAACCCGCTCGCCGCCAGCGCGATGTCCCGCACCAGTTCCGCATCCACGCGGAGCCGCGAGGCCCGCGCCAGCAGCCGATTATAAGGGTCCCTGGAATACAGTTCCTCCGAGACCTTCGATGACTGCCGGTACGTGTTGCTCATCACGATATTCTTGTGCAGCTTCTTCAGGCTCCACCCGTTGTCCATCAGGTCGACTGACAGCCAGTCAAGAAGCTCCTTGTGCGACGGCGTCTCCGCCTGCTTGCCCAAGTCTTCGGAAGTGGCCACGATGCCGGTCCCGAAATATGACTGCCAGACGCGGTTCACGATTGACCGCGCCACCGTCGGCGACTGCCTGTCCACCATCCACTTCGCAAACGTCAGCCGGTCCGCCGGCGCGCCAGCCGGAGCCGCATGAAGAAACTTGGGCGTTCCCGCCTGCACGGTCTTGCCGGGCTTCAAAAAATCGCCGCGCAGCAGCAGGTGCGTCTCGCGCATCTCCTCGCGCTCGTTCATCACTAGCTGCGTCGTCCCTTCCGGATGCTCGCGCCAAAGCTGTTCGATTTCGTCGTTCGCCTGCCGCCACTCCGCCACCGTGGTCCGCCAGAGTGAAAACACAGATCCCGCCGGCCGCGGGTCGGCGATAGCGTCGACGCCATCGGTCACCGATAGCCGGAACCGCCCCAGATTGTGGTTCATGTTGTCGTCGCTGTTCCACCCGCCGTGGCGCTGCGACAAGTACACGTCCAATACAGCGCCTTCCGGGAAGTCCACCGGTTCGGCGAATACAAACACCGCCTGCCGCGGCTGATTGCGGCGGCCTGGGCCGTTATCCGTGCCCCACGCCGTCTCTTCCATTCCGTCGATGGCGAATTCCACCGGCCCGGTCACCCGGCGCCGGCCGGTCTTGTCCCAATACGCGCTCGCGATTTGCGTCTCCGGCGGATTCACATCCGCCGTCGCCCGGGCGATCTTGATCTTTGCCGGCTTCGCGTCCTTCACGCCCGCCGGCATCGCCGTCACTTCGAACTCCGTTAACGCCGCCGTGCCCCACAATGACCGCCCGGGCCCGTTCATCGGCAGGTTCGGATCGTTCATCAGTTCCAGCCGCACCGCCCGTATGTTCCGCATCTGCGTCCGCAGCGTAAACTGCGGCTTGAATTTTGTCGGCGCGTACCCGCCGGCCACCACGGAGCCGTCCTTCATCTGGGAGTATTTCTGCCCGCCCGTGGCGATGTCGTCGATGTCGGGATTCAACACCTGCCAGTGCGGCTGGCTGGCGCTGAGTTTTTGTTCCCAAGCCGCCATTCGCTCCTTCCAATCCGGCATCTTGTGCTGCAGGTCCTGTTCGATCTCGCGGATGCGCCGGAAGATGTCCGCCCGCTTCTGCTGCTCGGCGGCGGTGTAGACGGCGGCGTTCGTTTCATGCGAGTTGTTCAGGAACGCGAATAGCTTGTAATACTCCTCTTGTGTCAACGGGTCGTACTTGTGGTTGTGGCACTGGGCGCACTGAATGGTGATGCCCAGCATCGATTTGCCCACCGCGTCCATCCGGTCGAACATCGCTTCCATCCGGAACTGTTCCGGGTCGATGCCGCCCTCTTCGTTGATCATCGAATTGCGAAGAAATCCGGTCGCCACGCGCTGTTCCTGCGTGGCGTTCGGCAACAAATCGCCGGCCAGTTGCTCAACCAGGAACTGGTCGTAGCCCATGTCTTTGTTTAAGGAGTTAATCACCCATTCGCGCCAGAACCAAACCTCGCGCGACTTGTCTTTTTCATAACCGTCGCTATCGGCATAGCGGGCCGCGTCCAGCCATTGGCGCGCCCACCGCTCGCCGTAGTGCGGCGAGGCCAACAGCCGGTCCACCTGCTTTTCATAGACCTTCGAACTCTGGTCCGCCACGAAAGTGTCCACCTCCGCCGGAGTCGGCGGAAGGCCGGTTATGTCCAAGTGAAGACGCCGCAGCAGCGTAGTCCGGTCCGCCTCCGGAGAGGGCGCCAAACCTTCGGCCTCCAATTTGGCCAGGACAAACCGGTCGACGGCGCCATTCGCCCAAGTGCTATTTTTCACCGCCGGTAAAGGAGCTTTCACAGGGGCCGCATAAGCCCAATGTTTCTGAATCTCGATAGCCTTCGCGCCAACGGCGTCCGGCCATTCGGCGCCTTCATCGATCCAGCGTTTGATCAGCGCGATCTGATCGGCCGCCAGCGGCTTGCCGCCCATCGGCATCCGCGCCTGGTCGCTGGTACCCGCGACGCGTTGATAAAGGGTGCTCTCCGCGCTCTTACCGGCAACAAGTACTTTAACCGCCGCTGCCCGCGCATCCAGCCGGAGCTGTCCCATCTGGGCCTTCGGCCCATGGCAGCCCTCGCAGGAGGATTGAAGGATCGGTTGAATATCGCGGACAAAATCGACCCGCGACGCCGCCGTCTGGGCAAATATCCCAGCCGCCAATCCGGCCATAGCGCCAACGGCCGCCAACCGATAGAAATGAATACGCAACATGAAGTTCCTGCAATTATCTTATGCTTTTCCGCCGCAACCCGCACCGCCGCAAACGCCACTGCGGCAAGCGCACCAATTCACCGCCCGGCGTCACCGGCGGATAGGGGCCGGCCAGCCGCAACTGCGGCCCTGGCCTCAACAAAGAGTTGCGCGCAACCGGTAGCCAGACCGCCACTGCGGCGCCAAGCAAAACCCGCGGATCGCCGCGGACACGCCCTGCCGCATCGCGACCGGACCACGAACGACGAAATCAACGGACGTCGCTGGCAAACCGCCAAACTCCTCCGCCTATCGCCGCGGACACCAACGCCCTGCCGCATCGCGACCGGACCTCAAATCCGGTACACTCAGGGTGCCATGAACGATGAAGTCAAGGAAGCCGCCCACCAAGTCGCCGAGTCCGCCAAGGACCTTGCGGAAAAGGTCGAGACTCTAGCCAAAGCCGCCTTCGGTGTCGCCGAAGACAAGGCGCGGGATCTCGCCGCTCAGGTCGAGCCTATCGTGGATGAGGCCGCCGCCAAAGTGCGTAACCTCGCCGACCAGGCGGAAGCCGCTCTCGACAAGGCCAAACAGAAGCAGCCCTAACCGCGCACCAGCCCGGCCACATCGATCAGGTACATCTGCCGCCCGCCATTATGGGGCGAATCGATGACCACTTTCGTGCCGTCCGTGCTTGATCGTGGATGGGTGTCGCACCGCCATTCGCCCGTGTACTCCGGCGGCGAGTAAAAGCTGCCCAACGGCAACCGGCGCCCGCTGGCCGTGTCGTAGAGGAACACGTTCTGGTTCCGTTCCTTGTCCGGGTAGGCGTCGTTTAGTATCCACCGGCCGCCGTCCCGGTTCAGATAGGTGCAGTGGCCATTCACGGTCATCACGTCCGGTCCAACGGCCTCCACCTTCTCCGTCTTGTCCGTGTAAAGGTAGAACTTGTCGCCCATCGACGGGTGCCACGCCCATGCCAGAATATGCTTGGGATCGCGCCACACGAAGTGGGATGTCTTGCCATGAGGATCGGTCACATATAGGTCCTTCCCGCGGGCGTCCGCGGTAAATAGCCGGGTCGAAAAACCCCGGCCCTCTTTGTCGCCGCGCCACCGGTGCAGGAAGATGAACCGGCCGCCATCGGGGCTGATTAGCAGGTGGTTGAACCAGTGCTTGGCTCCATTCGAGTAGCCGGCGGGGTAGGGGATGCGCGCCGCGTCGGCGACGCTGATCAGAAGCTCGCGCTTGCCGCTGGTCACGTCCACTCGCCAAATACCGGCATCGTCAGGGATCGGATTGGAGGCGTTCGGGTCCGGCACGCCAGCGTAGCCGTAGCCGGGGCGAACGTCGTTCAAACGGCGGAAATCGCAAGTGATGGCCCACTTGCCGTCGGGACTCAGGGTGTAGATCGGCGAAGGGATCGTCCGCTTCTTGCGGGTCTGAACGTTCAATAGGTGGCAGACGAACTGGCCGTCCACACGGTCGTTCCAAAGCACGTCGGTCTTCGAGCCCGGTACCCATTGCAGCATGCAGCCTTGCTGCCAGTTCCAGGCGCTCGAAGTGCCCAGTTCGATCCAACGATCATTGTCCGCCGTGTCAACCATGCCCACCCGGATGGTGTCGGAAGCGAGCGGCGAACGGCTCTCGAAGTTGACCTGGTTTGACAGCACATAACGGCCCGCCGGATCGAACTGCAATTTGTCGTAATAGCCAAACCAGTGGAATCGCGGTCCTTTGGTGATTTGGCGTACCGGGGCGGGGCTGGCGAGAGCGGCAAGGAAAGTCCGGCGGGAAAGTAGCGGCATAATAGCCAATAGTGAATCAGATTTTCCGCCAACTCGCTTGCTGGCGCCTGGAAACCCCCGTCGGGCCGCTGGTGCTGGCTGGGGACCGCGAGGCGCTTCGCGTCATCCGCTTTCATGGGCATCGGGAGGACGCGTGGGTCGTCGACCGGGCTCCGTTCCAAGCGGCCATCGAGCAGTTGAACGCCTACTTCGCCGGTAAGCTGACCGAGTTCAACCTCGCTCTTGCGCCCGAGGGCACGGCGTTCCAACAGAGCGTCTGGCGTGCCTTAAGGTCCATCGCATACGGCGAGACCACGACGTACGGCGCCATCGCCAAACAGATCGGGAAGCCCAGCGCCATTCGCGCCGTCGGCGCGGCGAATGGGGCCAATCCGATCCCCATCGTCATCCCGTGTCACCGGGTGATCGGGAGCGATGGCAAGCTGACCGGCTTCGGCGGCGGCCTGCCCACGAAGGAACTCCTGCTCAAACTGGAGAGCCGGCAGTTGCACATTCTGTAGCGCGTTGCGGAGTTCAATCCGATCCCGATAGTCATACCGCGCCACCGGGTGATCGGGAGCGATGGCAAGCTGACCGGCTTCGGCGGCGGCCTGCCCACGAAGGAACTCCTGCTCAAACTGGAGA
>JBJXFL010000138.1:0-115009 GCA_046155405.1 Bryobacteraceae bacterium | reverse complement strand
CACATACGTACATTCGTAGATATATTCACCAGATCGATAACGATTCAGGCTATCGGACCTCTTGTGGCGGCGGACTCGCCAGCAGAAAATGTTATCTAGAGGGTTGGCGTGAAAATTCAGGCTAGCTAACTATTACCTTGACAGTCTGCATATAAAGTTGTTCACTGTATGTAGAATGGCATAGTAACGTGGCGAAGAAATCCGATCTATTGCAAGGCACGCTTGATTTGTTGGTCCTGAAGATCCTGGGGGAGGGACCGGCGCATGGATACGCAATCGCGCAGCGGATTCTGTCGACATCGCGGCAGGTGCTGGATGTGCAGCAGGGGTCGCTGTATCCGGCGTTGCACCGGTTGGAGCGGAAGGGGCTGGTTTCGAGCGAATGGCGCGAGGGCGACAACGGGCGGATGGCGAAGGTCTATTCGCTGACGAAGGCGGGGCGGAAGCAGTTATCCGAAGAGTTGGAAGAATGGTCGCGGTATACGGCCGCGATTCAGTGGGTACTGGAGGCATAACGCGATGCGATGGCCATGGCGGAAGGCGGAGAGCGAGCTGGACTTGGAGGTCCGCTACCATTTGGAGACGCTGGCGGATTCGTTTGAAAAGCAGGGGATGACGCGGGCGGCGGCGATGCGGCGGGCGCGGAGGGAGTTTGGCGGCGTTGAAAAGATCAAGGACGAATGCCGGGATGAGAGCCGTTGGAGTTGGCTGATGGCGATCGGGCAGGACTTACGGTTCGGGTGGCGGATGATGCGGAGAACGCCGGCGATTACGGCGGCCGCGGTGGTGACCTTGGCATTGGGGATTGGCGCGACAACCGCGATCATGACATTGGCGGATGCGCTACTGTGGCGGAACCTGGCGGTGGCGGCGCCGGATCAGTTGACTGAGATCCTGTGGACGTCGAAAGCGCGGCCGGATGGGCTAATGCAGGGCTCGTCGGGCAGCCAGTTCCTCGATGGCGGGTTAAGCGTTTCCGATTTCTTCAGCCGGATCGGGTATGAAGCGATCCGCGATCGCGCGGCGGGGAAGGCGCAAGTGGCTGCGCACGTTAACGACACTGCGGCGAGTACCAGCTTTGACGGCCGGGTGGCGGTGGCAACAGTGCGAGGGGTGACGGGGAATTTCTTTCCGATGCTGCAATTGCAACCGTTCGCCGGGCGACTGCTGAGCGATGCGGATGAACAGGCGGGAGCGGCGCCGGCGGTTGTTGTGACTCATCGTTATTGGAGGAGGCAACTGGGCGAGAGCCAGGATGCGGTGGGCAAAAGCTTAATGATCAATAACACGGCGTATGTAATTGCCGGAGTGTTGCCGCCGGGCTTTGTCGGGATCATACCGGGAGAGGGAACCGACCTGTATACAACAGTCGAGTTCAGCCCGGAGTTCATGTCTCCGGAAGGATGGACCTGGAAGGCGAAAACAGATCCGCTTTCCTGGTGGATGCAATTAATGGCCAGGCGGGCTCCGGGGGTCACGCAGGAGCAATTGCAGAGTGTGATCGATCCGGCCTTCGCGGCCAGTTGGGCGGCGCGGCCGAAGTCCGCGGAGGCTACGCCGCAGTTTCGGCTGGTGGAAGCGGGGCGAGGATTGGGCTCGGTACGGCGACAGTTCGGCGATCCGATGTGGGCACTGCTGGGGCTGGTGGCGCTGGGGTTGTCAATCGCCTGTGCGAACATCGCGAACCTGCTGCTGTCGCGGGCGGTGGAGCGGGAAAAGGAAGCGGCCATGCGCGTTTCGCTGGGATGCGGCGAGGGCCGGCTGATGCGGCAGTTTTTTACGGAAAGTGCGCTGCTGGCGGCGATTGGCGGATTGATGAGCGTGGGCGTGGCGGCGGTGTTGGGAAGGTTGATGGTGAATCTGCTGCCGATTGGTTCGGATGGGATGGCGCTGGCGCCGGGTACGGATGTGCGGGCGCTGTTTGGCGCGGGGGCGATTACTCTGTTGACCGCGGTGCTGTTTGGGCTGTATCCAGCGTGGCGGACGGCGCGAGTGAGCGCCGCGCCGGCGTTGAAAGAAGGAGTGACGCTAAGCCGCGCGCGGTGGGCTCCGGCGAAAATTCTGGTGTTGGTGCAAGTGGCGCTGGGAGTGCTGCTGGTGACGGCGGCGATCGTGTTTACGGCCCGCTTGAACGAAATGGTGAGCAAGGAAACAGGCTTTGAGCGTGGCCATGTTTTGTTGTTTGACGTTCGGCCCGGCGAGATTGGCTATAAGGCCGAGCGGCTGCGGCGTTTCTACTTCGATCTGGAGGAGCGGCTGGGTGCGCTGGCGGGGGTTGAATCCGTGGGCATTTCGCGGACGAGGCCCATGAGGGGGGGCGGGTACTGGGATGACGTCGGAATCCCGGGGGAGAAAAAACAGGTTGGGTCGGCGATCCATCATGGGAATGCGGCGTTCGTTACAGCCCTGGGAGTTCCGATAGTAGCCGGACGGGCGATGAGCGTGCAGGAGGCGCAGGGCGGCGCTAAAGTAGCGGTGATTAGCGAGGACATGGCAAAGGAACTGGGCGTTGCGTCAGCCGTGGGGATTCGGGTGCGGAGCGGCGATGTGGACTATGAAGTGGTTGGCGTTGCAAAGAAGGCGCGGTATTCGAGGATGGAAGACACGCGGCCAGTGGCGTATTTTCCTTTCGACTATGGGCGGCAAGCGGCGACGGTAATGGTGCGGACATCTATTGCGCCGATGGCCGCGTTGGGCGCGATTCGGGAAACGATTCGAGCGATGGACAAGGACTTGCCGCTGGTGGATGTCTT
Organism: Bryobacteraceae bacterium; assembly: GCA_046155405.1. Taxonomy (GTDB): domain Bacteria; phylum Acidobacteriota; class Terriglobia; order Bryobacterales; family Bryobacteraceae. The sequence goes on along the minus strand of JBJXFL010000138.1, from coordinate 112,256 downwards.
CACGATGGAGCGGCAGATTTCGCGAACGCTGCAGCGGGAGCGCATGTTTGCGTGGTTGTGCGGGAGTTTTGGAGTGCTGGCGCTGGTGCTATGCGCGGTGGGTTTGTATGGGCTGATGTCGCACACGACGGCGCGGCGGACTGGCGAAATTGGGATTCGCATGGCGCTGGGCGCGACACGAGGGAAGGTGATGGGACAGGTGTTGTTTGAGGGCTTGCTGTTAGCCTTCGCCGGGCTGTTGCTGGGCGTGCCGTTGGCCCTATACGGGGCTAGCGTCGCGACCTCGCAGAACTTGCTGCCGGAGGGAGCGATGCCTTATTGGACGCTCGCGGCGGCGCTGCTGGGCTTGGGCTTGTCGGCGGTAATCGCGGTGCTGGGGCCGGCCTTGCGGGCTTCGTCTATTGAACCTATGCAGGCGTTACGGCGAGGGTGATCGGGCAAGTTCAATCCTCCGGTAGACCTCGGCTAGGGGAAGGGCGATGTCCAGGGATTCCAGACGGCAGACGGCTTCCGGACCATTGGCGGCATGAGGTACCCATTCACCATTGTCGCGGCGCGTGAACCACTCGATACACATTTTGTCCTGTGAAACGAGCACGTATTCGCGGAGCGTCGGGACAAGCATGTATTTGGCGAATTTGCCGTTGCGGTCCCAGCGTTCAGTGGAGTCGGAGAGGACTTCGACGATAACGGTGGGATTGAGGACAATATCTTCTGTGCTATCCGCATACTGAAAGCTGCCGCAGATCACCATGATGTCCGGGTAAAGATAGGCGCCTCCCTGGGTAACCTGTAGACGGAGTTCCGTGACGCTGACGGCACACTGTCTATCAAACAAGGCGTTTCCCAGCAACCGCGAGAATGATCCGATCAGCAGGGAGTGGCGCCCGGTCCCCCCGGACATCGCCACCATGAGGCCATCTACATATTCGTGGCGGAGGTCGGAGGCGCGGTCGAGCGCGAGATATTCGGCGGGGGAGAGCTTCGTCTGGGTACTAGCTGCCATGACTTTAGTTTACCTACACCAGGACGTCCTTGACCACCTCGCCGAAGACGTCGGTAAGGCGGAAGTCGCGGCCGGCATAGCGATAGGTGAGGCGGGTATGGTCGATACCCAACTGATGCAGGATAGTCGCGTGAAGGTCATGAACCGACACGCGGTTTTCCACCGCCTTGAAGCCGAATTCATCGGTGGCGCCATAGGCCAGGCCGCCTTTAATGCCGCCGCCGGCCATCCACATGGTGAAGCCGTAGGGGTTGTGGTCGCGGCCGGTGCCGCTCTCGCTCACTGGGGTGCGGCCGAATTCTCCGCCCCATACGACAAGCGTCTCGTTGAGCAGGCCGCGGCGTTTCAGGTCGCGGATCAAGGCGGCGGCGGCCTTGTCCATGTCGGGGCAGCGGCCGCGGAGGTTCTTTTCGATGTCTTTGTGATCGTCCCAGTCCTGGCCGGCGTTGTGATAGACGTGCACGTAGCGGACGCCCTTTTCCACCAGGCGGCGGGCCAGCAGGCAGCCGTTGCCGAAGGGCGAGGCGCCGTACTCGGCGCGAATGGCGTCCGGCTCCTTGCGGATGTCGAAAACGTCCATCGCTTCGAATTGCATGCGATAGGCGGCTTCCATGGATTTGATCCGGCCTTCCAGGAAATCATCGGCGCCGAAGCCGGCGCTGAACTCTCTATTCAGCGCTTGGATCGCGTCGAGCTGGCGGCGTTGGGCGTTCGGATCCAGGAACTTGTTTTTCAGATTGGCGATCATTTTCTCCGGTTCGATTTCGGAGTCGCTGAAGGGCGTGCCTTGATGTTCAGCGGGGAGGAAGCCACTGCGGAGCAGAGACCCGCCGCCCGTGCCGCCCGGGCTTAACGCGACGAATGCCGGGAGGTTTTCGTTCTCCGTACCGAGGCCGTAGGAGATCCAAGCGCCGAGAGAGGGGCGGGTGGCGAGGATGCTCCCCGAATGAATCAGGCTGCGGGCGGGCGTATGCGTGGGGTTGAAAGTGTACATCGACTTGATGACGCAAACGTCGTCGATGACGGTGCCCATTTGGGGGAGCAGTTCGCTGAGTTCGATGCCGCTTTTGCCGTACTTCTGGAATTTGAAAGTGGTGGGGAGCAGGCCGCCGGTTTGGCGCTCCGTACGGAGATCGACCGAACCGGGGCGTTGGCCCTGGAACTTCAGGACTGCCGGTTTGTAGTCGAACATGTCGACTTGGGACGGGCCGCCGGCGAGGAAAAGGAAGATGACCTTTTTCGCTTTGCCGATAGTTTTAGGACCGGTGTAGTTGGCGGCCATGGCGTTGAGGCCGATGGCGCCGAGGCCTCCGCACATTTGTTGGATTAGTTGACGTCTCGTCATTTTTGGAACAGGACCTCGTTGGTGGATAGGAGGACGTGGGCGTATTCCTCGAGTTTGCCTTGGCCCAGATAAGTCAGCCCGAGATCGATTTCCTTCGGACTGGCGTCGCGGGCGAGGATTTTACGATAAAGGGCGCGGAGCCGGGCGCCGTTATCCGTTTCGTTTTCGACGGCCTTGGCGAGGATACCGGCTTGGCCTCTAAGGAACGCCCCGTTCATTACGTAGAGCTGTTGGAGGGGCGTAGTGGTGAGGTCGCGGCCGGGGCTGGTTTGGGAAGCGTCGGGGAAGTCGTAGAGCTTTAACAGGCCGTTGACGCGGCTGCGGCCGACGCGGCCATAGATGGTGCGGCGCGTGTTGGTTTCGGCGTCGAGATCCTGCGAGAGGCCGTAAATAGCGGTGTTGAGCGTGCCGGCGATGCGGAGAAGGGAGTCGCGGTAGGCTTCGACATCCAGGCGGCGCGGGTTCATGCGCCAGAGAAGGGTATTGGTCTGGTCGAGCCGATCGCCTTCGGGACGGCGGGCGCTCGCCTGCTGCCAGGCGGCGGAGAGGAGGATCTCGCGATGAAGCCACTTGAGCGACCAGCCGTTGGCGATGAAGCGGGCGGCGAGATCGTCGAGGAGTTCGGGATGGGTGGGCTTCTCGCCTTGTGTGCCGAAATCGCTGGGCGTCCCGACCAGGGGCCGGCCGAAGTGCCAGGCCCAGACGCGGTTGACGATGACGCGGGCGGTAAGCGGGGCGGAGTCGGTGACAATTTTTTCGGCCAGTTCCAGGCGGCCGGAGCCGTTGGTTAGTTTGGGATCGGATTGGCTTAGGACGCCGAGAAATTTGCGAGGCGCGATTTCGCCGGGAGTGGCGACGTTCCCGCGGAGGAAGATGGGAAGGTCGCGGGGTTCGCCGGCCCTGTAGACGAGCCAGGTATAGTTCGCGTCGGAGCCATCGACGTATTGGGCCGCGTCATAGACCGTGTGCATGAAAGGGTCTTCGGAAGCGCCGGGGCGGCGGCGCGCGGTGACGGCTTGTTTAGCCTGTTTTTGCGGTTCGCGCCAGAACTTTTCGAGGTTTTGAACGAGGGCCGGGTAGCGATCCTTCAGGGCTTCCACTTCAGTCTGGAGCGTGGCGATTTCCGCTTTCCACCGGGCGACGCGTTCTTCCGAGCCGACGACAGTCGAGGCTTCCGCGGTGAGCATGGTGCGCGAGTAGGCGAGATCGAAGAGGCGGCGTTGGACCCATTGGAAACGGGCTTCGACTTGGGGATCGACTTCAAAAGTGGGGCGCTCCGAGCGCATGGTGGAGGCGAAGACGCTAGCGAGGCCATAGTAGTCCGCGGTGGGGATGGGATCGAATTTATGGTCGTGGCATCGGGCGCAAGCGACCGTTAAGCCGAGGAGCCCGCGGGTGACGGCGTCCACGCGTTCGTCCCAATCGTCGCTGAGGAATGTATAGATGACGTCGAGCGAGAGGCGCTGATCCTTATGATAGACGGGTGCGGCGCCAAGGTAGCCGAGGGCGCGGAGGTCGTCGCGTCTCGTGTTGGGGAGCTTGTCGGCGGCGAGTTGGAGCTTGATGAAGCGGTCATAGGGCTCGTCGCGATTAAGGGCTTCGATAACCCAATCGCGATAGCGCCAGGCGTAGGGATAGGGAGGGTTCGTCGCTTCGGAAGTCGGGTTGTCCTCGGCGTAGCGGGCGACGTCGAGCCAATGGCGGCCCCAGGCTTCGCCGTAGTGTTTCGACTGGAGGAGCGTGTCGACGAGATTTTTGTAGGCGTTGGGATCCGGGTCATTGACGAAGGCTTCGATCTCTTCGTGGTTGGGACGGAGACCCAGGAGGTCAATGTAGAGGCGCTGGGCGAGGGTTCGTTTGTCGGCCTTCGAAGAAGGTGACAGGCCTTTTCCTTCCATGCGGGCGAGAAGGAAGGCGTCGATTTTCCGTTGCAGCCAGGCGGCGTGTTTGACGGCTGGCGCGGGCAACTCCTTGACCGGTTGGAAGGCCCACCATTTACGGCCATCGGCGACGGACATGCCGCGAAGAGGGGTGGTGGCGGCGGTGGCGGGCGCGTCGATGCGGGGGTCGATAGCGCCGTTAACGATCCAGGTCTCGAAATCGTCGATGACGGGTTGGGGAAGCTTGCCGCTGGGCGGCATGTGAAGGTGCGGATCGGTGTAGCGGAGGGCTTTTAGTATGCGGCTTTCGGCGAGTTTGTCTTGATTGATGCCTTTGCGGAGACCGGCTTTCGTGTCGAGAACCAGGTCGCCCATGGGCGCTTTCATCTTTGAGGAATGGCAGCCGTAGCAACTGGTGGCGAGCACCGGGCGGATTTTGGATTCGAAGAAGGCGGTGTCGGGAGTTTGGGCGTAGAGGCCCGCGGCGAGGAGCGTTGCCAATGTGCTGGGGCGGATCATGACAGGTTTATTCTATGTCTTTATTTTACGACGGGGCTAAGTTCTCGCGCCGTTGTTTCATGGCGATACATAAACATGCGGCGGAGGTCCTTCGCGACCAGCCAACCGAAGAGTGGATCGAGGCCGAGCGGGAGCGAATAACTGATTTCGTCGCGTAGGATGCAGCCGCCGCCATCGGGTTGGAACACATGGCGGTGGCGCCAATGGGCGAACGGCCCGCGGACCTGTTCGTCGACAAAGAGACGGTTTTTTTGGTAGTCCGTGTGGACGGCGACCCAGGTAATGTAGAGCGGGCCGAACAACAGGCGAATCTCGACGCGGGCGCCGGTTTCCAGGCCGCCGCGACGAGAGACGATCCGGACCTTATGCCAAGGCGGGATGAGGAGGTTCAGAATGTCGGTTCGTTTGTGGAAGGCGAAGACTTCTTCACAGGAAGCGGCCAGGCGGGTTTGATGGACGAACTGTAACACTGTTTATTTCTGATGCTAAGACGCCTCGAATGATCCGGGAGAAATTACGCGGCTGAGTCGGATTCTCACCACAGAACCCGCACCGCATACCGCTCAATCGCTTCGTCCGGTGTAACGATCACCATCCCATGCACAATAGCCTGCGCCACCAGCATCCGGTCAAAAGGATCGGAATGAAGCCGGGGAAGGCGCGCCGTCTGTAATGCGCATTCCTCGTCGACGGCAAGGGTGTCTATGCCGGCCTTTTCCCGAATCTCCGCAATGAAATACTCCGGTTTCTTCGCCAACTCCAGGCGCCCCAACGAGTACTTGATCGTGATCTCCCACGCCGATGCGGCGCTTAAAAACCGCTCATTTCCCGGCTGCAGAAATGCCGCCAGCGCCGCCTTGCTCACTTTGACGGAATCGATTGCGAGCCATAGAAACGTACATGTATCCAGCAGCAGTTTCATTCGCCGTTAAAGGCTTTCAGGATGTCGTCGGGTAGTGGATCGAAGAACGAATCCGGTATCGTAATCTGGCCTTTCGCCACTCCGATGCGCGGCACGCGGGTATGCAGCGGCAACATGCGCAACTCCGCCACGGGCTTGTTCCGATTGCAAAGAACCAGCGTCTCGCCAGGCTTCAGCTCGGCCACATACCGCGAAAGGTGTGTTTTGGCCTCGTGCATGTTAACCTGCTTCATGGTTCAATAGTAAACTAGATTGGACTACGATGCAAGAACGTCGCACCCCGCCCCCAGCCACCGCGAATTCAATTTTCTGAAGCGGAAACTCGAGAATTATGGTAGTATTAAATTCGCACTGGAGTATTAGAATTACCCAGTCCTCGACCAACTAGCTTTAGGCCCGTATTATACCCGGCGGACGGTCGAAACAAACCAAGGAACAAACCAACCGGGAACCGGGAACAAACCAACGGAAACGCTGTAAATAAACGACTTACCCGCTCGCAGTTGGCAACGCAATAAACGCGCGAAAGACGCCGCTCTTCTAAACGTGAATTTGCCGGGACCTCCCGTTCGCGGCGGGAGGTCCCGGATGCATTACCGCTGGAAATTGACCTGCTTCAGATCTTTATTTGTGCGGATAACGTTGGCAACCCTGGCGTGAAACTCATCCACATTCGGATTGCGGCGGCTGATCATGAAGTCGCTGTCAACCTCAATCTCGAACGCCTTCATATCGTCGGCGCCGTTGGCCGGCGAAAAGCCGACAAACATCGGCCCGTCGCCGGGCGTCTTGCCGGCGAATTCGTCCGGCGCCGGGCCGGTGGCCATCACTTCGCCTTGTTTGTTTACAAAAACATGTAGTTTGGTCATGAAAATCTCTCCTTTTTACGGTTTCAGTTCGGTGGTGGCAATGAAGAATGAACGCTTCGCCGTCGTGTTCATGTTCTTCACCAGCAGGGCATAGGCATGGCGGTATCGCGGCGGGCTGACGCTCCCGTCCTCTTCAAGCAGGACGGTTACCTCGTCCCCATCGATGTCCCAGCTTCCGGGCAGCCACGGCCGAGCGATCGGGTATAAGGTCGTCAGATCCTTATCGATTGTCGATCCCGATTGCCAGGCTCCGTTCTGCGGGCGGAACCAGTAGTTGAACCACACTCCCGGGTTGAGAGTGAAGTTTTGAGTCACATTGCTAATTATTGCCATTTGGCAGTTGTTCTCCTTTTCGTATTTGGTGAGCCGCCTTCATGCGTTCACACCGGATCACGCGCCGCATGGGCGGGCGTTTGGAGCACGGCAAAGGGATACCCGGGGTTACGTCGCGCTCGTAACGGCGCCGCGCCGGTTCTCGTTCCGCTTACGTGTGTAAATCAAACAGGCGCCGCGCTTAGGAATTGCTTACCTTTTCCTGACAACTTCCGGGCTAAATCTTGATTGATAATCGATCAGTTGTATGAATACCGCACTTCAAAGCCCCGAGCCGGAAATCGCTCCGGATAACGTTCTCGCTCATCTTCAGGAAGTACTTGCGGACCGCCGCTTCGCGTCGGCTGAGCGGAACGCCAAATTTCTCCGCTACGTGGTCAACGGTGTCTTGGACGGCAAGGCGGGTGAGATTAAGGAGACGGTAATCGGCACGGAGGTATACGGCCGTTCGAGCGACTACGATCCAAAGGCGGACTCAATTGTCCGCGTCGAAGCGACGCGGCTGCGTCAGAAGTTGCGAGGCTACTACGAAAACGAAGGCAAGTTCAGCCCGATCCGCATTCATCTGCCGAGCGGGAGCTACGTTCCGTTGTTCGAGCGGCTCGATGAACCGCCAAATCCGGAGCCAACGCCAATCAATCCAGATTCGAATCCCGTTACGCCGGTAACCACGAACGCGGATAGGCGTCCGCCGTTCGCGGCAAGGAGGGCCGCACTCGCCGCCACCCTCGCGGTGGTCGCCGTCGCGCTCTCGATGCAGGCTGCGCTGGGCTCGAAAACCGCCGATTCCCAGGATGCCGAAGGAATGGCGGCGTGGCAGGAAGGCGTCGCGTTGCTTCAACAGGATCCTCATATGGGCCAGACCGAAAGCGGGCCGCCCAAAACACTTCTCCGGGCCATCGAACGGCTGGAGTTCGCGGTCGCGCACAACTCCCAATCGGCGCCGGCGTGGGCCACGCTTGCGGAGGCGTACGACTACGCTTCAAGCTATGCCGGGCGCGACCTGACCGAAGACGCCCGCCGCATGGAGGCGGCTGCGCGCCGCGCGATCGTTTTGGACGACAAGCTCGCCGCGGGTCATCATATGCTGGGCTTGCTGCTCAAAGGCGTCAAGTGGGACTTCCCGCAAGCGGAGCTAGCTTACCGGCACGCTCTTCTGCTTGATCCGCGCAATGCCTATGCGGTTGTCGAGTATGCGGATCTCCTTCGGGAAACCGGACGGATGTGGCAGGCCTCGGAAGAGATTCGGAAGGCTCGGGCGCTCCAACCCACCCTGCCCGTGCTGGCCGTAAAAGAAGCCGAGATTCAACTCGACTTGGGTCGCCCGGACGCGGCTATGGTTACCGCCCGGGCGGCCGTCGAGATGAAGCGGACCTATCTCCGGGCGCACGTCGCGCTCGGTATGGCCTACGAAATGAAAGGCGATTTCGCGTCGGCCCTTGAGCGGTATGAGTACGTGTTGAACGTCAATCCGTCGGATCGCCGGGCGCTTCCCGTCTACGGTTACTTGCTCGCCAAAACCGGGGGCACGGCCGGGGCCAGAGAGGTGGCCTCTCAACTTGAAAAGATGAACTCGATGGTGCGTAACTGCGCGTTTCAGGTTGCCGTGGTCTATGCGGGTCTCGGCGAGAACGAACTCGCGCTTGATTGGCTCGAAAAGGCATGGCGCACGCGCCAAGCGCACTTTCCATTCGCTTCCGTTGAATTCCGTTTTCGCAACTTTCACCAAAACCCGCGATTCAAGGAACTCCTGAACAGGGCTGGACTGAAACCCGTATCCTGAACGCCGGGAAGGCTTATTTAATCGAAAGCCATCGCATTAGCCATTCCCGCCAAGCGTCGTCGATCGCCGGGCCATTGGCGTGATGGCCATCGTTGGTCAGCGCGAACCGCAGCCGATCGGCGGCACCGAGCGACCTGTACACCTCATGGGCCCGATTCACATACCCCCAACTCTGCCGGTCGTCGGAATGGCCGCCATTGTCCTCCCGGTCCCCCGCCCCGCCGATTAGCAGAAACGGCTTCGGCGCCGCCAGCGCCAGCAGCTCGTGATGATCGTGCTCCAGGCCCGCCCGCTTCGCGTCCGTGTTCAACAGGCTCAGCACCGTCTTCTCCGGCGTGTCGATATCGGGGAATCGCCGCGTCCAGTCCATGTACCAAGGCGCATAGTAGTTCGTCCCGCCATTGAGCGCGATATGCGGGTCGATCGCCACGACGGCCGCGATCTCCGGCGCGAACGCGCCGGCATAGATAGCGGTCTTCGCGCTCAGGGAAAAGCCCATGAAACCGATGCGCCGGCCGTCGATATCGCCGCGCGCCCGCAAATACGCCGCCTGCTGCCGGACGTCCCAAACCATCCGGCTCAGGCCCGCCCAGCGGCCGAAGCGATCATACACCTTCTCCGCCGCCTGCTTGCCGTAGTTCGATCCGTCGCGGTAGTTGCGAATGTGGCTCCACCCGGTCAGTACGACGAAGCCTCGCTCGGCCAGCCATGCGCCCCAATTCTTCTCCGGCTCCCGCCAGTCCGGCGTCGTCGAGGTCCACGCGATCACCGCCGGGTATGGCGCCTTCCCCTTCTTCGGCAGCAATAGCAGCGACGGCTGCCAGAAGTCTTTTTCCAGCGCCAGCTCAATGTGGATGCGCGTATAGTGGGGCGTCTCGCTCCGGGAGATTTCGCGCATCAGTGGAACGTCGTGAAACCACTTCCGGTCCGCCGCCGCCGGCTCCAGCTTACCCAGAATTTGCTTCCACGCCGTCATCAACTCCGGCCGCCGAACCCGTTCCCATTCCGCCCGGGTGGCGGCAAGCCGCGGAATTTCCAATGTTTCCGCGCCCGGTTCCGGCGCTGGACTGGCTGTCGCCGACACCCGATGCTGACTCACTCTCGCCGCCGGCTCCTGGGAAAATACCGCCATCCCCATAAACAATAGCGGGATTAGCTTGCTGATCTGAAATGAATACATGGATTCGTGATCTCTCAGCCATCCTATCTCCATTAAGGTGGTGTATCACCCGCGAGCGGTACTGCCCAAGTTGTTGACGCTCTTGACCGCGAGCCTGCCCCGCGGTTAGCGGCTACTTAGCCGCAAGTATTCGCCAGACCGTGTTGCCCGTGTCGTCGGCCACCAAGAGGGTGCCGGAAAGGGAAGTACAGCCATCCTATAGCCATTAATTTGGTGTATCACCCGCGAGCGGTACTGCCCAAGTTGTTGACGCTCTTAACCGCGAGCCTGCCCCGCGGTTAGCGGCTACTTAGCCGGACGTACGCGCCAGACCGTGTTGCCCGTGTCGTCGGCCACGAGTAGGGCGCCCGCGCCGTCCACGGCGACGCCGACAGGGCGGCCGTTCGTCCTTCCCGTCTTCGCGTCGGCGAGGAAGCCGGTCAGAAAGTCTTCCACGGGAGCAACCGGGCGGCCGTCGCGGAAGGGCACGAAGATGACCTTGTACCCCGAGAATTGCGTCCGATTCCAGGAGCCATGCTGTCCGACGAAAACGCCGCCCCGATAGCGCTCGGGAAACGCCTCCCCTTTATAAAAGGTCATGCCCAGCGACGCGGTATGAGGGCCCAAGGCGAAATCGGGGACGATCGCTTTATTGACCAAATCCGGACGCCGTTCCTTCACCCTGGGGTCTACGTTCTGGCCGAAATAGCTGTAAGGCCAGCCGTAGAAGCCGCCATCGCGAACATTGGTAAGGTAATCGGGAACCAGGTCGTCGCCGAGATTGTCCCGCTCGTTTACGACCGTCCAAAGTATGTTCGTGCCGGGCTGCCAATCCATTCCGTTTGGATTCCTCAAGCCCGACGCGTACACACGTTCTCCGCTGCCGTCCGGGTTAATTTCGAGGATAGTCGCCCTGCGCACCTCGACTTCCATTCCATGCTCGGCCACGTTGCTGGCCGATCCGATGCTGGCGTAGAACTTGGTTCCCGCCGAATTGGTAACCAAGTTCCGCGTCCAATGGTTGTTGTATCCTCCGGCGGGCAGGCTCAAGATCTTTTTCCCTGGCCCTTCGACGCTCGTCTGCCCCGGTTTGTAAGCAAACTGGAGGATCCCATCGGTGTTGGCTACATAGAACCGGTCCTTAATCAAAAGCATCCCGAACGGCTGATTCAGACCCTCCTTGAAGACCGTGCGGGAATCGACGACCCCGTCCCGATCGGCGTCGCGGAGCAAGGTGATCCGGTCGGCGCTCTGTGCGATGTTGCCCGCTTGCCGCAGCAGCGTCTGTACCCGCTTCTCCTTTTCGTCTTTCGGCGGCTTCGGTTTTGTGCTGCTTTCGGCAACCAGAACGTCCCCATTGGGTAGGACGTAGAGCCACCGGGGATTGACGAGACCGTCCGCGAAGCGCTGCACGGTAAATCCAGCCAACGGAGTCGGCATGCTACCTGCGGGCCACTTTCCGGCCGTGGAGAAATTGGCTGTTTCGGCCGCGGGATTGGGTGGCGGCAGACTGGGCTTCGGACCGATACCGGGAAGGCTTGAGGAGGGCTGCTGGCCAACCAAAAAAGCGATTGATGTGAATATACCTAACGAGACGACCATTTGGAGCCGGTTTAACATTTGCTGCTATGATCCGCGCTCGGCGGCGAGCGTTTCAGACAACCCGCAAATACCACCATCCCCATGGACAATAGGGGGATTGACTTGCTAACCTGAAATGGAAACATGGATTCGCTAACTCTCAGCCATCTTCGGGCGCTGGAAGCCGAAAGCATACACATTATGCGGGAGGTTGTCGCCGAATTCGCCAAACCGGTGATGCTGTACTCCATCGGCAAGGACTCATCGGTCATGGTCCGTCTGGCGCAAAAAGCGTTCTACCCCAGCAAGCTGCCGTTCCCGCTGCTGCACGTTGACACGACATATAAGTTCCAGGAAATGATCGAGTTCCGCGACAAGTTCACGAAGGATTTGGGAGTCGAGTTGATCGTCCATACGAACACGAAAGCGATCGAGGAAGGCGCGAATCCATTCAGGCTGGGCACCAGTAAATGTTGCGCATTGCTAAAGACGCGCGCTTTGCTCGATGCGCTGGAAGCGGGGGGCTATGACGCGGCCTTTGGCGGCGCGCGCCGGGACGAAGAGAAGTCGCGCGCCAAGGAGCGGGTGTTCTCCTTCCGCGACCGATTCGGCCAGTGGGATCCGAAAAGCCAACGGCCGGAACTGTGGAATCTATACAACGGCAAGGTGGAAAAGGGCGAATCGATTCGTGTTTTTCCGCTTTCGAACTGGACTGAAATGGACGTCTGGAACTACATCGAGCTGGAGAGCATTCCCATCGTTCCGCTCTATTACGCCAAGGAACGAGCGATGGTGGTGCGCGGCAATCAACTGATTCCCATTGAGCACAATATGCCGCTCGCGCCCGGCGAGAAGCCGCAACTGGTGATGAGCCGCATGCGCTCGCTGGGCTGCACGTATTGCACCGGCGCCATTGCCAGCGCCGCCGAAACGATGCCGGAAATCATTCACGAACTCGTGCAGTTCCGGCGGTCGGAGCGCGAGAACCGGATTATCGATCATGACCAGGAAGGGTCCATGGAACTGAAGAAGCGCGAGGGTTATTTCTAGGGCATGTCGCAATCGCAACTCCTCCGCTTCTCCACCGCCGGCAGCGTGGACGACGGCAAGTCGACCCTTATCGGCCGCCTGCTTTTTGAGGCTAAAGGCGTCTACGAAGACCAGATGGCGTCGCTCCAAAAGTCGACCATTAACCGCTCCACCGGGCCTATCGATTTCTCCCTCTTGACCGACGGCCTGCGCGCCGAACGGGAGCAGGGCATCACCATCGACGTGGCCTATCGCTACTTCGCCACGCCCAAGCGGAAGTTCATCATCGCCGACACGCCCGGCCACGAACAGTACACGCGCAACATGGCTACCGGCGCCTCCACGGCGGATCTCGCTATTGTGCTGATCGACGCGCGCAAAGGCGTCCTGCCGCAGTCTCGGCGGCACGCATACATCGCGTCGCTGCTCGGAATTCCCTACATCGCGGTGGCGGTGAACAAGATGGATCTGGTCGAGTTCAGCGAGCCGGTGTTCGACCGCATTCAGGCCGAGTTCTCCGCCTACGCGGCGGAGATCGGGCTTCGCAATCTTACCTTCTTTCCTATCTCCGCGCTCGATGGCGACAACATCGTCGAGCGTAGCGCGCGCACGCCCTGGTTCACCGGCACGCCCCTGTTGGAACATCTGGAGTCGATCCCCGTCGCCGAGGATCGCAACTTTGAAGAGCTGCGTTTTCCCGTCCAGTACGTCATCCGCCCCACGCTCGATTTCCGCGGCTACGCGGGCCAGTTGGCCGCCGGAATCCTGCGTCCGGGCGATGAAGTGATGTCGCTGCCGGCCGGCCGGATCACGCGAGTCAAGGAATTGCCGTCGTTCGATGGACCGTTGGAAAAGGCGTTCCCGCCAATGTCGATCACCGTGGTGCTGGAGGATGAAATCGATTTGAGCCGCGGTGACATGCTGGTGGACCCGAACCATGTGCCGCACGTCTCGCGGCGCTTCGCGGCCAAGCTGGTCTGGATGCTCGACGACGTTGGAGGTCCGGGCCGTACGTATCTGCTGAAGCACGCCACGCAGACGGTGCCCTCCGAGATCCGGCGCATTCGCCATCGCGTGGATATCGACACGCTCGAAAACGTCCCGGCCCAGCAACTCGCGTTGAATGAAATTGCGGCGGTGGTGATGGAGACGCGGCGGCCGTTGTACTTCGACGCCTACAAGAAGAATCGGGCCATGGGCGCGTTTATCCTCATCGATCCCATCAGCAACCTGACGGTCGCCGCCGGGATGATTGAGGAATCGACGCCCGATGTCGTCGAACCGCTTCAATTACGCAACCTCGAGTTCACCGGCGAGGCCGGCGAGTCTGCACCCGGCGCGCGGTTAACCAACGCCGAACGCTTCGCCCGGGCGGGCCATTATCCGGCGACGGTTTGGCTCACCGCACGCCGCGATGCGGCGTATTTGTTGGAACGGCGGCTGTTTGACTTGGGCTGCCGGGTGCACGTTCTATCGGACGACAGTGAGAGCCATCTGTTGCCGGAACTCTCGCGCGTGTTGAGCAACGCGGGCCTGATCGCCATCTGTTCCATCGCTTCGCCCGACGCCGCCGAACGCGACCGCGCGGCCGGCTTCGCGGCGCCCAACCGGTTCCTGGAGGTAACGGCCAAGGAGTTGCCGGCGCGCGATGGGGACGCCGTGGAAGTGTTGATTAAGCGCCTGGAGGACCTGGGCGTACTGCGCCGCAAGGACCGCTTCGAACGCGGCGAAGGAATATAGCCCGGCTACGGCAGATAGTCCTTCACGAATTCCAGATACCCGCGTTTCCCGCCCCGGCCGCTCCAACGGCCGACGGACTTCATGATTCTTCGGAGTGCCGAGATGATTTCCTGTACGCTATCGGGCGGTTCTTGCATCCCACCCTTGTGGGCCGTCCTCCCCAATCGCCATTCGCAGATCTGCTTGACGTTTTGGTACACCGCCTGGGCCCGCGCTTCGAGTGTTATCACGGATGGCTGCCGCTCCGCCGCCTCCGCCGAGTACTGACGTGTGAGTGCGTCCAAGGCATCCGTCACGTCGAAGTCCGTAACCGCGCGATTGGATTTCCAGGCTTCGACGATCACGAACTCAATGTTCTGCAACAGGCCGAGGTGATCTTCTTCAAATCGCTTCATTCCCGGAATTATCGCTAAATTCTCGTGTGATCGGGACGCCACTCCCGAATGGCGGCCTTGATCTGTTTCGGCTTCAGCCGTTCCTCCAGCGTGCGGCGAAATAGGTCCGCCAACTCGCCATCGGAGGCGAATCGTAACCCGGCCACCTGACTGACGGTTAGTTCGTCGAAGCGCGCCGCCAGGTCCGGCGGTAGTAGCCTCTCCATTCGTAACCGCTCTTCCAGCCGTATCAGCCGATCCTGCACGCCCAGGGCGTACAGCCGAGTCTTCACCAGCCACACAAACATGCCAACGGTGAGCAGAACGAGCCACAGAGTGATCCCATTCGGGTAGGCCCAGGCATGCTTCAACGAGAAGAGGAATGTGCCTAGCATCACCGGCATCAGGAAGAAGTGGAACGGGGGATCCCACCTCTTGTGGTTCTTAAAATTCTGTTCGGCCATGGCGAGGACTGCCGACAGTATAGCGGGCTTTACCTCCGCGGACGCAGCCCGAAGTTGAACGTAACGTTGTTCCCGACGCCGGAAATCGTCTTGTAGAACCACTGCTCGAAGTTAACCGATGGATGGCTCTCAATCTCATCCGGCGGGCCGAAAACAATGTATGTGCGCCCTTTCTCAGTTTGCCAACCGGATTTGCCGGAACCCTTTTCCCCGAACCGTTCGTTAGAGTATGCGATACGGCGATAATGTTCTTCCTTGGCCTCGTTCATCTCAGTCCCAGGAGTCGGATCCCGGCGCTTCCAGAACTGTTCGATGAACCGTTCCCGCTCCGGATTGTCGCGAAGCGATTCGTAAGCCCGCCGCTCCTCCGGCTGGATGATGTACGTCACGTCCTGGTCCGCCCACTTCTGATACGGGTTCGTCTGCTGCGCGAACGCGAGCGGAGCCAGTGACGCCGCGGCGGTTAGAGTCAGTATCAGAACCGCCGGCCACGGCGAAGGCGAGGGCGCATAGCCCAGAATGCGCGCCACCCGTTCCCGCAGGCTGGATCCCGCGCCGCCATTCGCCAACGCCGGCACCCGCATCTCTTCCAGTCGCAGCAACGCCTTCGCATACCCGGCTCTCTCGGCTCCGGCGGCAATGGCCATATCGTCGCAACATTGCTCCCGTTCCCGCCGCAGCACGGCCGTCATCCACCACACCGCGGGATGATAAAAGAACATCGTCTCCATCGCGTGGAGAGCCCACTCCGTCACATAGTCGCCGCGCCGGATATGCGCCAGTTCATGCAGAACGATCGCTTCAAACTGCTCGGCGGGCAGACCCGCGATCGTTGCCAGTGGAACGATGATTGCCGGTCGCCTCCAGCCCGCCGTGAATGGAGAATCCGCCCTTGGTGACGCGCGAAGCTCCACGCCCCCGCGCCATCCGGCCCGCTCGCAAAGCGTTGCGAACCCCGGCCATTCGAAGGGCTTCGCCCGGCGAATCAGCAATCGCAGATACACCCATCCGCCGAACGTTCGCAAAGACAACAGCGCCACGCCGCAGAGCCACAATATCGCCGCCGGCCTCGCCCAATCCGTCTCGTCAAACGCCGCCAGACCGGCCGTTTCCGGCAGTGCCTGCCACACCGCCCCGGGAAGGAGCGTCACCCGGTCCGCGGGCGCCCCGAATTCCAATGCCCGGGCGAAGACAATCGGCACCGCCAGCAGAGCCAGGGCGGCCGCCGCGTGCCGCCGTTCCGGAGCCGCGCCCCGCAACAATGGCAGCAATAACGCCAGCGCCGTCGCCAGCGCCGCAATCCACCAGAACGACCCGAGCATCGCGCCGCCTATCGTCACTAGAACCGAATCGAATAACGGAGTCATGCCTTTTTCGCCTCCCACGCTTCAATCATCTTGCGCAGTTCCTTCACCTCGCCCCGCTTCGGCTTCCGCCGCGACAACGCCCGCTGCATCAGTTCCGCCGCCGACCCGCCGAACACCCGCTCCAACAAATCCTCAGCCGCGTCGGCCTGCAAATCCTCGCGCGCGATTGCCGGCGTATACCGGTGTGCCCGAACGCTTTCGTCGCGCTCCACCAGCCCCTTCTCCGCCAGGATTTGCATCAGCTTCAAAGTCGTCGTATAGAGGACCGGACGGCCGGCGGCAACGCTCTCATGCACCTCCCGGACCGTCGACGGCCCCAGTTTCCAAAGCACCTGCAGGATCTCCCATTCCCCGGGAGTCGGGCGGATTCGGCTCATATAGCTACAATATACGAAGGTCTTCGTACTGTCAACGAAGATCTTCGTAGATGTTACCGGAGTATACGCCTGTTTCGTCGAGATTCCTGTATAGTTGGCAAATGCGCATTCCCTTGTTTCTGGCCGCGTTGACGGCCGCCTGCCTGGCCCAGGCCCCGTCCGCGGATGTCTTGAAACAGGTCTTGGAGAAGCGACTGATGTCGCTCGTGCCAACCGGAATGGAAGAGCGGCAGGTGCTCTTTCAATCGGTTACCGCCGCTCCGAAGAATGGCGCGTTCCATCCCTTTCTCGTTACCGCGTTGATTCGCGATTATGACGCCGGCTATCCGCCGAACCGCTACTACGGCGAGACTTGCGTCGGTAAGATGGACAACTTGAAATTCAATCTCTCCCGCAATGAGAGCGGGGCGTGGATGGTGGATGGACGCATGACGGTGATTGATGGCCGGACATGCACGAAGAACCCCGCCGCGGGCGTATCCAGCATTCCGTTAGCCACCCTTTCCGGCGCGAAGGCCCCTGATGGCCAAGTGGCGGGCGCGGCTCCCGCCGCCTCCGGAACATCCGAACTGCACATGGGCGAATGGGGCTGCTACGGCACAACCAGCCGCCTAATAGCGGCATTTCACCTGCAGTCCGATGGCTCCTACCTCGACAGCGACAAAAAGAGGGCCGGCCGATATATCCACGCCAAAGCGTCAAACACAGTCGCGTTCCAGGGCGGTCATATGGACGGCCAAACCGGCCGCAACATCCGCGGCCAGCGCTTCGATATCTCCAACACAGTCAGTTGCGAACCCTGGCGCTAACGGCTCCGCCCCGCCGTCCGGATCTTATCGAGCGCCGCCTGCATCGCCGTTACCCGCTCCGGATGCCGCGCCGCCAAATCGGTACGTTCATTTGGATCCTTCGCCACATTGAACAATTGCGCCGCCGGAGCCAACCCCAATTCCGTATTCGTGTTCCGGTTCACCCTTGGCCCGTCGCTGGCCTCTATCAACTTCCAGTCGCCTTCGCGATAGGCGAGCGCCCGCGCCTGCTCGACAATATGCCCGCGCCCCTTCTTCGCACTCCCCAGCAGCGCATCCAGTACATCCACGCTATCCGGAGCCGCATCGCCGGGAAGCGGCTGGCCCGTTAACCGCGCAAACGAACCCAGGAAATCCTGCTGTCCCACCAGCGCGGCGGAAACCCCAGGCTTCACCCGAGCCGGCCACCGCACCAGCAGCGGCACCCGCGTGCCGCCTTCAAAACTGCTGTATTTGCCGCCGCGCCACGGCCCAGCCGCTTTGTGCCCGCCGAGCTTTTCCACGGCATCGTCCTTATAACCGTCATCCACCACCGGGCCGTTGTCGCTCGAAAACATCACCAACGTGTTTTGCGTCAGACCCAACCGGTCCAACTTATCAAGCACCTGCCCCACACTTGAGTCCAGCTCCGCGATCGCATCCCCGCGCGGCCCCATGGAGGTCTTCCCCGCAAAGCGCTTGTGCGGCAATCGCGGCACGTGAATATCATGCGTCGCGAAGAACAGGAAGAACGGATTCGACTTGTTCTTTTCAATGAACGCCAACGCCTTCCCCGTCAGCACATCCGCCATATCCTCGTCCACCCATAAAGCCGACTTCCCGCCCGTCATGTAGCCGATGCGGCTCACGCCGTTGACGATCGCCATATCGTGCCCGTGGCTCGGATGCATTTTCAGCATCTCCGGATTCTTGCGGCCGGTGGGCTCGCTGGCAATCGGTTTCGAGTAGTCCACGCGGATCGGATCCGCGGGATCCAATCCAACCACCCGATGGTCCTCGACATAGACGCACGGCACGCGGTCGCCGGTCGCCGGAACCAGAAACGCCGAATCGAACCCAATCTCCAGCGGGCCGGGCTTGATTTCCCCGTTCCAGTCAATGTTTCCGCTCCCCAGACCCAGGTGCCACTTGCCCACCACGCCGGTCTTGTACCCGGCCTTTCCCAGCATCGCGGGCAGTGTATAGCGGCCCGGTTCAATGATCAGCCGCGCATCGCCCGGCAGCACGCCTGTGCCTTTCTTCCGCCAAGCGTATTCGCCGGTCATCATCGAGTACCGGCTGGGTGTACAGGTGGCGGAAGAGGAGTGCGCATCGGTGAATCGCAGTCCGCGCGCCGCCAGCCTATCCAGGTTCGGCGTCTTCACCGCCGTCGCGCCGTAGCAGCTTAAATCGCCGTACCCGATGTCATCGGCGTAGATCAACACGATGTTGGGACGCGGCGCATCCGCCGCCGCCAATCCCGCGCCGCATAGTCCAAGAAACCTTCGTCGATTCACAGCTTCATTCTCTCCCAACGCCGCCACAGCCAAATGCACGCCCACGCAATCATCCCTGCCAACGTCAACTTCAACGCCAACAGCAAATTCCAGGCCGGTATCGACAACGAATATCGTCCCAGCCGCTCACCCCGATCCCACATCCAGTGCCAGCCCGTATGCGCGACCAATGCCGAGACGACTATCGTCCCCATTCGCGGCTCCACCACATAACGAAACAACACGCCCACTACCGGCACCATCACCGCCAACGCCGCCAGTTGCCCCAACTCCACCCCCACGTTGAACGACAACAACGCGGCCGCCAGGTGTCCGCCCGCAAACTGCATCGATTCCCGAAGCGCGAACGAAAACCCGAACCCATGCACCAGTCCAAACGCAAACGCGAGCATCCACGACCGGTGCCCAGCCCAGCCGACGATGTTCGCCAGCCCCATGAATACAATCGACGCCGCGATGGCCAGCTCCACCAGCGGCGGGAACCACAACGCATCCGGCGCCATATCCAACGCCGACGCCGCCAGCGTCAGCGAATGCGCCGCCGTGAACGCCGTCACCACCCACACCAACGCACGAATGCGTCGCACCGCAATCACCAGACAAAGCAAAAACAATAAATGATCCGTGCCCTCCAAAATGTGGACGAACCCCATGCGAACAAATAGCCAAGCCGCCTGCGCCCAACTCGGTTCCAACGGGAACACGTCCTGCTCGCCGCTCAACAGCAGCGTTCGCCCGCGAAAATGCAACACCGTATTCACGCGCTCGCCCAGATCCGCGAACGCCGGCCGGATCGAAAACCGGGAGCGCGCATCGCGGATCGGAAACTCGAGCGCAACGTCGAAGAACACCTGCTTCCAAAACAACTTCTCGCTATTCGCCGGCAGCGGCTCTCGTACGTGCGCGTCCGCCTGTTCGTAGGTCGCGAAGGACCGGTCCGACTCCATCGAAACCTGTGTGGCCACAATCCGCGGCGCGCCTACCGGCGCCCCCTCCTCAAACAACAAGATCGGGTCCGCCACCCATATTTTCGCCAACCCCGCCAACCGCGGCGCCAACCCCGCCACGTCCAAATACCCGCCTGGGATCACGGGGAAATCTACATCCCGCACCGCTTCCAGCGGAATCCGCACCAGTGCCCGCATCGTCGCGTCCACCGGCCGCAGATGCATGTGCACCGTCACCTGCGCGGGTGCGTCATGCCCCCACGCACCCACCGCAAAACAAAGCAAAAACCATCCTCGCAACGTACCGCCTCGCTCCCTGACCGAATCGTGTATCATATCGTGGAGGAAAACAGCCATGTGTTGTTCGTACTGTAAGGTCGGTGCCTTTCTCGCCGTTTTCGCGGCGATCGCCGCCGGCGTGTATGAGATGGAACAGCGGGCCGTCGTCGAAGCGGCCGGCACGCAGGCGCCGCGTTTTGAAGTGGACCCCATGTGGCCGAAGCCGCTGCCAAACCATTGGGTGATCGGCGCAACCATTGGAGTCGCCGTCGACGCCAAGGACAACGTGTGGATCATCCATCGCGGCGGTTCGCTTGAAGAAAAAGAGCGCTACGCCACCTGGACGCCGAAGGCCTCGGAGTGTTGCGTCCCGGCGCCGCCCGTTCTCGGGTTCAGCGCCGCCGGCGATCTGATCGCCAGTTGGGGCGGAAATGGCGAAGGATTCAATTGGCCCTCGTCGAATCACGGCATAGACGTGGATCACAAAGGCAACGTCTGGATCGGCGGCAACGGCCGCGGCAAAGTCCCAGCCGCGTTAGCGCACGATGAAAGCAAAATGGCCGCCGCCGGCGCCGTCCACGATTCCGCGCTGCTGAAATTCACCCAGTCCGGCAAGTTTCTGATGCAGATCGGCAAGCCCTTCGAAAGCAAAGGCAGCGGCGACACCGCCAACCTGCGTCTTCCCGCCAAGTCCATCGTCGATCCCAAGACCAACGAACTCTACGTCGCCGACGGTTACGGCAATCGCCGCGTCATCGTCTTCGACGCCGATAGCGGAAATTACAAGCGCCATTGGGGCGCGTACGGCAACAAGCCCGATGACAAAGACCTCGGCCCGTACAACCCGAACGAAGCCGTTCCCAAACAGTTCCGCACACCGGTCCACGGCGTCATCCTCGCCAACGACGGCCTGCTCTATGTCTGCGACCGCACCAACAATCGCATCCAGGCCTTCAAAACCGACGGCACATATGTCAAGGAAGGCTGGGTCGCCAAGCCCACTCTTGGCGATGGCGCCGCCTTCGATGTGGCCCTATCCCGCGATCCGCAACAAAAATATCTCTACGTCGCCGATGGCTCCAACATGAAGATCCACGTGCTCCTGCGAGATACGCTCGAAGTCCTAACCACATTCGGCGATGGCGGCCGCCAGCCCGGCCAATTCTATGCCGTCCACAGCATCGCCACGGACTCCAAAGGCAACATCTACACCACCGAGACCTACCGCGGCCAGCGCGTGCAAAAGTTCAACTTCCGCGGCCTCGCTCCGGTTGCGAAGATGGACCAGGGAGTCGTCTGGCCGAAAGCCGCCAAGAACTAACGCAGGCTGAACGAAACGATCGTCGACCCCGCCGCGATTGCGACGTGCTGCACGCCCTCGGCGAGATACGTCATTGGTCCCGCGCGCCAGTTTTGCCCTGTGTTGAAGTGCCACAACAGCTTGCCGGAAGCCGCGTCAGCCGCCACGAACGCGCCGCGCCCGTCGCCATAAAACAGCAACCCGCCCGCCGTTGCCATCAGCCCGCTTCCCAGAATCCCGCCGCCGATGTTCGGAATTTCCCACGCCGCCTTTCCAGTCTGAATATCGATCGCCTTCAAAAACTTCCCTCCGCTGTCACCGGGCGAACGGCGTGTCCCGCCTCCGTAGAACGACTTCCCCGCCTCCCACCACTCGCCATTCTTCGAGTAGATGTTGCACGACTCCTGAGCGAAGAAATAGTAAAGGCTCGTGCGCGGGCTAAAGGCTGTGGATGTCCAGTTCGCGGCGCCCGCCACCGCCGGGCACGTCCGCTGGCCCTCCGCCGTCGGCTCATTCCCCGGCAACAAGACAGGCCGCCCATCGGCGCCAATTCCGCTCGCCCACGTCAGCTTTTTCACGAACGGCTCGGCCAGCAACACCTTCCCGGTCACGCGGTCCAGTACGTAGAAAAATCCATTCCGGTTCCCCTGCAACAGCAGCTTCCGTTCTTCCCCGCGAAACTTCGCATTCACCAGCACCGGCGTCTCCGTCGCGTCCCAATCGTGCAGGTCATGCGGCGTGAATTGGTAGTGCCAGCGGAGCCTGCCGGTCGCCGGGTCGAGCGCCACCACGGAGTCCGTATAAAGGTTGTCGCCCTTGCGCTCATCGCCGTTGTAGTCGGGACATGGATTGCCGGTCGGCCAGTAGAGCAACTGCGTCTCCGGATCATACGTACCCGTCAGCCACGTCGTGCCACAGCCATGCTCCAACGCGCGGCCAATCCACGTTTCCGATCCCGGCTCGCCTCGCGCCGGGATCGTCCAGAAACGCCACACGCGTTCGCCCGTCGAGGCCTTGTACGCATCCAGGAAACCTCGCACGCCCTCATCGCCGCCGGAGATACCGGCAATCACCAGATCGTTCACGACCAGCGGCGCGCCCGTTGACCCATAGTTCTGGCGGTAGTCGGCCATCTCGACATCCCATATCAATTGGCCCGTGTGCCGGTGCAACGCCACCAGATGCGCATGGTCGGTGACCATGAAAACCCGATCGCCCAGGACAGCCACGCCGCGGTTAATCCCGCTCGCGGCGTCCCCCGCCAGTCCCTTCGTGCGCGGGCGCTTGAAGTGCCAGATCTCGCGGCCATTCCGCGCGTCTAGCGCATACGCCTCATTCACGCTCGTCACGTACATCACCCCGTCGACTACAACCGGCGTCGTCTGCAGCGAGCCCGGCGCACCCGGCAGCGGGAACATCCATTTTGGCGCGAGCCGCTCCACGTTGCCCGTGTCGATTTGGTCGAGCGAACTGAACCGGTTGCCGCTCGGGCTGCCGTTATAACTCGGCCATGCGCCCGCCTTCGGCGAGGCCACATCGGCAAACGAAATCCCGGGTCCGACGGGCGCGCCCGCCGCAATCCCGGGCTCCCGCCGCAGCGAACTCAAATACGCCACCAATCCACTCATCTCCGCTGGCGGCGCCGTCACCGGCGGCATCAGCGATTTCTCATCGGCGGAAGTCGCGATTTGCTCCCGGCGCAGCAAATGCAATTGCCCATCGGTCCCGAGCAACTGCAAATCAAAAGGGCTCTGATTCTTCTCCATCCCCTTCAATGTCCGCCCATCCCGCAGTGTCACAGTGATCGACTTTCCCCGCCCGCGCCGCAGCGCTTCCATAATCTGAGGGACGGTCCGGTCCTGCCCAATCACTGAAAGGTCCGGCCCCAATGTACCGCCCTTTCCCTGGATCATATGGCAGTCATAGCACTTTCCCCGACCCGCGAAAAAGCGTTCGCCAACAGCCGCATCGCCCGTCGCCGCGCCAGCGGCGGGTCGCGCCTTCAATGACCAAACGAAATCCGCAATGGCCTCCACCTCCGCCGTCGCCAGCGGAAACGCCGGCATGCCGGCGGCGGGAATCCCATGACGAATCACATCGGAAACAGCATGCCGCGAAGTAGCCCGCGACTGCCGGACCTGCAAAATCCCCGGCCCATGTCCCCCGCCGTTCCCGTCCTCCCCGTGGCAGCCGACGCAACGCGCCAGATATGCGCGTTTGCCCGCATCACCCGTCTGCGCAAGCCCCGCGATTCCGCCCAAAACCATCAGCGCAACGCCGCGAAATCTCATTCCTCAACTCTACCCCAGCGTCGGAAAATTCGCCCGCGCGTAATCGATACACTGCTGATTCAATCGATCCTCCAACGCCAGCACTTCCGCCGGCGTTAAACCCGAGGTCCGTGGCAGCGGCTTCTTCGGCGGATGATTCCGGATCCACCCGACCAGCATCGCCAAATCCCGGGACGGCGCCGGACTCTTCTCGTCGTAAACCTTCCAGTACTGTTCCGTGAAAATCGGCACTTTCAACGGGTCCCGCGTCAACATTTCCAACTGGAACAGCATCTTCGCGTCCTTCTTTTGGAACCGGTGCACTATCCCGGCCAAGTCCAGATGCCCTTCCCCAAACGGCACTTCCGAAAGCAAAATGCCGTCGGAATAAAAATCCACCCCAATATCCTTGAAGCTCACGAAAATCGTATACGGCGCCAACGTGTCGATCGTCTGCTGCGGCGTCTCAATGAGCGAAACATTGTTCACCAGATCCAAGCACACGCCCACATATTCGCTCTCCGTCGAGCGCACCCACGCCGCCAATTCCTCCGCCCGCCACCCTTTGTGGTTCTCAATCGCCAACGGCATTTTGTACTTCCGCAGAATCGGCTCCGCGCGCCGCACCGCGGCCTTGCACATGGCATCGAACTCATGAAACTCCGCCGCGCTCTTGAACTGTTCATACCGCCGTCCGGAGAAAGGATCATGCACGCAAACAACGCGCCCGTCCATCTCGGAAGCCGCCTTCACCGCCGCTTCATACTTTGGCAAATCCGCATCCGCGCGCGGCGTCCGCAACCCCACCGTCAGCCGCATGTCGTACTTGTCGATTTGATCGCGCAGCTTTCGGACAGCCATCGGATCCAGGTCCGCCGGCAGCGTGGTATGCGCCGCGCCCAGGCCCTTCTCGTGACAGTACTCGACGATGTCCCACTGCTTGCCCATGGAGCGGATACGCGCCGTCAGCCCCGGCCCCGCCGATCCCATGTTCTTCAACACCTTCGGCGTCGCCATCAATCCGGCCGCCGCCGCGCTACCCAGTAAGGTTCTTCGTGTCATGCAGTGCTTAACTTATCACGACGTCGATACCGTGGAAACCGTACCCCCGGGCGAAACGACGAGCGAATGCCGTTCCTCGTCAGGTAGTGCTATGATCGCCTCTCTCCGAGAGTGAACGGATCATGCTCAAAACTTAGCCGATTTCCTCTCTCGCGGCACGGGCCCTCCCGGTGCGGCCCTGGGCGGTCTTCGACTGCGGAACTCAATTTTGTCGCGCTTGTCAATGCGAATCGTGTCCGGATCGCTGCAAGTTGTTGCTGCTGTGGAAGAAAATATTCTCGATCTAGCATAACTCGTCAGCCGGCCGCCGTTTTCGCCCTGCCTCTCGTTCAAACATTTACCCCGCCGACAAACCCCCGCAATGCTCCTGACATATCAGGTTGATAAATTGAGGGGCTATGACAAGACGGGATATTCTTACCACGGGCGGCCTGGCCTTAACCGCATCCGCTTCATCGACACTTTCGGCGCAACGCATCGTCCGGTGGCGTACTCTTGACGGCCGCCAACCGCTGGTAATTGGGCACCGCGGCGCATCCGGTTATCTTCCGGAGCACACAATAGAATCCTATCGCCGGGCCATTGAAATCGGCGCGGACTTTGTGGAGCCCGATCTTGTCTCCACCAAGGACGGTCACCTCATCGCCCGTCATGAGCCGATGTTGGACGATACCACCGACGTCAACACCCTTTCCGAGTTCGCCTCCAAAAAGACCACCAAGACGCTCGATGGCGTAAAGACCACCGCCTTCTTCGCCAGCGACTTCACCCTCGCCGAGATCAAACAACTCCGCGCCATTCAGCCGCGGGCGTCGCGCCCCCAACAGTTCAATGGCCTCTACCAGATCCCAACGCTCGCGGAAATCATCGAGATGGTTCAAGGCGAGAATTCGCGCCGCGCCCGGATCATCGGCATCTATCCCGAGACCAAGCACCCCTCTTTCCACGCCGCGCTCGGCTTGCCGCAAGAGGAGGCGTTGATCGCGATTCTCGAACGCTTCGGCTGGAACGCCAGGAATGCTCCGGTCTTCATCCAGTCTTTCGAAACCGGCAACCTGAAGTACCTGCGGACCCGCACCAAAGTGAAGCTCGTTCAACTGCTGGATGCCGACGACGTTGGCCCCGATGGCAAGCTGACATTCGCCGCCCCTTACGACAAACCGTACAATCACGCGGTCGTCGGCGATGCCAGAGGATTCGGAGATTTGACAACGCCGTCAAACCTGGCCGAGATAGCTACCTATGCTGACGGAATCGGCCCTTGGAAGCCGTACATCGCCAGTTTTGCGGGCTCGAATACGACGCCTATCACCACGTCGCTGATCGCCGATGCGCACGCGGCGGGGCTGCTCGTCCACGCCTATACTTTCCGCAATGACTCACTGCCCGCGCAGTATCAGGGTCAACCCAAGGACGAGTACAACCAGTTCTTCCTTTACGGACTGGACGGCTTGTTCACGGATTTTGTTGACACCGCTTTCGCGGCGCGCGAAGCGCTCCAACTGGTACTTCCATAGCCCGGCCCTAATACACCCGGATCCGATGATCCGTAAACGTCAGATACGGCAGCGGCGTACTCTTTCGCATATGGCAAGGCAAACAGTCTTGCTTCGCGCTCCGCCCGCATCCCGCGCCCTTGGCCGGAGCCGTATGGCACCCCGCGCACACCGCCACATACGGCCCCGCCGTCCTTACCGCGTCCTGATGCGGATCATGACAACTCACGCACGTCAACCGCCCGCTCTCCCTATAACACGCGCTCGCGCTCAATCCCACTAATTGAAACCGTACCGACGCCGGATCGCGCAATTCTGGTTCCCGTCCCGACCCCCCCGGCATCCGGTGACACTCCGCACACAAACTAACCGCCGCTGTCCGCTGCATCTTCGCGTTCTCCGCCCTGCGCACATGCTCCGACCCCGGCCCATGACAGCGCTCGCACGTCACGCCCGGCGTCATATCCGATAGCTCCGGCCCCTCTCGCACCCCAGTCGCATGGCAGGCAAAGCACCGCGTAATGGTCGCCGCGTCCTGCCGTATTCCCAGCGCCGCCTCCGCGCTCACCGATGGCGTTCCGCTATGGCCTATTGTCCTTGCCGCCCGGTCCGGCGCCCGGTAGTAAGAGATGCGGTGTTCGAAAAACGCACCCTTGTATCGCCCCACCGGCGTGACCGCCTGCGCCCCGGAGCCAAACGCCCATTCCAACAGCGCCGTTACCCGCTGTTTCCCCTTCGCAGTCGTCACCGCCAGCCCGCCCGCCTCCCGCGCATAATTGAATACCACGCCAGACCGCTCCCGTAGCGGCTGTTCCGCGATTCGCTCCGGGATGTCCGTTTGCAGAATTGGCCGCAACGCCCGGGCATGCTGCGATACGGATTGCGTCGCATACTGCGCGCCATGGCACGCCCGGCAGGCCGCCGCCCCGACATATTCCGGTGCCGCCAAAGCCGCTCCGGCCGTCGCCGCCAATATAACAAGCAAGGTGTCCACAGTCGCCGTAATAAAATATAGCCGATGTGGATGTTGCTCCTGCTGGCGCTTGCGGACTGGACGGCAGTCGAGCGGCTGATCGCGCGCGGCAGCTTCGCCACCGCCCAAACAGAACTGGCCCGGCTGCCGAAGGATTCCGCCCGCTGGCACGTGCTCGCCTCCAAAATCGCCGACGGCCTTAACGATCCGGCCGCCGCCGTTACGGCCGCCGAAGCCGCCCTCAAACTCGAACCCCGCAACGAGGCCGCCCACGTCCAACTTGGCGGCATCTTCCTCAGCCGTAACACACCCGACGCCGCTCTCGATATTTTCACCGAAGCCCAAACCGTCCTCCCCCATTCGTCGCTCGTCCGCCTTGGCCGCGGGTTGGCATTCAAAGAGCTTCAACGCTGGGACGAGGCCGAAGCCGAACTCGCCCTGTGCCTGCCAAACCTCCTCGCCTTTGACGCCCTGGCGACCATCCTCATCCAGCGCGGCCGTTTCGCCGACGCCGCGAAACTCGCCCAACGTTTCCTCGAAAACGCGCCGAACGACCATCGCGCCTGGTACTTCATCGCCGCCGCCAAAGACGGTCTCGATCAACCCGGAGTCGAAGATACCGTCCGCCGTTCCATAAAACTTCGCCCGGAATTCGCCGCCGCCCACGCCCTTCATGGCAAGTGGCTCCTGAAGAACAATCGGCTGGCCGAAGCGGCCATCGAACTAGAAAATGCCGCGCGCCTCCGTCCAGATCTTGTCCAGGCGCATCTTCACCTCGCTCAAACGTATCAACGCCTTAATCGCGAGGACGATGCCGCCCGCGAATTCAATATTGTCCGCGACCTCAAAGACAAAGAGAAAACGCCGCGGCAGCGCTTGCTGTTCCACCGCGGCGCTCGATAATCAAAACAATACTTTCAACGCCATCTGCACCTGCCGCGGATTGTTGCCCACCGCTGTAACCCGGCCAAACGTACCGGCCCCGAAGGTAGTATTCGGATTCGCGAAGTACGGCGAGTTCGACAAATTGTACGCCTCCGCGCGGTACTGAATTTTGATTCGCTCCGTAACGGAGAAGAACTTACTGATCGTCATATCCCAGCTCCGCAGCGCGGGGCCCCAAACCAGCCCGCGCCCCGCATTGCCGATCGTATATTGAGCCGGCGCCGAAAACACCGCCGGGTCAAACCAGCGGTTCACCGTGCGCTCGCCATCCGGCAAATTCGGGTTGGCGGACACGTTCGGCCGGTTCGCATTGTTGCCGCAAACGCAACTGTCAATCGAGTATCCCGGCGTCAACGGGAATCCGCCCTGCGCCGTCAGAATCGCGCTCGCTTCCCACCCGCCCAGCACCAGGTCCGCCGCCCGATTGTTGTTTAGCCAGCGCCGTCCCTTACCGAATGGCAGTTCGTAAATCGGCGCGAAGGTAAACCGGTACGGCGCACTGTCGGGGCCAATTCCACGATCGAGATTCCGATTGTTCAATGGATCGCGATAGCCCACTTGCCCCACGTCGATCAACTTGGAGAAAGTAAACGCTCCCACCCACGCCAACCCGCTCGAAAAGCGCCGCTCCGACTTGATTTGCAGCGCGTGGTACGACGACGAACCAATCCACGAATTGCTCGTCACGCCGTTGGGATACCGCGGAAACTGCACAAAGGGAGCGATCCGCCGCCCGCGCGCTTCCACCGCCAAATTCAGCGGAATCGCGTTCTGGTTGTAGGCCCCATAGTGCAGGTGCGATCCCTTGCTGCCCGAATAGCCCACTTCCACTAGCGTCGCCCCAAACTCCTTCTGCACATTCAAATTCCACTGCTGCATATAGGACGTTGGATTGTCCTCTGGAAATACGCTCACCGACGCGGCGTTACGTCCCGTCTTGTCCGCCGCCGCATACGGAACACGGTCCAGAGTGGCCAGCCACGTCAGGTTGTCCGTGGTCGTATAGCGCCCCACGTCGGCGTCGGCGAAGATCGGATCCGATAGCAGGAACCCAAACGCTCCCGACGACATCGTGCCCACCGACGATATGCCGTAGCCGCCCCTGACAATAACGCTCTTCGCCGGGTTATACGCGAACCCCAGTCGCGGGCCGAAGTTATTCCAGTCGTTATTCCACGGCGTGCGGCGGAACCCGTTCTGTCCGAAACGTTGATACTCGCCCTTGTCCAGATCGAATACACCGGACTGGTCCTGCGCCTCGGAGTACCACAACGGCGCGTCCCACCGCATGCCGAGGTTCAGCGTCAACTTGCGGCTTACACGCCAGTCGTCCTGCAAAAACAACGCATACACCGGCGCCCGCGACCGGAAGAAGCCCGGGAAAATGCGGTACTGGAACGATTGCGGCAGCCCCAGCAGGAAGCTTGCGTAGTCGAATCCGCTCGTCGAAATCCCCGGCTGGTTCGTATAGAGCGGTTGAAAATTCCAGCGGGTCGTTCCCGGATTCGGCTGGAAATTGTCGGTGCGAATCTTCCGCACTTCGCCGCCAAACTTGATGGTGTGGCGGTCCTTCACCCACGACGTCACGTTGACCAGCGAATTGCTGTTCTGCAGCTCAAAAAACAGCGTGTCGCCCGAAGAACCCAGCGGCGCAAAGTTGGTGAACTGCACGTCCGGAGTGCCCAGTTTATCGTCTCCATTCGGCAGGCCCAGAATGCCCAGCGAATTCGTCGATACCCTCCCGTAGCCCGCCACCTCGCGCTTCGGATACACCTGGAACCAGCCCAGATGCAAGTCGTTGGTGACGCGCGGCGAAATCACCCGCACATAGTTAACCACGGCCTGCCGCCCCGGGCTCCGAGTGCTGCCAAACCCAAGCTGGCCGGGGTTGCGCCCGCCCGCGTCCGGGTTCGGGAACGCGCTCGCCGGGTCGGTGTTGGATTGCCGCCAGGAATAGCGCGCGAAGAACTTATCCTTGTCGGAGAAGTTATGGTCGATCTTGACATCGTATTCGTAGTTGTCCACCTTGTTCGGACCGAAATTCGTGTAATTCGCGAAGTTCGCGTTCAACTGCGGCGCCGGGTAGAGCGCCTGTAGATTCTTTGCCGCGGTGCTGATCCGCGCGGCCGGCAACCGGTTGCCCGTGAACGGGTCGCGGACCACCGCGCCACCCACCGTCCGCGTCGAAGCCGGGTCGTAGATGATGTTCGGCAGCGTCGAAAAATCGCCGTTCCGGAACGCCTCCGTTGGCACGGTAAGGTTCGTAAACGCCAGCGTTCCGCGCTGTTTCGTGTATTGCCCATCGAAAAAGAAGAACGTCTTGTTCTTCACCACCGGGCCGCCGATCGTAAAGCCGTACTGATTCCGGCGCAGCGTCGGCCGCGTCGCCGTATAGTAATTGCCCGCGTTCAACTTGTCATTTTGCAGGAACTCAAACGCCGTCCCGTGGAACTGATTCGTCCCGGACTTCGTTGTTGACTGCATCACCGCGCCCGACGTCTCCCCATACTCCGCCGAGAACGAATTCGTCAGCACCTTGAACTCGCCGATCACGTCCGGGTTCGGATTCACCGGGTTCCCCGCCCAAACATGGTTCGACGAATGCGCGCCGTCAATATAATACGGGTCTTTTCGCACAAGCCCGCCCTGCGTCACCGGATTCCCATCGCGGTTCATTGCTACGCCCGGCACCAGCAGGCGGAAGTCCTGCGGGTTGCGCCCGATCGTCGGCAGGCTCACCACCTGCCGGTTCTCGATGGTCGTCGACAGCGCGCCCGTCTCCGTCTCCAGCAGCGGCGTCTGCGCCGTCACATTCACCGACTCGGTCAGTTGTCCCGTCTCCAGCGTTACGTCAATGCGCAACTGCCGCGTCATTTCCAGCGTGATATTGTCCCGCTGGAACCGTTTGAAGCCGCTTACCTCGGCATCCACCCGATACGTCCCGGGTTGCAGGAAATTGAACAGATAGTTGCCGACTCCGTCGGAGGTTGTGTCCGCCGTCACGCCGGTGCTCTTATTCGTAATCGTGACTTTCGCGTTCGGTATCACCGCCGAAGATGAGTCGGTCACCGTGCCCAAGATCGAGCCTGTATTACCCTGGCCATAAAGAAGCGCCGCCCCTGCAAGAAGCGCTGCCAATCGCGAAAATCGAGTGAACGATAAACTTGTCATACGGATCCTCCCTTGCCCGGAAATATATCATACGAGGATCCTGGCGTGAGGCGGTATGGCCCGCCGGTAGCGGAATGCCGCCTTACGCCTTGCAGGTTCTTACTTCACTGAATTGGCCTCAGATATCTCAGGACCGTCCACTGGCCAATCTTGCGGCCATGTTCGATCCCCTCCGTTACGACCCTTCGAAAGTGGTAGCCGACGTAGATGCGCGAAAGTCCATTCTCCAACGCCGCTTGCGAGAAACTGGAGTAGTTGCGGTACTGTCCGGCCCTTCGAATTAGGGGCGGCGGTGGCGGCTCCTGGCCGTAGTCTCTTAATTGATCTCGCCGGAAACTTGCCCGGCGCCCGCGAGCGCAACAGTCCACGTCTCCACGGCCGTTGACCGCGGACCCGCCAGCGATTAGCGGCTCTTAACGGACCTTCAATTGCTGGCGAAAAAGAGATGCAAAACGCGGAATCGCCAGGCGAGGCGGAATCCCAAACCCAAAAAGCGGCGTGGAAAAACCGATTCGCCGCCTTAAAAGACCTGCCCCGGCTTTGGCGCCTCCTGTGGGAGTCGGCTCCCACCGCCGTGGTTGGCACGATCTCCCTTCGAGTGATCGGCGGCTTGATCCCGCTAGGAATGCTCTATGCGGCCAAACAAGTCATCGATCTGATTGCCGTGGCGGCCAAAGGTCAATCCGTTGACTCCACGATGCTTTGGATTTGGGTCGGCGTCGAGTTCAGTCTCGCTGTTTTTACGCAAGCTATCGGACGAACTGTCGATTTTCTCGATACCTCCATAGCCGATCGCTTTAGCCACAGCTTGGGCCTCAAAATCATGCGGCATGCCGCCTCGCTTGACCTCAGCAGCTTCGAAAATCCGGCATTTCACGATCGCCTGGAGCGTGCCCGCGCCCAATCTACCGATCGCATAGGTATGTTGACTTCGGCCGGATGGCTCCTCCAGAGAACCGTCATGCTTCTGTCGCTGGCGGTGGGAATGGCCTACTACTATCCGTGGCTTCTCGCCGTTCTAATTCTGTGCGTGGTGCCGTCATTCCTGGTCGAAAGCCACTTCGCCTTTCTGGGCTATACCCAGGCTCATACGCTTACCCCCGCTCGCCGATCCCTGGACTACTTTCTTTCGCTCGGCAGTGGCCGTGACGCCGCCAAGGAAGTGAAGGTCTTCGCGCTCGCCCCTCATATCGAAAGCAAATATTCCGCCTTGTCTGGCGAACTCATTAGTAAAAACCGTGCTCTCGCCGCCCGCCGCCTCATTTGGGGCGCCGCGTTCGCGGTTGGTGGCGCCGCCGGCTACTACGGTAGTTATGTTTACCTGGCCAGGGAAGCGTTGCTCCAACGGATTACGGTTGGCAGCTTCACCTTCATGATAGGAGCCATCTCCGGCGCCAACGGGCATTTGCAAACTATCTTCTCCCTCTTTTCCGATATTGCCGATCAATCTCTGTTTTTGCGGGACTTGATTGCTTTTTTTCGTGAAACGCCCAACATCCGTTCCTCCGGCGAGGCGGTCCTCCCGCCGCGCCCCATACAAACCGGGTTGGAGTTTCAGAACGTCACGTTTCAGTATCCGGGTAACGAGAAACTGATCCTGGATAATCTTACTTTCCAATTGCATCGAGGCCAACGTGTAGCGATCGTCGGGGAAAACGGGGAAGGCAAGACCACCATGGTAAAGCTGATCACGCGGCTTTACGACCCCGTAGGCGGCCGCATCCTGCTCGATGGCCGCGATCTCAAAGACTACGATGTGGAAGAGCTACGCAAGGAGATCGGAGTCATATTTCAGGACTTTGTTCGCTACGATCTCTCGGTTAGGGAAAATATCGCCGCCGGCGATATTTCGCGCCTTTCAGACGACGACAGCTTATGGGAAGCCTGTCGAAGAAGCAATGCGGCGGACTTGCTCGATACGTTTCCCGAAAAACTCGACCAAATGCTGGGTAGTCGATTTGAGGGCGGCGTGGACCTTTCCGGCGGCCAATGGCAAAGAATCGCCCTGGCCCGGGCGTTCCTGCGAGAAGCGCAAATCCTGATTCTGGATGAGCCGACGGCCGCGCTGGATCCCGTGGCCGAATCTGAAGTGTTCCAGAAATTCGCCGAGTTGACCCAAGGTAGAATGGCGATTTTCATCTCCCACAGACTTTCCACCGTCCGCATGGCGGATCGCATCCTGCTCTTGTCGCAAGGCAAAATCGCCGAAGACGGAACCCACGACGAGTTGCTTGAAACAAATGGCCAGTACGCAAAGCTCTTCGAAATCCAGGCTTCCAGCTATCGCTAACCCGATTTACATCACTGGACCGCACAGTGTACTAGGCCGAGGGGCGAAAGAACTCTACTTCACAGCTTGGTTCATAAGAACGATTTTCGCCTACTACAAGCTTATCGGGGCCAAGCCATGTGCCAAAAGACAAATGCTGAACTGTTTGCTTCGGATGAGCGTCAATGCCGAACAGGTTCGCAAACTGAGAAAGATCGGCGGGGAGTGTGCTCCCAAGCGTAGGGTTTGCGAGTACATCCGCGAGCACTCGGAAATTAGTCCGCGTTCCTTCAGGACTTTGGACCTCCATCGTCAGAGGGGGAAGACGGAAAAGCAGATTCTGAAGCTTTCCCGCCAGGTTCAAACGACAGGACATCGTCCAAAACACGGCATCTTGAGATTGCGGTAAAGAAAACCCGGACTTTAACTGGATTGTAAAACGGTCCACCGGCACCAGGCGCGAAAAACGCGGTTGAGAGCGACGCTCAAGCAGAAGATTCCGTTTGCCCAGCATCCGCGTGTCGTACCATCTGTAGACCTCCAGCCACATGGCGGGCGTCTCCGCCCATGGATGCCGATTGTCTACACTACTGCCGTCAAAAATGATAAAACGCGGCCCTTTCTCTCGAACCCACGTGGCGCATACCTCGTCCAGAAAGGGTGTGAACGCGCTAACGCGCGCAATCATCGGATAAACCACGAACCGCAGGCTATCCAGGACAACGGCACCGCTGTAGGCCACGGACATGGATGTTACCGTGGCGTCCCCTATCGCTTCCCGAACCTCCGGTTCCACCCGTAACTTTGCACTGTAGCCGCTCTCCGCTTCGGCTCGCAAGGACGACTTTAGATGTTGCGTATTTCCGGCGTTCCAGGCTAAACGAAGGCCGCGAACTCCCGTGATTGTTTCCACGCCGGTCCTTAAGCCAAGCGGCGTTCCTACATAGTCCTGCCAAATAATAATGAATGGCAAGAAGATCGCTACGCCAGCCATCAGACGCCAGCCACGCAATGAGGACGAGAGGGAAATCAGCGCTATCGCTAACGAGCAAAAGCAAAAAAAGTTTATTGTATGATAGTCCTGCCGCACAAACCCATGCTTAAAACTAATTGCCAACGGCATTGCCAACAGAAGCGTCAGAAACGTTGAAGATATTTGAATTACCCGGGCTTGAATCAGTAACAGAGCGCCTACCAGGACCAATGCTTCGAACGCCGCAAATAGTTCTATTCTCGGACCTGGAACCGACATCGCCGCGCTGTAGCCCGATGAAATTTCCATGCTTCCCCTTACAAACGTGGCGAAGGCCGCGAACGATGGAATTGTCAGGTAAAAACCGATTCCGGCTACCGCCGTTGGAACCGTCGCGACCAAGACTAGGTAACGCCACGCTCTCCAACGTAAGTGGATTGCGCGGTCCACCAGAAATCCCGCTAACGCACCCACGGCAATCATGCCGCTAGTGAGCTTGATCAATGGCATGAGGCCGACGAGCGCCAAAGTCACTAACAGTCTCAAGAT
The DNA here is from genome assembly GCA_046155405.1 of Bryobacteraceae bacterium. Classification (GTDB taxonomy): domain Bacteria; phylum Acidobacteriota; class Terriglobia; order Bryobacterales; family Bryobacteraceae. Next base: position 76,969 of record JBJXFL010000138.1, on the reverse strand, counting down.
TCCGCCCCGCCAACGATACACTACCAGATACACCAGCGCGCCGGTGAGAAGCAGATTGTCAATGCCGATCCGGTTAAACCAGAATAGCGGAGCGGAGAGACAGAGAAAAAGAGTAAAAAGGCCGAGGTTCCGTAACGGAACGCCAACGCGAAAATATAAATCCCACAGAATCCCAGCCATTACAACCCAGACTAATAGCTGGAACCGAATTGCGTGGACGAGATTGTCGCCCACATCTTGCGCGAAAATAAGGTGTCCAAGCGGTCCGGTGTTAAAGAGAACGTCCCGCCCTAGCGCCAATCCCCGATCGGCGGCGTAATTTAGCCCAAACACCCAACTGTTATCGAAATCGTCGGCGATAGCCCAGTATCGAACCGGGCAGGCAACGGCGGCCGCAAGGACAAACATCAGTATCCGGACACAGAATCGCGCTTTCGGATTGTCCGCGAGCAGCAGACGAACCCGTGACGGCAAAGCTTCTAGTGTCAACGTCTTGATAACCACTTAGCTTAGTACATTCCGCACCAAAGTTTCCACGGCGGACCGGCGGCGATAGTCATGAAGCCGCAGCCCATGACTGCCGGCGGAACCATGCAACCCGATTATGCGAGACGCAGCGTACAGCGTGCGCCGCGTCCGGCCGCCGTCAAGCCGGCCGTTCCAAATCGATCACGCGGCGACGCATAGTCCGAGAATTCACCGCCACGCCGAATGATGGGCCGGACCCGCGTCGTCAACGCCTACGAAACGCGTAGCGCAACAAAATCGAGACATCATTTTGCGTACGCCTCTTTGAGATTGGGAGTGGATCGATACCGGGAAACCATTGGGGGCGCGCGACAATCAAACCGTCGGTGCTATAGCTTTCGGCTCTCGTGTGCTCGGCCAGGATCACGAAATCCCGCTTCAGTATGTCAAGACATTCGTCGTGAAGTTTCCGGCTATGGGTAGAGAGAAATATATAACCTAACCTCTTCTCGCGGATCGCCGACTCCGACCCGCGCAGCATGTCTACTTCGGCGCCCTGAACATCCACATGGACGATGTGAGCGAAAGGGACGCCGCATCTGGCCAAAAGATCGTCCAGGCACAGCCGCTCCATTCCCACTAAGGAAGTTCCCTCCATCTGAACGGTGTGGGGTGGAAGCGACGACGCACCGATGTAAGCGCGCACGAACTCCGCACTCATTCCGTTGAGCTCAAGATTGGCCTTGCCGATCTCCATATGAGAGTCGACCGGTTCCACTAGAACGCTTCTCACGCGCCTCTTCGCCGCCTGCGCCCACATTGAATAGTAGGCCCAATAGCTTCCTAACTCGATCATCGCGATCTCGCCGGGAAGACTCGCCAGCGCTGCGTGAAATACTCGCTCCTCCTGGGGCTCATGATGCCCTCGGAAGCGTCGAATAATTTCGGTGACCAGGTCTCCGTAATAGGAATTGACGAGAACTTTGACGCCGTTGTGCATAAGTTGATAACGACGGTCGTCCGGCCCCTTGTAAATTCCTCCCGCGCCCGGAACCTTGGGGATGTCCGCACACTCATCGGGCACCGCTTCGGCAAGGGCTGTTAGATAGTGTCTCCACCCCCAAGAGATGAGACCTCCCGTAATCGCATTTGATCGTAGAAACGTACGAAGCCGTGCAGTTTCGATATTCATGAGAATGGAAATTGTCGTGTCCCGCGACGAATAGGTCCGGCGACCTTAAACCATTATCTCACGTGACGCCTTCGCTCGATGCGCACCCGCCTGATTACAGCTACCGCGGCTAGGCCTTCTACGGTCACACAGCGGCACTGTAACTTCGGATCCGGATCTCGTTGGTTAACCCGGCCATGCGGCCGAACGGCGAACAGAAAGCGAATGTCCTTGTCCGCGAACGATGCTGGTAAACTTGAAGTGCTGCCAATGTCAATCGAGGCGAATCTCCGCGAAATGGAACGAAGCCGTGAAATCTACTGGCTCCGGTATCCATCGACATCTCCCCTTAAGCTCCATTGGAGAGCGGTTGCGGTGCGCCATTGTCTTCACGTCCTACCGGCTGAGAGTATTCTGGAGCTTGGCGCTGGAAGCGGCTTATGGACAGAACACCTTACCCAAGTACTCAAGGGACGAAATCCGATTACAGCCGCCGTCTTCAATAAGGATCTCGCGGTCAGACTGGAGGCAAAGCGCCTAACCAGTCTAACTGTTCTTCACGTAGACGATTCTTTAGCGGACATCCCGGCCGACAGTTTCGATTACGTGGTCGGCACCGCGATTCTTTGTCACGATATGTATGCGCACAATCTTCGTGAGCTCCATCGCATTCTAAAACCTGGCGGGCAGATTCTATTTTTCGAAGCGAATCACTGGAATCCCCAGGTCTTTGTCAAGAACGCCATCCCGATGATAGGACGTTGGGCGGGCCAATCAAGCTGCCAGACGGCTATGCGGAAATTCAAGCTGATGAAGACCGCCTCCGACCAGGGATTTACTAATATCGATATCGTTCCCTTCGACATCGTACACCCCCGTATACCGCGGGTACTGGTACACCTATTACAGTCCGCATCCTTTATATTGGAACATGCGCCCCTTATCAAGGAAGTTTGCGGGACCCTATACATTTGGGCGAAAAAGCCGGGCGGTCCGGAAGTTCGCCGTTGGGTCGATCTGACAGATCACGAAGCGCTCTTCGGATCGACCTCCGTCGTGGTGCCCTGCCACAACGAGGAAGCGAACATTCCAAGGCTCGTGAACGGATTAACGCAAATGTACGGCCGTTACATTCGTGAGATCATTCTAGTTAACGACAATAGTAAAGATCGCACGGCGGAGGTAGCTCTTGAAGTGGCAAAGCAGGAGCCTCGAGTTAAACTGATAAATCGTACGCCTCCAAATGGCGTGGGACGCGCTCTGCGTGACGGGTACGCCGCGGCTTCAGGCCGCTATATCCTCACGATGGATAGTGATTTTCTCCACATCCTTCCGGAGTTCCGGGATTTATTCGACGCAATCGCCCGCAACAAGGATGGAGCGATCGGGAGCCGTTTCTCTTACGAATCGATGCTGGTCAATTATCCATTCGCGAAAATCCTGGCTAATCGCGGCTTTCATGTATTGGTAAACCTATTCTTCCGGATTCGCGTGCGAGATCTTTCAAATAATCTTAAACTCTATCGCGCGGAGATATTGAAAAATTTAATCATTGAGCAGCCGCACTTTGCCGCAAACGCCGAAACCGGCTTAAAGCCGTTGTTGGCCGGGTACGACATCGAGGAGGTTCCGATCTCCTGGATTAATCGAAGTATCGATATGGGCACATCGACTTTTAACGTGGCAAAGGTCGCTCCCGCGTATTTCCGTGCGCTGATGAGCATCATCTGGCACGGCCGGTCCGTGAAAAAACATACGCTCGCGCGGACCGCGGCGGCCGGAAAAGCCGGTTCCTCATAACCACATTGTCATTCTTGAAACTTCCATGAGTACTACTTCCCGGATTCGTCATTCGTTCGTTGGCAAGGCCGCGCGGCGGATAATTCATTACGTCTATCATTTACAACACCCCGCAGGACAGCCTGTAACTTATCGGCTTCCGGCCGGCGTTAGTATCGACTTGTATCCCGAAGGAGAAATCGCCGAATTTCTCGCGGTCCAGCGGCTTTTTGAGAAAACCGAGTTGGCGCTAGTAGGGGCTTATCTGAAGCCCGGGATGAAAGTGGTCGACGTCGGCGCTAATATAGGCTTGTATTCGATCTTTTGTGAAAAGCTGGCAGGACAAACCGGGACGGTATGGGCCTTTGAACCCTCGGGCGAATCATTTGGGCGGTTGCGAAAGAACCTTGCGCTGAACCGTTGCGAGCGGGTTCGTCCAATTCAGATCGCACTGAGCGATAAGTCGGATGTGTTCCTGACACTGAAGAGCGACCCCGGATTTGGCGACGCGTACCGTTACCTGGCGACCTCCCCGGAAGCAAGTACCAAAAACGGAGGAGACATTGAGTCCGTTGAGGTGACAACGCTGGATGCGTGGGCTGCGAAGAATGGCCTTATCGAACTCGACTTCTTGAAGGTTGACGTAGAAGGCGGTGAGTATGGAGTTTTTCGTGGTGCGCGGGAGATTATTCGCGCCAGCCGTAATCTGGCGATACTATTCGAAAGTGACCCCGGATGGTGCGACCGGGCGGGTTGCAGTCAGCAAGACACTTTCGGGCTACTTAAGAGTATTGGACTGGGTCTTTATGGATGGAATGGTAAGTCCAAGCAATGGATGACCGACGATCGTTCGCTCTTGGAGTCGGATATGGTGTGGGCTTGTTTCGATCGGAGCCGGCTTCCCGTCCTTTGATAAACGGATGGAACCGATCGCACCGCCCGGCATGGCTAGTCCGAATCACATACTTAGTTGCCGCCGCTCTTCACATTGCGGCGTGAAACGTCGAAAACAAGAAGGATGCGGTCAATGAGACAACGACAGGCGGTTCTTGTCACCGGTTCCTGCGGGCTGATCGGCTCGGAAGTGACGCGCTGGTTCGCCGGGCGGGAATTCTCCGTGACGGGAATCGATAGCAACCATCGAGCCGTCTTCTTCGGAGCCGAGGGCGACACAAGCTGGGTGCTTCGGCAACTGCAAGCGGAGATCGCGGACTACCGCCACGCGGCAATCGACATCCGCGATCGCGAAGCGGTCCTGGCACTCATGGAGGAGCTGAAGCCGGACCTGATTATTCACACGGCGGCGCAACCCTCGCATGATCGCGCCGCGGCGATCCCATTTCTCGATTTCGAGGTCAACGCGTTGGGAACGCTTCACCTCCTGGAAGCTGCCCGTCGTTTTTGTCCCGAATCTCCGTTCATTCACATGTCGACCAACAAGGTGTATGGAGACCGGCCCAACACCCTTGCGCTCACCGAACTTGAAACGCGCTGGGACTTCGCGGATCCCGCCTACGAGCACGGCATTCCCGAGGAATTATCAATCGACCAGAGCAAGCATTCCATCTTCGGGGCCTCCAAAGTCGCGTCTGACGTCATGGTGCAAGAGTACGGACGCTATTTCGGCATGCCCACTTGCTGCCTGCGCGGTGGATGCCTGACGGGTCCGAATCACGCCGGCGTGGAATTGCATGGGTTTCTAAGCTATTTGGTGAAATGCAGCGTGGAAGGGCGCGAGTACAAGGTCTTTGGGTACAAAGGCAAGCAGGTGCGCGACAACATTCATGCGGAGGATGTCGCCAGCTTCATGTACGAGTTCTGGAAGGCCCCGCGCATCGCCGAGGTCTACAATCTTGGCGGCGGGAAGCCGAATTCCTGCTCTATCCTGGAGGCGTTCCGAATGGCCGGGGACGTCACCGGTAAGACGATGAACTGGCGCTACATTGATGAGAATCGCGCTGGCGACCACATCTGCTACTACAGCGACCTACGGAAAATGCAAGCGCACTACCCGGATTGGAAAATAGGCAAATCACTGCCTGTCATCTTTGAGGAGATCGCCGACAGTTGGAATCGGCGCCGGTCCGTTGTAGCGATATGAGGATTTTCAATACGGAGGCCGCCAAAGATTTGTCCGGCGAGAGTACGGTTACACTGCCATTAACACCAGGAACAGAGTGGCCGCCCTTCAAAACAAAATCTCCGGAATGATCCTGTGACGCCGAAGGGCTGGAAAGTATCGTCTGCTATGCGACCATTCCGATATTTGTAGACCACCACGTCCAACCCGATGCGCGAGCCGGCCACGTAGCGACCGCCCTTGCGGACTTCGACGTATCGATTCGTTGGCATCGTCATGATCGGCATCTCCTTTTCGCGCGAGCCTGGAGTAAAAGCCTAAAATTGGGCGGTTTTTATGCCTCGGAGTGATTCGCCGTAGTTTTCGAGCGCGCCCGGGGGGCCGTAACTTTCTTCCCTAAAGCGCCATCGTTCGCTACAATTTCGAATATGCCTGATGGATACAGGCGCGGCGCGGAGGTAAAAGTGCAATCGGAACTTCGATCGGAAAAGTACAGCAAGATGTTTCCACTCGCGGTCAAGTTCCTGCTCTGGGGCTTCGTCGCAGTAAATGTAGTTGCGAGTTTCGGCGTTCCCGTTAACGAGTTCGATGACGCGATCCCCCTTGTTCACGGAATACTGGTTCAGCAGGGGCGTACGCCGCATCTCGATTTTTCCTATTTCTACCCTCCTTTGGGTTTGTATCTGAATGCCGCCAGCTTTCACCTGCTCGGCAGAAGCGTTGTGGCCACTCGCGTCGTCAACGCCGTCTTCTATATCATGGTGCTGTTACTCGCGGGCCGATTTCTTAGATCCCGTTTTCCACAATTCCGGGTAGTAGTTCCGGCGGCGGTGCTTGTGCTGGCGGCAAGTATCGGAGCCGCGGTCAATCTGCCCGTTTGGCCAGGCTTTGCGACATCCCTAGCCGCGCTCTTGACTTATCTGTGCTTTCTAGCGGATATCGACCGGCGCCGGTACATCCTCGCCGCCTCGGGGGTCTTGACCGCCGTGGCCTTTCTTTACCGCTTGAACTTCGGCGCTTATGTAGCCGCGGTTGTGGTATTCGATATGCTGCTGCAGTGGTGCTTTGCCGGCCAAGAGCGTGGGACGCCCGCACATCTCAAAAAGAGTCTTCGGGATTTATTCATTTACGCCGGCCCATTAGTGTTTTGTATTGCCGGATTTTGCCTATTGCTATATGGGAGTAACATCGCCGCCGCGGTCTCGGAATTCACGGTGAAAACGCACACGGTAATGCAACAGCGCGGTTTCATGAATTTCGTCTTTAGCGCCAATCTTACTATTGCGCTCACCCTGCCGGCCTGTTGGTTTGTATTTCGAATTCTTGAAGGGGAGGAAGTATTTCCCCCCAAGTCTCTTATTCCAGTCGCAATCGCCCTTCTGCTTTTTGGCGTCGCCATGGCTGGGCGCAACCGCCCGGTCATTGTTGGGATTCTCGTGATCTTGCAGCTAGGCGCGGTCTTGTTCCTTCACATTGTCGTGCACCGCTTAGAACGATCCGAGTTTTGCGTGCTGGCTTTTTCGTGCTGCGTATTTCACTACTTCATATCCAGGGCGGATTGGAGTCATTGGCGCGTCTTGCCGGCCGTTGACGCAATACTTCTCAGTTTTCTAGTCATATCCCGTCCTGAGAAAGCAAACAGTCCGGGCTCGTCGATCTCGAAAGGGACTTCCATGGCCGTGCTCCTCGCGGCCGCGTTCCTGTTGCTGGCGACGGTGGAATACAGACCTTCGCCGAACCATCTGCGGAGCGGTGCGAAGGTAATCGCCAGCTTGGCGGCTCAGCCGCATCTGTCGGATACAGACCGGTTGTTCGGTCCCGATCGGGAACTGTGGGCCGCGCTGTATCCCTACGCCAACGAATTGCGGGCATTGCATTACGTGCGGGAAAGGACCGGCAGCACCGACCCGATATTCGTTGGAGTACAAGATCATTCCCGAGTGTTCTACAACAATCTACGGCTTTATTGGTTGGCTGGCAGGCCAATTGGAACGAGAGTTTTTCAACTGGAGACGAGAGTCGCCACAGAGGTCGCCGTGCAGACGAAAATCATTGAAGACCTGGAGCGAAACGGCGTTAATTGGATTATTATCGACTGCCAGCCGGTACCGGGGGATGAAACGTTCCTCGCCGCGGCTTATGTCGGCTCTAACCTTCTCGACAAATACATCGCCAGTCATTACCGGGAAAACGCCAGGTACGGCCAGTACGCCGTTTTGACCAGGACGAAAACCTGATTCCCCCTGTAACGCTCACTATAGTCATTGCTCGGCGACAGGTCCTATTTCAATGCGTTTAGGCCCACTCCCCGAGCAGTGTAGTCATGGGCACGCCGTGTCCGGGCCAACTTTCCGTGTAACTTCGAGCGAAGTGGAGCCGCGGCGAAATGGCCCCGCGGTTAGCGCAAAGGCACGTCGCTACCCTCATCCGGACATCCCGTTACAGCAGCGCGAATCCGCTGATCCACTGTCCATCGAGGATGTGGGTCCAGACGACTCGCGCCCGGCCGGCATCCCCTTGTCGCGTGTAGCTGACTTCCAGACCGGGAGCCAGCCGCCTGCTATCGTGGCTCACCCGGACGCCAGTCGAGCTAAGGTCCACCAATTCCGCGTCGACCGTCATCCTCGCCGGATCTTCAAAGGAAATCCGGACTCGCCCCTGGCCGGGAGAACGACGGGTTTCTCGCCGTTCACCACTTCGCGCTGACATTTTCGCCTCCTCCAACAGACAGCGTGCGCTCGAACACGGCGCAGGGTTACGCACTGACTCCTACAATCCTCTATGTCCCCCTGCTTCTGCAGGGCGTATTGATAAAAGATGTTTCTTCGTTATGGAACGAGCAAAACTGGAGACCGGTCGATGTCTACGGCGCTCACGTCATCGAACCCGCCTCGGCGGCTTGGGGTAGTTCGGCGGCCTGGGGAAGCTCCGCGGCCTGGGGCTCATCCGCGGCCTGGGGGTCATCGGCGGCCTGGGGAAGTTCCGCCGCCTGGGGTAGTAGCATCAACGGCCTGGACGAGAAATAAACATCGTCGCCTCCATCAACCGACCGTCCCCGTCTTTCCCGGTAGCGGCCAACACGGCCGCTACCGGGAAAGTGCGGGCGGTGCGGGCGTTTGAGCGGCTACGGTAATTCTTTATCGCCGTTACCCGCGCTTTACCGCAAACCGCATCCCGCTCCATCTCTCATCCACAGCGCATATCTTGAAGTCGACCAGGCCTACGCCGAGAGCCGTTTCGCGAACGATGTTGCCGTTGATGTCGGGCTTGGCGGTCTTTGTTGTTTTGGGCCAGATAATCCAGATGCCGCCGTCTTCGGCGCGCTGGCGCATCTTCGGTAGGGCCGTTTCGAACTCTTTGCGTGTTTCCACGAACCAGAGTGTCAGCGGCACCGTTCCACGCGGGTTTCGCTTGCAATCGGCATTCGGTATTTTCGCTTCGAAGCCGCTGGGGGCGTTGATTAGACCCACCGGGTGGCCATCTCTTACACCGAGCTTCTTGATTAGCGGGACTGGAGAATCGGGGCCGGAGAGGGACTTGGGAACGTATACCTCCTTGGCGGGGTTGGCAAGAACGTCTTCGAGTACAGGGCCGATTTTGGTGTAGGTCGTGTAGCGGGCGTCGGGAATGGTCGCTTTCACCTTCGCCACCTTCTCGGGATCGCCTTCGACGTAGATCAACGGGATGAGCCTGGTAAACTTCCTGTTGCGGAGAGAGACGCCGACTTCGCGGCCTTGGCTGGGTAGGCGGGAGAGGTCGACTACAAGGGCGGCGGGCGGATTCTCGCGAAATTCCTTCATTGAGGAACTGCCGAAGCGGGTTGCGTCCACTTCGTAGCCGTGTTGGCGCAAGAGTTCGGCGCGAGGGGCACATTCCTCTTCTTTCCAGTGGAGCAGGCGGATGCGTGGCATTGGGTTCCTTCTGCCATATAATAGTGGGTTCGTTGGACGAACAAACCGAGGTGAGTGCGATGGCTGAGCACAAGAGTTGTGAACAAACGGATATGACAAGGCGCGATGCGGCCAAACTGGTGGCTGGCGCGACCGCGGCGGCGGCGATTGTGGGGGCGCCGTGGATTCAGAAAGTGAAAGCGGCCAACAACCAGGTTCAAATGGCCATCATCGGCACCGGCGGGCGCGGCCAGTATCACATCACGCATATGAACGGGCTGGACGGCGGGCGTCTGGTGGCCGCTTGCGATATCTTTCAGCCGAACCTCGATAAGGGGGTAAACGGCTCCAAGGATAAGCCGCAAGGCTACAAGGACTATCGCGAAGTTTTGAATCGCAATGACATTGACGCGGTGCTAATCTCGACGCCGCTTTACCAGCACTTCCCCATCACGCGCGACGCGCTGCTGGCGGGCAAACACGTGCTCTGTGAGAAGAGCCTGGTTCACAAACCGGAAGAAATTCACGCGCTGCGGAAGCTGGTGAACGAGCGCCCGAAGCAGGTGATGCAGGTGGGCCTGCAGCGGCGTTACAGCCGCTTTTACCAGACGGCGCGGCAAATGGTGGAGAAGGGTCTGCTGGGCGACGTTACCAACGTCTATTCGCAGTGGCATCGCAACCTGATCAACGTGCCAAGCGCGACGTGGACGATGAAGAAGAACGATCCGCGCGGCGAAGAGGGGAACTGGCGGCTGCTGTCGAAGTTTTCCGGCGGGCTAGTGGCTGAATTGGGCTCGCACCAGATGGACATCGCCGATTGGATGTTCGGGAGCCACTTTGAGACCGTTAATGGCGTTGGCGGCATCGACTACTTCAAAGACGGCCGCGACGTTTTCGACAGCGTCCAGTTGATTTTCCGTTATCCGAAAGGGCAACGGCTGATGGGCTCCTATATTTCGACGAACCAGCACCTCCCTCTGTTTGGCGGAACGCGCGCCCAGTTTGGCGAGTTGATCATGGGCACCGAAGGCACGATTCACATTACGGTGGGCACGGACGACGAGCCGTCGCTGGGCATCTGGTATCGCGAACCCGCGAAGAAGACGCCGGCGACCGGTACGTCGAAGGCGGCGGTCGCGAGCGCCTCGTTAGCCTCCACCGGCAAGGGCGCCAAGGCCTTGCCAATTCTGTTAAGCAAGGACGAGATCACCGATCAGGACAGCTTCGTGCAAAAGGAATTGAAGTTTGCCCGGCGCTGGCTGTACTCGAAGGGCGTGATGGTGCCGGAAGAAGAAAACAATCCGGTGGACCAGCAATTAATTGAGTTTTGGGACTGCGTACGGACAGGCGCGAAACCGAAGGCGGATCTGGAGATCGGCCTGTCGGATTCGGCGGCCGTGATCCTTTCCAATTTGTCGATGAAGGAAGAACGGCGCGTATGGCGGAAAGAGATTGACACATTGGGCGCTACGGACGTCGTCAAGCCGGCCGTGCCAGCCAAGAAGGGCTAACGCTAATGCCGCTGAGCCGCTGGCGGGAGCGCGATGCCGCGTCCATTGAAAACGAGGCGTTGCGCGTGACTGTATTGCGGGAGGGAGGCCATGTGGCTGAGATCCTGCATAAGAAAACGGGACTGAATCCGCTGTGGGTTCCTCCCTGGCCAACGATGGATCCGTCGCGCTATGACGCGGCGAAACATCCGGAGTATGGCGGCGACGCCGAGTCGAAACTGTTGGCCGGTATTCATGGCCATAATTTGTGTCTCGACCTGTTTGGCGGGCCGACCCCGGAAGAAGCCGCGGCGGGAATGACAACGCATGGCGAAGGTTCCGTGGCGCCGTATTCGCTCGCCGATGTCGCCGGTGGGTTGGAAATGCGCGCTACGTTGCCGCTGCATGGTTTGGCGTTCGCGCGGGCCATGCGACTGGAAGGCGAGCGGGTTCGATTTTTCGAGACCGTAGAGAATTTGACGGCGTTGGACCGGCCGATCGCCTATACGCAGCATGTGACCTTGGGGCCGCCTTTTTTGGAACGCGGGACGACGGAATTTCGAATCCCGGGAACGCGCTCAATGTCGTATCCGTCGGACTTCGCGGGACCGAATGGGTATCTGCCGATGGGCGCTACATTTGATTGGCCGCAGGCGCCAAGGCGGGATGGGAAGGGTACGGCCGATATGCGGCGGTTACAGGATGTTGGGGCTTCGGCCGCGTTTTCGACGCACTTGCTCGACCCGCATAGGGACCGGGCGTGGTTCGTTGCCTGGTCGCCGTCGTCGAAGCTGCTGTTTGGATATGAGTGGCGGCGAAGCGATTTTCCGTGGATGGGAATCTGGGAAGAGAACCACAGCCGCACCGCGCCTCCCTGGAATGGGCGGACGCTGACGCGCGGGATGGAATTTGGCGCGTCGCCGTTTCCGGAAAGCCGGCGGGCGATGATTGAGCGGCGCGAATTGTTTGGTATTCCCGGTTATCGCTGGCTGCCGGCGAAGGGGCGGATTGCGGTCGAATACAGCGCGTTTGCGAGGATGGCTGACTCAATTCCGGCGGAGTATGTATGAAAATCCCCAAACAGCCCGCGCGTTTTGATAGCATTCCCACCGGTGTTCCTAAATGCGTACTTTCGCCATTCTGGCCCTCTCGCTTGCGCCCGTAGCGTGGCCGCAAGCGGAATTTTTTGAAAGCAAAATCCGGCCCATCCTCGCCGCCCGCTGCTACGGCTGCCACTCCGCCGCCAAACAGACCGGCGGTCTTGCCGTCGATTCCAAATCCGGCATCGAACGCGGCGGTACACGCGGCGCCGCCATCCATCCCGGCGACCCGGCCAACAGTCTCCTTCTGAAGGCAATTTCCTACACCGACCCCTCGCTCAAAATGCCTCCCGATGGCAAGCTCCCGGACACGGTCATCGCCGACTTTCGCGATTGGATCGGCCGGGGCGCCGAAGACCCGCGGACCGCCGTCACTCCCGCGCCATCCGCCACGATCGACTGGGAACGCGCCAAAAAACACTGGGCTTTTCAGCCTATTCCCGGCACATTCAAAAACCAATCCATCGACGCCTTCATCACCGCCCGCCTCCAGCAGGCAAGGCTTCAGCCCGCCGCTCCCGCGGACCGCTCCACTCTTCTCCGGCGCATCGCCTTCGACCTCACTGGCCTCCCTCCTACCCCCGCCGAACTGCAAGCGTTTCTCGACGATAAAAGCCCTAACGCATACGAAAAAGTAGTCGATAGACTCCTCGCATCTCCCCACTACGGTGAACGCTGGGCTCGCCACTGGCTGGACCTCGTTCGCTTCGCAGAAACCAACGGCCATGAGTTCGACTTCTACAAGGACGAAGCCTGGCGCTACCGCGACTACGTGATCCGGGCGTTCAATCGGGATCTCCCCTACAACACCTTCGTCAACGAACACATCAACGGCGACGCCCTTTCCGCGCAGCGCCTCGCCCCGGATGGAAAGCACTGGGACTCCCCCATCGCCAGCGGCTTTTTCGGTCTCGGCGAAGAGCGAAATGGCGCCACGGATCTCGAAGAAGTCCGCAACGAAATGCGCGACTCCAAAATCGACGTCTTTGCCAAAGCGTTCCTCGGCCTCACCGTCGCCTGCGCCCGCTGTCACGATCACAAGTTCGATCCCATCCCAACCACCGACTATTACGCCATTGGCGGCATCTTCGATAGCACCCGCACCACCCTCGCCAGCATATCCGCTCCCGAAATTACCAGTCGGATCGAAGCCGCTCTGGCAAACGTTAACAGCCCATCTTGGTCCCCGCTCGAAACGATCGCGCTTCGTCCGAACGATACTCTATTCGACATGGGCCAGTTCCGTCGATCCGGTTCCGCCTTCAGCGATGGCCCCTGGGTCGACTCCAGTCGCGGCGCAACCGATAAACTCACCGGCATCATGGTCTCCCGCAGTTTCGTGCCCGCTAAGAAATACATCCACGTCCGCGTCGCCGGGACGAAACATAACCCCGTTCGCGAAGAGCCCTCCCAACTCGCTGTGACCATCTTCGCGCCCGGCCGTTATCCCAAAGGAGTCGCCGGCGGGGGCGATCGCAAACTGCGCTGGCGGACCATCACCCTCCAGGAAGAGATCAATCAGGTTTGTCATGTCGAAATTGCCGACCGCCGTACCGACGGCCATATCGCCGTCACCGCCATCGTATTTTCCGATTCCAAGGAACCCCCGCCCGATTCCCCAGAATCCCTTCCCGATCTCCCTGCCCAATTCGAACCCGCCATCCCCGCGGAAACCTTCGCCCGCGTTACCTACGAAGACGTTCCCCATAACCTTCGAGTTCACGAGCGCGGCAGCCACTTCACTCTTGGAGCCGAAGTCCCGCGCGGCTTCTTGAAGATCCTCGATGCCAACAGCCCCGCCTCCTACACAAATGGCAGCGGCCGTTCCGCGCTCGCGCAAGCCCTCACCAGCCCGGCCAACCCTCTCCTCGCCCGCGTCATGGTGAATCGCCTCTGGAAACATTACTTCGGTGAAGGCTTGGTTCGAACAGTCGACAACTTTGGCAAAACCGGCGAACGGCCATCCCATCCGGAACTCCTTGACTACCTCGCGCGCCAGTTCATAGCCGTCGGTTGGTCCATCAAATCGATGCAGCGACAGATCGTGCTCAGCCAAACCTATCAAGGGTCGAGCGCCGCGCCACCGGAGAAAGACCCACAAAACCGTCTCCTCTCCCACATGCCCGTTCGCCGCCTCGATGCCGAATCCGTTCGCGACGCCATCCTTGCCGTTTCCGGCTCGCTCGACAGGACCACCGGCGGTCCCAGCGTCAGGAACCACGTCAGCCAGTATCAGGTGGGCCGCGGAAAGCCATCTTCCGGTCCGCTCGACGGCAACGGACGCCGCAGCGTATACCTCGAGGTGCGCCGAAATTTCTTGACCCCTCTGCTGCTCGCTTTTGATTACCCCCTCCCCACCACCACCATCGGACGCCGCCTGGTCTCCACCGTCCCCGCCCAGGCGCTCACTTTGATGAATAACGAATTCGTCACCGGCCAGGCCGACAAATGGGCGGCCCGCGTCGAGGCTGCGTATCCCGATTCCAGGCGTCGCCTGGACGCCATGTACGAAGAAATGTTCGCCCGTCCGCCATCGCCCGGGGAACGGGACCGCATCTCAACCTTTCTGGCGGTAAATTCCTGGCGGGACCTCGCCCACGTCCTGTTCAACGCCAAGGAGTTTCTCTTCCTCAGGTAACGCCATGCCGACACGCCGCGACTTTTTCCAACTCGCCCTCACCGCTCTTCACGCCGAATACGCCAACGCGCAGACAGGCCGGCCGCACTTCGCGCCGCGCGCCAAATCCGTCATTTTCCTTTTTATGGATGGGGGCGTCTCTCACCTCGATAGCTTCGATCCCAAGCCCCGGGTGCAAAAAGAAAGCGGCCAGCCACTCCCAATCGCACGCCCGAAGCTCGTCCGTGCCGTCAGCACGTCGCTCCTCGCATCGCCCTTCGAGTTCCGCCCATATGGCCAGTCCGGCGCGCAGGTCTCCAGCCTCTTTCCTGAAATCGCCGAGCACGCCGATGATCTTTGCATCGTCCGCTCCATGGTGGCCGACCACTCCGAACACACCGCCGCCAACTATTTCATGCATAGCGGCTCCGGCTTGCAGGGTCGCCCCAGCATGGGCGCCTGGATCACCTATGGGCTCGGCAGTCCGTCCCGCGATCTCCCCGGCTACGTTGTCCTTGAAAACGGAATGACCCCGCCCGGCGGCATGGATATCTTCGGCAGCGGATTCCTCCCGGCAAACTTTCAGGCATCGCTCTTCCACGCCGGCCCTCGCGCCGTGGCCGACATCACCCCCTCCGACGCCACGCCGGCCAAGCAGCGCGCCAAGCTCGATCTTTTACGCGATCTCGACAACGCCGCTCTCCCGCGCTATCACGCCGATAGAACCATGCAGGCCGCTATCGCCAACTATGAGCTCGCCTATCGCATGCAGGCCGCCGTACCGGAGCTAACGGACATCTCCGGCGAGTCCGAAGCGACCCGCACGCTCTACGGCCTCGACGACAAGGACACGGAAGAATACGGCCGCTCCTGCCTGCTTGCCCGCCGCCTGGTCGAACGCGGCGTCCGCTTTATTGAGCTCCTCTCGCCCAAGCGCGATGGCTTGGACCGGTGGGACCAGCATGCCAATCTGAAGCGTGGCCACACGGTCAACGCCAAGGCGACCGATAAGCCCATCGCCGCCCTGCTTAAGGATCTGAAAGCCCGCGGCCTGCTGGACGAAGCTTTACTGGTCTGGGGCGGCGAATTCGGCCGCTCTCCAACCACCCAGGGATCCGGCGAATCCGCCGGCCGCGACCATCACCCCTACGGCTTCACCATGTGGCTCGCCGGCGCCGGCGTTAAGCCCGGCGTTACCTATGGTGCCACCGATGAGTACGGCTATTACGCCATCGAAAACCGCGTCCATGTGCACGACCTCCACGCCACGCTGCTGCACCTGCTCGGGCTCGACCACACCCGCCTCACCTATCCGTTCAGCGGCCGCGACATGCGCCTCACCGACGTTCACGGCAATGTGGTCCGCCCTATCTTGAGCTAGACTAGACGCCGGCCCGGGCGTTCGCTAGCGTCGAGAAGCGCATCCGGTCGTTGGTTCCGATGGCGGGCGCGTACTCTCTTCGCGACTACATCTGCGATGAGCGGGACGTCGGGACTGCGGCGTTGCGGACCAGAATCGGTGAGAGGTCGATTCAAGACTATTTACGCAAGTTCCGCTGGGAAGATTCCGCGCCAGCCGCCGTTTTCCTCCAAACCGGCCGTACCGGCAAGAGCTGCCAGAAAGGATCGCAGGAAAGAGCTTCTATGATGCCGGCCACGAACTGAACTCGACCGCCAGAGTTGACCGCGCAAAATGGCTGGAGGGCAGGCTCAGGCTAGAACAATTGGACTGGCAGGCACTTCGTTCAATCGAGCAGCTTCGCTAGGGCCCTTGCCAGACGATCGATAACGATCAGTCGGGACGTGTCGCTCCATGGGCTACAGATCGGCGAGGCGCTGGTCGCTGTCGCCGAAACGATCCAGCTTCACGCCCATGCGGTCCATGATCGACAGATACAAACTGGCGGCGCGGCGATTGTCATTGCCGCGCTCCAGGTAGTCCAGATTGCGGCCGGTTTTCAGCGTCCCGCCGGCTTTACCGGCGAGGAGGATCGGCATTTGATCGGCGCCGTGCGTGTCGCCGTCGAAGAGGTTGGAACAACCCATGAGCAGTGAGCTGTCGAGGAGCGACTGGCCGCCCTCGTCGATGGCTTTCAGACGGCTTATCAAGTAAGCGATCTGTTCGATATGGAACTGATTCGTCTTCAAGTACATCGCCTCGGAGGCCGGGGCCTTGCCGTTGTGCGTGAGGTCGAGGTGGAGTGCGCCTTTGACGCCTTCGAGGAACCGGAAGTTCATCTGCGAAAGGTCGTTGTTGAGCATGAGGGTGACGATCCGGGTCTTGTCCATTTGGAAGGCGAGGACGATGAGATCGAGCATCAGCTTCATGTGCGCGGGAACGTTCTGCGGCAGTTGATCCGCCGGGCGCGGCAGGTTGGGCTTGGCGAGCGTGGGCTTCCAGCCTTCGATGCGTTCCTCCGTTTTCGCGCGTTCGATGCGCTTTTCGATGTCGCGGATGGACTCGAGATACTCGTCGAGTTTTTGACGGTCGCCGCGACTGATTCGCGGTTGAAGCTCGTGGGTTTCCTGGAGGACGGAATCGAGGATGGTCTTATCAAGTTGGCGGCCGGAGCCGTCGCCGACAAGTTGATCGAACGTGCGGGCGGGGTAGATTTCCTTGGTCGCCGGCTTGGTTGGCGAGGCCCAGGAGATGCAACTGCCGTAGATCATCGATAGGCCGTCTTCGAGGCGCAACTCGTTCGGTTCGATCCCGAGCGCGAGACTGGGGACGGCGGTCTGGCCGCCGATTTGGCGGGCGAGGACTTGGTCAAAAGTAGTACCGACGCGGATATCGGCCGGGTCCAGGCTGACCTTGGCGCTGGAGAGGAGGTTGGGCATGCGGCCCAGGTGGGGGCTGGTGGAGACGAACGCTTGTTGGTTATAAAGCCCGCGCAGGAAGACCATGTCCTCGCGGTGTGGCATCATTGGCTGCACGGCGGGGCCGAGATCCATTTGCGCGCCCTGGCCTTTGGCCCACCAATGGATGGGCTCGACGCCGTTGGAGAAGTAGACGCAGGCGAAGCGGACGGGGGGCTTATTGGAGGTCGCGGCGGACAGCGACTCCATCCACGGCAGCGCGAGGGCGACGCCGGTACCACGGAGAAAATTGCGGCGGGAGTGATTGGTCTTCATCGTTTCGTATCCTTGGCTAGCGTTTCGGCGGCTAGCGTTTCGGTTTCGTGGCCGCGGCGGTAGCGGAATTGCGGGCTGGTGACGATCTCGGCCGCCAACTGGGAGAAGGTGGCCTGGCTGCCGGCTTGGATGAGGCGGTCAATCAACGGTTGATCGGAGGCGAGGACGGTGCGGCCGAGCGCGTAGCCGATCAGCTTCTGCGACATGGTTTGCATGACTTGCGGTTCCTGGGTTTTCAGGTATTGAATAAGCCCTTCAACACCGGTGATGTCGAGCTTACCAGCGGTCGTGCCGGTGTCTTCGACGGGCTTGCCGTCGGAGTATGTTTCGCGAAGGCGGCCGACGGCGTCGTAGCGTTCAAACGGGAAGCCGAGCGGGTCGATGCGCGAATGGCAAGCGGCGCATTTGGCGTCTTGCTGATGGGCGACGAGGCGGGCCTTGACGGAGAGGCCGCCGAAGGCCTTGTCGTCGGCGGGGAGGGCCCCGGCGTCGGCGGGTGGAGGCGGAGTTGGGGTACCGAGAATTCGGCGGAGCACCCAGTCGCCGCGTTTGACGGGGCTAGTGCGGAGGGGGGCGGAAGTGGCGGTCAACATGGCGCCCATCCGCAGCAGGCCGCCTCGTTGGAAACTGTTCGCGCCATCGACTTTCTGGGTGTCGCCCTTTAACTCTCGCTTCACGCCGTAGTGCTTGGCGAGGAGGGGATTCAAGAAGGTGTAGTCGGCTTGGATGATTTCGCGGACCGGGCGATCCTGGCGGACGATGTGTTCGAAGAACGATACCGCCTCGTCGTACATGGCGGATTTCAGATCGTCGGTGAATTCGGGGAAACGGCCGGTGTCGGCGCCGGTGTACTGGTCAAAGCGGTAGAAGCCGAGCCACTGGCCGAAGAACTCGGTGGCCAGACGGCGAGCCTTGGGGTCGGCCAGCATGCGCTTGGTTTGACGGGCGATCTGTTTGGTGTCGTTAAGCTCGCCGTTTTCCGCGGCGCGGCGGAGTTCGGCGTCGGGCACGGAGGCCCAGAGGAAGAAGCTGAGGCGATTCGCGATTTCCCAGTTCGTGAGCGGACTGCGTTGGGCGGTCTGCGTGGGCTGTTCGAGGCGATATAAAAACGCGGGCGCGACGAGGACGCGCGCAATCAGGGCGCGGATGGCGTCTGGGTGCGCGAGTTTGGCGGTTTCGCGGGATTGCGTATAGAAACGGCGCAGCCGGTCTTTCTCTTGCGAAGTAAGGGGGCGGCGCCAAGCTTGTTCGGCGAGCTTTAAGCAGTCGTCAATGTGACCGGGCTGGGCGGTGAGGATGGCCTTGTCGACGGCTTCGTTTTCCGTTTTCAAGGACTCGGCGCGGGCTCGGCTGTTCGGCTTTTCGCTGAGGAATTTGAGATAGATCTCGTGGTATTCGAAGGAGGACAACAGATCGTTCCAGGCGGTGTTCAGCTCAACGCGGGTCTTGCCGTCGAGGATGTTTTCGACGAGGAAGGTATCGTTTCGGAAGTATTTTAGTTGCGTGTGGAAGGCGTTGCGCTCCGGCAGGCCGTAGGTGTTGTCGAAGTCGTTTGGGATGGGATCGCGGTCGGCCGGATTCGCTTCGGACTGGGAGTTCTGGGGAAGAACGGCGGCGAAGTGAAGGACGTTGTCGCGCCACGACACGAAGCCGGGTGCTTTGGAGTCTGCGAGCAAGGCCCAGGCGGGGCGGCCCTTGGAGACGTCGGCCTGATCGGAGAGGGTGCAGCGGATGACGGCATCTCCGGTACCCTGGTTCAATAGCTGGGCGTCCATTTGGAAACTGATGCCGGCCACGCCGGGAGGAAAGACAACTTTTAGCGGGACTAGGGCATTGCCGGGCAAGGTGAAGCCGGTGCCGTCGGCGGTGCGGGTCAGCAGCTTTCGTGAGTCCTCGTCGATAGCGTCAAAGAGCGCAATTTCCTCACCGGCACTGCGGTCCGCCTTGCGGAAACGCACTTTTGCGTTTTGCATCAGGACGATTGGCTTGTCGACGGAGCGTGGGTTAAGGGAGAGCGTGGTGAGATAGACGGTGGCTTCTTTTATGACGCGGCGGGAGAAGAAAGGATAACGAAAGGAGTGCGAGGTGACGCCTTTCAGTGTCTCCGCGCTGACGACAAGGTTTCGTTCGTCGCCGGCTCCGCCGGCGGCGAGAGCACCGGCGGCGAACAGGACCCGGGGCCAGTTGATGATGGTTTTCTGGATCTCCTCGCAGGCGGCGCGAACCTTCGCTTCATCGGTTTGGGGTCCTGGGAGGGCATGCCATTGCGCGAGCGCTTCGCTGACGGGGTAAGTGGGGTTGGGCTCGTGGAGCGTCTTCCAAATATGGTTCACGAATCGGGGGGTGAGGCCTTCGCGGGTGCCAATGGATTCGAGGGTGGCGTTAGGCTCGCCCAGGGCTTTGCGATCGCGGAAGCGCCAGGCGGCGTAGAAGGCCTTTGTGTATTTTTCCAGGTTGTAGGGAAGCGCGCCTTCGGCGCCGGTGGCGCGGAACCCGTGGGTTGTGTAGATACTCTGGATGCGGTTGAGCGCCGATAGCTCGAAGCCCGTTTTGCCGGGATCGGCATAGAATTGAAGCGGGCCGGATCCGATGACGGCGTGGTTGGCAATGAATTTGGCGGTGTGGAGGTAGCGCTCGAGATTGGCGTCGCCAAGGAACTGCACGTCGCCGAAATTTGTGAAACCTTCGCCGCCGACGGAATCGGGAACGAAGTCGCGATCAAACTTGAAGTCGAGGCCGGTGAGGTCCTTAACAGCGTAGGAATATTCGCCGCTGGTGAGGCGGCGGACGGTAACGCGGCCGGGATCACCGGAGTTTTTTTCGGTGTAGTCTTTCAGGCTGGCGCGAATCCAGGCGACGACGCGGATGCGTTCGGCGTCGGTCGGTTGCGGCATTGCGGCCGGCGGCATCCGTTTTTCTTCGAGCGCGGCGGCAACCTTCCGCCAGTGCTGAAAACTCTCGCCCATGGAGGGCTGAGAGGAAAGTAGCTCCAAGCTGATTCCGCCGATGGCCGCTTTGCCATGGCACTGAAAACAGTACTGGCGAAAGACCGGTGTGGGCGCTTCGGCGGCCACCATGACGGCGGACAGACAGAGTACGGACGCGATGAACAGGTGGCGCGAGATATGCATGATAGAAAAGCGAGGCAAAACGAATTGGCGCTAGCCGCGCCTCGATTCTATCATTGGCGCCGATGGGTTCGGGGTGGTTACTTCCCGCCCGCTAAAGCGTCCGCTCGTCGGGCGGGAGAGTGAACGACTCAATAGGCTCGGTCTCGATTTCCGGGCCGGAGCCTGGTATGCGATCCGAGGTTTCGTTTTTCTTTTGCAACCGCTTGGCGGCCTTTTCCTGGGATTTCTCCATACGGGCAGATTCTTTCTGCCGTTTTTTGAACGTAGTGTGTGCTCTGGCCAAAGTTCCTTTCCGCGACCGGCTTGCGCCGTCGGTCAACGTCCGGCTACCCCACAGGGCATCGCTAAAGCCGGACTGAGCTTGCTCAACCTCAGTCTATCATGCGGCGTCCAGCCGGGCGCAATTTCTGAAACTAGGGCTTTTCAACGGCGGAGAAATCCATTATCGTTCCCATATATGTTTTTCCCTAGATATGTAGTTTTGATTCTATGCTGCACCCTCCCGCTCCCCGCTCAAGCCGATGCGGAGAACTACGAATACGGCGGGCAAGACCTGACGCCGTTACAAAAAGAAGGCCGCAATACGTGGTATTTTTGGACCGGCGGCGGAGAGAAGTTCTGGCGCCAGGTGGCCCAGATTACCCACGGCATCACCGATCTGTTGCAATACGTCGATTCCCGCCGCCGCCCCGAACGTTTCAGAATCATGGGCGTCTTGAACGACCCCGATTGTACCGCCGCCACCCAGGCCGACGAGTACGGTCTGTGGATGGATACCTGCAAACCCGTCGATATTCCGGGCATTCCGAGCGAATCGTCCGGCGTCGTGGGCCTGCGCAAATTCAAGAATCCGAAGTTCGACAAATTTACGTGGGACGTGAAAAAATACCTGGCCGACCCGGCCACTGTCGAGCCGCCCTACCTGATCGGCATGACTTGCGGCTTCTGCCATATCGGTTTCAATCCGCTCTATCCGCCCAGGGACCCCGAAAATCCGCGTTGGTCCAATTTCTCGTCGGCTATTGGCAATCAGTACTTCAAGGAAGGTACGCTGTTCGGGCTGAAGCTGCCGCCGAAGGATTTTCGCTGGCATGTGGCCAATCGACAACCGGCCGGCACCTCCGATACGTCCAGGTTCGCCACCGATCACATCTTCAATCCCAACGCCATCAATTCAATTGTTTACCTGGCAAATCGTCCGAGCCACGCCGAGAAAATGAGCGACGGCTCCACTCGCCAAGTCCATCACATTCTGAAGGACGGCGCCGACTCCATCGGCACGGCCGGCGCATCGCTCCGCGTGTACGTGAACATTGGCATGTGCTCCGATTACTGGACCACGCTCCACGATCCGATCCGCGGCACAAAGATCGCGCAGAAGCCCTTCCGCCTGGAACTCGCTCGCAAGGACTGCGCCGACTGGCGCGCCACCGAAGCCCGCATGGAAGGGGCCGAAGCGTTCCTGAAAACCGTGAAGCCGACCCGCCTGCAGGACTTGCCGGCTGGCGCCGCATCGCTCTCCAAAGATGCCGATCAACTGCGGCGCGGAGCGCTGGCGTTCGCCGACAACTGCGCCGGATGCCATTCCAGCAAGCAGCCGCCACCCGGCACCGCGGATCAACGCGCCTGGTTCCGCGCCGCGGTAGCCCAGCCGGATTTTCTGGACGGCAACTTCCTCTCGAACGACCGCCGTTATTCAGTGGCCGAGATCGGCACGAATATCGGCCGGGCGATTGCCGCCAACGCCATTCAGGGCCACGTCTGGGAGGAATTCTCCTCGCAGACGTACAAGGAGCAACCGCCTTCGGCGCCGTTGAAGGATCTCTACAACCCCATCAAGCCCGGCAAGCCGATTACGTTCCAGCCGCCGAGCGGCGGGCGCGGCTACTATCGCGTTCCGACGCTGGCCGGCGTCTGGGCCACCGCGCCATATCTGCATAACAACGCACTCGGCCTGTTCAACGCCGATCCCTCAATTACCGGCCGCATCGCCGCTTTTAACGACGCGATGGAAAAGATGTTCTGGCCCGAAAAGCGGCTGGGGACGCAATCGATCTGGACGACATCCGAGGACAGCGCCATACCGCTCGAGAGCGGTTACCAGTTGAAAGTGCGCAAGGGCACGCCGGTCCATCTATTCGCCAATATCAACGCGCCGCAATTGCAACTGCTGCGCAACGATAATTTCTTTACGAGAATCATCGGCGGGCTGATCGGCCGCGGCGCGCTGACCAGCGTGCTGATGCGCAACAACCTGTCGCCGGACTTCGTGGTCGACCGCGGGCACACGTTTGGAAGTACACTCAGCGACGCGGATAAACGCGCTCTTATCGAGTACGTCCGCACGTTCTGAACGAGGAGCATCGCCATGACCGACACTCTCTTTGAACCCCTCCAATTTCGCACCCTGACGTTGAAGAATCGCCTGATCCGCTCGAACGTCTCAGGCCGTTTTGACAACTACGACGGCTCCGGCAACCCGGCGCGCATCAACTGGGAGACGCGATTCGCGCGCGGCGGCGTGGGCGCCATCATCTCCTCTTTCGTGCCCGTTCACGGCCGCGGCCGCATACTGCCCAACTACGCCATGATCGACACGGACGACAAGATACCGTTCTGGCGCGAAGTGGGCAAACGAGTGCATGAACACGACTGCAAGTTCATTCTGCAACTCAGCCACGGCGGGCGGCAGCGCGATATTGCGGGCGTGGAATATCCGGAAAGTTGGAGCTCGACGTCGAAGCCCGATCCGCTGCACGGCTTTGAGGCGACGGCCATGACCACGCAGCAGATCGAGGAGGTGGTCCAGCAGTTCGGCCAGGCGGCGGAGCGCGCGCAGAAAGCGGAGTTGGACGGAGTGGAACTGCACGGCGCCAACGGGTATTTGATCACCCAGTTCCTAAGTTCGGCTATCAACGACCGCAAGGACGATTACGGCGGGACGCTTGAGCGCCGGGCTCGATTCCCGCTGGAAATCGTGCGATCCATCCGCCAGCGTTGCGGCCGGGAGTTCCATCTCCAAATGAAGATCAGCGCCACCGAGAACAACAACGCGATGTCAATCGGCGAGCCGCGCGGCAACACGATTCACGATTCCGTGCAGGTCTGCCAAATGCTGGTTGCGGAGGGTGTTGACGCTATCCATGTTTCCGGCGGCAGCTTCTTCCCGCACCCGCGCAATCCGGCCGGCGACCTGCCGATCACCGACTTCATTCGCGTCTATGACTCGATGATTTCCAGCGGCAGGAACACGTTTCGCAACTTCCGGCTGCTGAAGAACGACCTGACGGGAAGGCTCTTCCATGACCGGTGGGTTAAGGAGCGCGGCGACGTGATTGAGGGGCTGAATCTGCCCGACGCCGTCGCCATCAAGCGGGCCGTACCCGTTCCGGTGATCTGCACGGGAGGCTTTCAAACAGCCTCCGTGATTCGCCAAGCCATTGAAAGCGGCCAGTGCGACGCCGTGAGCATGGCCCGCACGCTGATCGCGAATCCGGAGATGCCGAAGATGTTCGAGCGGGGCATGGACCGGCCGCCCGTACCGTGCACATACTGCAATAAGTGCCTGGTGAACGTGGTGGAGAATCCGCTTGGATGTTACGACGAAACGCGGTTCACTACTCGGGAGGCGATGGTGCGGGAGATTTTGTCGGTCTTTGATCCGCCGCCGTTCCCCGCGGTTTTCACGGCGTCCGCGGAATCCGGCCGGGAGTAGTACGCAACGGAACTGGATCCCGCGTGTACCGTGTTTGCGCGCGGGGAATAGCCGCTCGCGGAGCGGGATGCTGGCGAACGGTCTTTACGCCTGAGCGGACGGCCGCGCGAATTCCTCATCTCCGGTCAAAGGACACCCCTTGTCGGGCTTTTTGGGCCGGGCTGAAGCCAACGCCTTGCGGCTTGATACGCCAAGCGGAAATTTGTCACCATTTTGTCACAGTTCAGGATAGAATTTCGCTAGTCAGTTACAGGTGTATCTCCAGAGGGACCCGCTATATGGTTAGTAATAAACCCCGGCTGTTGATCAAGGCCAAGCCGATTCCGAAAGGCGCGAGCTTTGCGGTGAGTAAAATTCCGTTTCACGTCGAACCGCTGTTTCCGGGCCGGAAGCCGAAGGCGGTGCTGGGCGCGGCGGCCGAAGCCCAATGGCACATCACCGATATCCCCAGCGATATCGGTGAGGCCGATATGTGGGACCTCTGCCATCAACTGCAAACGAAAGGAATGGGCATCGCGGGCGGACCGCCAGTGGAATTCGCCGAACCGGATTTCGAGCAGAAATGGACGTTCGACGAGCCTGATCGCCTGGCCGGCAAGGGTTTCCGCGCGGCCGCGGCCGAAGACCAGACCACCAAGCCGGATCCCGCCGACCCCCGGTTTCCTTTCCCGCAACCTTTCGACTGGCGATGGTTTCAGGACTCGAATCATAGCGGCCTCGACGCGGCTCGCGCGCAGGTGATGGACCCCACCGACCGTGTTGCGATCGCCCACCTTGACACCGGCTACCGGAAGGGCCATTCGGTGTTGCCGCCGTTTCTCGACACCGAGCGGCAACGCAGTTTCGTGGAAGACGATGCGGATCCAAAGGACGCGTCCGATCCGAATATTGGCGGAATCGGCACGAACTCCGGCCATGGAACGGGGACCATCGGCATTCTGGCGGGCGGCCGGTTTGACGGCACACCCTTTGGCGCTTCCAGCGGTTTTGTGGGCGGGGCGCCATTCGCGCGGGTAATCCCGGTGCGGGTGGCGAACGGGGTGGTATTGTTTACCAACAGCTCCGTTGCGCGAGGGCTGTCGTATGCGATCGAGAACGGCGTTGACGTTGTGTCGATGAGCATGGGCGGCGTCGCGTCACAGCTTTGGGCGGATGTAGTGAACGAAGCCTACGAGGCGGGCATCACGCTGGTGACCGCGGCGGGCAATAACTTTGGGCCGTTCAAACTACGCGTACCGCGTTTCATCGTCTATCCGGCACGCTTCCGGCGCGTGATTGCGGCGTGCGGCGCGATGTCCGACGGGACACCGTTCGCGGATTTCAAGGACCCGCGCAAGATGGCGGGATCCTACGGTCCGGCGAGCAAGATGGAAACCGCCATGGCGGCCTATACCCCGAACGCGCCGTGGGCCAAATACGCTTACCCGGCCATTGTCGATTTCGACGGCACCGGCACCTCGTCGGCCACGCCGCAGATTGCCGCGGCCGCCGCCTGCTGGTTGCAGAAGAACCGCGCGGCGATGAAGAAATATCCGGAGAAATGGATGCGTGTGGAGGCCGTGCGGCGCGCGCTGTTCGCGTCGGCCAGCGACACGGATCGCGAACACTTCGGCAATGGTTTGTTGCGGGCGCTGGACGCGATGGGAATTGCGCCCGCCGCGGCGAACGACCTGAAGAAGCAGGCTCCGGACGCGGTGGATGTGCCGTTTTTGGGACCTGTATGGAAAGTGATCTTCGGCGCGGCGAAGCCATCGAATCCGCAGCGGATGTTGCGGCTGGAGGCGGCGCAGATTCTGGCGCGAAGCGGGGAGTTGCAGAACCTGCTGGTGGAAGCCGGGATCGACCCGGACGTTCCGGGCGGCGATGTCCCGGCGGCCGCGCGGCAGCGGTTTGTGGACGCGTTGATGAATCATCCCGCAAGTTCCAAGGCGCTGCGAGCGGCCATCGGCGAGCCGCTACGCAAGGAGCGCCCGGTGGTGCCGGTGGGGGACTTGGGCGGTTCCCTCGCGGCGGAAGACCCGCAACCGCCGGCCCCGCCGTGCCGCAGCTTGCGCGTGTTCGCGTTTGACCCGATTTTGGGGTTGCGCGTCGATACGGAACGCATCAATGAGGCGACGCTAAAGATCCGATGGGAGCCGGACTTGAAACCTGGCCCGGTGGGTGAATATCTGGAAGTGGTCGACGTGGATCCGTCCTCGAACGCCTGCTACGCTCCGGTGGACTTAAACCATCCACATCTGCTGGCGTCCGACGGGCTGGCGCCAGCCGAAGGCGTGCCGCAGTTCCATCAGCAAATGGTCTATGCGGTGGCCATGACGACCATTCAACGATTTGAAGACGCGCTGGGCCGTACCGCGCTGTGGGCGCCGCGGTTCGTTCGCGATAGCGCGGGCCGGGTTACCGGTAAGCACTACGTGCAGCGGTTGCGCATCTATCCTCATGCGCTGCGCGAAGCGAACGCTTATTATAGCCCGCCGAAGAACTCGCTGCTGTTCGGTTACTTTCAAGCTAATCGCACCGATGCCGGCGACAACCTGCCCGGTGGCCTTATCTTCAGTTGCCTGTCCCACGACGTGGTGGCGCATGAAACCGCGCACGCCCTGGTGGACGGCCTGCACCGCTACTATCAATACCAAACCAATCCCGACATCGCGGCCTTCCACGAGGCCTTCGCCGACATCGTCGCCGTGTTCCAGCACTTCACCATTCCCGCAGCCTTGCGGCACGTGGTCGCCAAGTCTCGCGGCGACTTGCGGCGTACGAATTTGCTGGCCGACCTGGCCCAGCAGTTCGGCCAAGCGTCGAGCGGATCGCGCATGCTGCGCAGCGCGCTGGGGAAGCCGCCGGCGGTGACCGATTATGAATTCGCCATTGAAGCGCATGAGCGCGGCGCCGTGCTGCTGGCCGCGGTTTTCCAGGCATTCCTGGAAATCTACGATACCCGCGTGGAAGATTTGAAGCGGTTGGCCACGGGCGGCACGGGCGTACTGCCGCCCGGTGACATCTCCATCGATCTGGTGAACCGTCTGGCCAGGGAGGCCGCTACCACGGCCTCCCGCGTGCTGACCACCTGTATCCGCGCGCTCGACTATTGTCCGCCGGTGGATCTGACGTTCGGCGACTACCTGCGTGCGTTGATCACCGCCGATATGGACCTGGAACCGGAGGATACGCTGAACTACCGGACGGCGTTCATCTCCGGCTTCCGGGCCCGCGGCATTTTCCCCAGCGGCGTGCGAAACCTGTCGGAGGAGAACCTGCGATGGCAGCCTCCGTCATTCAAGGTGGAACCGGACCAGATTCGGGACATGCTGAGGGGCCTGGATCTAAGTTGGAATGTCTCGACGGATCGCCGGGCGTCCTATTTCCGGGCTGAATCGAACGGATTCATGCTGTGGAAGTGGCTACTGGCACTGGCGCCGGCGGAAGCCGAGGCCATTCGCGCGGATCTTGGCTTCTACATCTTCGCGGAGAAGGACATGCCCAAGGGGATCAAGACGAAGGACGGGAAGCCGGTGCTGCAAATCGACGGCGTTCGTCCGGCGCGCCGCATCAACAGCCGCAACCAGCAGAGCACGGATCTGGTGGTGGAGGCGGTGCAGCAGTACGTGGTGGACGATCCGGACACCGGCGAAAAGACCAGGCATCGAGGCGGCTGCACGTTGCTTATCGACATGCAAAACCATCGCATTCGCTATGCAATCCGGAAACGCGTGGGCAGCCCGGCCCGCATCGCGGCGGAGCGGCAGTTCCTGCGCATGGCGGCCGAGGGCAGCCAATCGTACTTCACCACTGGACCGGACCGCGAGCCATTCGCCTTCCTGCACCGGGGCGTTTAGGGAAAGGGACAGATCATGGCCACCAAGAAAGCAGCCGCGAAGAAGACCGCCGCCGCGGCCGGCAGGGAGCCGCGATTGAGCGTGCGGATGTATCGGCAGGGCATCGGTGATTGTTTCCTGATAACCATTCCCACGACGTCCGGCACACCGTTCCATATGATGATCGATTGCGGTGTCGTGATTGGCACGCCGGAGCCGGCGGCGAAGATGACGAAGGTCGTCGAGGATATCATCGACGTGACCAAGGGCACGGTCGATCTGCTGGTGGCTACCCATGAACACTGGGACCATGTGTCCGGATTTGTACAGGTGGAGAAGCTTTTCACGGAGAAGCTGACAGTGAAAGACTTGTGGCTCGCGTGGACGGAGGACCCGAGGAGCAAGCTGGCGGCGAAGCTCCGCGCCGAGCGCCGCACGGCGGAAAACGCCCTGCGCATGGCGGTGCAGCATCTGGCGCTGGGCGGCGCGACGGAGCAGGCGGAACGCGTCGACAGCCTGGTAGGTTTCTTTGGCGCGAGGGCCGGAACCACGGAAACGGCCCTGAACAATGTCAAGAAGCTCATCGGTGGCAAGCCGCGCTTCTGCGAACCGGGCGAACCGCCGATTACGATTCCCGAGATACCCGGAGTGCGCTTCTGGATCCTAGGGCCGCCGCAGGACGAGAAGCTGATCAAGAAGTCGAACCCGGGGAAGGGTGAGGCGTATGGCCTGGATGCCGGACCGGGAGGGAGCCAGGGATTTCTGATTTCGGCGTTCTCGCGAAACATGGGGCTATCGGAAACAGGCGCGGCCGCGGACTGCGCGGATGAGCCATTCGATTCCATGTACGCCGTTCCAATGGCGCGCGCGGAGCACGTGCCATTCTTCGAGCGGCGGTACTTCGGGCAGTCGACGGACGAGGGGATTTACGACCGGGGCGCTCGAACCGCGGTGCGCGATCAATCGTGGCGGCGAATCGATTCCACCTGGATGGAGTCGTCCGAAGCGATGGCTTTGCAACTGGATTCCGCCACTAACAACACGAGCCTGGTGATCGCGATCGAACTCGTGAGCACGGGCGAAGTTCTCCTGTTCCCGGGCGATGCACAGGCCGGCAACTGGCTGAGTTGGCAGGATCTGAAATGGGAGATCGACGATCCGAAGACGGGCAAGAAGACCCACGTCACAGGTCCCGATTTGTTGGCCCGGACGATCTTCTATAAGGTCGGCCATCACGGCAGCCACAACGCGACACTTAAGGTGAAAGGCCTGGAGTTGATGGTGAACGAGAACCTGATGGCGATGATCCCGGTGGACCACGACATGGCCGTGAAGAAGCGCTGGAATCGCATGCCGCTACCCGATCTGGTGGACCGGATCCGGGAGCGGACTCGCGGTCGTGTACTGAGCGTGGATGACAAGGTGACCAAGCGGGCGGACCTGGCGGCGTTGAAGCCGAAAGGCGGCGATGAGGCCGAGTGGAAGCGGTTCTCCGACCGGGTGGACGTGACGGAACTCTACTACGAACTGAAGTTCTAGGCCGCGTCTGGTACAACTGAACTGATGAGGGAGCTTACAACCCGGCGGGCGTGGCTGGCAATGGCGGGCGGGGCCAGTGTATCGGCCCAAGGCGTGGCGAGCCGAGGTGTGAAGGCCGTGCCGCGCGGAAAGCCTTCGGGACTGCCGTTCCATGCGCGATTCGTTAACGTCGGCCAACAGGCGGGGTTACGCCAGCCCTCGGCGTATGGGGGCGTGGACATCAAGGAATACATTGTCGAGACCATCGGCTGCGGCGTCGCGTTTATCGACTATGACAACGATGGGTGGCTGGATATCTTCGTTTTGGACGGGACCCGGTTTAGCGGGGCGCCGGCGGGGGCCACTAACAGGCTGTACAAGAACAACCGTGATGGCACGTTCACCGATGTGACGGAGAAGGCGGGGCTGGTAAGGCAGGGATGGGCGTCGGCGGTGTGCGCGGGCGACTATAATAACAGCGGCTATACGGATCTGTTTGTGACTTACTGGGGGCAGAACGTTCTTTATCGCAACAACGGCGACGGGACATTCACCGATGTTACGAAAGAGGCGGGGCTGGTGGATGCCACGCGGCGATGGGGCGCGGGATGTACGTTCATCGACTATGACCGCGACGGGAAGCTCGATCTGTTCGTGACTAACTATGTGGACTTCGATCCGGCGCGGGTGCCGAAGCCGGGCGGCAACTCATTTTGTAACTGGAAGGGAATTCCGGTTAATTGCGGGCCGCTGGGGTTGCCGCCGGGGCGCCACTCGCTCTACCGCAACAATGGAGACGGGACTTTTACCGACGTGAGCGTTTCGAGCGGCGTGGGTAGGGCAAAGGGATCTTATGCCATGACGGCGGTAGCGGGCGATTTTGATAACGACGGGTGGCCGGATCTGTATGTAGCTTGCGACTCGACGCCTAGCTTCCTGTTCCGCAACAACCACGATGGCACGTTCACCGAGGTGGGACTCGAGAACGGCGTCGCCCTGAACGAAGACGGTATGGAGCAGGCTGGGATGGGTCTGGGCATCGGCGACTATGACCTAGACGGGAGCCTGGATGTCTTCAAGACTCATTTCGCCGACGATACGCATGTCCTTTACAAGAACGACGGCAAAGGTAACTTTCAGGATATGACCATCAGGAGCGGGCTGGGCGTGGAGACCCGCTATATCGGTTGGGGCGCGGGGATGCACGACCTGGATAACGACGGGCATCCGGACCTGTTCTTCGTAACTGGCAATGTCTATCCGGAGGTGGAGAAGAAGCTGCCCCGCTACGCTTACAAGACGCCTCGAATCATCTTCCGCAACCTGGGCAACGGCACTTTCGAGGAACTGCTGGAACAGGGCGGGCCGGGGATGGAGGAACTGCAATCGAGCCGGGGGTGCGCGTTTGGCGACTTCGACAACGACGGCGACTTAGACATCCTGATCTGGAACATGGACGCGCCGCCATCGCTGTTACGGAACGATTTGCCGGCCGCCCCGAACCGGCACTGGATTAAGGTCAAGCTGGAGGGAGTTACTTCGAACCGGTCCGCGATAGGCGGGCGGGTAACATGTTACTACGGCGGGAAGAAACAGGCGCAGGAGGTGTTGAGCCAAGCGAGTTTCTATTCCGTGAATGACTGGAGGCTTCACTTTGGGCTGGGCCCGGCGAAGGTTGTCGACTTAGAAGTCCGGTGGCCGTCGGGTAAGAAGGAGACATTCCACGGGGTGGAAACGGACCGTCTGGTTACTATCCGCGAGGGCCAGGGAATCGTTTCCCAGGTCGCCTTTCCTAGTTCGAAAGGATGAAGTTGACGTCGATGGGCGCGAGAACTTCGACGGGTTCGCCGTTTAGGTGCGTTGGGCGGTAGCGCCACTGTTTGACGGCTTCGACGGCGGCCGGAACCAGGAACGGATGGCCGCTTATCACCTTCAACCGCTGGACAGTTCCGTCCTTGGCGATGACGCCTTCGAGCTTTACAGAGCCGGAGATGCGGGCCTGTTTGGCGAGCGGCGGATAGACCGGCTTGACGCGGCTCAGAATGTTGGCCGCCTGCACGTCGCCGCCTACGCGGACGGGGTCCTTGCGGACCGTCGGGGCGAGCTTCGGCGGAGGCGCGGATGGCAGCGCGGAGCCTGTGCCGGCGAACGGCGCGCTGTTCGCGAAGTTGACCGGAGCTCCAATCGTGAAGGCCGGCGGGTTGTAGTCGTTCCCGTCGATGATACTGGCGATCGGGTTGTTGTAAGCGCGCGGCGCCGTGAAGGGTCTGTAGGCCGGACGTACCGCGACGACGGTGTTCGGGACATTAGTCCGGGAACTCGACGCCGTTTGGACTTCCACTTCGACCGGCGCGACCTGCTTCACCGGCACATAGATCATCGCCTTCGGTAACATGACGCCGAGTATCTCCGGACTTACCATGGGCACGAGTAACATACCGGTCACTAATCCGGCCTGGACAACGAGTCCCATCCAAGACCACTTACTGCGCCGCTGGCGCGCATTATCGAGCATGGCGTGTTCAAACACTGTAGTTACCTCACCGGTTCAGACCCCGGCAAGAAGGGAATTGTTCCCGTAGTTACGCGAGTTGAACTACGGATTTACCGACGCCGTCTTTGTAGGCTTCGAGATCCGCGAATGCCCGCTCAATGTTTTCGAGCGGGCTCCGGTGGGTAACGACCGGCCCCAGGAACGCCGGACGCTCCGCGAGCAGTTCGATGGCGAGAGCCGTTTCGTGATTGCTGCGGCGCACGTTGAAGAGCGGAACCTCCTTGCGGCGGAGCTCGTGGAAATGGATCATCGGGCGGGCGTCGCTGGGAATCCCAGTGGCGACGACGCGCCCGCCTTTGGCAACGGCGATGCAGGCGTGGTCGAGCGATCCGTCGCGGGTGACGCAATCGAGGACGGTCTCGACGCCCCGGCCGTTGGTGGCGGCGAGAATCTCTTTCGACGGGTCGGTCTGGGATGGGTCGATGACGGCATCGGCGCCCATGGCGCGAGCGAGTTCCCGGCGGTGTTCGACCGGGTCGACGGCGAAGACACGGCGAACGCCTTGTATCTTAAGCACCGCGACGGTAAGAGCGCCGATGGGACCGCAGCCGAACACGGCGGCGGAGACACCGGGACTTAAGTCGGCGAACTGCAAGGAATGCAGCGCGACGGCGAGCGGTTCGAATAGCGTCCCTTCAGCGAGGCCGACGCCGGGCGGGATGGGCACAAGGCAGTGTTCCGGAATCGACACGACGTCGCGGAAATAGCCCGGCTCGGCGCCCGAACTGAGGAAGCGGATGTTGTCGCACAAGTTGTGGCGTCCGGTGCGGCACATCGGGCAGTGATAGCAAAAGATGGCCGGTTCGAGGAACGCACGGTCACCGGGTTGCCAGCCGGTAACGCCGGGTCCGGTATGGGTAACCGTGCCGGTGGGCTCATGGCCAAGGACCATGGGGAAGACGCTGGGCGTGTCGCCGACAGAGCCTTCCGAAAAATTGTGAAGGTCCGAGCCACAGATACCGCAGAAGTGGACCCGGACCTGGATTTCGCCGTGACCCGGTTCGGCCGGGGCGGCTTCCGACAGGCGGAAACGATGTTGAGAGACGAGCTGAGCGATGCGCACTTATTTCTTAAACAGGTTATCGAATGCCGCGCGGGCATTGCTGACCGTGCGGGACACGTGCGGCCCGACGGGCGCGGCGGCGATTACTTTGGGCGGCGCGGGAGGCGCCGTGGACTCCCGCGCGACGGTAACGCGCGAACTGAAGAGCGAGCATTCGTTACGTCTGTCCTTGGCGGCGATGCGTTCGGTGACCGGTTTGGCGCACTGGAAGTGCGCGGAAGAGTCAAAATGCGCGCACTGTTTGCAGCAGTGCAATTCGACGGCGCATTTGGGGCAGGGTTGAGCGAAGTCTAACCCGGCGGAAAGCGTGTTAGCGCAATTATAGCAACGACTTGCAGTAACATTCCGGACCATGCGCGGCGTGCGCGGGGCCGTGATGTCCAGATGGCGGACAGGCTGATTCGTTGGTTCGTTCCTTGGTTCGTTCCTTGGTTTGTTCCTTGGTTCGTTTCCGCCTCCGGTGCCACCGTCCTGGTAGCCATTCTGGCGATATTTGCGATCCCCGTCCATATGAGAAGGCTCCTGATCATTAAAATAGAAATAGAACAGTCCCCACCGTCGGCGGGCTGAGCCGCGAACCGGATTCAAGATCCAAAGATACTGGAAGGGAGACGAGTACAGGAAGGACAGCGCAGGCGCGAAGGAACCGGTTGCCGGGAACGCTATCCACTCAATGTGTACCACGAATTTCGCGCGGGCGAAAGGGTGGGTGGTCGTGTACTGGCCGACTGGTCCGGATTGCTGGGACCACCGCATGGCGAGAGCGGCACTCTCTAATTACAGTATAGCGGACGATGTCAAGAAAACGGCTTGTGGGGACGGAGCTTAGCAGGGGGTAAGTTCAGTGGATTCTGTGGGTTAGGAAATATTTTCATCTAACGTGAACGGGTTTGGGCACGCGGTTCGAATTGCGGGCGGGGGATCATCGCCGGCGAGGCTTGCCCTCGGTGATCAAGCGCGCTTGGTCGATATCGGCCTCCGGCAGGCGGATAGCGATCTGGACTGTTGGCCTGGGGTTTAGCGCCGTCACCAGACGGGATCCGCGCAGTTTTGGGCTTTCCTTGCTAAATGCCGATTGCCTTTTTACGAAGGCTCGGCCTTTTGCGCTAGCCCATTTTTGAATTTTGGTATTGGCGGTTTCACGTTCGGCACGGCGTTCATTCTCCCCGAATTCTTCTTTCCAAATAGTCACGTTTTTGTCCCGCGTCGAGTTCGTATGCGGTTATCACACGAAGCTTTTCCTCGCGCTCGGTAACGACGACGGCGGGCAATCGATCCTTCCCGGCCGCACCGTAATCGCAATTGGATTATTTTCCAAAATCCGTTCGACCTCGGCGCGCTTGATCCGGTGAGCGTGGATCTTGCGCAGGTTGTTCCCATCCCAGTCGAACATACTGTATATGCAATGCATCATGGGTACAACGTTCGGTTCGTCTCGCCGCCTACCGCAGATTCCGCGGCCGCTGTCAGAAATGCAGCCGCAGCGTGTACTGCACTTCGCGCCCGTAGTTCACCTGCGTAGTGATACCGCCGAACTGGGTGCTGGTCACCGAAAGATTCGGGTTGCCCGGCATTACCGAGTTGGTCAGGTTATAGCCTTCCAGACGGAACTCCAGCTTGAACTTTTCGGTAAGGGAGAAGTTCTTTGACAGAGTGCTGTCGAGGTTCCAATAACCGGGACCGGTCAGTCCCTCATACTGCCAGGGATTGGTGCGGGGGGTGAACGGCGTGGCCAGCTTGAAGACCGAGGTGTCGAACCATTTAGACCAGTCGCGAATGGCGTCACCGGGATCGCCGGATACGTCCAGTTGGCCGAATCGCAGGAACGCCCCCGAGTTCCACATGAAGATATGGCTGGTCGACCAGCCGCCCAGGATCGCTTGCAGCGCGGGGTGGGCCGTGACGCCGAAGCGCTGCGCCTTTCCGAAGGGCAGATCGATGGTGGTGCCCAACGTCATCCGGTGGCGCGGCAGGGAGGCGGGAATCATGGTCAGCTTTTCGGCGTACTGATCGGGCGCGTTGAAGAAGTCGCCAGTAGTCTCGCGGTTGTAGTTGTAACCCCAAACGAAGCTGTAGCCGGACGCAAAACGGCGCTGCAATCTGAGTTGCACGGCCTTGTACCGGTTCTCCACACCGGGCAGAAAGCCTTCGGTCAGGTCGCCATACTGCGGGTAGGGCCGAAGCAAAGTCGACAGCGGGACGGTGCGCTGGCCGCGCAATTGTCCGGGCATGAGCGTGGCCGGTAGACCGAAGAACGGATTGGCCACGGCGGTCTTGTTGTCGTAACTCAATTGCGGATTGACCATGTTGAGAGCGCGCCCGAAACCGGCATTGCCGCCCTGGCCTTCCGGCACCATGTTATGGCCGAAGTTCACCAGAAACGGCGGGTAGCTTGTCAGGGTAGCTTCGTCAAGCTGTATTTACCTACCAGCTGTCTTGGACTTGATCCGCTCCCAAACGAGTTCTTGATTGGCTAGCTGTACGCCACCCTTCAGAAAAGGTGGTGTTCGCAGGATCACGCGGTTGCCTTCCAGTTTCACGATAAAGCGAACCTGATCCGTCTTCACGTAGTTTTGCATCCAGGCGGCTTCAATATGGTGAATCACTTTATCACCGGTGTACGTGTAGCGTCCCGCATACGCGACGAATGTAGCAAGTGCCTCTGCCCGTTCCTCAGCCGGAGCTGAGATGTAATCGGGAACCGAAAGCGGCTTGCGCCCATCGAACGTAATGATAGCCATCATCCTGCCGTCAGCCGAGTAGGTCAGAAACCCTGTGGGATTCTGGCCAAATGCATCTCTAACTTCACCGTTCTCGATCGTATCTTTGGCAGATACCAATTTCCAGGTGCCGATGAGCACGTTCTTCGATTGCGCCATCCCGACAGCCGGGAACGAAGCGAAGGTCAAGACCAACGCAATAACCCAGTTTTTCATCGACGCCTCCTAGCTTGTGTAAGACCGTGCCCGATTGCTTACCCTGGCGTTCATTCTACACGTTGGCGCTCAGCTCGAACCCTCGGTGGTAGGAGCGCTGGTCGCGCTCCAGGCAATGCGTGCTGAGGCGGGGACAAGGGCTGCCGCCCCTTTCCCCGCACCCCTTTCTCCGCTAGCGGCGCTCCTCCTCCGCTGCGCTTCGGATAGGTTTCTGTGTAAGAAGTTTGGGTCCGCGAGCGAGCCGAAAAGTTTTTGCGTCCCGGTAATTAGCCGGAGGGTGCCGGCGATTACGAATGAAGTTACTATGCCGGGGAAGCCTGGGCTAGAATTGCATTGCGTAGACGCCTTTCTCGATGAACGCGAGAGGTCTCATTTCGCTGAGCATCAGAAATGCAGGCGGAGCGTGTACTGCACTTCGCGCCCGTAGTTCACCTGCGAAGTGATACCGCCGAACTGGGTGCTGGTCACCGAAAGATTTGGGTTGCCCGGCATCACCGAGTTGGTCAGGTTATATCCTTCCAAACGGAACTCCAGCTTGAACTTTTCGGTGAGGGAAAAGTTCTTTGACAGGGTACTATCCAGGTTCCAATAACCGGGGCCCGTCAGACCGTCATACTGCCAGGGATTGGTGCGTGGGGTGAATGGCGTGGCCAGCTTGAAAACGGAGGTGTCGAACCACTTGGACCAGTCGCGAATGGCGTCACCGGGATCGCCGGACACATCCAATTGGCCGAATCGGAGGAATGCCCCCGTGTTCCACATGAAGATATGGCTGGTCGACCAGCCGCCCAGGATCGCTTGCAGCGCGGGATGGGCCGTGGCGCCGAAGCGCTGCGCCTTTCCGAAGGGCAGATCGATGGTGGTACCCAACGTCATCCGGTGGCGCGGCAGGGAACCGGGAATCATGGTCAGCTTTTCGGCGTACTGATCGGGCGCGTTGAAGAAGTCGCCGGTGGTCTCGCGGTTGTAGTTGTAACCCCAGACGAAGCTGTAGCCGGACGCAAACCGGCGCTGCAATCTGAGTTGCACCGCCTTGTAGCGGTTCTCCACGCCAGGCAGAAAGCTCTCGGTCAGATCGCCATACTGCGGGTAGGGGCGAAGCAGGGTCGACAGGGGGACCGTGCGCTGGCCGCGCAATTGTCCAGGCATGAGCGTGACCGGCAAACCGAAGAACGGATTTGCCACGGCGGCGGTCAAGGCGGTCTTATTGTCATAACTCAATTGCGGATTGACCATGTTGAGTGCGCGCCCGAAACCGGCATTGCCACCCTGGCCTTCCGGCACCATGTTATGGCCGAAGTTCATGAAGAATGTCCCGTCGAGCTTGATACCGGCGACCAAGTCGCGTTCCAGGGTGAAGTTGAAGCGGTCATTCATGGGGGTATTCAGATTCTGGCGGGACCAGGTGGCGGCGCCGCCGAGATTGGTATTTCGTCCGGTGGCCCGACCCAACGGCAAGACGAGCGGATTTGCGGAAGGAAACGGATTACTCAACACGCCCTGCGGCACGCCCTGCAACTGGACAGGGCCGGTGGAGGTGGTGGAAAATCCATCCGTGGCGGGGAGCCGCCAGGAGTAGCCGAGAATGCTCATGATGGGAGCGGCGTAGCGGGCGTAGCCGATGCGCAGCGCCGTGCGGTCGTTGACGCGATAGGCCAGGCCCAAGCGAGGAAGGAAGTTCGTGCGGGGCGCATGATACAGCCCTTTGCTTTGGTCGTCGGTATAGACCCAAGCTCCGTTGAAGGTGGGACTCGTTCGCCCATTGATTGCGGTCACCGCGGCTGGCATGACGGGAACGTTGGTCTGGAACTCGGGGATTGGGTTCGCCAAATCCAAGTAACGGGACAGGCGGCGCAACCGCTCGGAGGGGGCCGTTTCATACTCCCAGCGTAAGCCGAGGTTGAGCGTGACCCGGCGGCTGAGCTTGAAGTCGTCCTGAAAGAAGATGCCATATTGATCCTGTTCGGTGTAGCGCGGCGAGACGTAGTTGGCCTGCAAGGAGTTATCAATGGCGCCTAACTGGAAAGTGGCCCAGGCGCTGCCCGTGTTCAGTAAATCGGGAGCGAGAAAGGTGTTGGCGGTGGCGGCGGCGGTGAAGGGGAACGTCCCCAGATTCGGTAACTGGGAGTATTCAAACGCATGGCGATAGGCCATGCCGAACTTCATATAATGACGTCCGCGATCATGGCCCACGCTTCCCTGATAGGAGTATTTTCTGGGCCGATAGCTCCACCAACTGGACTTACCGAACGTCGCGCCGCCGATGTTCAAATTCGGATAGTAAACGGCGGGCATGTCGGCGAGATAGGGCTTGTACCAGGGGTTGCCGGGCCAGTACTTCTCGAGTCCATTCTCGCCAATCTGGGCCCAGGCGGAATCGTACTCATCCTCCGAATAGACGACGCCGACGCGGAAGTTGACGACGGTTCGCGCACTTACGGTATAGACGCTATCCGCGGCGGCGTTAAGAGCGTCCATCAAGCCGCCATTGTCGGAGGTGGTGGCCTGGGTTCCGCCGTAGTTGTTATTGTCCAGGCGGGTACGGATGACGCTATAGCGGCCGAAAACTTTCCACTTGGGCGTGATGTTCCAATCCGTACGATTGGAGATATTCCAGTAATTAATGAACCAGGCATAACCGGTCCGGTAGTTGTTCACGCCAGTCGCGTCGTCACCGGGATTATTGGGCTGCCAGATATCGTTCAGGAAGAGCTTCGATGTGGAATCCATTCTGGATCCGGGAACGATGTTACCGGCGAATGGCGTGCGCGTGACGGCATTGGTGGCGGTATCCGTGCGTGTCGTCGAAGGATCGAATACCGGGCGCATGATACCCGCTTTGTTGAGCGAGCGGGAGAAGTCGCCCGCGCGCTCGAGTTCCGTGGGTAGCGTCATCACCTTGGTATAGGGCTGGCGGTTGTTCCATTTCTCAAAGGTAAAAAAGTTGAACAGTTTGTTACGCTTGATGGGGCCGCCAAGGGTGCCGCCGTAGACGTGATTGCGGACGACGTTGGGAGCGCGGGTGAAGGCGTTAGAGACGGCGTTCAACGCGGGATTGCGGCCGAAGTAGTAAGCGCTGCCGTGGTAGTCGTTCGTGCCAGATTTCATACCGACATTCATGACGCCGCCGGCGGAAAAGCCGGACTCGGCGTCGACCGAATTCTGCTGTACGGTGAATTCCTGCACGGCGTCCATCGGGGGCGCATAGGAACCACGCGACCCAACGCCAATGGGGGTTCCGTCGATCTGCACCTCATTGCGGCCGCTGGTCTGGCCGCCGACATCGACGCCGGTTGTCGAGAGTTGATAGAAGGGATTGCGCTTGGAGACATCGGAATAGCGGTTGACGACGGCGGGATCGAGCAACGCGAGCGTGAACGGATTGCGAGCGAGAACGGGCAGTTCCTTGAGCATTTTGCCGTCGATGGTTTGCGAAAGCGTGGTGGTGTTGAATTGAAGCTCGACGGCGCTATCGGCGACGGTGACCGATTGCGTGATATCGCCAACGCGCAGAGTGACATTGACGGTGAGGTCGGAGCGAACGAGCACTTGGAGGTTTTCCTTGACCACGGTTCCAAAGCCAGGCCCGGAGGCAGTCAGGCTGTAAGTACCGGGTTCGACAAAATCGAATAGATACTGGCCGCGCTCGTCGGTGGCGCGCACGGTGGCGGTTTTTGTGTTGCCGCTGGTCAGCGTCACGGTCGCCTGACCGATGGACGCGTTGCTGGCGTCGGTGATGACGCCTTGCACTCGGCCGCGGTAATCCTGCGCCACCAAGGCGCCGATCATGAAAAGCGCACAAGCCGGAATCTTCACAGTGGGTACCCTCCTTAGATGGGGTGTGCAAATTTTATCGGAAATATCGACGGGCGTCCATGGCTGGCATTTCTATGGCGGTCAGATCCGTGTCGCGGTCAGACCCGATGTCGGTAAAACCCGATGGTGGTGAGACTCGACCGTGGCTATGTTCCCGGAACCGGGGAGCAAACGGCGCGGCGCGAGCGCTTATTTGCGTTCCCCACTCGCCGGCGAGTCGACACCATGCATCAAGTGAACATACAGGCGGAAGAGCTGCGCGAATGTGGTGGCGAGAGACTTAACACGGAAGAATTGCGAGCGTCCGTGGCGGCGCGGGTAGTGCGAAACCGGCACCTCGACAACCCGCATCCCGCTGGCTTCGAGCATCTTCACCAACTCCACACAGATGGCGCCGCTCGACGAGTGAAGTTTGGCCCGTTCCAGGAGGGAGCGGCGAATAAGCCGAAAATCACAATCGATGTCCCGCAGTTTGACGCCAAATAACAGGCGCGCGAATTGATTGTAGACGGCGCCAATCACGACGCGGCGCAAGGGGTCCCGGCGACGCGTCTTGTAGCCGTTAATGAGTCCGACATCGGGCCATACCGCCTCAAGGAGCGAGGGGAGTTCCCCGACATCGTATTGCCCGTCGCCATCGGTATAGAAAACGAATTCTTTGGCGGCGGCGGCGAACCCCGTGCGAAGAGCGCCGCCATAGCCGCGATTCTCCGGATGGGTGATGACGCGCAGGCGCGGACCGTGCACGTTACGCAAGGCTTCGAGAACGGCTCCGGTATCGTCGGCGCTGCCATCGTTGACAACGATGACCTCGAATTCGCGAGCCGACTGGTCGAGGACCGCAAAAGTCTTGTTGATCAGCGCGGGCAGAGACGGCGCGTCATTGTAGGCCGGGAAAAAGACGCTCAGTCCGTAAGGGAAAATATACCTGGGGGTTTGGACGGCCGAATGCGGTGGTGAGGCGGTTTCGCGCATGGCAGGTAACAATTTTCGACTGTAGACGATTCGCTCCGCCCCGTCGATACAGCAATTCCTGTATCCGCTACGAGACGATGCCGCGGCGCACGGCGCTGAGCACCAACTCCGCGGCGCTATGCAGTTCCAACTTCTCCATAATGCGGGAGCGATGGGTCTCCACGGTATGGAGGCTGAGGCTGAGCAGCCCGGCAATTTCCTTGTTGCTGTTGCCTTCGGCGAGCAACTGGTAGACATGGCGTTCGCGGTCCGTGAGGCGGTCAAAGCGATCATCGGGACTACCGGCGTCATTGAGATGACCGGCGCCGCGGCGTTGGACGAAACGGTGCACTTCCGGGCTGAAAAAGCGGGCTCCGCGGCGAACCGCGGCGACGGCCTCGATCAGTTCCTGTTCGACGCAGTCCTTCAGCACATACCCGCGCGCTCCTTCGCGGACGGCGCGCAGCACATATCGCTCATCGGCGTGCATGCTGAGCATAAGAACGGAAAGGGAGGGCAACAGGCGGCGCAACTGAGCGAGGGCCTCCAGGCCGTTGAGACCTTTCATGCCAACGTCGAGCAGGGCGAGATCGGGTTGATGTTCGCGGGCGAGTTCGATGGCCTCGCTACCGGAGCCGGCTTCAGCGACGACACGGAGATCGGACTGACTTTCCAAAATGCGGCGGAGGCCCTGGCGCACAAGCGTGTGATCATCGACAAGCAGAATACGGCAGAGCAACTAGGCACTCTCCAGGTGTACAACCGGCTCGATGGGGATCGATTTCTGGACGGGCAACAGCAGAGCGACGCGCGTACCGGCTCCCGGACGGGAATGCACGGCGAGAGTTCCGCCGAGTGTTTGCGCGCGTTCCTTCATGCCCAAAATCCCCGTTCCTTGAGAAGGAAGTCCGCGCCGGTCGAGAGTGAAGCCAACGCCATCGTCCTGGACTTCGAGCGAAACGCGGTGAGACTCGTGACGCAAGATGACGTGAAGCGTGGAGGCACGGGCGTATTTCTCACAGTTGTTGAGGGTTTCCTGAGCGATGCGAAATACACAGGTTTTTACGGCATCGGGCAGGCGCTCACCGGCCTCGGCGCCATCAAAAATATAGTGGATCCCGCTACGGCTGGAGAATCGCTCCAATTGCCATTGCAGGGCGGGTCCGAGGCCAAGATCATCGAGGAGCGAGGGCCGGAGCATGAGGGAAATATCGCGCACGATCTGTACAGTCTTTTCGGCCAGTTGACGGGCGCGCAGAAGCCGTTCGCGAGTCGCGGATTCTCGGACAAGCGGAATGGCCTGGGAGAGTTCCATGCGCAGGGCGGTAAGCGTCTGGCCGACCTCGTCGTGAAGCTCCTGGGAAAGGGCGCGCCGCTCCTGCTCCTGTATTTCGAGAAGGCGCGCGGAGAGGTTCTCTAATTCGCGCTTGGCCAGCGCGATCGCCTCATAATGACGCTGGCGCTCGCGATCGAGCCGCGTGGCATAGCGGAGGCTGACGAGCGCGACAAGGACTCCGACAAAGAGGGCGGCGCCGAGAAGCAGTACCAGCGTACGGGCGGCCGCCGCACGATCCGCGTCATAGCGCGTTTGCGCACCAACCAATTCCTGGCGCACCGAGGCGCGGAAGTCTTCAAACAAGGCCAATAGAGCCAAGCGCCGCGGAATCAGAACCTCTTCTATGAAGACTGCCGGGCGAGGAATGCCTTCGGCGCGCGAAGACTCCAGTTGACGAAGTTCTCGAATAAACCCGTCAAAGCCGGCTTCGATCTCCAACTCCTTCAGCTTGGATGGGGCCACACCCCGAAGCGTAGTTAGCGATTGCGTTCCGCTGCGTTGCAATTCCGCCAGTTGAGCGGAAAAGCGGCCCCGTCCGGCTGGATTGCGGTTAAGAAAAAAATCGCGCGCATAGATTCCGCCCAACCAGATAGTTCGGCGAATGGCGGTAATCGCATCGTCCTGATGGATAAAGCGGCGATAGGCTAAGCGCTGCCGCTCACC
Organism: Bryobacteraceae bacterium; assembly: GCA_046155405.1. Classification (GTDB taxonomy): domain Bacteria; phylum Acidobacteriota; class Terriglobia; order Bryobacterales; family Bryobacteraceae. The sequence continues at coordinate 33,738 of JBJXFL010000138.1, read as the reverse complement.
GCCGGCGCGCTGCAACCGGGACGCTTCAAAGGCGGAATAGGCGAGCAGCCCAAGGATCACCGCGAAACCGAAGACAAGGACCTGAATGCCAGTCAACCTTTTCATTGTGCGCCTACCCCCATTAGAGACAGGTTACACCCGGCCCGGCTCCCTTCGCCCGCCGGCTACAGACTTTACTGTATTGCCGGTAACGCGGCGGGCAATTCTACTGAGATTACACGAAAGATTCGACTGGGATGGCGAACCGGCGGGCGTTCGTCTGGGGAGGGTGTGCCCGATGATCCAAGAAGCACAGACATTGGCGGTGAAACGCGCCCAAGTGGAGTTTCACAACTTTGCGTCGCTTGGCGAACCTGACCGGGCCTTTCAGGTTTATGCGGAAGAAAATATTCGCCGGAGTGCGCTGATTCGCAATCACCTGGAGCTCATCGGGCGAATGACACCGTTCCTGGAGATCGGGGCGAACGCCGGCCACTCCAGTTATATGCTGTGCAACGAGTTCGGCTGCGACGGTTTCGCGTCGGATCTCTCGGCCGATTCTCTCCGGCATGGCATCGCTTTGATGGACCAGTGGGGGTTGTCACGGGGGCCGGTGCGCATTGCCGCGGACGCCCTGCATTTGCCGTTTGCCGATAGCTCGCTGCGATTGGTGATTGCCTTCCAGATGCTTAGCCAGTTCATGGATATCGAAAGCGTCTTCGTGGAAGTGAAGCGGGTTCTTGCGCCCGGAGGAGTCTTTCTCTTCGCGGAGGAACCGCTTCGCCGCAAGCTCACGCTGCGGTTATTCCGTTGCCCATATTGGGAGACGATGAAGCCTTGGGAGCGCAAACTCTACCGATGGGGACTGCTGGGTTATCTGGTGAAGGACGTAATTGGCGCCGGGCAGGAAGAGGGCTTCGGCATCCGCCAGAACCATTCGATGGAGTTGCGCGACTGGCACAAGCTGATTCGCCGCCACTTCGATGGGCATGAACTGGAACTCTTCGTACCGGAGCGCGGCGTTGGCGAACGCGTGGTGAAACGACTCGCACGAAGAATCGACAAGGCGCGGTCGGACTGGTTCAGCGCTCGCCTACTAGGCGGAACCATTGCCGCTATCTGCAAGAAGGCTGGGGAGGCCGAGGGGAAGGGGGGTAAAGTGGCGCCGCTTGCACTCTATTTACGGTGCCCGGACTGCGCCGGGCACTTGGTACCCGATGCAAAACAAACCTTACGCTGCGATGCGTGTTCGTATCATGCGCCGATCGACGGGGGTGTCTACAACCTTCTGCGCTCCGCCGACAAGAAGGAACTTTATCCTGGAGATCGCGACGACGTAATTGACTTCTCCACGCCTCGGCACGAGAAGAAATTAGGCGACGGCTGGTACGAGTTGGAAGGCGTGTTCGGCAATAAATTCCGCGGGATCGGAGAGCAGGCGTCGGCTACGTTACGCAATGTCCGCGGTGGCGCGCAGCGCTTGCGTATTCGCGGCCATGCACACGAAAACCTCTTCCAATGCGTCCAACGGCCGCAAATCCGAGTGGGCGTGAATGGCACGCCGTGCGCGACGTGGAAACTCAATCGCGTGGGGCTGTTTGTTCTGGAAACAGATATTCCGCAGGAGCCGGAGTATGCGATCCAAATCGATGCGTCTCCGTCGTGGCGCGTCTCGACTGATGATCGAACCTTCACCGTAAGCATCTCGATGATCCGCCTGGACCCTCGCAGCTAAAGCGATTACAGCAATTACTGTATTGCACTTGGCGCGATCTTCGTGTTTACTTAAATCACATCGTGACTGGGGAAGTTTTAACACAGGCGCCTCCGCTGGCAGCGCAGGGGAGGGCGGCAGTCTATTCATCGCTGCGCCCGAGGATACTCGTCTTCGCCCTTCTGGGCCTATTGGCGACGATCCCATACCTGCCTGTTTTCGTGCAGCCGTTTGTTTCCGACGACTATATCCAGATCGATCTAGGGCGGAAGTACGGGCCGATAGCGGCGTGGGGAAACCTTTTTGAGGATGCGTTGTATCGCTGCCGGGCAACGTCGATTTTGATGACGCACTGGACCGAACAGTTGTTCGGGACCGCGCCGCTGGCGTTCTACGCATCGAGTGTTTCGCTGCATGTGGTGAATGCCTGGCTACTACTGTTGGTGGGGAGACGGCTGGGAATGGGCGGCGTGCGGTCATATCTGGCAGCCGCGTTTTTCGCCGTTTACAGGGGGCATCAGGAAGCGGTGATGTGGTACGCGGCTTTGCCGGAACTGCTGCTGTTCTTTTTTTGCGGATGCTTTTTATTGAGTTGGGACGCCCACGTGCGGAGAGGTTCGACGGTGCACTATGGGCTGGCGATGGGGTCGTTTATGTTGGCGCTGTTGTCCAAGGAGGCCGCCGTGGTGCTGGTTCCGATCGCGGCGGCGATGGCTTATCAACGCGGCCGGAGCGTGTGGCGCGTGGCGCCAATGGCGGTGACGGCGGCAATCTACGCCGCCACGATTTTCGCGGCTGGGTCCGGTCATTTGCATCTGAATGACGGCACGTTTTCGTTGGAAGCGCCGTTTGCGATGACGTGGGCAAGGAGCATCGGGCGGATGTTTTGGGTGTGGGGATTGCTGGGGGTTGCGGCCATTGCATTGTGGCGGGGGAGGGCTTGGCGCTCCTTGTTGCCCGCGGCGCTGTGGATCACCGTTACGATATTGCCGTTTTCGTTTCTAATGTACATGCCGGTGGTACCGAGCCGGCACACGTATCTCGCTAGTGCGGGCGTTGGCTTTTTTGTGGCCGCGGGGTTGCTGGCTACACGTGCGCGATTCCGGGCGCATCGGTGGGTGTTGCCCGTGCTGCTTGGGGCGTTGGTCGCTCACAACACCGGCTACATTTGGGTGAAGAAGCGGCAGCAGTTCCTGGAGCGCGCGGCGGCCACGGAAGATCTTTTGCGGCTGGCCAGAACCACCGATGGGCCGATCTACATCACGTGTTTTCCATACGGGCCCGACGTTGCGGAGAAGGCGATGGAGATTACCTTTTCCCAACCGGCATCCAGGCTTGTCTGGAACACGCCGCCACCGCCGGGCGTGGTGACCTTCTGCGCAAAAGATCCTTAGCCCGCGTCGGAACGTGATACGATTTGCCCGCATGTCACTCACTCGACGCGATCTTCTGAAGGCCCTGCCGCTCTTCCCCGCATTGGCGCGCGCGGCCGCGCCGATTCAGGGGAAAGTGAAGATCACAGCCATCCAAGCGATGGCGATACAGAACATCGTCGGCAACTGCCTAATCCGGGTCGACACCGACGCGGGCATATCCGGCTACGGGGAAGCCGGCGCGACCGGGCCGATGGCGCGGGCGCGCATTGCGACGATGGCGCCGCAATTGTTGGGAAAGGATCCGTTGGCGATTGAGGTTCATTTCCACAATCTGACGACGCTGATGCACACCTACATGGCGCACATTCCAACGATCAGCGGGATCGATATGGCGCTGTGGGACTTGGCGGGGAAGCTGCTTGGAAAACCGGTCAATGTGCTGCTAGGCGGACCGTTTCGCGATGCGATTCCGATGTATTCGCACGGCTCCCGGGAGTTGAATATGTTGGACAAGGGTTCCTGCCGGGAATGGGCGGGATTAATTAAGGCGGCGCCCGAGGGATTCAACACATTCAAGATCAATATCGACAGCACGCTGGGCGTGCCATCGGCGCGGTACGCGGTGACGCTGACGAGCCAACAAATACGCAAAGTGGCGCGGGCGTACATGAACGTACGCGAGGCGGTGGGAGACGATATCGACATCGCCGTCCACTGCCATAACGAGCCGGATACGCCGAGCGCGATCGCTATCGCCAAAGCGGTGGAGCCGATGAATCCGCTGTTTTTGGAAGACCCGATCAATGTGCCGCATCACGAAGGTTGGGCGGCGCTAAAACGGGCGACGCGGGTGCCGATTCTGACGGGCGAAAAGCTCGAGATGGTGCGCGGATTCAAGCCGTTTATCGACGCGCAGTCGTGCGACATCATCCACCCCGACCTGGCCTTCTGCGGCGGCATAACGGGCGCGAGGAAGATTGCCGATTACGCGTATGAAACGCGCACGCCGGTGGCGCTCCATAATGTCGGATCGATCATTCTGACCTATGCCAGCGCGCACTTTGGCAGTGCAATTCATAACTTCTATCGCAGCGAAAGCGCGATGGGCCGGCCGACGCGGCATGTCGAGAAGATGGTGAAGGGAAACCCGCCGGCAGTGAAGAACAGCCAGTTGACCGTACCGACGGCGCCGGGGTTGGGACTGGAGTTTGACTTCGATTATTTGAAGAGCCAGTTAGTTCCGGGCGAGCCGTGGTGGAGTTAGGCGCGTTACGGGACGGGCATTAGATCACGCGTGGTTGACTGCTACTCGCTCTCCGCGCCGCACATGAGCGACGGACCGTCATCGAAACGCCACTTTACTCCTTCGCCCGAAGCTGTTTGACGTCGCTCAAGTCAATCGGCCGCCCGGCCGCGAGCTTAGACCGGATCAAGTCGTCCCTGGAAACGACGAAAAACGGCGGTCCTCCAAGCGACAACTCATGCCGGTTCTTCCACGCATCGTCAAACGTAAGTCCCGGCGTCGAGGTCTGAACGTCGACGCGAACCCTGTCCTTGAATATCGTAATCTCATGTGCCAGCAACTCCTCAGCCGTGATGAGGTGAGCGGTTCCCAACCCCGCATCCCGCAGTGCGCGGATCACCTTGTCCGCGTTGGCTTCCGTTGGTTCGATCAGTATGTCGACATCGAAGGTCGTGCGCTGCACACCGTAGAGGATTGCCGCTATCCCGCCCAACACGACGTAGCGGCATTCATTCGAGTGAAAGGACGCGAACACGTCCCGGTATCGATTGAGCATCTTTCTTCCGTATCAGGCCGGGATCGAGCGCCAGCAGCATTTCGGTAAACTCGTCAAAGTGCCTCAATCGCTCCTCCATCGAGAGCGATCGAAACCACCGCGCCTTGGCTTCGGGCGACTCGTCCTCGCGATCATGGGAGATGCTGTACACCTCCCTCTATCTTATGCCCTGCCGTGTTGGGCGCGCATCCAATGCGCGATGGCGTCGACTTGTTCCACGATCTTGAGGCCGAGTATCCGCGGCACGCCGATCGTTGCGAGCGCAGACTCGGCGAGGTCCGGGGCATGGCGATCCTCATTATTTGGCTTCGGAGCGTCGCATAGACCGCGCGGCCTGCACTACTTCCCGGATTGCGTCTATCACCGCGGCCGGTTGCGATTGATGCAAATGCCGGGAACTGGAACCCACTTGCCAAACGGTGACAAGGCCGCCAGTTCCCGCTGGAGTTGCTGGCTTTTTAACGCACCGGCGGTAGCGCCATCGTTCCATCTGATTTCGGCGCCAGCGGATAGCACGACAAGCGGAATCGGCGGCAATCGCCGGCGATTATTTTGGGCGTCGGCAATCGTTGCGCCGATCGAATCCCGCTCCCGGCGTTCACCAGCATTCCATTTATCGGTGGCCCACATTTCCCGCAAGATGGCCGCGACATCCGGAGGACGCTCCACCGGAGGATGCGGTATCTGAACGATGGGTTGTTCGAACCGCCAATACACCGTCGGCTCAAAATCCCATTGGTCTTCATGGGTCGCATCGACGAGGACCAAGCCCACAACAGACTCCGGAAACTTTCGGACGAATGCACGCGAATAGAGGCCACCCATCGAATGGCCGACCAAAACGTAAGGTCCGGGGACGGCTGCATTCGAGAGGAGGAGATGCAACTCCTCGGCGATCTGAACGGCGGAGCGAGGCGGCTCGTGCAAATCGCTCCAGCCAAAGCCAGCGCGATCATAGCTGCAAACGCGCGTGAACTTCGCGAATGCCGGCTGAACCCTTGTCCAGTCGAGCGAACTTCCCGGAAATCCGGCCTCTAGAATCACCGCCGGCGTACCGGAGCCGCTACAGTTTATGTGCCGCCTCGAACCCCCGACGTCTACTATTTGACCTGGCGCCGATGGTATTTCCGCCCACGCGGCTTGGGCGAGGAGACAAGCCAAGAACAGTTGAACACGCAGCATGTAGCCATAGTAGTTGACTTAAGCTAACCTCGCTCAATCACGGCCCCGGCGTGGTTTCGCTTTCCGCGACGATTCCGAATTAAGCCCCGTTAGCGGGCCGCGAGCTGGCCGAGCACGAATGGCAGAATGCCGCCGTGCCGGTAATATTCCACTTCCATCGGCGTATCGATCCTCACCTTGACATCGAAAGCCTTCGATGTGCCGTCGGCTGCGGTAGCGGTGACGCTCGCGATCTTATTACCGAAGATAGCCGCCTTCACTCCGCTGACGCTAATCTCTTCGCGGCCGGTCAGTCCGAGCGTATCCTTCGTAGCGCCGTCAATGAACTCGAGCGGCAGCACGCCCATACCAACAAGATTGGAACGGTGGATGCGCTCGAAGCTCTCCGCGATCACGGCGCGCACCCCAAGCAGGGCCACGCCTTTCGCCGCCCAGTCGCGAGAGGAACCGGAACCGTACTCTTTTCCGGCGATGATCATCAGCGGCGTGCCGGCGGCCAGGTATCGCGCGGATGCGTCGTAGATCCACATCTTCTCGCCCGAGGGAACGTGCACGGTCCAGGTGCCTTCGGTGCCGGGGACCATGGCATTCCTCAAGCGGATGTTGGCCAGCGTGCCGCGGACCATCACCTCATGGTTGCCGCGGCGGGCGCCGTAGCTGTTGAAGTCCCGTGCGGGCACGCCCAAGTCCATCAGATATTTTCCGGCGGGCGAATCCTTCGCGATATTGCCGGCGGGGGAGATGTGATCGGTGGTTACGGAGTCGCCGAGCGTGGCTAGCACGCGGAGGTTGGCGAGGTCGCCGATCGACGTTTCCGGATCGACCGGCTGGTCGAAATACGGCGGCTTCTTGATGTAGGTGGAAGCGTCGTCCCAGGCGTATAGATCGGACTTCACGGCGGTGATGCCGGCCCAGTTGGCGTCACCGGTGAAGACTTCGGCGTATTGACGGGCGAACTGGTCGCGGCGCACACTGAGCTTCAGCGTTTCGGCGATTTCGGCGTCGGTCGGCCAGATGTCTCGCAGATAGACGTCGCTGCCATCGGAACCTTGGCCCAGCGGATCGTTCTGCAGGTCGGTGTCGACGCGGCCGGCGAGCGCGTAAGCCACAACCAGCGGCGGCGAGGCCAGATAATTGGCGCGCACTTGCGGATTCACGCGGCCTTCAAAGTTGCGATTGCCGCTGAGCACGGCGGCGACGGTGAGCTTTTCTCGCGTGACCGCTTCCGACACGTCGTCCGGAAGCGGACCGGAGTTGCCGATACAAGTGGTGCAGCCGTATCCGACCAGGTTGAACTTCAATTCTTCGAGGTAAGGCAGGAGATTCGCGTCCGTCAGGTAGTCGATTACCACCTTCGATCCGGGCGCGAGCGAGGTTTTCACCCACGGTTTCGTGGCGAGACCTTTTTCAACCGCCTTCTTCGCGAGCAGACCGGCGGCGACCATGACCGATGGGTTCGACGTGTTCGTGCAACTGGTGATGGCGGCGATGACAACCGCGCCATCCCGCACCGTGCCGGCATCCTTTGGTTCGGCCCCCAGAGTGGACAGGAAGTTGGCCTTCACGTCGGGCAAGTTAATGCGATCCTGCGGACGCTTGGGTCCGGCAAGCGAGGGGACGACGGTGGAAAGTTCGAGTTCTAAGGTGTCGTTGTAAACCGGATCCGGCGCGCCTTGTTCCAGGAACAGGCCCTGTTCCCTGGCGTAGGCTTCGACCAGGGCGATCCGCTCTTCGCTACGGTTGGAAAGGTGCAGGTAGGCGAGCGACTGTTCGTCGATGGGGAAGAAGCCGATAGTCGCGCCGTATTCGGGCGCCATGTTGGCAATGGTGGCGCGGTCGGCCAGGGGCAGCGCGGCGACGCCGTCGCCGAAGAATTCGACGAACTTCCCGACGACGCCCTTCTTGCGCAGCATCTGCGTGACGGTGAGGACGAGATCGGTGGCGGTAACGCCCTCCTTTAATTTCCCATGCAGTTTGAAACCGACAACCTGCGGCAGCAGCATGGTGATGGCTTGGCCCAACATGCAGGCTTCGGCTTCAATCCCGCCTACGCCCCAACCGACGACGCCGAGGCCGTTAATCATGGTGGTGTGCGAGTCTGTTCCGACGAGCGAATCGGGATAGGCGACGGTCTCATCGCCCTCGGTTCGGGTGAATACGACCGGTGAAAGATATTCGAGGTTCACCTGGTGGACGATGCCTGTTTCGGGCGGCACGGCGCGGAAATTTTCGAACGCCGTTTGCCCCCACTTCAGAAATTGGTAGCGCTCGCGGTTGCGCTGGAATTCGAGAATCGTATTCATCTCGAATGAGTTGCTGGCACCGAAGTGATCCACCTGCACGGAGTGGTCGATTACAAGGTCAACAGGGATGAGCGGGTTGGCCTTTTTCGGTTCGGCCCCCATCGCGGCGAGGGCGTCGCGCATGGCGGCCAGGTCGACGACGCAGGGGACGCCGGTGAAGTCCTGCAGCAGCACACGCGCGGGCATCATGTTGACGTCCTGCGCGGCGCCCGCGGTGTCCCACTTGCCGACGTATTCGGCATCGGACGCCTTGAAGGACACGCCGTCCTCATTGCGGACAATATTTTCAAGCAGTACGCGGATGCAATAGGGCAGGCGGGAGAGCTTCGTTACGCCTTTCGCTTCCAGTACCCGAAGGCTGTAGATGGTGTAGTTTTTGCCGCCGACGGTGAGCGTCTTGGCGGCACCGAATGTGCTCTTGCTTGGCATGGGAATCCTCCGAAGATTACATGAACGCCGGCACGTCGATGCCCAGAATGTGCAGCGTCCGTTCCAACTGCGCTCGAAATTTCACGGTGAGCCACAACAAGAAGACACGCTTTTCAGCGTCGGCTTCCTGGATGACCGGATAATCGTGATAGAAGTTGGCGAACTGCTGCGCCAACTGGAATGCGTAGCGGGCCATGTGCGCCGGCTCGCCGGCCGCGAGCGCGGAGGCGATAGCTTGATCGGTGCGCGACACAGCCAGCAAGAACTGCCAAAGGTCTTCTTCGTCGAGCAAACGCGCACAGACGGGGGCGGTGAGAACGGCGGTGTAATCCGGCAACTCCCCCGCCTTTTGCAGGATCTTCCCCGCGCGGACGGCGCCGTATTGCACGTACGGGCCGGTTTCCCCGGTGAAGCTGAGCGCTTCCTGAAAGTCAAACGCGATCACGGTATTTCGCGTGAACTTGAGCATGAAGTAGCGCAGTGCGCCAATTGCGATGGCGGATGCCGCGGCGAACTGTTCATCGGCGGTTTTGTCCCCATTGCGGCTGGCGACTTCGGCCAACGCCGAGTCGATCAGCTTGTCGATCAGGTCATCGGCCTTCACACCGAGCCCTTTGCGCCCGCTTACTTCCACATACGGCTTGGCCTGATCCTCGGGGCTCAACTCGATCCCCAGCTCAACACACGCGCGCGGCGACATCGCCACCATTTCGTAGCTGAAGTGAATGGAGTTCGCCGCCTGCTCGTGATAATTCAATGCCTTCAAACCGGCGACGACAACGTCCTGCAGATAGCTCTGCCGCGAGTCGATGACGTTAAACACCTTTCGTCCGGCCCCAAATGAAACCGACGCGGCGCCATCGGGCGAGGCCGTCGAAACAAAGACCGGATGCCCATCGGCGTAGGTGCGAAACGGCTTGTAATAAAAGTCCTTGCCCAGCAGCCCGAACTTCCACAGTTGATACGCGATGTCCTTGCCGACATAGGTCACCGTGCCATTCGAGCGCACGATGACTTTCGAATCCTCATCCTCACGATTCTCGTCGAAGGCCGAACCCGGCATCACCCAGCAGCCGGCGTTTTTGCCATCGGTTTCGAGATAGATGGCTTGGCGATCCTTCAACTGCTGAAACGCCGAGGCCCAGAATTGAAGGTGAAGAATCTCGCTCTCGCGCGGCAGCACGTCATACTGAACGCCCAACCGGAACATGGTATTCATGTGGCATTCGACGATCGAGTCCGCCACCAGGCGGGCTAACTCGGCGAGTTCACCCTCACCCGATTCAATCGAATGCAGGGTATCGCGGCGCCACTGGAGCGAATCGGGATTGTCCTTGTAATATTGTGAAATCGCCGCGTAGAGATCCCAGCAGAGGTAATCGAACTTATCGCCCCGGACCAGTACTTCTACATCGGTGAGAGTCTTCTTATCGAGATAGTGAAAGCCAACCACAACATCGGCGACCTGCACGCCGGTATTGTCGATGTAGTTCTGCACCTCGACGCGCTCGCCGCTTGCGCGAAGCATCCGGACGAAAGTATCGCCAAGAACAGCGTTACGCAGGTGCCCGATATGCGCGGCCTTGTTCGGGTTGATATTCGTGTGCTCGACGATTACCTTGCCGTGGGATTCCGCCGCCGGGGCGGCCGCCGGGGAAATCGCCGCCGCGCCGAGCGCGCCGCGATCCAACCGCAGGTTAATGTAGCCGCCGCCGGCGACTTCAAGCGTCTTGACCCCATCGAGAGCCGGCAACTCGGCAACCAGTTCCTCGGCAATCGCGCGGGGCGCCTTCTTCAATTGACGGGCGAGTTGGAACGCCACCGGCAGGGCAAACTCACCGAACGATGCCTGCCGCGGCTGCTCGAGTGTCACCGCAATTTCTACGCCATAACGGATAAATATGTGTTGTGAAACCGCGCCGGCAATGCGCGATTCAAGTTGAGGAAGCACGTTTTGTCATTATATCAGCGGGGTTCCGCGCGGCCTCGCCACAAAAAAATGGCCCGGCGCCGCTTACGCGGAACCGGGCGCCGAAAATGTAATGGAGAGGACCTTCGAACCAAAACCGAACCAAAGCCTTACTTGCGGCGGCGGAGGAAAGCCAGCGCGATCAGGCCGCCGCCCATCATGGCGTAGGTGCCAGGTTCGGGAACGGCGGGGGCGAAAGCGGCGGTGGTGTAGACCGCGCCATTCTGGGTCGTCACCGAGCCGGCCGTGTATTCCAACGCATTCGTCCGAATGACCAGCGTGGCCGACGTATCGCCGGGGTTAATCAAGTTCAAACCGGGACCAAAACTGAAGCCGATCGTGCCGCCGCTAGCGGAGCGATCCGAGCTCAATGCGGCCTGGGTAGCGACCGTAAAGTTGCCCGCGCCATCAATATCGTCCATCCGGTAGCCGACATCGGTGGAAAAGCCGGCGAAATCGGTCATGGTCAAACGGCCAACCGCATCGACCGAGCCCGCGTCGTTCAAAAACTGGTAGTAAAAATCGAGGGTGTTGCCGGCGTTGCGGTAAACCGCGCTGCGAAGGACGCCGCTGTATTTGGCCACACTCTGAGCGTCAAGAGCGGTGAATGTCACCGAGTTCGAATTCAGTAAAGTTCCGGGAAGATTACTGAAAATGTCCAGGGTTCCGCCGCAAGAACCGCCAACGCAGTCATTCGAGCCAAGGACGTTGCCGAACGCCGCCATGGAACCAAACGACAAAAGGCCCGCAACGGTCACGGTCCTGAGAAAATTGGAAATGCGCATCTATGTTCTCCTCTATTTGTTTCGCCGCCTTGCTGCACGGCTCACATTGATGAAGGTACTCAACCGGAGTGCGCGGGCCAATGTTACGAAACGCCTAGTCCCTGGATCCACGGACGACGGCCGCATGCGGCGCCGTCCGGAAAAAAGGCCGCCAATGGGTGTTCCGGTAGTACTATCGTCCCCGAAAGCGGGTCACAGGTGGAAATACGGCCGCTCCTATCCCGTACCATCCCCCTGCCGAACCACCCGTACCCCGCCGCCAAAATAAAATCAGATTTCGTATTCAGGCGGCTTTGGACGCCCGAAATTAATGTGATTCCACGCCCGTTCATGCAGGAAGTACAGTCCCAGTTTGACCACCGAATCCGCCAGGCCCGCGCTGGCCGATAGCCGCCAATCGCCGGAGATAAAAAAGAAAATCAACCCCGTAGACAACGACCCGAAGGCTCGATAGCTGATAGCTTTAGCGACACTTCGGGATTTAGAATCCATTACCACTTAATTGAATGATATCAAATTCGATCAAAATGCTCGACAAATAGAATGGTGCATCCGAGGAGCAATTTGGCTAATCTTATAGGCTAGTGCCCAAAGTTACGTTTCTGCCCGAGAACATCACGATCGATTACGATCCCGGGACGATGCCCTACGGGGAGCACGGGCTCCGCGGGTCGTTATTGGATATCGCGCTCAACCATGGATTGCACCTGGAACACGCCTGCGGCGGCAGTTGCGCGTGTACAACCTGCCACGTGATCGTGAAATCGGGCGACCGGAATCTCTCGGAAATTGAAGACGACGAAGCGGATAGGGTGGAATTGGCGGCGGGTTTAACGCTGCGTTCGCGCCTTGGCTGCCAGTGCGTGGTGAAGGGCGACGTGACGGTGGAGATTCCAAACTGGAATCGGAACTACGTCTCCGAGGGCGGCGGATCGATCAACCTTGGCGACGCTATTCCCGTGAAGAAGGCATAGCGAAGACGCCGGCCACCACTCGCTCAATCTTGGCAAACAATTCGGCGGCGGAAATTGGTTTGGCGACATAATCGTCCATTCCCGCCAGCAGACAGCGTTCGCGGTCCCCTTTCATGGCATGCGCGGTGAGAGCGATGACCGGGGTGTACGTCTTCCGGCCGCCCTGCAGCCGTCGTATGGCGGCGGTCGCCTCATAGCCATCCATTTCGGGCATCTGGACATCCATTAGAATCAGGTCGAAATCATCCCGTTCAACAGCCGAGACGGCCTCAATTCCGTTGGTCGCCGAGACGACCGTGTGTCCCCGCTTCGCGAGCATTTGCGTGGCTACCAAACGGTTAACGCCGTTGTCTTCAGCGAGCAGAATCCGGAGCGGGCGAAAATCCGCGATCGCGGCGACGGCCGGGGAATCGCTCTGCGTCAGACCGGCCAGCAGACGCCGCAGGTCGTGTTCGAAAACCGGGTCGAGCAGATAACGGTCGATGCCGGCCGCGCGGCCCTCCGCGATTCCGTCGGCCAATTGCAACGCATCGAGCACGACCACGGGCACCGCGGCTCCGGTGGTATTTGTACTCAGGAGCGCGCGAAGAAGATCCAATCCGCTGCCATCCGATAGCGACCGGTCGGCCAAATAGAGATCAAAGGGGCCGGCGGCGGCGCACTGCAGGGCGTGCTGAAAGGAGGTGGCGACCATGGGCTGGCAATGGCAAGCCTCCAGCGACCGGGCCAGGAGCGCCGCGGCTACCGCGGATCGTTTCACCACCAACACTCTCATGGGCGCGGGCAAGGGCTCGATCTCCGACGCGGTTGCGGGCGCATTCCGCAGCGGGATGATAAACCAGAAACAACTTCCCCGCCCGGGCTCGCTGGCTACGCCGATCTCGCCGCCCATCAATACGGCCAACTGGCGTGAGATCGACAGTCCAAGCCCGGTACCGCCGAACCTGCGCGAATGCGAACCGTCGGCTTGCTCGAACGAATCAAACACGGCGGTAAGTTTCCCGGCGGCGATACCGATGCCGGTATCCTCCACCTCCCACCGTATCCTGTCGCCGATTGCGCGCACCCGCAGAATGATTGTCCCGGCCGTGGTGAATTTCACCGCGTTGCTGAGCAGGTTCAGCAGAATCTGACGCAGCCGCATCGGATCCCCCATGACCGTCGCCGGCACATCCGGCGGGATATCGCACAGCAGTTCCAGTTCCTTCTCCGCCGCTCGCAGGGCCACGGCCCGGAGCGCGTCGGCGGCGATTTCCCGCAGTTGGCACGGCGCTTCATCCAGGCGCATCTTGCCCGCTTCCATCTTTGAGAAATCCAGAATGTCGTTAATGATACCGAGTAGCGACTCCGCCGAACTCTTGGCCGCAGTCAGATATTCGCGCTGTTCCATGGACAATTCTGTCTCCAGAGCCAATTGCGTAAGCCCGAGCACCCCGTTCATCGGCGTCCGGATTTCGTGGCTCATGTTGGCCAGGAACTCGCTCTTCAGCCGCGTTGCGTCCTCGGCGCGTTCCTTCGCTCCGCGCAGTTCCCGGTTCACGCTCACCAACTCGGCCGTCTGCGCCGCCACCTCCTGCTCCAGCCGTCCGCGATGCCGCGCCAACTGCTCATCGCGGCTGGCGATTTGTTCCATCATGCGGTTGAACGCGGTCATTAGCCGGCCGATCTCGTCGCGCCGGTGGTGAGGCATTCGAAGCGTGTAATTTTCCGACTCCGCGACCTTCCCGGCCAGCGTCGCCAGGTCCAGCACCGGTTGCGTGATGAACGGTTGCAAGCGTAGCAGCAACAGCCAGGCCACGGCGAGCGAGACCAACAGTACAACTCCGGCGATGAGGAAGTACGTTTTCGCCCGGTCCATCCCTCCCGCCACGTGCGCCAGTATCGCGAGCGTTCCGATCCGTTCCGTGTCCACTCGGACGGGTACCTGTACGCGCACGCGGCCGCCGATCCATAAAGCGCCGTCGCCCGCCTCCGGCAGTTCTACCGTTGCCGAAACTGCCGATCCTCCCGGCGCAAAACGGACGACCGAAGCACCCTGGCGGTCCTTTATCCACGCCTCCTCCACCCGGACATCCGAGCGCAGCGAAGACAGGATTTCATTCGCCGCCCGGCGGTCGTCCAGACTCACCGCCGCACTGGCGGTCTCGGCCAGAATGGTAGCCACCGCCGTGATTTCTCCAGCTATCGACCGCCGGGACTCCAACAGTTCGTAGCCGCCGAAAACCGCGCACGCCAGCGTCAGGGACACGGCGCAAGTTCCCAGCGTCAACCCGGCCAGTTTCCGCACCAGCGGCAAGTCGGCGAAACGGTCTTCCAAGGCGCGGTAAAAGCGGTCGCTCACGGAGTACCCCGCCCGCGACGGCTAACACCCGACGTATAGCCCAGCCGCAACAGTTTGGAGCTGATGGAAAGGTTCGCCCGCTGCAATGACCTCAGGTTCACTTCAAAGCTCATCCGCCCGTCTTCTTCAAAAAGTTGGACGGCGCCCCCGTCGGACAGAAAACGGTCCTCTTCGCCAATAGCGAGTACCGGCGTCTTGACGTCCAGACCGCGGGCCTCCGCCATCACCTCCGGCACTCGTTGTCCGGGCAGACGGCCAAAATATAGAATGTGGCATCCCGCCGCCTGTCCCGGATTTCGCAAGTGCCGGATTACGACGCTACGTCCGTTCACGATTTTTCCGGCCGACACCCGTTCCAAAGCGGTCGAGATGCCGGGCCGGCCCAAGACGCCGATCACGATCGGCCCCTCAAGCTCAACGGGCCATTCGGTAAACCGCGCAAAACCCAGGATCAGCGCCGCGCGCAAGTCGTCCTCTTGTTGCGGCGGACCGACGCCGATCTGCGCCTCCGCCCCGGCGGCAACCAAAAGGGTTGTGAGCAGGCGAAGTTGCCGGATTGTGCGCGGTGAAATCACGGATACAGAACCTTTTAAGACTTAGAACTGCGCGGTCCAACGCAGAATAACCGCGCGGCGCGTGGGGATCGCGTACACATATAGATCGGGCTCCCATTCCAAACGGCCGTTGTTAAACAGATCCTGCGTCACAAAACTCCATTCCTGCATTCGGGTTGGCCGCCAGCTTAGGCGAGTGTCGGCGCGCAAGTATCCCGCTACCCGCCGCTCCGGTACACGTCCTACTCCGAACAGAGAAACATCGGCTTGCCAGCGCCGTCCCAGGTTCCAGAAAGACCGCAGCTTCGCCTGATGCGCGGGGTCGAGTCCGTAATGCCGCCCGTCGAGCGACTGGCGTTCCGGATCCGGGTCGGACGTCCCCCGCAAGTACGAATACGATCCGTGCAAACGCCACCAGGGTCGCGGACTTACCGAGAAAGCGATCTCTCCGCCGCGGCTGATACCGCTCCGCCCGTTCGCAAAAAAAAGATCCTGGCGAAGATCGAGCACCGGTTGAAATTGGAGATGCAGTTCTCCCAGCTCCAAAGTGCTCAAGCGCGTGTAGCGATTGTCAAACAGCGCCACATCGACCGACCAATGGTGGCGATGCTGGAAGCGGAACCCCGCCTCGGTCGCCTTTAAGCGCTCCGATTGGTAAGCGCTATTGCCCCGAAGTTGCAGTATCAAGGGAGCCTGCTGAAAGTAGGTGATTCCCAAAGGAAGATTGTCTAAGTCGTGCTCCGACCGGGATGGCGTACGAACCGCCCGCGACCAGGCCAGCCACCAAGCCTGTTCTTTCACCGGCGTAAACATCAGCCGCGCCGACGGTTGATATTCAAAACCCGTGTAGCCGTTATGCTCGCCTCTAATTCCGGCCGACACCATGAGTTTTCGTCCCAGCAGATGATGCTCATCGCGAATCACTCCGTTCCACAGGCCGTCGGAGCGGCTGGTTTGCCGGAACCGGAACGCGTCGCTCTTGATCATGTCGGCGGTTAGCCGATAGCCGCCGCCTATGTGCACTTCGTTGTTTTCCGAGAACAGACGGCGATGCTGTACATCGGCATCGACCGTACTTGCCGCCAAGCGATAGAGCACGCCGGATTGCGCGGCGTGGTCGGCCCACATCTGCACTGTCGTATCCTGATCGCCCGATGTGGCGCGCGTCCAACGGGCGAGGATATTTCCGCCCCAAGGCTTTTCGCCGGACGGATAGCGCAGCACTTGTCCCTGCGGCGAAAGTTCCCACTGGTTCTGCATGTAGCTCTGCTCGTAAAGCTCACCCAGCATCGTCACGGTATCCCGCGCCGATTTCTCCCAGTCGATGCGAAAGCCGGTGCGCCATAAACGTGCATGGTCCGCCTCTCCGCCCATCTCTCGTTGCAGGTACCGCGTGGCTTGGGAATAGTCCGGGTCGGGACGGTAAATCGCCGACCCCGCTCTCATATACTCCCGCGCGTTGAACTTTCCCCAGGCGCGGTACGTTAACCGGTCGCCCCGCCGGCCTCCATATCGAAACCCGGCGAACGCCCGGTCCTCCGTCCCGCCCCCCAGCGTTACCAGTCCGCCTTGCGTCGCCTGGCTCTTCTTCGTAATAATGCTGATCACGCCGTTCACCGCGTTCGATCCCCACATTACCGCTCCGGGGCCCCGAATCACTTCAATACGGTCGATATCCTCCAGCAGCACATCCTGCACGTTCCAGAAAACGCCCGAAAACAATCGTCCATAGACGCTTCGTCCGTCTATCATCACCAGCATTTTGTTGCTGAACTGCCGGGCGTCGCCGCGCGCCGAAATCACCCACGACGACCCATTGATCCGCCCCACCACCAGGCCGGGCGCCATTCTCAGCAGATCGGCGATGTTCGTCGCCCCGCTGCGGCGAATGTCCTCCTGCGTAATGACGTACACCGCGGCCGGCGCTTTCGCTA
This sequence comes from Bryobacteraceae bacterium, assembly GCA_046155405.1. Lineage (GTDB taxonomy): Bacteria > Acidobacteriota > Terriglobia > Bryobacterales > Bryobacteraceae. The sequence goes on along the minus strand of JBJXFL010000138.1, from coordinate 16,399 downwards.
CCTGCTGCGCCTTGCGGCCCACGCTCGTGATCTGGGTCCGCAGGATCTCCTCAATCGACAGATCCTCGCCGGCGGCCTGCCCGTGGACGATCCGGACCAATCCCGCAAGAAGCGCCAGCGCACGAAGGCTTCCGGGCGGGAGGCGAAGTGGAGATTCGATACTCACATAGTTCGTATCGGCCACCGCCACGGGTTCGTGAAGGAATCAGTCCATCGCCTTGCCCGGGGTAGGCCCCGGTAGTAGCAACGCCTGCATATTCTCAAATTGCTGAACCGTAAGGCGCGCCCGAAGTGACGCCTCGGTCTGCCGCTGCGCCACCTCCACGGCATCCAGCAGGGGCAGCAGCATGGTCCGTTGCTTTTCCGGCAGCCCAATCCGCGCTATGCCCACAATTCCTCGCAGCGAGTCGTGCACCTGTCGCGCGCCCGCTTCGCTGTCGCAAAATGCCGTCGTTTCCACCGCCATCCCGTCGACAAGGCTCGCGTGCATGGCCACCATCCGTACCGCCTGCATGAGCTTCGGCAGATTCTGCATAAAATTCATTGCTAGCGCGCTCGCCGGCGCGTCGTCCGCTTCCGGCAGTTTCGGCAGCGCTTTAGCATCGGCCACGAACCAGAAGTGCGAATTCGGCGGAAAAGCGTCGATCCGTTCGCGCAGCGCCGCCGCCGGGCCCACCTTGCCGGCATCGCGCGAATCGATCATCGACCGGATCTTCGCCGTGTGCCCGAAGATCGCCGTCGACGAGTTTACGAACCACACCGCGTTTTCTTCGTTCCCCAAAAGCATCGAACCCTTATAATTCATCCGCTGTGCACCCTCCCGCTCAATCTTCGGTTCCAACCCCAGCGGCGCAAATTCACCTCGCGCGTAGACCAGCGTCTCCTTGCCATCGGTCGACCAGAGGATTTCCCATAGATCCTTCCGCGCGTCAAAACTCGTTTCCGCCGCCAACTTCTCCAACTGCGCGTTCACCCCCGGCTGTTCCAAAAGTCTTTTCCACGCCGCCGTCTGCCGCAGCGCCTTCACCCGCATCGCCCCCAGCGCGATCGAGTCCGCCGGTACTTGGATCAAGAGCGCGGCGTCCACCGCCACCGACGCGCGTTGACGGGAACAGCCGGCCGCGGCCAGCAATAGAGCGGTCAGGAACAGGCGAAGCGGCATGAGTCGAAGTATCCTTGCTTACAGACGGTCTATTTCTTAGACGGCGCGCAGGAGTGTTTCCTTTCATTATGTTTCGGATCGATGCCCAGCACTCGTTTGCCCCGCCGCACCAGGGTCCGGACTGGTACGGCAAGATCCTCGCTCGCAACAAATTCACCGGGTCCATTTACATCCCGCACGATGGCTCGATTGACGACGCCCTAGCGCTCGCCGCTCAACATCCATACATACGCCGCGTCGTCCCCCGCATTCACCCCGAGCAACTCGCTCAATTGCCATCGCACTCGTTCATCACATCCGTTCACCTCAGCCACCCCGCCCCGGCGGCATTGTCCGAATTGCAACAGCGCCGTCTCGCCGTTGAAATCGACGTGCAACATTGGCCATTCACCGCCGATATACCAGTCGCGCTCGTGGGCGTTGGCGGCGCGACGGACCTTCCAGCCAACGTCTACGTCAAGCTGACTGGATTTCGGCTGCCGGCTACTCCGGAACGAGCCCAATTGCTGCGGCAATTGCTGCGCCATCCCGGCCCGGAACGCCTGATGTTCGCTTCCGGCTGGCCCTACGGAGGCGGTACGTGGAAGGAGACGCTGGCCGCGTTCACCCAGTCTCTCGGCGCCATGCCGATTGAGTTGCGCGAACAGCTTCTCGGCGGCACGGCCCGCGAGTTTTATCGGCTTTGAAACGCGAAACAAAAGCCCGGCTCCCGAGGGATTGTGAACGTTTCGGGAACCCCGTATAGGTGCGGTAGCAACGACTCCGCCCACCGTTGGAAGTGTCGTTTACAGTATGCCGCCCGCCAGGATACTCATCAATCGCAGGGCGGAGCGGATCGACGGCGAGGCTCCCGTCCGGCGGTGCCGCCCGCAAGTTTATCGCCTCTGAAACGCGAAGTTCAATTTACGAACATCTCGTTGTGTTGCCAGCCAGCCACTCTATGAGTGAATGCCCCCCCACATTCACCAGCTTTGGAAAAATCGCTTGGCCGCCGCGCCGTTTCGCAGCGGGGTTTCGCTGCATTCTCACACGCTCCACTCCCGGGAAAACATGGCTTTCCTGCCTCGCCATGCCTATCGGATTCCTATTGTCGCCGACATCATTCGACGGCATGAACGAACGTTCCTTCGTAAGACGGGGCGCGAGTTGGACTACAACCGCGCCTGGTGGACGCCGCCCCTTCCCGCCTCCGACGCCTTTCGTCTGGAGGCCAAACAAATCCAGGATCTCGGCCTGGAGCCGATCGTTTCATTGACGGACCACGACTCCATTGACGCCGGCCGCGAACTTCAACTGCTCTCCATCGACGCGCCCGTCTCCGTCGAATGGACCGTCCCCTATGCCCACTCGTTCCTGCACATCGGCGTCCACAATTTGCCCCCTGCGGATGCCAGCGATTGGATGCGCCTGTTCGCCTTCTGGACCGCCCGCCCCCGCATCGACATTCTCCGCGATATTTTCGCCGGCCTCCATGCCATGCCCGGCGTGCTCACCGTCGTTAACCACCCGCTCTGGGACGAAGGCGGCATCGGACCCGCCGCGCAGTTGGTCATGGTGCGGGAATTCATCCACCGCTTTGCGCCTTTCCTCCATGCGCTGGAGCTCAACGGCCTGCGTCCCTGGGCCGAAAACCGCCGGATCGTTCAGATGGCCGCGGCCTTCGGTTTACCCGCACTCTCCGGCGGCGACCGGCACGGCTGCGAACCCAACGCCAACATCAATCTCACTAACGCCGGTTCATTCGCCGAGTTTGCCCAGGAAGTTCGCGTCGACAAGACCAGCGAAGTGCTTTTCCTCCCCCAGTACCGCGAGCCGCATAACGTTCGCTGCGCCGAAACCATGTGGGACGCCCTCCGCGACTACCCCGAATACCCAGGCCGGGAGTTGTGGTCGGACCGCATCTTTTTCCAGAATGACGATGGCCGGGCCTGTAGCCTGACGACGATGTGGCAGGGCGCCGGTCCCGGCATCGTGCGAAACTTTATCGGTGCCATGCGCATCTTTCAACACCAGAGCGTGCGCAACGCCCTGCGTTTCGCCTTCGCCGAACGCCAGGAGAATCCCGCCGGATGAATACTCCACGAGTCGCCTTTTTCGCCGACTCGTTCCGCGAAGTGAATGGCGTCGCTCATACATGCCGCACGCTCACCGCGCTCGCCGAACGGTATCAGTGCCCTTTCTTCGTCGTCCACGGCGGAGCGGAGAACCAGATCACCATTTCCGGCTCCGTCACGCGCTGCGAACTGCGCCGCGGCCCGGCCAGCTTCGCGGTTGACCGTGATTTTCGCTACGACCTCCTCTTCTACCGGCACCGCGCTGAAGTGGAGCGCCGGCTGCGCGCGTTTGCGCCCGATGTTCTGCATATCACCGGTCCGGGCGACGCCGGCACGCTCGGCGTCGTAGTCGCCAAGGCGTTAGGCGTTCCCATCTGCGCGTCCTGGCATACCAATCTTCATGAATACGCCGGCCGCCGGTTGGAAAAGGTGACGCCATTCCTGCCTGGCCGGTTGCGACGTGGGCTGGGACGGGTCGCCGAACTGGGTTCGATGCGCGCGTTGGGCTATTTCTACCAACTGGCCGACAGCGTGATGGCGCCCAACCGGGAACTGTTGGATCTGCTCGCCGGATTCTGCGACAGACCGGGGTTTCCGATGCGCCGCGGCGTCGATACGACGCTTTTCACTCCAGCTCGCCGCCGCCGGACGGACAACGCCTTGACTATCGGCTACGTCGGCCGGCTGACCATCGAAAAGAACGTCTATTTTCTGCGTGAGATTGAAGCTGCCCTCATCGCCGCGGGCATTACGAACTACCGGTTCCTCATCGTTGGCGACGGGATTGAGAAGGAACGGCTGGCAAGAGAAATGAAGCGGGCCGTCCTGCCTGGAGTTCTGCTGGGCGAAGCGCTGGCGGAGGCGTACGCCAATATGGATATCTTCGTCTTTCCGTCGCGGACCGATACGTTCGGCAATGTTGTTTTGGAGGCGCTCGCCTCCGGCGTTCCGGCTGTGGTCACGGCCGACGGCGGGCCGAAATTCATCGTTCGCTCCGGGGAGACCGGTTTCATCGCCGATTCCGGCTCGGCCTTCATACAATTCGTCGTTGAACTGGCGCAGGATCGGGCGCTGGTAGGTCGAATGAGCATCGCCGCGCGGCGGCAAGGTACCGAAACCGGTTGGGACGCGGTATGGGAAGAAATGCAGACCGCCTGGCGGGCCACCAGCCTAAAGTTTGTCCGCGCTCCAGACGATATGCCCGAAGAGGCGAATGATGATACAGACCCGGATACGGCGGGAGGGAGGGAGCGCTCTGCTGCTCACTCTCTTGCTTACGCTCGCCGGGGCGGCCATGCTCGGCCTCACGGTTGACTCGATGTCTCTCCTTTGGGCTCGGTCTCACGCCCAGACTACCGCCAATCTTGTCGCGGCCTCAGTCGCGATGGAACTGGAGCGGAATCCGTCCGCACCGGTCCCTTATCTGGTGGAAACCGCCCGTGCGACGGCGGCATTGAACGGCTATCGCCACGGCGCGAACTCGGTCGCCATTCATTTGGAACAGCGGGAGGGTAAGACAGCGGTGCTGGTCGAGCGGGACACCGGCGTCTTTTTCATGCGCATGATTCGGCCGGAACCGGTCGCCATTCGCGCCCGTGCGGCGGTCGGTATATGAAAAGGTCTGGCAAGGATCACGGCGCCGCGCTTCTGGAGTTCGCCATGGCGCTGCCATTCGCCCTGATCCTGTTCATCGGTATCGGAGACTTTTCGGTCTATTTCTGGCGTCAAACGCAGATGGAGGAAGCCGCGCGCTTGACCGTTGCCAAGCTCGCCCCGTCATTCCCCGGCTATGTTGCCGCCGACGCGGACTCGCTTCTTCGGTTCTCCCAAGCCCTGCAGGAAGAAGTCCGGAACGAGTCTGGAATTAACCGCATAACCGTTGCGTTGTCGCGACAGTATGCCTGCCCTCAGGCCAGTGGAACGGAGCGGGAGCCGACCGCCCAGCCGCAACTGTGTTCCGGCGAACGTATCTATCTCCGCGTCGCCAGCGACGATCCGGTGGAACCGCTGCTCGGTCCCTTGCGCTGGATGGGTTTTCCAAAGACGGCTTTCAGCCGTCATGTGATCCGGATTCGTTAGACCAGGTAGCACTGGAGATCGATTTCCCCTCGAAATGCCAACCTCTTCACGGTGTAGAATGCGCAAATGAAAACGAAATCCTGTTTCATCACACCGTCTTTTTTCCTTTTCGCTCTCACAACCTTCGCCCAACAGGACACCGGAATGATCACCGGGCAAGTGCTAGACGCCACCGCGTCCGCCGTCCCGGCGGCTACCGTGTTTCTCGTCCATACGGGCACCAGCGTCCGAACGACGGTCGGCACAGGCCCCTCGCGGACCAACTTCGATTTCTCCCTGTTCAAGGACTTCGCCTTCGACGGCGAAGCCCGGCGCAAACTCCAATTCAGGGCTGAGTTCTTCAACATTCTGAACATGCCTCAGTTCCAGATTCCCAACCGCACCTTCAACACGCCGCAGTTCGGCACCATCACGGAGACAATCAACGACAACCGCGACGTGCAACTCGCGTTGCGGTTTGTCTGGTAAGAAAGGCCCTTACCGCCCTGCCGTCGTAGCGAAGTGCCGGTCCAATTTTGCCAGAGCCTTCAGCCCCTTACTCGTTGAGCCCTTCGCCGTCCGGGCCCGGAACCGCGTCTCGGCGTCATGCTGAGACAGCGCAATCGTCGCCAATTCATCCATCAGCCGATTCATGCTCACACCATGCAGCGCCGCCAGCCGCCGAAGGCGGGCGTGTTTCTCTTCATCGATGCGGAGGGTGAGAGTGCTCATGGTAGCTCCTTCAATAGCTCGAGCGGTTTGACAATACGAAGACCGGGAAAACGGAGGTCCCCGGACAGAACGTGGCGAGCGTTATGGGTAACAATCATGTCGGCCCCACCAGCGATGGCAAGTTCGACAAGATGATTGTCGGCCTCATCTCGTAAGTTTGGACGCCACGAATAGTAGATCTTAACCCATTCACTTACAGCCATAAGCGCATCCAGCAAATCAGCCCTCTCCAGTGGGGATAACGGACATCCGTGGAAAAGCTCTCTCCTGGATAGAACGTCCTCGTACTCGCAAAAGAGCGCTTGCCCGACCATGGGCACCAGACGTCCTTCCAGGCAGGCGCGCAATACACGCCGATTGTCCCCAGACCGGGAGAGCATCGCGCCCGTCAGTACATTTGTGTCGATCACGATTCGGTACACGCTTCATTCCGATGATAGCATAGGTGCTATCACTGTCAACGCGCCAATACCCGTAGCGCCGACAGAATCTCAGCATCATCCGGCTTCGCAACCCGGGCCGTCTCCAGTTCACGAACCGCCTTCTGCGTCTCCCCCGAACGCGCATAAATCAAACCTAAATTCTTATGTAGATCCGCCCGCGATCGGCATTCCCCGCAAACCTCTAGCGCCTCCGTCAACTGCTCCACGGCCCGCGCCCAATCGCGGTTCGCCGCCGCCGCCAGCGCGAAGTTGTTCAACGTTTCCGCCTGATCCGTCAATCGCTTCTGCTCTTGCATCGCGGTGAACTTCACGCGGAACGCCGCCGCTTGCTCGGGATCCGTCTTCGCCAATGCGCGGATCAGGTTGTACATCGCCTCGCTGTGCTGGGGATTCGCTTCCACCGCCTTCCGCCAATAGCGGATAGCGTTGTCCGTTTCCCCGGCGTTGCTATGATTCTGCCCTAGCAAATACAGGCCGTCGGAGTGATTTGGCTGCACCTGCAGCAACTGCTCCAGCCGCGCGCGCGCCGCCGCCGGCCGGTTGCGTCGCTTCTCCGACACCGCTAGCAGATAAAGCGCCTCGGCGTGTTTGGGGTCCAGCCGCGCCGCCATCGCCAACGCCTCAGCCGCCTGATCGTACTCGCGCAGATCGTATTGCGCGCGGCCTTTGTTATAGTGCGCGGTCGCCGCTTCCGGCGCCAGACGCACAGCCATTTTGAATGCCTCCACCGCCCCCGGCAGATCGAAGTTATCCGCCAACCCAATGCCGAGATTCAGATACGCGCCGGCTGATTGCGGCGTCAGTTCCACCACCTTTCGAAACAGCGGAAGGGCGTCCTTCCCGTTGCCGCTCCGCGAATGAATCATCGCCATGTAACTCAAAACGGCCGGGTCGTTCGGAGCCAGTTCCATCGCCCGCTGGATGGGGACCCGCGCTTCCACGAACTTATTCCGGCTGGCCAGCATCAGTCCAAGATTCACGTGGGCTTGTAGATACGACGGGTTCTCCGCCGCGGCCTTCCGAAACATGGATTCGGCCTCCGCGGCATTGTTCCGCTGACCCAGCAGAACGCCCAGATTGCTGTAGGCCTCGGCGAATCGCGGGTCCGCCCGGATAGCGCTTCGAAAAAGCCCTTCCGCCCGCGCCGCGTCACCGGACGACATCAGTACGATGCCCAACTGATTCAGCGCCGGAACAAACTTCGGGTCCAGCTCCACCGCCTTTTCCAGCGCCTCCCGTTCCGCCGGACGATCATTCAAACGCGCATGCGCCAGCGCCAGATTGTAATGCGTCACCGCGCTGCGCGGATTGGCCGCCAGCGCCTTTTCGTAAAACTCCACCGCCAGCCGCGGGTCGCCGGCCTCCAGCGCCTTGTTACCCATCGACGCGGTCGTGTCCGAAATCTGCCGTTCACTGTTCTGTTGCTTCGCCGCGCGAACGGCGCTCAGTTCCTCGCCCGCTTCCTCGGGCAGGTTCAACTCCTTCAAAACCTGCGCCAGCAGAAACCGCGCGTCGGCGCCCTCCGGGTTCAACGCCTTCGCCTTCCGCAGGGCCTCCAACGCCTCCCTCGGCTTCTTGTTGCGCTGCAGCACAAAGCCGAGTTGATACTGCGCATCGGCATGTTTCGGATCCGTCAGGACCGCTTGGCGCAACGGGGCTTCCGCATCTGCATAACGCCCCAGGCCGCGCAAGGCAAGGCCGTGTAGATAGGCCGGCTCGAATCCAGTTCCCGCCGGTAGCCGCCGCAAATGTGGAAGCGCCGCTTCGTAGTCGCGATTGGCAACCAAGGCGCGAGCCAGCGATAGTCGCGCGTCCGCATTGTCCGGCTCCAGTCCAACCGCGGACTGAAACGCCTCCGCCGCCTCCGCATAGCTCTCCAGATTCGCCTGCGCAATTCCCAGGTTAAGCCAGACAGCGGGGGCTCGCGGAGCTAACGCCGCCGCCTTTTTCAGCGGTTCAATCGCCGCTGCCGCCTGCCCGTTCTCGCTTAACGCCGCCGCGATCGCCAGGTAGTGGCCCACCTCGTTGGGCTCGATCGATATCGCCTTGCGCAGCGTTTGAATGGCCTCCGGAAATCGCCGGTCCAAAATCAGAACCCTCGCCAACCCGCGCAGCGCGACGCGATTACCCGGCTCGCGGTTCAATACCGCCCGGAACTCCTCCGCCGACGCCGAAAGCTGGTTCCCCTCCGCTAGCGCCGTAGCCAGCGCATTCCGTGCCGGAACCAGGTTCGGATTCAGATCCAACGCCGATCGGAACGAGCCAACCGCCCGCGCCGCTTCGGATTTCTCCAACAGCGCCAGCCCCAAATTATAGTGCGCCTCTACACTCTTCGGGTCCAGTCCCAAGGCTTCTTGAAAATTCTTGATAGCGCAATCGAACTGCCGTTTCTGCGCAAAAACTCCGCCGGCGGCATTCAGGCTCTGCGCGGTCGGTTTCTGCCGCTGCAAGGAGCCCGGGGCCTCGCAGTTCGGCTGAGCGGGAAGAAAAGAGGCGGCCAGGAATGTGCAGGCCGCCACCCTAAAACAACACATACGGGAAGAGTATCAAAACTTGATCTTCAGTCCCAATTGAAGCTGCCGCGGCTGGCTGGCCATACCGGTCACCGTGCCGAACAGCGCGGCGTTGGATAGGTTGGCGTTCGGTGGCGAATAGATCGGATGGTTGAACATGTTGAACCCTTCCACCCGGAATTCCACGCTCTTGCCTTCCCACGGCAGCGGGAATGCGCGAATCATGGACAAATCGAACAATTCCCATCCGTCGGAGCGTAGGACGTGGCGGCCCGAGTTGCCGAAGGTAAATGGCGCCGGAGCGGCCACTTTCGTCCTGTCGAACCATCGCAGCGGTACCGGATTACTGAGCGCCGGATCTCCCAGCAAATTCAGCCGCAGGTAAGTCCCGGCGTTCCCGGTGTTGGCCAGGTCGCCACTGATCTGCAGGCTGTACGGCTGGCCGGACGACAGGCGGATAATCCCGTTCATCTGCCAATTACCGAGCACATAGTCCACGCCGCGGTTGCCGCTCGAAAACCGCCTGCCCTTTCCCACCGGAACTTCATAGATGAAGTTCATCGTCAGTACATGTGTCAGATCGAAGCCGGACACGCTGCGGTCGTTGTTGAACTTATATGGGTCCTGAATGGAGCAGCCTTCCACGCCATACCAGCCCGAGCAGCCGATGTCGATCGACTTCGAGTAGGTGTAATTCACCATGTAACCAAAGTCATTCCGGATCTTACGGTCAAGTAGTACCTGTAAGCCCTGGTAGTTACCGCGCCCCCAACTGCGGTCGTAGTAAGTGGGGCGGATGTACGGGAACGGTGAGCGAGCCCGGGAGTCACCGGGGCCGGGTGTCGTGGCGACGTTGTAGAAACCCCCGATGTCCAGGCGCCGGCTGCCTGATCCGACGTAGTTCACGGTCAACACGGAGGTGCTATCGATCTGGTGTTGCACGCCGAAGTTCCACTGCAGTGAATACGGGTTCTTCGCGCGCGGATCCATGTACCACTGCACCTGTTCAAAGGGCGTGGGCTGAGGCAGTGCGCCCGACGGGAATGGGTTCTTCCCGGAAACGGTTGGCGTCGGTTGCGCCGCCGTCGGATTGTTGAGATTCTCCTGCAACTGCTCGCCGACGCTGGGCCATTGCGCCGAATAGTTCTGCGCGGTCTGGACCACCGCGGCATAGTTATCGAAGAAGATGCCGAACGACGAGCGGAGTGCCGTGCGCTGCGTAAGGCGATATGCCAGACCCACGCGCGGCTGCCAATTGTCCGTGGAATTATGGTAAATCTTGCCTCGCGGATCGACTTCCACGTTCGCCGGCAAACGGCCGCCGGGAACGCAAGGCGCTTTCTTCAATTCCTCGCACGATCCGGGCTGTTGCTGTATCAAGTACACGCCGCGTTGCATGTCGTAGGCGCCGGTGAATATGTTTTCGTTGCCTTCCTGCCCCAAAGGTGGAATCTGCGTCTGGTCGTAGCGCAAGCCCAGGTTAACGGTCAACTTCTGGTTTACTTTCCATTGATCCTGGAAGAAGAACGCCATGTGCCCTCCCCGGCGTACCGTTGTGGAACGGTTCCTGAACCCGGCCGCGTCCGGAACGTCCAGCAGGAACGACGCCAACTGGCTGCCCGTATTTCCAGGGCTCTGCGGATTCGAGGTTTGCAGCGGGCGATACGTGGCGCTGGCATTCCGCGGAGAACCCAGGAAATCCATGTTGTTCCACTCGCCGCCCACCTTAAACTGGTGCGAACCCTTGATCTTCGTGAACGTCGACTTGTATTGCCATATGTCGGACGGTCGATTCAGCGAAAGGCCTTCGGCGCCTCCCACCCAGCCGTCGATATTCAGCGCGGGCATCAGCGTTTGCCCGTCCAGGAAGCCGCAGCAAAACGTATCGCGATAGCCCACCTGCGTCGCAAAGTCGCCCGGGAGTGTGCGGAAGCGAGTACCGCTGTTGTCGGTGTTTTCCAGCCGTCCAAACTGAACTTGCAGGATCGTCGTCGGGTTAAACGTATGCACCCAACTCGTGCCGATGTTGATGGCGTTAAATTCCCGGAAGCTGGCCAGGATGGGCCGGCCGCCGGAGGCGACCTGGTCCAGCATCGAGTGACTCAGCCGGAAGAACACGTTGTCCTTCGGACTCAGCACCCGGTCGATACGGACGCTGTACTCTTCCTGGTCCTGGCTGAAGGACGAGGGGTCGATAGCATTCCGGTCGCCGGTAATCGCCCCGCCGCCAACCGGGAATGTCGTCTTGGCATAGAAAAGGTTTCCCGCGTTGATGCGATTGGCGGGAATCTGGTTCCCCGCAAACGGCGTGCGAATGAATCCGGTTCCCGCCGGATTCGCCCGGGAAGTGAATGGATCGAATATAGGCCGCGCCTCATCGCTCAAGTCGCCGGTGAGGTTCGCGGCAGTAGGAACACGGAACAGGCTGTTGTTGGCACGCCGGAATCGCCAGCCTTGGTAGCTTCCATGGAAAAACGTCGTATTCCTGCCGTTCAGGATTTTCGGAATAATCACTGGTCCGCCAACCGCGGCGCCATACTGGTTCTGGCGGAACGGGGTAACATTCGGGAGGAAGGTGTTGCGGGCGTCAAACTCGCTGTTCCGGAGAAATTCCCAGAGCGATCCGTGCAGCATATTCGTGCCGCCGGTCGTGGCGACGTTTATTACGCCTCCCAGCGCGCCGCCGAACTCCGCCTGATCGTTATGAGACTGAACCTTGAACTCTTCGATCGCGTCAACAATCGGGCTCACCGCGGGCGTCGATAGCACCAGGCCCTGGTTGTTAATGCCGTCCAACGTCCACAAATTGGACCGGTTCGTCTGGCCATTGATGGACGGAAAAATGAACGCGCCGATACCCGGATGAGCGAAGCCCGACCCGCTGTTCTGCGATACGCTCACCGGAGCCACGCCCGGCGTCAACGAGAGCAATTGTGTAAAGTTGCGTCCGTTCAATGGCAGATCCACCACTTGCTGCTTCGCGACCACCGCGCCGATTTCCGAAGTGGAGCTCTGCACCTCCGCGCCAATCGCTTCCACGTTGACGGATTGCTCCACGGCGCCGACCTCGAGTGTCATATCGAGCGTCGCCGTCTGGTTCACCGCCAGCGCGAACTCCGACAACTTGTTAGTCCGGAAACCCGCCTTGCTCACCTCCATCGTGTACCGGCCCGGCAGGATGTTCAGGACGGCGTAAATACCGGAGTCGTTGCTCTGCGTCCGCATTTCCACGGAAGTGGCCGTGTTGCGCAGCACCACCGCCGCCCCGGGAACGCTGGATCCCGTCGAGTCGCGAATCGAACCATTGATGGTCGCCGTTGAAGTTTGGCCGGTCAGCGGCAAGGCGATGGCCAGGCAAAGAAAAATCCACGCGGCAAATCCGGTACGTCGTGTCATGGGTAGTAGATTTCCATTAGCGGAGGTTTAAACGAAGTTATCAAATCAAAAAGGGATAGAGCGTGTCAAGGCCCAGGTCCGCTACTCATATCTCAGCGAGGTGAGCGGATCCATCTTCGCCGCACGCCGCGCCGACACGTAGCTTGCCGCCAGCGCTACGCCCAGCAGCAGAGCCGCCATCGCCGTCAGCGTCGCCGGATCCGCCGGTTTTACCTCGAACAGCAGTGTCTCCAGATACCGCCCTAACACCAGCGCGCCCACCGTTCCTATTACCAGGCCAATCACCGCCAGCCTCGCCCCGCGGCGGAGGATCATTCGCGCCACGTCGCTTCTTTGCGCGCCCAGCGCCATGCGCACGCCGATCTCATGCGTCCGTTGCGTCACCCCGTACGACACGACGCCGTAGATGCCGATCACCGCCAGCAGCAGCGCCAACGCCGCGAAGCCCGCCACCAGCCGCGCCTGGAATCGCGGACGCGTCACGGAATTGTCAATCCAGCTACGCATCGTACCCATCTCGGAAATCGCCAACTCCGGATCGAGTTCATGGATCAGATTCGCCACTGGCCGTGACAGCGCCGCCGGATCGCCGTTCGCCCGCACGACCAGTGTGCCGAAGTTGAAGAACAGGTGCGCCTGCGGGTAATAGACCGTGGGCCGGATTTTGGCGTCCAGGCCCGCGTGTTTGATGTCGCCCGTAACTCCGACGATCTCGCCCGGTGGATTCTCCGCCCTCATCAGGACGACGATCTTGCGCCCAATCGGATCCTCGCCGGGGAACAGCGACTTCGCCATTGATTCGTTAATGACGAAGCGCAACGGCGCCTTGGCGTCATTGTCGGCTGCGGCTACCAGGGTCGATGCGCTGAAAATTCCGAATTCTGTGATGGCCAGTGTGGATGTGAAGGCTACCGTACCAACGGAACGGTATTGGCCGGCAGTGGGGTCGCTCTGCGTCCCACTGACACGAGCGGTCCCTGCTGCCGTGCCAAGGGCTGTGTCACCAATCACTGCTGCCGTGGTTCCCGTTCCGCAGTCGATGTAATTGAAGGCGTTGATGCGTGCCGACGAACCGGAAAGGAAATCAGCGGCCATGTAATTGATTCCGGCTGTCGTGACGAGGGACAGCATCATCGGACTTGAGTCACCAGACTCGATGGCTGCGATGAATGCGGCCAATGTGATGCCGACCGGGCCAACATTCTTGTCCTCCGTTTCTGCAAATAGACGAGTCCAGAACCCCATTGGCTGCTTCATCTTTACGGTTGCTGTCTTGTAGGCGATGATGGCCGTAGAAAGGACTGGGATGTCTCGATGGATTCCGTCTTTTCGGATTAGGGTACTGCCCAAATTGGTGTTCACGTCGAGGCTGTTGGAACATTTGATCTCCCGGCCTGAAAGGTCAGACGTTACGGAGAGTATTTGTCGAGGGTGTAGCATGGAGAAAGCGCTACTTGGCATAAAGCGCCACAACAACTTCGCTTGCCAATATTGATTGCAACGTGAATGCAATGTGCCTCGTTTCACTCTCGGTGAGCGATGGCTTAGTGCCATCTAGCACGACACGTTGTCGTGTCACTATTTGTGGTCCTATCTTCGCCCCTGCTTCAAAAGGATGCGGCAATTGCATGATCTGCATATCGTTGTGCAGAATAAGCAATTCTTTGTAGTGAATGGTGAAAGCTTTTGCAGCGACACCGCCGTGGTGTTCGTAACATCTTCGAAGAGCAAATAGTCCTTCCAAACATTCCTTCGCCCAAGTAGAAAGAGCTGGAAACTCATTGACCTTACTCATGTTCTGAAGAGACCGATCACTAGCCACTTGAAGTCGAACGCTGGCGATATACTCCTCGATATACTCGACCACAGCGTCTCCGCCATGAACTTCACGGTCCACGGTTATTCCGTCGCTTTTCACCCTTTTCAATGTGATCATCTGATCCAGAAAGTCTATGAATGAACCGATAAGAGATTTGAAGCATCGCTCTACGCTGCGTTCAGTCGCCCCAAATGAATGATCGACAGTCGGATAGCTACTCTTTATCACTTGGCCCTGCGTTGGTGACAAAGCGATTTCGTTAAAGGTTCCCTTCCGTGCTGCATCGAGCAACACGTTCAAATCTCCGACGTGGCGTGCCATCGTCTCCACCAACCTGTCCATATATACGCCAGCGTCTAAGATAAATCGTGGGGAGACAGTCGGCTCTGGAAGTTCGGCCATGATTCCGTTATTATAACTCCGAAATCGTGATCGGTACTCGTTATTCATCATTAGTACGTACGTCATCGGTTACGCTACGCTATACGCATGCCCCTCAGACCCATGCGGTCTCTACTCTTAATGCTTCCTGTTGTCGCTCAACAACCGGAGGAAAAGAAGAAGGCCGCCGTCGTCGTCCCACAGGCGGCGCCAGCACCGACCGTGACGATCACCATTCCACAGCCGTTCGTTATGAAGAGCGAGGGTGGCAATGTAACTCCGTGGTGGCTGGAATATGTGAAGACGGTCCCCACAGCGGTTGTGACGGCAATCTTTACTCTTGGCGGCGTACTGATGACACAGCGTCACGGTCTTAGCGTCTTGGAGAAGCAACAGGCACATGCCGACCGAGTGAAGCGGCGTGAGATGCAATGGAGTTTGTCGGAGCGCATCGTTACCGAAATGGCCACGCTCGTCACGACCGAGATCAATTGTGAATTGGCGAATGAGTCCGGAAAGCGTGTGAAGAAGCACTTGGAGGACTATAGCGAGCGTCTTGCCAAGTTTATGGTCGTCACGGAACTCGCCCCAATTGTATTGTCAAAGGAAGCATCTTTAATCTTGAAAAGCCTTCTTGGAGAATTGGCCGACGACGCCAATGTAGATGGAGGACATGTTGTTACCCAACAATATCTTGAACGATTCCAGAGCCAGATTCGATCTGATCTCGAATTCTCCTAAGGATCGCAGGAGGCAGCATGCCTCGTCTAAGGTGGCCAATCATCTGGGCATAGGGGAAGATGGGCATAGGGGAAGAAGGCGGCGGGGATCACGGCGATCTATGAGGCGCGGGGAAAGATGCGGTCGTAGTCTTCACAAAGAAGCCCGACGCTATGGAATCACCGAGTCTGGAGACACATACACTAGTTATGGTTATATAGGCTGGTAGTTCAGATGTAGCGGCCAGTGGGTTGACTTGTCGTTGCTTAGACAGAATCCGAAAGGACTTGCGGCGTTCAATAATCTTGACGCGACTGACCGGCAACAGGTGACACACGACATCCTTACGATAGTTGTGCGACCCAATCGTGTATTCTTCAACCTTATCGGGTGTCCCGACAAAGTTATTCATGAAGTGCTGGGTCCAAACAGGATTTCGTGACAATAACTGTTCACTGCTACTAGGAACTTGTTGAAAACACTCATGCTGCTAACGTACTTGGTTTGCGGGTCCGGGGACACTCATGGCCAAGGGTGTATCTTCATTGGTTTCAATAGCTTGAAATCCAGACCAAGGTCTCGCAGGGGTCCGTGTCGGAGCAAAGCGCTTCCAATGCCGCTTAGTCGAGATGTGAAAACCACACGACGTGGGGCGTTACTAACGGAAGACATCCTATATGCTCCGCTAATCAACGTTTGCGCCGGCGGCGTAAACGCTGGGGCTGGGAAGTTGCAGCCCCCGAAAGGGCCCTCCGGCGATGTTTCGGCTCACGCTTCGACTTTCACCGTCGATGCCCGGCTGTGCCCGGACCCGCTAATCAATTACCCGCTAACATTTCACCATTGGCAGTGCGGTATACTATTTGTATGCTAGAATTTGGACCCACTTACAAACTTCGGCGGCCTCTCATTGCATCAAGGCTCAAGAACGACAACAGCGGTCTACTAGACGACGTTGATCCTTCGCTGCCGGCTGGAACACGCTTCACCGTCTTCGATTGGAACGAGTGGGAACCCTACTCGTCTAAACTGGCGAAGGCAGAATTGAAATCCACGTTTTACGGGATCAAACTGGAAAGCGAGTTTCAAGGTGTCACCAAATACCTCGCACTGGCACATCG
>JBJXFL010000132.1:0-2943 GCA_046155405.1 Bryobacteraceae bacterium | reverse complement strand
CACAATTCGCCGGGCAAGGGCGATAACTTGTTTAATTGTATCTCTTTATCGGTTAGACGGGGAAGGGAAACATCACATCGGCCACGGCGGCGCCGCGTACTTCAATCCGGCCGAGCTCGGCGGTGCCAATTCCGAGTGCCTCGGCCAGCAGCAGCGTGTTGTCGCATTTGCGGAACGGTCCTTCGCCTTTGGCCGCGCGCGTTTGATAGCCCATGACCGCGGTGGCAACGGTATCGGCGGTCACCGGATTCGTGCCCACAATCATCACGCCGGGCTTGACGTGCCGCAGTCCGCCAATCCACGGGCCCTCGCCGCCCGTCACCGTCTCGATGCCGTCGATCAAGGCGATGTGGATCGGCCGCGCCGCGACCAACTCGGCGGTGATACGCGGCATGCGGAACTCGGCCGCCCGGCTCGACGAAGGATTCCGCTCCGGCGCGGCGATCGCCGAAGGATTGCGTTTGCCGGCGTGGCACACCTCGCCTCGCCCCTTGGTGGGCGCCTCATTCGGATTGTCGCGGCCCGCGTCATCGCCGTAGATCGAAGCGGGCGTGATGCCGAAAATATTCTTCATCGAGAGCGTCACGCCGCACGTGGCGTGGTTCTTCAGCTTGGCCATCGACACAAATACGTCCGTCTCGTCGTAGATCTGGTTGAGATGGTAGGACGGAAAAATCTCGCCGCCACCGGGCACCGCGAACTTCACGTACTTCTTCTGCGTGCCCAAGCCGTTGGTATTTTCAAAGCTCACCTTCGTGGACACGGCTTTGAGCTGCCGCACGTTCCAACCCGAGTCCAGCATGTATTCCTCAAGCGGCCCGGCGGTGGCCCATGCGCTCTCTACAAAGCGAATGCGGCGTGCGCCGGCGCGGTCCAGCAAGTGCGCTAGCGCGGCGATCTGTTTGGGATGCGTGTAGTGCGTAACGCCCAGCGGCCGGCCTTGGAGCTTAAGAGCCGGGCTGCCCGTAAGATTCACCTTTACGGTGACGGTCTTGTTTCTCACGATGCCAGAGAGGCCGCCGAGTTGTTCGAACATGCCGTTCAACAACTCCACCTGATCCAGATCGTAGGAAGGGCATTTGGCGATCGCGACGGGCGCAGTGGGGGCGGCGCTGGCCGGTGCGGCGAATAGCGGTGCGCCCAGTATGGCGGCCACGAGTTCGCGGCGGCTCGGCTGGGTCACGCGTGGTGGTCGTCTCATCTCGTGCCTATTGTAGACCCGCCGCTGCCAGCCGCGCCCAGCGAATGTCCATGCAGTCCGCCGCACCGGCGTAATAGACCACGAGCACGCTCTGGCCATCCGGCAGCGCTTCGGCATAAGGCAGACCGAATGACCACAGGCTCATGTCGGTGAGCATGCCGGCCGTGTCTCCGGTTTGGCGCGCCGGCGTGGCGGCTTCATACAGCACCACCTCGCTCGAGGGGTCGAACACGCCGTCGATCGTTTTGGCGCACCGCGCGCGAATGGAGCGCGACCCGTAGCGATCCACCCAGGCCAGCACCGTGCGTCCATCGGGGAGCACCGCCGGATGCGCGGGTTGATCGGCAAAGTCGAGTTGATCGGTGGACCATGTTTGACCTTCGTCGCGGCTGATGTGACGGCGAATCGGCAGGTACCGATTGGCGGCCTTGTCGTAGGTCCAGGAAAAAGCGGCGAGCAAATCGCCGCCAGGCGCCGCCGCCAGGCGCTGGTCCCAATGAAAGATTGCGCCGGATGGATCCTGGCAGACTGTGCGCGGTGCACTCCACGTCGCTCCGCCGTCGATCGACTCGCAGTGCACCACGCGTTGCAACCAGGGTGAACGGTCCAGATACGGCTTGTTGGTTTCGATGCTGATGACGATTCGCCCGCTCACGGCCAGGCGCACCGCTGGACTGGTGAGGCTCGGCGGACCTACATCAAGCGTGACGCCCACCTCACGCCACTCAGACCAAGACCGGCCCTCGTCGCCCGAGTTCGCCACCAGAATGCGCATCGGCAGGCAGCCCTCGGTCTCGGCGTGAAACAACGGCTGCCCAGGATACGCTTCGCGATCCACCCACAGCGCCGTTGCCAATAGTCCTCGGTCCAGCCGCGTCACGTAGACCACCTGGAGCGATCCGCGCACGCCTTGAAATGCGTTGGAAAACGGCGTCTCCGGCGCGCTCCATGTTCTGCCGCCGTCCGGCGACCGCCGGAGTTCGGTAACCGATCCCTCCGAGTCTTTCGACTTGCCGATCCGGTAGACCGCTAGCAGCGTGCCATCCGGCAGCACCGTCACGCTGGGGAACGTGGCCACCGCTCGCGATTCGCTGCCCGGCGTTCCCGCGCACAACACACCTTGTTCGGCGATATGCATACCAAAGCCTGGTTTGTATTGTAGACCCACGGCGACAGCTTGCAGGAATAGACGCGCGAATCAAGCCGGCTGAGAGATATTCGTTGGTCGACTCGGCTTGCATCGCTGGTACCCGCTGACCCTACGCCGGCTCGGTGTCCGGACTTCGTATCGCTTACACTCTTGCCAGTCTTGACCGAAGCCAAGGTAGACCACGGTGCGACGCGCTTCTGACTCGTGAGAATAAGGCGCATTTCAGACTCGACTTGAACCGGTTCGAGATCAACTGAGCCGACGCATTTCGTTTCCGGTCGAGCAGGTTGGCGCTTTTCACGGCCATGCGTTGTCGATGACTTCTTGGCTTAGTAGGCACGCTTTGAGAGCGGGTTCATCGCCCTCCTAAGTCAAACCGCGCCGCACCGCCTTAACCCCACATAAGGGCTTGTACCGAACCCGTAGCCCGCCAGGGAAAGCTCAAATCCCGAGCGACCGCCGGATTCGCTCGTCAGCCTTTTTCTGCCGCCAATCCTGAAACGAGTCGTATCCGTCGCTCCCCTTACCGATCACCCACACCAACCCAAACAGATACGCGACTATATCGAGAACGAATAGCGCTGCGGTGATC
>JBJXFL010000177.1:0-4495 GCA_046155405.1 Bryobacteraceae bacterium | reverse complement strand
CCCGAAGGGTTATCGACGAGGCCCGTCATCGACGGAGACCCAGCAGGCTTTGCGGCGGTCCGGGTGGAGAGAGACGGGATGTCGTCGAATCTTGGTTATGTGAACATTCGGGCGTTCGGGACTGGGATTATCACCTACGGCGACAACTTCGCGGTAGCGGTAAGAGCGGATAACAGTGTAATCGGGCCTGCGAATCCGGCCGTCGCCGGCGAGACGATCACCATCTATTGGGTCGGGGCGGCGACGCTGACCGAGACGGTTCGCGCGGGCGAACCGGCGCCGCTGGACCGTTTGATCCGAGTGAGCGGCCCGACCAACGTCTCACTGAGCGGCGCACCGCAAACGGTCACCTTTAGCGGATTAACACCGGGCGGTGTTGGTCTATTTCAAACCAACGTAACCTTGAGCGGGCAGTTGTCCTCGGGCGAATTGGTGCTGCAGATGAATGTGAATGGCGGTTTGTCGAACACCGTGAAGTTGAGCGTTCGGGGCCGGTAGGTCACTACGGTTCATTAGCGCCAGCGCGGGCGGTGCGCAGGTAGTGGACTGCGTTGCGCACGACGATTTCGGCGGTGTGCTCGTAGGCTTTGGCGCAAACGGGGCTGGCCAGGGACCACGGCTGTGGCGCCTTTACCCCAACACGGGAGGCGACCCATCCTTCAACGGTGTTAAAGCAGCCTTGCCTGGTGCCGCTCAGACGTATGTGGTGGATGTCGGCATTGCCGGATTCGGGAGGGACGCGCTCGTCGAACCATAGAACGGGAACTTGGAGCTTAATGTCTTTGGGAAATGGGTCGGGGGAAAGGCCGACCAGCAACGCCACCGAAGGATTTCGGGCTGCGAGCTGAACAGCCGATTCTCCGCCGTAACTCCATCCGATGACGGCGAGCCGACTGGCGTTGATTTGCGGGAGCTTGGCAAGTTGGCCGATGGACTGCTCAAGCAGCGCCA
The DNA here is from genome assembly GCA_046155405.1 of Bryobacteraceae bacterium. GTDB lineage: Bacteria > Acidobacteriota > Terriglobia > Bryobacterales > Bryobacteraceae. The sequence goes on along the minus strand of JBJXFL010000177.1, from coordinate 3,544 downwards.
CATGCTTGCGGACCTCGTCGCGCACGCTGGTTGGCTTCCAGGCAAGCGGTTCGACGGTAGCAACAGCGAATCCGGCGCGAGCGAGAGCCTCCGAAAGATAAGCTTGTCCGGCGACGGTGCCGTGACGGACGCTCCAGAGTACCAGCGGATAACGGCCGGCGCGGGGACGGGCGTCGCGGACCGCACGAAATCGAGTCGTCAAGGCCTCGGCGCGCATCTCGGCGGGGACCGTCGCGGGGTCTTTGGCGATGAGCGCGGCCACCACTTCGCCGAGGTCGCCTTTATGGCTGTCCATGTGAAGATAGTCGCTCATGCGCACGGGCTGGCCGGAGGAGGCCGAGGGATACCAGAGAGTGACCCGCGCGGACTCGCCGGCCGGGAGGCGAATCTCAAGTTGGCGCACGCCGATTGCGCTTGCCTGGACAGCCAGAAGCAGGGCGGCGAGGGCGAGTTTGGCTATTGGCACGGAGCGGCGATCTCTTCGACGCGGCAGACTATCCCCTCGCGAGTAGTAACCCACATGGAGACGCGCATGGAATAAGGCTCGCGGCCGTCCTTCCTCAAGCTGGACTCGCGGAAGAGGTGCGCCGTCGTATCGCCCGAGGGAATCTGGCATTCGATAACGGGGCGCTGCTCGGCGAGCATTCCGAAATTGCGGCGTGTGGCGGCGATGACCGCGTCGCGGCCGCTCCAAGCGCCGTCCATGCCGGGCAAGCCGGAGATGACGAACTCGATGTCTGGCGTGAGGTATTGGCCCATTGCGTCGAAGTCGCCGCGGGCGATGGCCGCGAATAGTTCGGGGATCACGTTGCCGGACGGACGAACGTCTTGAACTAGTTTGTTGAAATACACCGGGTCCATCGCTTCAGGGTAGCGCCGCCGGTGATAAAATCGCCAGCGATGATCGACACACGCAGACATTTTTTTCTGGGCGCGGCGACCGCGCTCGGGGCAGGCCGGGTATGGGGCGCCAATGACCGGGTGCAGGTTGGATTTATCGGGTACGGTTTGATTGGCGCGCAACATGTATACGATTTCAAGAACCAAAAAGACGTCGATACGGCTGCGATGGCGGAGACTTATCAGCCGCGACTGGAAGAGGGTGTCAAGGCATGCGGCGGGCGCGCGAGGGCCTATAAAGACTTTCGAAGACTTCTTGACGATCGGGAGATTCAAGCGGTGTGTGTATCGACGCCGGATCATTGGCATGCGTTGATGACAATGATGGCCTGCGCGGCGGGCAAGGACGTGTATGTCGAAAAGCCGCTAACGCTATTTCAAGCCGAGGGCCGCTGGATGACCGATGTTGCGCGCCGGCATAACCGAGTAGTCCAATGCGGGACACAGCAGCGATCGGGACGGCACTATGCCAAGGCGCGGCAATTTTTGCGCGAGGGTGGAATAGGCAAAATCCATACGGTGCGGCTGCAAGCGGGGCGAAACATCATGCCGGGTTTCGGGTCCCCTCCGCCGGGAGCAGCGCCATCCGACTTCGACTATGACATGTGGCTCGGGCCCGCGCCGGCGCGGCGGTATGAACCGCACCGCGGTATCTATCACTTCCGCTGGTTTTGGGACTACTCGGGCGGACAAATGACAAATCTAGCGGCGCATTCGCTGGACATTGTGTACTGGGTGATCGATACCTCGGGACCGCGATCGGTGGCTTCAGTTGGCGGGCGGTTTGCGCTGCAAGACGACGGCGAGACGCCGGACACGCAGGATGCGATTTACGATTTCGGCGGTTGGACGGCGGCGTGGCACCATCGAGAGGCGAGTGCGGGAGCGCCGAGACCGAATAGCGGTTTGGAGTTTTTCGGAACGAAGGGATCGCTGGCAATCGACCGGGGCGGCTTTGAGATCTTCGCGGACAAGAGGATCGACCCGGCATCGTTAATACCAAAGTTCAAGGGACATCCGGTTGGCGGACCGGTGGCTAGCGACGAGGTTCGTGGAGCGTGGATGGACGCGCGCAAGGAATCGGGCTCAGCCGACGAACAGTTCGATTTGCACGTTCGCAACTTCATCGACTGCGTGAAAGCGCGGCAGCGGCCTGTTTCCGATGTCGAGGACGGGCACCGCGTGTCGACGGCATGCCACTTGGCCAATATCGCGTTGCGGACTGGACGAAAGCTGAACTGGGACGCAGCACAAGAGACGATTGTGGGCGACCGGGAGGCAGCACAGATGTTGGTGCGGCCATATCGCAAACCGTGGGACGGCGTACTGGCAAGCCTTAGGCGGGCTGGCTGAAGCGATGGACCGGAACGCTCCAGTTAATCCGGAGATCCATGGTGCCATCGAGCAGTTGGAGCGATCGCGCAACTCCGGTGGGCATGGCAGAGTTGGCGCGGTCGATGGTAGGCGAACTCAGATTGAAGAGACCATCTTTTTCGTAGCGGCTGAGAAAAGCGCCGCACACCATGTTGCCGAGTTCCCCCATGACCTGTTGGACTTCTTCGGGGTTAGGGCGGGTGCCTGGTTCGGCGCCTAGAAAGCTGCCGGCCAGCGACTCGGCGGTTGAATCGTCGACTTCCATTTGGAACTCGCCCTCGCCGTCGCCATCGAACCTGACGTAGACCTGCAGGGTGTCTGGGCGCGGCGCGGGCGGGGCTTCGGCTTCTTCGAGAACGTCGCTGAAAAACATCACATTCAGCACGTCGCGGGCGGCGCCGACGACGTCGCTCAGCATAACATCGTTGGGATTTTCCGGCGCGTCCGAGAACGCCGTATCCGAGGTGTTCATTGGTTCAGTCATGGGTTGGCTCCTACTGTTCCCCAAGGATCTGGTGGACTCTGAGTCGGATCATCTCGGGTTGGCAAGGTTTGCTGATGTAGCCCTGCGCGCCAAGTTCCCTAAGCTTAAGCACGCGGCGCTGCGTGGCGTCGGTGGAGATGATAAGCACCGGGAGATTGACGTCACGCTCGTTGGCGCGTAACTTAGCGACGAACTCTTCGCCGTTCATGACAGGCATGTTGAGATCGGCAAACACGAGGTCGAGTCTGTTCGGCGCCTCATTTTCCTGGTTGACGATTTCGAGAGCTTCCTGGCCGTTACCGGCCTCGAAGACCGTCTTGACTGGTAGCGAAGCGAGTTGAACGGTCCGCCGCACATAGGCACGCATGGCGGGAGAGTCATCAACGATTAGAATACGAAGGGATTGCATGGGATTCTCCGTGTTGGGATTGAATAAGACAGAGGCTAACGCGCCCCGGCGAGTATGGATAGATTTTGGTCGATGAAACGCGGTTCGCTGGTCGCGTTGGTCTGGACCCAAAACTCACCGGATCCTACTCGGAGGCCAAGATTGCGGCTGGCCGTTCCGCCAACAGCCTCCATTTCGACGAGCACTCCCATTTGCCAGAGCAGTTTGCGAGCGGCCAGTTGATTGCGTTTGCCGACAGCCAGTTGCGCGGTGTCGGAGACCATTTGCGCACCTCCCGCCAACCGGACACGGATTTGTTTGCGGCTGGCGCCAAGCCGCTCCATGGAGCGGATGAGATACGGGATACCCGTGTCGGCGTACATGGCGGGTTGTTCGGC
>JBJXFL010000105.1:0-68936 GCA_046155405.1 Bryobacteraceae bacterium | reverse complement strand
ATTTGTTTTATGGAGAGTTCACCAGATTCTCTAACTCCGGAAACCCGGTTCTTCCTTGAACCCGATTCCTCCACCCAACGCCGGTATGAGGCCCTCCGCGCCTATTTCGTCGAAGGCGCTTCCACGGACGACGTCTCCCGCCGCTTTGGGTACACCCCCGGCTCTTTTCGTGTCTTGTGTCATCACTTCCGCAACTCCAAGCCCGATTTCTTCCAGGAACGTAAGCGCGGCCCTCATTCCCAGCCCAAGAAAGACGCGGTCCGCGATCTGATCCTGGGAATGCGCAAGCAGAACCTTTCCATCTACGACATCGAAAGCGCCCTGAAGACCAAACAGACTCCCTTGAGCACGACCGCCATCTGGGAAATCTTGCACGAAGCGGGCGAAGCCCGCTTCTAGAGATTGGCCATTTTCTAATCTTGACGCGCTGTTATTTTTCTCTGGACTTTCTCGGCTATTTCCTTTAGAGTAATCGTGCCGGCCTGTATTTCGGTCTTACTCATGCCAGTCACGATCGGCAGCACAGTGTCTTTCTGCGGCCAGGATCTCGCCGCGGACGACATTGCGTTCCTTCGGCGGATCATCGGCGACTATCCGAATCTGAGCCAGACTGAGTTGGCGAGCACAATCTGCGAACTGCTCGACTGGCGACGGCCCAACGGCGGTCTCAAGAGCCGGGAATGCTTTCTGTTCCTGCGGCAATTGCAGCGACGCGGCTGGGTGGAATCGTTGCCGGCACTGCGAACGACCAAACAACCGGGAAACTACCCGACCAAAATCGAGGCGTCCAGCGATCCGCAACCGTTGATCAACGGACCGCTGGCCGATTACCTTCCCCTGGATCTGCGGCGTGTCCAAACACCGCGGCAAGGCCATCTGTTCCGGCAGTACATCCACCGTTATCATTACCTCGGCTTCAAAGTTCCTTATGGCGCTTCCCTGCGCTACATCGTCCACGGCCGGAATCCACCCCATCACCCGCTGGCCTGCCTCTTATTTAAGAGCGCCGGCTGGCGCATGGCGCCGCGCGATCAATGGATCGGCTGGAGCGACAAGGTGCGCGAGACCAATTTGTCGCGACTGGTTAACAACAGCCGGTTTCTGATTTTCCCCTGGGTCGAAATTCGGAATCTGGCCAGCCATATTCTCTCGTTGGCGGCTCGCCAGGTCGCACCCGATTGGGAAGAAATGTACAACATAAGGCCGGTGCTGCTGGAGACACTGGTGGATCGGGATCGTTACCCGGGCACTTGTTACCGCGCGGCCAACTGGCTGCCCGTGGGCATCACCCAAGGCCGCGGCCGCATGGACCGATTCAACGAATCGCCCGTCAGCCGCAAAGACATCCTGATGTATCCGCTGGCACGCCACTGGCGCGAGATCTTACAACGGACGGACTCCACTCTCAATCGCCCAAATATTTCATAGCCCATAAGTTTCAGCCGTATTCCCCAACCAGGAGGCGTTTCACGATGAGCTTGCTATCGACATTGGAATCGCTGTTGGAATCCTGGCGCGAGCTATTTCCGCAGGCCCGCACCTATGAGCGCGCCCGCCGTTTAACATTCGGGATGCTGAGCTGTCTGCGGCTCCATCTGACCTCGAATGCCATCTGCGCCGCCGGGCTCCAATTTAAGGATTGGAGCGCCGACTACAAGGTGTTCTCGCGCAGTCGTTGGGATCCTCACCGATTGTTCGATCCCATCTTCGCGCACCTCGCCTCCTTCCTTCCCACCGCGCAATCGCCGGTGTTTGCCGCCATTGACGACACGATGTGCAAAAAAACCGGCCGCAAGATTCCTGGCGCTTCGACTGGCCGCGACCCGCAGTCGCCGCCTTTCCATGTGAACCTCATCCGCGGACTGCGCTTCGTGCAAGTCACGCTGCTGGTCAGCCCCTTGGACCAACCGGGTCCGGCCCGCGCCTTGCCGGTTCGTTTCGAGCCGGCGCCACCGGCGGTCAAACCCAAAAAGAACGCCACCGAAGACGAAAAAAAGCGCTTCCGGGAGGAGAAGAAGAAACGGGCTCTAACTCGCGTCGGCGTAGAGATGATCGCGTCGGTGCGCGACCAATTGGACCAGCGGCCCGAGACGGCCCAACGTCAACTTATCGTCTCTGGCGACGGAAGCTACACCAACGGCTCCGTTCTCAAAAATCTGCCGCCGCGCACCACTTTCATCGGACGCATACGTAAGGACGCCAAGCTGTTCCTCCCCGTAGCCGAGCCGAGCGGATCGAAATCCGCCGGGAGGCCCCGGCGCTACGGCCCGCCCGCGCCGACTCCGGAACAGGTCTTGCAAGACGAATCGATCCCGTTACAGAAAGTCCTCGCCTTCGCCGCCGGTCAGATGCGCGAATTTTCGCTGAAGATTGCGCAACCGGTCTACTGGCGCAAATCCGGCTCCGGCCGGCCTTTGCCGCTGGCGGTCATCAAGCCGGTCGGTTACCGCCTGCGCAACGGCTCCAAACTGCTGTACCGGGATCCGGCATTTCTGATCTGCACCGATCTCACACTCGCCATCGAAACCTTGCTCCAAGCCTACATTGACCGCTGGCAGATTGAGTGCAATCACCGCGACGAGAAGTCCTTCCTCGGTGTGGCCCAAGGCCAGGTGCGCAACCCGCTGGCCGTCGCCCGTCTGCCCCAGTTTCAGGTTGCCGGGTACAGTCTCTTATTACTGGCCTCTTTGATCGCCTTCGGATTCCAGCGCACCGCCGAATTCCTGCCCTTGCCCAAATGGCGCGGCAAGTCGATTCGTCCTTCGGTACTCGATATTCTGAACCTGCTTCGCCAGCAAATTTTCAGCCGCCAGCTACAGCCGATGCCCGACAGTAAAAATAGTTTTGGCCACTTCGCGGATATTCAACCTATCCACGCGAAGTCGCGAAAACCAGCTTTTACTCCAGAAACGCTGTCCACATTTGCCGCTTGATTGTGCTTTCCGCAACTGCTGGGGATCAAACTGAGAGCCGGGGAAATGGCCAATCTCCAGGGCGCGACCCAAGGGGTCGCGCTTCGCTACGCCGTTGATCGTGAGCAGGCAGCCCGTGTCATCATTTGCGCCAGACCGTGGAATACTTTTTTCTGTATTTGGGGTCCTCCTCCATGGCCATCAACCGTTTGGCCGCAACTTGGATCTTCTCGTCGCTGACGAGATCGTAAACCCGCCAGAGGGCGACCAGAATGTCGTAACGAATCAACGTGCAGTTCTTTTCAGAAGCACATTCCTCAAAGCGCAGCACGAGCCCCTTCAACAGCGCCATGCGCTGTGGCTCGCCCACAACCCCGACCTTCCAAAGCGACTGCAAGCAGTGGCGGGCGGTCACAAAGTGCTCATCCTTAGTGACTCTCAGAAGGGCTGCGAAATCCTTTGACATTCGCCGCTTGGGGTCGCTCTTGGCAAGATTGGAAAGCACCTGGGCAGCGATTGAGCGTTGCCGGTTGTCACCTTCCCGCAGGGTGACTAGCAGGTCGTCCCATAGGGCATATGCCCACGGCACCGGAAGCTCAGTTGCTTTCATCAGCCCCGCGAAGGCCCGATCATGATTGTCCTTGCTAGGCGAATCTAGGGCTTCAACCAACTCCCTGAATTGCGTTGGTAACGTTGCTGTCATGGAGAGGCCCTAGTCCTTTTGCGCCAACTGAATCAAGTTGCCGCAGGTATCCTCCAATACAGTCGTGGTCACCGGGCCCATCGTTACCGGCGGCTGCGTGAACGTCACGCCCAGGGCGCGAAGACGCTCGTACTCGGCCTTCACGTTGTCCACCGCGAACGACGTGAACGGAATCCCGTCCTGCAACAGGGCGTTCTTGAATGGGCCCACGGCGGGATGACCATCGGGCTCCAGTAGGAGCTCAGTGCCGTTGCGGTCACTGGGTGCGACCACTGTCAGCCACCTTGCCGTTCCCATTGGGATCTCCGCCTTCTTGATGAAGCCCAACTTGTTTGTGTAGAAATCAAGCGCCTTGTCCTGATCGTCGACAAAGATGCTACTCACAACTATCCTCATAAGACTTTCCCTTTCTTGGCCGGTTTGGGCCACCGTTCGGTAATGGCATGGATCGGCTCCGTATGCACGTAGTGAAGCTTGAACTTGCCTTGCCGGATCGTGGTCACGAGACCAGCCGACTCCAGCACGTCGAGGTGCTGCGAGATCGCCTGGCGCGTTAGTCCGATCTGGTGCTTCATCGCTAAACGTGTGCATAGCTCGAAGAGCGTCTGGCCGTCCCGGTCCACAAGCTCGTCCAGAATCGCGCGGCGCGCCGGGACGGCGATCGCCTCGAAGACATCGCTCACGTCCTTATCATAGGCAAGTCTGTGCTTGCCTGTCAAGAATTACTTGGTTCTTCCAGCCGCTCGGTCACCCTCTCCGGTTCGGAGATTCGCTCGTCGGTCGCTTTCAGCCGGTGATGTCGGTTTCTCTTGTCCCAAACATTCACTATGTAGAATGATTGGGTCGTTCTACAGCCAAACTTGCAGCCCCTCGTTCGCTTTCGGGCCCCTGGGCGGCTGAACTGTTACACTCGCATTGATGGCATCGAACGAAGCAGACGCTTGGTTGACTGCAGCCCCGGTGGCTCAGCAAGCGATTTTCGCTGAATTGCGCAAACTGGTGAAATCGTTTGGATCTGACGTTGCTGAAGAGATCAAGTGGAGTCGGCCGTGCTACTCGACTGAGCGCGGTCTTTTCTGTTACCTGCAGAGCACTAAGCATCACGCCACTCTGGGCTTTCAACAAGGCGCATCGTTGAGCGACCCTGAAAATCTCCTCGACGGTTCCGGAAAAGATATGCGTCACATCAAGTTTAAGGGCGACATGAAACTCAACAAGGCGGCAATAGTTGCGCTACTCAAACAAGCCAAATCACGATGATGTCAGGATCAGTTCGGTGATCGCCGCCCGCGGGTTTCGTGCCTCTCTCCGGGTCTGAGTTGCACGCACCAGCCTTGTCGCCGATCCCGGAGATCGGGTGGAACTCAACGGCAATCGATAGAGAACCATAAGTCGCGCAGTGTAGGGAAGACTGGTATGCTCCGCATGCTGGTATTCCTTCCATTGCGAAAACGCGTACGGTTTCGCGACAAACCGACGAAAGTTTATTTGCTGGGCCTCTTGTTGCCGCGCTGAAGTTTACCGGGTGTGAGCGCATAGATAACGAGAAGGCCTCTGGCGGAGGCTGGGACCGGCCCGAACTCCACCGGCCGCTCGACCAACTTCACAAAGGCGATGTGCTTATGGTCCGGAAACTCGACCGGCTCTCTCGGTCGCTCCGCGACGCGCTCACGATTATCGAACGGCTCGGGGAAGCAGAAGCGGGATACGGCAGCCTGGCCTGGAGCGCCGCGATACCCATCCGGGAAAGTTGAGCGGTGGCTCTCTGACCGCCGAAGGCCGGGTGCGGCGACGGTAGGGACTATGCGAGTTCCACTTACTTCTGGATGCGATACAGGTTCCGGTCTCCGCGCAGATATAGTGCCTTTCCGGAGACGGCGATGGAGGCGAGAGTGCGTTCGCCGATTGCGTTCCGGGCCAGTTCGCGGTATTCCTTGGCCGGCGCAATAATGGCGCACTCGCCTTCCTCGCTTAAGAAGTAGATGCGGCCGTCGGCGGCGAGCGGCGATGCGGAGTGGTTGCCGCCAATCCGGTTTTGCCAGTTCAGTTTGCCCGACTTGGCGTCGAGGCACGTGCCGATACCGTTGTCGCTAACCATATACAACTCGTCGCCGGCGACAACGGGCGACGGCGTCAACGGTACGGCGCGCGGATGGCTCCAAGCGACATGCGACTTGGTGACGTTGCCGCGGCCATCGGGACGAACGGCGAAAAGCGCGGGCTGGAAAAAGCCGGAGCAGATATAGACGAGACCGTGGGCATAAACGGCGCGAGGCACATTGGAGAAACCGTCGCCGTATTCGATGTACCAGAGTTCTTTACCGGTTTTGGGGTCGTAGGCGTAGGCGCGATGCGCGCCGGGGCTGATGACTTGCGGACGGCCGTCGACGTCGATCAGGAGCGGCGTGGTGTAGGCTTGGTTGCCTTTTCCGCGCGGTGTCTTCCAACGAATCTTGCCGGTGGCGGTGTCGAGGGCGACGACGAACTGGGCGTCAAAGCCATCGCAACTGATGATGAGAAGATCCTCGAACAAGGCGGGCGAGCCGCCGGGGCCGTGTTGAGGCTCGTACTTGAGGGTCTGCTTCCATAGAATCTCGCCTTTCGCGTTGAGGCAGGCGGTACCGTAGAAGCCGTAGTGGACGTAGATGCGATCGTCCCTGACGATGGCTGTGGGTGAAGCGAAGCTGTTTTTGGCGTGAATGCCCGGCCCCAAATCGCCGACGCGGAAGACTTCGGTGTCCAGCGTGATTTTGCCGGATGCTGCGTCGAGCGTGAGGGCGCGCAGCGACGCGCCCCTCTCCGTGGCGGTGGTGAGCCAGATGCGATTGCCGGCAATGGCGGGACTGGACCAGCCGGCACCGGGGAGCGGCGTTTTCCAGCGGACGTTGGTAGTGTCGCTCCACTCTTGGGGGAGGCCTCGTTCAGCGGAGTGCCCTTGGCCGGAAGGCCCGCGGAATTGCGGCCAGTCTTCCGCGATTAGCGGAAGGGAGAGAATATGCCCTAAAGCGGCGCGACGTCGCATTAGATTAATTGGAACACAGGTTGAGGAATGTGTCGTTGTGATCAATGCTGGGGTACGAGATACTCAAGGTATAAGTATCCGGTTGCAGGTGTTAATGCCCGATGAAGAAATGAAACGGATTCGAGGGTTGGCGGAGCGAGACCGTTCGACGGTCGAGCCGCGACAGAAATTAGTGTCGCTACGCGAGGCCGTTACGCATTCGTTTCCCACGGCGGACATTGAGGTTATGAACGCGGAGATCGAACCGGGTTACCGGTCTTAATCCTTATCGATTCGAAATGCCACTGTATCTGGCGGGTGCGGCACATCCGAACAAGACCGAAGCGCAGATGGCGATGCGGGCGCTGATGGATATGGTGGATGACGTGCTGGCCATTGAGCGGAGAGACGGGTTGCGAGCGGCCGAGATGGTGCCGGGGCACGATTGGCTATCCGCGCGGGATGCGATTCACATTGCGGTGATGGAGCGGCATGAGGTTACTTCGATACTGAGTTTCGACTCCGACTTTGATCGTTGGCCGGGGTTGCGGCGCATTTCACGGGCTTGAGGGCCTTGCTTCGTTAACGGGAATATGCGCCGCTTCAGGGAGAAAGAACGAAACGCCTGTCCTTCTCCACACACTCTACACAACGGCAAATACGAAGATGCCGCGATCGAGATACGTCCCAACATCGTGCCAGTTAAACCGCATCAGGCAACTGTTTCCAAGGTAGTTCGTTTTTTCGGCGGCGGCCGGTACCTTCAGGGCGAAGGTAAGGGTAGCGGAGGCGCCGGCGGCGAGCGACAGTCCCGAAAACGCCGGCTGTGTCAAACGGGGGAAACGCGTATCGACGTTCAGCAGAAACGTGCCGACATTCGGATCCACGTTGCCGGAACCCACCCAGACGTGAGCGAACAGCCAGATGGCCTGGGTAGGGTCCGGATTGTACAGGCCGAGACTGTAGTTCACGGTACCTCCCGGCGTCGTGTTGCCCCAGCCTTGCGAAACGATCATCGGGGAGTTGACGCGTTTGAGCTTCCGCTCAATTTCATCCGGCGTGACGGAGGTGAAGTGCTCGCCCTTATTTTCGCGTTTCTGCGTCTCGACCGCCTTCTCGATGCTCACAATGTGCTTTTTGATTTGAGCGGCGGTCCATTTCATTTGCGTACTCTTGGTTGCCATAACATCTCCTCTTCGTGGTGTTATCTTTCAATCGCGCTAGTGCGACGGAAAGGGTACGAGATGCCCAACTTTCGCTTCGCCTGACGTGGGCAAAACCGGCCATGCCCTGCCCGGCATAGCTCTACTGGGCACCATGCCAACCAGGAACATATCACAAAGTCAAGTGGCCCGACGGTCGCTTTCCCGTGTTCCCGTTGGACGAGTTGTCGTTCGGTATTGTCATTTGCAACGATTCCAACCGCTTCGAGCCGGAGGCCGAGCAACAATTCGCGTGGGCCGACCGGCATTGTCCTATTGCGGCGAATGTCGCGCGGTCGAAGTACAGCGGTTCAAAAGCGGACAGCGTGCACAGTCCAAATCAACTACCAATCCACCACGCTGCCGTCATCGGCGTCGTAGGATTCCTGGTTGCGCCAATCATGACCGATCTTGTCCGCCATCAGGTTATCGTCGAGTTCCACGCCGAGGCCGGGGCCTGCCGGCAGATCGAGATAGCCTTCCTTTACGGTGAACGGCTTCTTCACATACCCCTCACCCAGTGAGACCTGTTCCTGAATCAGGAAATTGGGTATCGACGCGGCAAGCTGCATGCCCGCGGCGAGCGAAATGGGCCCCAGCGGATTGTGCGGCGCGACGCTGGCGTAGTAGGCCTCGGCCATGCCCGCGATCAGGCGTACTTCGGTGATGCCGCCGGCGTGGCACATGTCGGGTTGAAGAATGGTGGCGGCCTTCTTTTCAAGAACCTCGCGGAAGCCCCATTTCGTGAAAACCCGCTCGCCCGTAGCGATGGGCAGATGGGTGCCGCGGGCGATCTCCGCCATCACGTCGTGATTCTGCGCCTGGCACGGTTCCTCAATAAACATGGGGTTGTACGGCTCCAGCGCCTTGATAAGCATCTTGGCGTGGGCGGGGCTGACGGCGCCGTGAAAATCGATGCCGATGTCGACGTTGTCGCCGACGATGCGGCGCATCTCCGCGAAGCGCTCCGCGGCATACTTCACCTCGGCGGGCGATTCCACGTAACGCGCCGGCCGCCGTTTGGCGGGCCCGGTCTTGAACGCCGTAAAGCCCTTCGCCATTGCATCCCGTAATCCCTGTTCCAACGAGCCGGTGCGCTGCACGTGAGCGTAAACGCGAATCTTGTTGCGTGTGGGCCCGCCGAAGAGTTCATACACAGGCACGCCAAACGCCTTGCCCTTTATGTCCCAAAGCGCTTGGTCGATACCGCTCAACGCGCTGGTGAGAATAGGGCCGCCGCGATAGAACGCATGGCGGTAGATGGCTTGCCAGTGATGGACGACCGCGCGCGGATCCTTGCCGATCAGGTACGGCTCAATTTCCTTAATAGCCGTGGCGCAAGTGAGCGCGCGGCCCTCGGTGACGGGCTCTCCGAGGCCGACGATGCCGGCGTCGGTATGAACCTTCAGGAACAGCCAGCGCGGCTTAACCAGAATGGTCTCGAGCTTGGTGATCTTGATTTTGTCCTTGGGCAAGATCGGCGCGTTGCGGTTGATCTGTGCGGCGTGGGCTTCATCGACCTGGAACAGACCGCCGCCCGCGGCGGCGGCCCCGGCGATCCAATTACGGCGTGAGAAATTACTCATACTGGCTTGCCAGTATATCGAGCGCGAAGGGTTACCGGAAATGGAACCAGAGTCCAGCGACGCAAATCGCGAGGACCGACGACAGCACCACCTCCGAACGCGACCCGAGCGCATGGCCCCACGAGAGCGTGAGACCCTCGATTCTTTCCTTCGCCGCGGGCGTCGTGACCTTCGAGACGCCGACCATGAGAAGAACGCAGAAGAAGAACACGATGACACTGAAGTTCAGAAAACTGAAATCGACAACGGGATTCAAAACGCCAAGGTCCATTTTCATGGCGTTGCGAAGCACGTCCATAATGAACCGCGCGGCGCCAATGCAACCACCCGCGATCAATGTGACGATGGCCGCCCTGGCCGTCGCGCCGCGCCACAGAATGCCGGTGACGAACACAGCCGTGATCGGCGCGCCGATATAGGCCTGCACGCTTTGCAGATATTGATATACCTCGTTGTTCAGATTCCTGATGAACGGAATCCAAAAAACGCTGACGACGACTATGGCGACCGTCGACCAACGGCCGATGTTGACCAGTTGCCGCTCGGAGGCCCGCGGGCGGAGTTTTTTATAAACGTCCATGGTGATCAGCGTCGAGCACGAGTTGAACACCGAACTGAGCGAGGACATCAACGCGGCCAGCAGCGCGGCGACCATCAGGCCCTTCAGCCCCGGCGGCATCAGGCGCATGACGAGCAGCGGATAGGCGTTGTCGCCGGTGACTTCAACGGGATAAATCGATTTCGCGATCAGGCCGGGAAGGATAAGGATAAAGACCGGCAGAATCTTCAGCGCGGCGCAGAAAAAGGCGCCCTTTCGCGCCTCGGATACATTGGCGGCGGCGAGCGTTTTTTGGACGATAACCTGGTCCGTGCACCAATACCAGGTGCCGAGAATCAACGTGCCGAAGATCGTTCCGGGCCATGGATAGGCGCCATCGGTGGCGGGCTTGATCATGTGGAAGTAGTCGGGCGGGAGCGTTGCCCGGAGACCTTCGAAGCCGCCGGCCTGGTCCAGCCCAATCACGGTGAGCACGATGGCGCCCAGGACGAGGATCACGGCCTGGAACACATCGGTGTAGATGACGGCGGCCAGACCGCCCATGACCGTGTAGATGCCAGTGGCAACGACGAGTAGAATGGCCGATGTCATGTAGTCCCAGCCGACTATCTCGCGAATCAGAATCCCGCCTCCGAATAGGGAGACGCTGATCTTGGTGAAGATGTAAGCGACGATCGAAATGCCCGTCAGATACCAGCGGCAGCCCGGGGAGAAGCGCTTCTCCAGAAACTCGGGCATCGTGAAAACACCGCTCTTCAGATAGTGCGGCACAAACAGCCAGCCGAGCAGCAGCAGACAGAAGCTGGCGGACCATTCGTAGCAGCCCACCGCGAGGCCAGTCGACGCGCCCGACCCGGCGAGTCCGATAAAGTGTTCACTGCTGATGTTGGTGGCGAACAGCGACGTGCCGACCGCGAACCAGCCGACGCTATGGCCGGCCAGGAAATATTCCGTGGATGTGCGTTCACGGCGTGAGTGATAGAAGCCAATGGCGAAGACCAACAGGAAGTAGACGACGATAATCCCCGTATCGAGCATGGGAGCTAGTGTACATTAGCTTTGATGATTAGCAGACGCGCGTTCCTTTCCGCTACCGCCGCCCCGCTGATGGCGCAGCGGCGCACTCCGAATGTCGTGTTTATCCTGGCCGACGACTTGGGCTATGGAGACTTGGCTTGTTATGGTCAGAAGGAAATTCAAACGCCGAATTTGGACCGCATGGCGGCGGAAGGTACACGCTTCACGCAGGCTTACGCGGGCTGCACCGTCTGCGCGCCGTCGCGCTGTGCGTTGATGACCGGATATCACACGGGACACGCGCGCGTGCGCGGGAACAGGCGGAATGAAGAGCTGCTGCGGGCCGATGACTTCACGATCTCCGAAATGTTCAAGAAGGCCGGATACACGACGGCGATGTTTGGCAAGTGGGGCATCGGCGGCCTGGGCTATCCGGGGTATCCCACCAAGAAGGGCTGGGATGAGTGGTTCGGATTTTTCTCGCAGATGCACGCGCACACCTACTATCCGGAGCATCTCCTTGACGGCGATCATGAGCGGTTGGTGCGCGGCAATTGGGGGGCGGTAAAGAAGGGCTATGCGCCGGACCTGTTTTTGGAGCGCGCGCTCGAGTTTCTGGACAAGCGCAAGACCCAACCGTTTCTGATGTATTTCGCCAGCACGATTCCGCATGCCAACAACGAGTTGGGGCGGGACACCGGCGACGGGATTGAGGTTCCCGAGGATGCGCCGTATTCGGGCAAGCCCTGGCCGAAATTGGAACGTAAGTTCGCGGCGACCATTACCCGCCTGGACCGCGATATCGGCCGGATTTTCGAGAAGCTGAAAGCATTAGGCCTCGATGACAACACGCTGGTACTTTTTTCCAGTGACAACGGTCCCCATAGAGAAGGCGGGCACGATCCGAACTTCTTCCACTCCAGCGGTCCGTTGCGCGGCATCAAGCGGGACCTGACCGATGGCGGCATTCGCGTGCCCTTTCTGGCGCGATGGCCGGGGAAAGTTCCGGCGGGCCGCGTCAGCGATCATCCATTCGCTTTCTGGGACATGATGCCGACACTGGCGGAGGCTCTCGGCGGGCGGGCGCCGAACGGGATTGACGGCATCAGCATGTATCCGGCGCTACTGGGCCAGCCGGCACAGGTGCATGAATATTTGTACTGGGAGTTTCATGAAGGCGGCTTCAGCCAGGCGTTGCGCGCGGGCGATTGGAAGCTCATTAGGTCCAGAGGGAAGACAATGCTCTTCAACTTGAAGGACGACGTGAATGAGGCAACGGATGTCGCCGCGGCCAACGCGGCCATCGTGGATCGGCTGTCGAAGCTGATGTCTACCGCACGGACGGATTCGCCGGATTTCCCAGTGGCGTGATCTTTTCGTTCCGCGGATAGCCGTAGCGATTCGCGCGGACGGCGCGCCGCGCGCCCAGTCAAGGATACTGGGAAGAACGATGGCAGTTGTATTGAGTTGCTCCGCGGTGAGCAAGCGCTACGGCGCGAAGCCGCTTTTTGAAAACCTGACCATGTCGCTGCACGATGGGCAGCGCATCGGTTTGACAGGCCCGAACGGCAGCGGCAAATCCACGCTTATGCGCATCCTGGCTGGAACGGACGTGCCGGACGACGGATTGCGCACAGTTCGAAAACAGGCTGTGGTGGCGTATGTTCCGCAGGACTCGGGCTTTGACCCCGGACAGACGGTGCGCTCCGTTCTGGAAGCGGCGTTGGCCGATCTGCCGCTCATCGAAGAAGAAAAGCGGCTGCGGTTGGAAGTGGAGGCGAGCCGGGCGGGGCTGCGCGAATTCGACGTGGAGGCGGCGACGCTCTCCGGCGGGTGGCGAAAGCGGCTGGCCATTGTGTGCGCGCTCGTAAGGCATCCCCATGCGGTCTTGCTCGACGAGCCGACGAACCACCTCGACATCGACGGTATTCTGTGGCTGGAACGGCTCCTGGTGCAATCCGAGTTCGCATCGCTCTTCATCAGCCATGACCGGTACTTCCTGGAGCGCGTCGCCACGCACACGGCGGAGATAAATCCGGCGTACCCGGACGGCATCTATCAGGCCGATGGGAACTACAGCAAGTTTCTGGAGCGCCGCGAAGAATTCCTGCTGGCGCAACAGCGGTTACAGGATTCGCTCCAAACAAAAGTACGGCGCGAGGTGGAGTGGCTGCGGCGCGGGCCGAAGGCGCGGACGACAAAATCGAAGGCTCGCATTGATGAAGCGCATCGGCTGATCGATGAGTTGGGCGAGGTGGCGTCGCGGAACCGGACGTCAACGGCGTCCATCGCACTAAGCGCGTCGGACCGGAAGACGAAGCGGCTGATTCAAGTGGAGGGACTAGCGGCCGCGCCCGGTGGAAAGGTTCTTTTTCAAGACCTGGACCTGATTCTCTCGGCTGGAACGAAGCTCGGACTTGTCGGCGGGAACGGAAGCGGGAAGTCGACGCTACTGCGAATTCTGGAAGGCCGCATGGAGCCGCAGGCGGGCACGGTGCGGCGCGCGGATCTATTGCGAGTCGTAACGCTGGACCAGAATCGCCAGTTGCCCGACGAAAATGCCACGCTGAAAAACGCGTTGTGTCCGGATGGCGATTCGGTGATATTCAACGGGCAGACAATCCACGTGGCGGGATGGGCGCGGCGGTTCCTGTTCACCAATGAACAATTGGTGCAACCGGTGCGGCAACTGTCCGGCGGAGAGCGGGCGCGTGTATTGCTGGCCAATCTAATGCTGCGGCCGGCGGACGTGTTGTTCCTTGATGAACCGACGAACGATCTTGATATTCCGACGCTCGAAGTATTGGAAGACAGTCTCTTGGAATTCCCAGGGGCATTGGTGCTCGTAACGCACGACCGGTACTTATTGGACCGCGTGGCGACGACCGTGATAGCCCTGGAAGGCGACGGGCGTTGGGGCCTGTACGCCGAATACAGCCAGTGGGAGCAGGAGCGCGCAGAGCGCCGGTCGCCCGCGGCGGCTCCAAGGAAAGAAGAGGCGGCCGCGGCGCCAGTCGCGAAGAAGAAGCTTTCGTACTTGGAGCAGCGCGAATGGGACGCCATGGAAGCGCAAATTCTGGAGGCGGAGGAGGAGTTGGCCGCGGCGAAAGCGGCGCTCGACGATCCGGCCGTGTTCAGCGATCACGTGCAGGTGCAGGAAGCCACCGTTCGCATGGAGGCGGCGCAGCATCGCGTGGACGCGTTATACGCGCGCTGGGCGGAGTTGGAAGCGAAGGTGGGCTGAGAGTAAACTCTCGGACATGGTTTCAATCAATCGGCGTGAGTTCGGGATCATGATGGCTGCCGTCCCGGCCATCCCGGAAAAGACGGTCGTGCTGACGTTCGATGACGCGGTGAAGTCGCATCGGACGACGGTGGGTCCGCTGCTGAAGAAACTGGGCTTCAACGCTTCGTTCTTCATCACGCACCGGTGGATGGAAAATACGGAGCATTTTCTCTCGTGGCGGGACGTGGCCGAACTGCACGGGATGGGTTTTGAGATAGGCAACCATTCGTGGACACATGCGGACTTTTCGACGCCCTTGGCGGCGTCACGGCTCGCCGGTGAACTTGCGTTGGTGGACTACGAACTGCAACGCGTGAAGGTGCCGAAACCGGTGAGCTTTGCCTGGTCGGGAAATTCGTTCGGCCCGGAGGCGGTGGAGGTTCTGCGCGAGTGCGGTATTCAATATGCGCGGCGCGGCGGGCAGCCGGAAGTGGAGTATGGGCGGATGGCGCTCGGACCGGCTTTCGATCCGAAGCGTCATCATCCGTTGTTGATTCCAACGACGGGCGACGCCTATCCAGATTGGACTTTCGAGCATTTTCTGAAAGTGATCGGTTCCGCGCGGGCCGGGGAAATGGTGGTATTGCAATTTCATGGGGTGCCCGACGTGGTGCATCCGTGGGTACACACGCCCGCCGACGCGTTTCAGCGCTATATGGAGCATCTGAAGGCTTCCGGCTTCCGTACCTTGGCGCTACGGGATGTGGGGGCTTACTTGGGTCCGCCGCCGGACGATCCAATGCTTCGCGCCCGCTACCGGCCGCCGAAGGATGGCAAGCTGCCGTTACCGGTGGAAGTGGAGCAAACGCGGAAAGAACTGCCGTATTGGCGTAGCGTGATGCGACAGCATGGCTATTCCGCGGCCGAGGCATCGCGCGTCACGGGCATGGCGGAAACACAGGCGGAGGCGGAGCGCGTCGTTGGCCCGAAGCTGATGCCGTACCCCGGCGGACGGCATATGCGGGTCGGTTTCCTGGAAGGCGCGGTGAGCCCCATGCGCGGGACGAAGGCGTCCGTTTTTCTGCCATGGGCGGGAGCGGGCTATCTGGTGGTGGATCTGCCGGAAGCGATCATCACTAGCGGAAAAATCGAGTTTCTGGGCCATACGCACATCCCCACCAAATGGGATGAAAAGAATGTGACGATATCCAATCGAGATTGGATGCGGAACGCCGACGGATCGTTGTCATCGGAGTGGACGCTGCCGGACAAGGTGAGCGTCGGCGCATCGATCCGCTTGAATGGACAGGCGGTCTATATGGAGTGTTGGGTGCGCAACGGCTCGGAAGAAATTCTGAAAAACATGCGAGCCCAGGTCTGCGTCATGTTCAAAGGCGCGCCCGCGTTCGCGGCTCAGACGAATGCCAACAAGACGCTCACCATGCCGCGCGCGGTAGTCCGCTCCGCCGGCGGCCAGCGTTGGATCGCCACCGAATGGGAGGACTGCCAACGCGTTTGGGGCAACGAACGCTGCCCGTGCATGCACTCCGATCCCAAGTTTCCCGACTGCGCGCCCGGCGAAACCGTCCGGCGCAAAGGGCGCATGTGGTTCGGTACGGGAGACGTTGTCTGATCCGGGCGTAATCATTGCCGAAGCCAAACTGGTCCACGGGTTTCCGCTTGCCGTCTGGCCCGCAAAAGTCTAATATAAATCGCGGAACGGTGTCCGGAGCGGTCGAATATACGGCGCGCCGGCATAGTCGTAAGACCGTATGCGTTTGACATATAAGGAGCCTCCGATGATTCTCGCCATTTGCCTTCGTTACATCCGCTCGCTCGTTTTCTTCGCCGCGATATTGACGGCGCCGGCGTTCGCTCAACCGGAAACTGTAACAGCGGAGCGCGGTACCGTCATCGCCCGCAGCCCCGCCGGCCGCGCCATCTGGCGAGTCGTCAAAGCGGACAAGGAGCACGCCACGGTCCGGACCATCGGGGCGGGGCTCTACGAGATCGGAGACGGGACAATCGTCAACCGGCGCGGCCGCGTGGTCCGTTCCGGCGCTTCGCTAGCCCAATTGCCGGCGGCCGCCGCGCAACCGGCCTGGGATCCGTTGGTTCCGTTGGGAGACGAAGACGCGGACGCCGAAGGGCCTGTGATGGATGGCGCCGGCAACGCCTATGTCCTAGTCGTGGATTCGGCCATGAGCGTCATTCGCTCCAACGGGACATCCGGCTCGTGGCAGGGTCCCCAGTTGATTTTGGCTGACGCTTCCGGCGTCTTTAACCCCCAAATCACCGTCGATTCGATTGGTAACATAACCGTGCTTTACCGCGCGTTCGGCGCCTCCACCTATGACCTCCGCGCCATTCGCTATACCGCGTCCACCGGTTGGCAGGGGCCGTCCGTCATTTACTCCAGCCCCTTTTTCTTCCAACAGATGATTGCCGCTACGGATTCGCTCAATAACGTCGTCGTAGTTTTCGACCGCGATAATGCGGGCGGGGGCACCGGCGCCTGGAGTATCGTCTATTCCTACTCGCAGAGTATTTGGGGCGCGGGGCAGCAGGTATCGGCCGACGGTGGATCCGCGCTGCTGCACTCGCTCGCGCGGAATCCGGCCGGAACGCGGTTAATGATGGCATATTTGCGCTTCTCGCTGGCGGATGCGGTCTTCGTGCATCAATACAGTCCCGCGACGCAATCATGGGGCGTCGCTGAGCCGCTGCTCGCGTCGGGTCTGGCCGGGTTCAGTTCCGCCGGAGTAGGTTCTCATCTGCCGTTGACCATTGACGATGGCGGGAACGGAACGATTTTTGTTCCCTTTTATATCGGAATAAGAATTCAATCTCTCTATGGATACCGCTATGAGAACGGTCGCTGGAGGATCGGTCAGAAATTACTGGATTGGGGCCAAACATTTTTCGACCTCCCCAACTTCGGCGACGCCGCGGTGAATTCGCAGGGGGTGGTACTCGGCGCCATCACCAATCGAGGCCCCTCCAATCAGCAATTTTCCATGTTTCGATTTACGCCGGGACAGGGCTGGAATCATGAGATTGCCGCCGAGTTCCCGAGCGCGAGCTATACGCGCTGTCGCGTGGCGTGGCTGGGAGCGATTGGCGAAGCGGTAGGCACCTACATGTTTTCGGAGCTGAAGTCCGTCGTCTATACGGCCGGCGCATGGGCGCTTGCCCCGGAAATACCGGGAAATTACGGCACTTTCTTCCATGAGACAGTCACCGCGCCCAGCGGGGAGGTGTTGCTAGTCTTCGGCGCCGATGGCGGCCCGCCGCCCCTCGGAGCGCCGTATGCCACATGGCTCCGGCCGTGAAGTGGAATAGCGACGGCTTAAAATAGCGGCATGTGGACAGCGCTCCTGGCTACGGTGAGTTGTCTGCCCTGTCATCAGGCTATCGTCCGATCATTCGGGGATACGGGTATGGCCCGTTCTATCTCAAAACCGTCCGCGGAAGCGAGGCTCCAGCAGGCGGGCGCGCATGGCGCGGCGAAATGGGCGGTACGGTGGGCGGACGGGTCGCTACGGCACACCGTGGACCGCCAAACTTTCACAATGGATTGGGCGGTCGGTTCGGGTACGGAAGGTAAGAGCTATCTGCTGCAAGTTGGCGATGCGCTGTTTCAGTCGCCTTTCGCTTGGTATGCGCGGCGGGCCGCATGGGATCTTTCGCCCGGGTACGGCGCCGGAAAACAGATCGATTTTCTTCGGCCCGTAACGTCCGATTGCCTGTTTTGCCACGCGGGCCGGGCATCCCCGGCTCCCGGAACGGTCAACCGTTACACAGCCGCGGATCCAATTCCGGAGCCGGGAATCGGCTGCGCACGCTGCCACGGAAGCGGGGAAGAGCATGCGCGGAAGCCGGACCGGAAAAACATTGTAAATCCAGCCAGGCTTCCCGCGGTCGAACGAGACAGTGTCTGTGAACAGTGCCATCTTTCGGGCGCCGCGCGGATCCCCAATCCGGGCAAATCGTTTAGCGATTTCCGGCCCGGAATGACGTTGGAAAGCGTCTTTAGCGTCTATGTACCGGCACTGATCGGCGATCCGGCGAAGTTCAAGGTGGTCTCCCACGCGGAACAGTTGGCGTTGAGCCGGTGCGCAACCGCGTCGGCGGGCAAACTGTGGTGTGGAACTTGTCATGATCCGCATCGTAAACCCGTCGATCCCGGGAGTTGGTACCGGCAGCGATGCGTGCAGTGCCACGAACAAACCAAGCCGCATGGCGACGATTGCGGCGGCTGCCATATGCCGCGGACGCAGGCCTACGATGGAGGGCACACGGCGTTCACTGATCATCGAATTCGTAGGCGGGGAGCGCCATCACCGCTGTCCGCTTCGTCAACGACGCTACGCGCGTGGCGCGAGCCGCCGCCCGAATTGCGGGCACGCGGACTGGGCCTGGCGTATGCGGGGACCGGTGATTTGCGAAAGGGATATGAACTGCTTCGCGGCGCGGCGTTGGATGGCGAAGTGCAAGCCGCGCTGGGACTGATCTATCTGCGGACGGAACGAACGGGAATGGCGGTCCAGGTACTCGAAGACGCGGTGAATGCGGAACCAGGAAGTTCCGTTCGCCGTCTCAACCTGGCGGCGGCGTTGCTGGCGGCCGGAGAGCGCGAACGGGCGAAGGCGCAAGCGTTGCAAGCCATCGCGTTGGAACCAATGCTGCTGGACGCGTACGTGTTGCTGGCGGAAATTGAACCCCGCCGGGCGGCCTTCTGGCGGGAACGGTTCGAACGGCGTTGGAAGAGATAACCCTCCGTCGTCCGAAACACGAGTGGCTTATCGTCGAGACGTTACGCTCCGGTGCCTAACAGAACCCCGATAAAATGATCTGCCGCGCCCTGCGGTTGTTACAGTCGCGGGGGGAATGGCTGACGGCGAGCCGTCAGCCTAATTGACGAGAAGCTTTAGCGCGACATCAAGGAACTAGACCGGGGCGAAGGCATCCCCGAGAACGAGTTAGACGCATACCTTGATCGGCTGAAATCTGCATGAGAGCAGCGACGTGCATCGCATTTCTTGCCTACAGAAAGTAATAAGGCCGGCGCGCTCAAATAGCGGGTCGGCCTTACGGCCACCATCTAGAACATCAGCTTCAACCCGACTTGCAGATTGCGCGGGCCAATCTGTGTCGAGTTGATGCGTCCGAAAGCGGCGCTGGTGAAGTCGGTAATCGGGTTGCCGAAGACCACTCGATTCAGCGGGTTCTGCATCTCGACACGGAACTGCGTGGTAAAGCGTTCGCCGATCTTATTCTGCTTCATAAAAGCGAAGCTTTCGTCCAAACGGCCCGGACCGCGGACCTCCAGCGCCCGGGCCGCGGTGCTGAGCTGGCCAGCCGCCGGGTTTGCAAATGCGGATCGCTCCAGGTAGGTGTTCCTGGCGGCGTCGTTGGGATCGTAGTCGCTCATGGAAATAGTGGACCGGACACTCGACGAAATGACATTCGGCCGCAAGCCAAGGTTGAAATACGGTAGCGGATTGGACGTTGTCGGGAATAGGCGCCCTCCGGAACTGTAGGTATTCACCGTAGCTAGTTGCCAGCCCCCAAGCAGGAAATTGACCGCGCGGTGCTCCGTCTTGAAAGGCACGTTATAAACCAGTGAAAACGTCAGAACGTGCGGGTAGTCCGTTGGATGATACGACTTTTCACGCCGCAAAGCGTCTTGCTGCGCGGGATTTTCGTCGAACATCGCGGCATCCGTCAGGAACTTCGACCATGTATACGCCACCGTGCCGGTAAGCCCGCGGCTATACCGTTTGTCGAGCTTGTACTGGAACGAGTGATAGCTGGAGTTGCCAAACGTTGAGCCGTAGATGGAAACGCCGCTGTACTGCGGAAACGGACGCAACGCCTGATTGACGCGCGCCAGGCCGCCCCAGAGGCTAGAGAAGCCTGGAAACGGTTCGGAGAATCCGGCCGCCCGGGCGGCATCGGAATTGATATTTGCCGTAAGTAACGACGCGGGCAGATTCCAATACTGCCGCGGAAGCTGATTCAGCGCCTGTGAGTTGTAAAGGTGCCGTCCCGCGTTAGCTACGTAGCCGAAGGTCATGGAAAGGTCGCTGGCGAACTGTTGTTCAATGGCGAAATTCCACTGCAACTTGTATGGGAGCTGGTAGGACGAGGGGATGACCGCGGTGGCGCCCTGGCCGTTGGCGGCGGTGGCCTCCTTCACCGGCGGCCGGCGGAAGTTCTGCGGAAATCCGCCGTCCCAGTTGAACACCGGCGTCGTCCCGCCATCGGCGGAAGCAAAAGCGGCGGTAGTGGAATAGCCGAAGGCGGGCAGCCCCAGGCCCTGATTGATGTAGTTGGAGTTGAACACACCCGCGCCGGCCCGGATTACCGTCCGATTCGTCGCCCGGTAGGCCACGCCCACCCGCGGCGCGAAGTTCTTCCACAGAACGTTCAGGTACCGGTCGCCAACGCCGTTCTCATTGCCATACTGCATGGCCCCCGGCCGGTTTCCCGCGGCGGAATTCGGCAGGTTGATGTCCATATAGGAGATGCGGCCCAGGGGGTCGCTGTGGGGAACGACCGGCTCCCATCGGAAGCCCAAAGTGAGTGTCAGCTTATTGGTGACTTTCCACGTGTCGTCCGCGAAGAACCCGAAAACCGAGTAACGGCCGCCCGGCAGGGAGTCCCGGAAATACGCGCTGGCGGAATACGTCTCGCCGAGAAGGAAACTGGCGAACGCATCGCCGGAGTTGGCGACTCCCGGAAGGCCGGTGGTTTCGCGGCGATAGCGGAACGTGCCGCCGCCGTTGCCGAAATTGCGGTAGTTATCTCGATGGCGCTGGATCTCGCCGCCGAGCTTGAACGTGTGGTTGCCGCGGATCATCGTTATCGTATCGAGCGCGGTAAAGGTGTGGAAGTAATTGTCGCTGGCGATGTCGTCACCGAAGCGCGCGTAGCCTTCCGTATCGAAAAGCACGGTCGGCGCAAGGTCGAACTGAAGACCGCGGAGACCGAGTTTGCCGCCATTCGGCTGCGTCCAGCCTTGGTTGAATCCAAGCGAGAAATTCGGATTCCGGAAGCGGGAATAACCCAGGCCGATGTGGTTCAGCGTGGTGGGCGTCAGGTTCTGATCGATGTTGAGGTGCAGGACGTTCGTGCGTACTTTCTGCAGGTTGTAGTTAAGAATCAACGTGGCCGCTTCACCCCCGACGGGGAGCAGACGCGAAGGCCCGGGACTCTTGATGGACGGCCGGTACGTGTCGTTATACATGCCGCTGACGCGCGTCTTCGTGGAGAACGCATGGTCGATCTTAAAACCCGATGTGCGCTCGTCGGCGCGGGGGCTGCCAAGGGGCGCAATGGAGTTATTCACCAGCCCGGACAGTTCCGGCGCGGGAATAAAGGGAAGCATCTTCGACGAGACCGCGCTGAACCGATTAGCGGGAATTCGGTTGTTGGGAAACGGCAGGCGGGTGGCTGGATCGTAGATCAGCTTGGAACCCAGCTCGCTGAAATCGCCTTGAGCCATGCGCGACGTCGGCAGCGTATTCAGGCCCCCCAGCGCTCCACCGCGCCGGTAGAACTGGTCGAAGGAGAAGAACCAGAATGTCTTGTCCTTGCCGTTATAAACTTTCGGAATCACCACCGGACCGCCAAGCGTTCCGCCCCATTCGTTCTGCTTGGCAGGGGCGCGAGTGGCGGGGAAAAAGCCGCGCGCGTCCAGCTTCTCGTTCCGCAGAAACTCGAAGGCCGTGCCATGAAATAGATTGGTGCCGCTCTTCATCGTGAAGCTGGTGACGCCGCCCATCGCATGGGCGTATTCGGCCGAATAGTTGTTGGTAATCAGTTTGAATTCGCCGATGGCGTCCACCGACGGATTCACCTCGGCGTCGTTTGAAAGGTCGCCGCGGCTCAGCGCGATGCCGTCATAGTAAATCTGATCCTGGAAGCCGCCGCCGCCTGAAATGGATTTGGTCCAGGTTCCGGTGGGGCTGACGCCGGGTGAAAGCCGGATAAAGCTCGAAGCGTTGCGGATACCGCCGCCCAATGTAAGCGGCATATCGAGAAACTGCTTGGACTCAACCACCATGCCCACATCCGCGGACTCCGTCTGGATCAGCGGAACGCCGCCCTGCACGGTGACGCTCTCGGTGACGGCGCCGACGGTGAGGCCGATATCGATGGTCGCGGTTTGGTTCGTTTGTATCTGTACGCCGCGCTGCACCGAAGCGTTGAAGCCGTTGGCCTTGGCCGTCAGGTCATAAAGGCCGATGGGAAGACCGACCAGGCGATACGATCCCGTGCCGGTGGAGATGGTTTCAAAGCGCGTGTTCGTGGCCGTGTTAATGGCTTCAACCGCGACATTGGGGACAGCGGCTCCGGACTTGTCGGTTATCAGGCCCGTGATTGCGCCGCGGTCGCCCTGGGCGAACGCCAGCGTTGTGAAGAACAACGAAGCGCAGAGGATCTGCGTGCCGGTTTTCATAAGAATTACTCCCTTTTTTGCTAATGGCGGCAACACGGGTCCCAGTAGCATTGCGTTTATTTAATCACATACTCCCATCAAATGGAAAGGGCAATACGTCCTGCCGGAATAGCGCTACGATGCGAAGAGCATGTTTCGCCGCCAATTCCTGGCCTCCGCCGCCATCCTCGCCGCTCCGCCCCCCTTCACCCCGCTCTTCAACGGCCGCGACCTCACCGGCTGGCACGTCGTCGACGGACCGGACTCCGCCTTCTATGCCGACGACGGCGCCATCGTCGTCAGCGAAGCCGCCAACTCCCCCGTCTGGCTCCGCTCCGCCAAACAGTACGAAAACTTCGAACTACACGCCGAGTTCTTCATCAAAGGCTGGATCGATTCCGGCCTCCTGCTCCACGCCCCCCTTCACGGCAACGCCCAGGACGCCGGCTTCTGCATCAAGCTTTTCCACAAAAACGAACTACCCAAACCCGAAGGCATGGGGAGCATCTTCCCGCTCGTCGCCGCCAAAACGGTCAATGTCAAATCGAAAGGCGAATGGAACGAAATCCGCGTCCGCTTCGATTGGCCTCACTTACAGGTCTGGACTAATGGCGAAGTCATTCAGGATTTGAACGTCCAATCCAATCCCGAATTAGCCAACCGTCTCCGCCAGGGTTACATCGGCTTCCAGTCACTCTCATATCCCATCCGCTTCCGTAACATCGAGATCCGCGAGTTACCTTCTACAGTCAAATGGCAGCCCCTCTACACCAAGGCTTCTGACTTAGCCGCCAACTGGCAAGTGGAGGAAGGGAAGGCCAAGTGGTTCGCCATGGGTGACACGCTCCGTGCCGACGGCCTCGGTCACCTCGCCACCCGCGAACGATTCAAGGACTTCGCGCTCGAGCTATACATCCGCGCCGCCCGCCACTCGAACGGCGGCGTCCTGTTCCGCTCCGAGGGGTCCGGCCCCAAGCCCCACTACGAGATCCAACTCCACGACGTTGAAGGCGCCGTCTACCCAACCGGCTCGCTCTATGGCCTGCGGCGGGCGAAGTATCCGCACATCCCGCCCGAAGCCTGGTACCTGTTCCAACTCTTCGTGAAGGACCGGCGCGTCATCGTCCGCATCAACGGCGAAACGGTCACCGACTACGACGCACTCGACCGCACCGGCGACGGCCACATCCTCCTCCAGGCCCACCAAGCCGGCCGCTGGATCGAATACAAGGACATTCGCGTCCGCCCGCTTTAATCCCATGCCCAACCAACGCATCGACCCCCTCGCCTATCTTGGCGAACAAATCAACGAGTTTCGCGCCAATGGCACTTACCAGCGCCTGCGCGAGTTACAAGGCCCCTGCGAACCGGTAAGTCACTACGATGGCAAGGAAGTAATTAACTTAGCCTCCAATAACTACCTCGGCCTCGCCAACCATCCCAAACTCAAGGAAGCCGCCATCGCCGCCATTCGCAAATTCGGCGCCGGCACCGGCGCCGTCCGCACCATCAGCGGCACGCTCGACATGCACATGGAACTCGAGCGCCGCATCGCCGCCTTCAAGCATGTCGAAGCCTGCGTCGTTTTCCAGAGCGGTTTCACCGCCAACGCCGGCACCGTATCCGCCGTCCTCGGTAAGGAGGACCACATCATCTCCGATGAGCTCAACCACGCCAGCATCATCGACGGCTGCCGTCTCTCCCGCGCCAAAATTCACGTCTTCCCCCACGCCGATGTGAACGTCGCCGAAGAAAGACTCGCCGCCCTCGAAGGCGTACCCGGCCGTAAACTGCTCATCACCGACGGTGTTTTCTCCATGGATGGCGACATCGGCCCGCTCCCGGCGCTGGTCGAGCTGGCCGAAAAATATGGCGCCGTCATGATGGTCGATGACGCTCACTCCTCCGGCGTCCTCGGCCGCAACGGGCGAGGAACGGTGGATCACTTCGGCCTTCACGGCCGCGTCGATATACAGGTGGGCACGCTCTCGAAGGCTGTCGGTGTCCTCGGCGGCTACGTCTGCGGTACGAAGGACTTCATCGACTACCTGTGCCACCGCGCTCGCCCATTCCTCTTCTCGACATCCCATCCGCCCGCCGTCACCGCGGCCTGTCTAGCCGCCTTCGACATCCTCGAATCCGAACCGGAACGCATCGAAGCTCTCTGGGCCAACACCCGCTACTTCAAGGAAGAACTGGCCAAGCTAGGCTTCGACACCGGGAGAAGCGAGACCCCCATCACGCCCATCATGGTCGGCGAAGCCGCCGCCGCCCACGCCTTCTCGAAGGCCCTGTTTGACGAGGGCCTCTTCGCCACCGGCATCGGCTTCCCGACGGTCCCCCAGAGCAAGGCGCGCATCCGAACTATCGTTACCGCCACCCACACCCGGGAGCACCTCGACCAAGCCCTGGACATCCTCGCCCGAGTCGCCAAGCGGCAAGCGATCCTCGCCTAGAATTCCCCTACCCTACGGCTGCACCGCCACCGTGACATCGGGAGAACTCGACGCCGTGCCGATCTGCACCACCACCGGCTGCGGCCCTGGCGACAACTCGTCCGGCACCTTCACATTAATCTGGAACACGCCCGCCACCAGTCCCGGAGCCGCCCCGGCATAGAGCACCTCCGCGTCCTTCCCGCCGATACGCACTGTCACCGGCTGCCTGGGTTTCGGATAAACGCTCGTCGCCAATAAACCATCCTGCCCGCCAGGGTCGGTAATGCCCTCGCCTGTTCCGTACAAAATGATAATACCGCCAACGGGCGCCGCGTTACTCGACGTGTTCAAGCTATTGTCGGCATTCAAAATTGCCCCCGGTCCCTTGCCGCTGCTGTTCGCCGTGAACAAACCGGGCGCCGTCTCCGTTACCCGCAAGCTCACCGCGTTGGTCCTCACTCCGCGATACTCTACCTGCAGGGACGTCGTCGCTTTCCCAGCCACCCCGTAAGGCACGATCGCGCTCAATTGCCCCGCCGATACATAGACGAGAGACGCCGCCGTCCCATCAAACAAAACTCGCGTCTCCGCCAATGTCGACGCCAGTGCGCCTTGCGAGGTAACCTGGGCCGTGGTCAGCGCCGTCGGCCCTAACCCGGAACCGAAAATAGTCACTAACAATCCCGGCGCTACAGCGCCCCCGCTAAACGTGGCGGCGCTCACTACTCCGTTCTCGGGCACCGTGCCCCCAGCCGATCCCACCGTGAGGATCACTGCGATCACCGTCCGCGATCCCAGCCGCGTATTGTTTACCGTCAGAGTGCCTTCGTAGTTCCCCGCCGCCAGGGACGCCGTACTTGCCGTCACGTCGATCGTCCCGTTACCGGATCCAGTTCGCGGCGTCGCCGATAGCCAAGTCCCGCCCGTCGCCGTCGTTGCGTCAATGGTCCACTCCGGCGCGCCCGTTGTCGCGCGAATCATGAACTGCTGCCTCGCGACCGCCGCTCCGGCGGCTCCCGTAAATGTCAACCGCGTCGTTGATACCGTGAATGGATTCGCCGCCGTCGAACTGTCGATGATCGCCAGAAAACCGTCCGTCGAACCCCCATGAACCTTTTGCGCCGCATTACCGGTCGTGGGCAGGTTAGTCGAAACCGACGCGCCCGCCAACATCACCCGCCCGCCGCCGTCCAGTGCCATTGTCAAACCCAGATCGTCTGACGTACCGCCCAAATAGGTGAACATCTGCACGCGATCCACCGCCGGACTTACCTTTAACAGGAACGCATCTCTTCCTCCGCCGATCAATGCCTGCACCGCGTCCACCGGTTCGATCCCGCTCGATCCCGTCGACCCGGCGACATACAACGACCCGTTGCGGTCCACGGCGGTTCTAAACGGCTCGTCCTCCCGGTTCCCGCCAAATAGTGTGCTCGCGTGGAGCGTCGCGCCCGAGGCGTCGAACTTCGTGATGAAGACGTCCGTCGGTCCTTGCAGGTCTTTCTTCAAAGCGTTCGCCGTCGTCGGAAACGTACCGCTCCCGGTCACGCCCACGACAAAGACATTATCGCCCCCATCTACATCCACTCCGAACGCCGCTTCAATTCCCGGTCCGCCGAGGAAAGTGGAAAACACGATTCTCGACCCATCCGCATTTAGCTTGGTCAATACGGCATCCTGATTGCCGCGATTGGTCGGCTGGTAGGCGCCCACCACCGGGTAGTTACTCGATACCGACGTGCCCGCCACATAGATGTTCCGGCTCTTATCGATGGCAATGTCAAACAAGATATCATCGGACCCGCCGCCAAGATAGGTAGAAAACACCGCCTTGTCGCCCGCTGGGGCGATCTTAGTCACAAATCCGTTCCCGGCGAATGGAGAGCGGTTTGATGTCTGAAAGGCTCCAGGTGTGAACGGAAAGTTTTCCGACACCGAATCGCCGGTAACATACAGGTTTCCATCCGGGTCCACAACGCATGCGCGGGCGTTTTCATTATAATTACCCCCGTAGTAAGTGGAGTACACCAACGCCGTACCCGCCGGATTTAGCTTGCCGAACATCGCGTCCAGCCCTGTTTCGCCGCCCTTGTTCGTCGATTGTATGGCGTTCGCCAACGGAAAATTAGTCGACGCGGTCGCCCCGCAGAAATAGACGCTGCCCTGGCCGTCCACCGCGATGTCGTTGATCAAGTCCCGGTCGCGCCCCCCGATCAGCGTCGAGTAGAGCAGCACTCCGGCCGGACTGAACTTCGAGACAAACGCATCCAGTTGGCCCCCCGCCGTTCCCTGGAGCGCACCGTTTGTCACCGGAAAATTCGGCGATCCCGTCGAACCGGCCAGATATATGTTCCCGGCCGCATCCACCGCCATCGCCGCCGGGGTTTCGGAGTTGCTTCCACCCAGATATGTCAGGTACGCCAGCGCCGGGTCGATCGTCAGCTTTTTGGACCGGTCGTACGGGCCAATCGCGAAACGCGCCTCACCTCCAATCAGTTCGAACCGGCTGTCGATCAACCGATCCCCGTCCTGGAAAGCGATCGGTTTCGGTAGCGCCAAGTCTCCGGCGGCCGTCGCGACCCGCAGCGACCCATCCGGCAATAACTTCGGGGTCCGGCCGGGAAACTTGAACTTCGCCCGCGCCACGTCGGCGCCCGGCGCGAGTTCGAAATCGAACTCCACCACGCCGCGCCGCGCATGGAAGACGATGTCGATTCCCGGATACGCGCCCTCCACGCGGACACCCGCGTAATGCGTTACCTTTTGCGCCCATTCACCCCGCTTTTCCCCAATCAGTAAGTTCGTATGCGACGCGAGTTTCGACACTCCCCGCACTCGAGTCCAATCGGCCCCTGGAAATCTGAGATCGGCTACCGCGACAACCGGCTCCTTGTGACGCTCCCGTTTCACCAGCGCAACTCGCGCCCCGTCCCGCGTAATCGCCAACGTCCCACGTCCGTCCCGGGCGAGAAAAAGAACGTGACGGGCGGCCTGGCCCCTATTTTCTTCGAATACCGGGGTCAAACCCGGCAGTCTTGTCAAAAACGGCGCCGATTCGCCAAATACACCGGTGCCGGCGAACAGAATTGTGAACGCAAGATGAAGACGCATAAATATGAGAATTGTAAGAGGATGAGTCAGCGACACGTAACTGTCAATAGCCCACTCTAAAGATTCTCCGGCCCCAGCCGATATATAAGGATCATGGCCGGGACTTATCGCACAGAACGCGTCGAAGCGCTTGTCGCCTCTCAAAACACCGATGGCGGCTGGGGCTATTTTGCCGGGAAACGTTCGTGGCTCGAACCCACCGTTTATGGACTCCTCGCTCTGCACGATCAGATGGAGCAGCCCCATTGGCGGCGCGGCTGGGAGCTTGTTCGCTCCTGGCAACTCCCCGATGGCTCCTGGCGGCCTAATGAACAGGTGGTCGAGTCCCACTGGTCCACCGCGCTGGCCGTTACGCTCCATTGCGCCCGGCAAGCGTTCGACGACAAATTCCACCGCGGCGTCGATTGGCTTCTCGATCAGCGAGGCGAGGAAAGTACTAATCTCTCCCGATTTCTGGGCCTATTTGTGGCCAACAATATTGGCCATGACCGCAAATTCTCCGGCTGGCCCTGGTTACCGGGAACCACATCGTGGATTGAGCCTACTTCCCACGCCCTGGTTGCGCTGAAAAGAGCCGCGCCGCGGATTACCGGCGGCAATCTCCGCCGTCGCGTTACCCTCGCCGAAGGCATGATCCTCCGTCGCCGTTGCGCGGATGGCGGTTGGAACTACGGTAGCCGCGCCGCGCTTGGCGTTGACCTTCCCTCCTACCCCGAAACTACCGCCCTGGCCCTCCTCGGCCTCCAGTCCTGCGGCGAAGCGGACCTGTCCCACGACCTCGTTCGCGCCCGCGAACTTTGGCGGGAATGCAAGTCCCCGCTCGGCCGCGCCTGGCTTGCCATCAGTCTCCGCAATTTCGGCGTGGACCTTCCCGAAGACGATCGCCAACTGTCAAAGAACGACACCCTCGCTACCGCGCTGGAAGCCCTGTCCGCCCCTAGCGGCGGCCATGCGTTTCTTCGCCCGGAAGCCATGGTATGAGTGCGGTTTCCCGCCGCCGATTTCACACCGCTATGTCCTCCGGCTTACTTACCGGCTGCGCGCCAAATCAGCCCCGCGGTCCCGCGCCGTATTCGGGCCGCTCGACCGTTTCCATACTCAAGGCCGCCAGCTATGACGACGATCTGACGAAACTGATCTTAATCGGGATCGCGCAGACGGGCCTGCCCGCCGTAAATGGCAAACTTGTTTTGCTTAAGCCCAACCTCGTCGAGTTCGACAATGCCGCCGCCATCAATACGCACCCCCGCGTCGTCATTGCCGCGTTCGAGGCTTTCCGTTCTCTTGGCGCCCGGGTCATAATCGCCGAGGGTCCGGGCCATCGCCGCGACACCTTCGGCCTCGCCGAGGAAGCCGGCTACTGGCGGCGGCTCCGCTCGTTCGACGATTACTTCGTCGACCTGAACCGCGACGATGTCAAATCCATCGGCCCTTTCCTCGGCCGTCCCGATTTCTTTTTCTCCGAAACCCTCCTGGCCGCCGATCTCATTGTTTCTTTGCCGAAAATGAAGACCCACCACTGGGCCGGCGCAACGCTTTCCATGAAAAACCTCTTTGGCCTCGTGCCCGGCTCCATTTACGGCTGGCCCAAGAATCTCCTCCACTACCACGGCATCGCCAACTCCATCGTCGCGCTCAACCGCCGCTTTCGGAATACCTTCGCCATCGTGGATGGCATCGTCGGCATGGAGGGCAACGGACCCATTCAGGGCCAGGCTAGGCCGCTGGGCGCCCTCGTATTCGGCCGGGACCTGCCCGCCGTGGACGCCACCTGCTGCCGCCTCATGGGCATCGACCCCACCAAGGTCGAATACCTCCAACTCGCCGCGGATCTTGGCGCCACCGATGCCACAAAAATTGACCATCGCGGCGAAAATCCAGTTTCGATTCGACAAGACTTCGACCTGATCCAGGATTTCCTGCACCTCCGTCTCGGGTGACGCCGCTCCCGCGTCCAGTCGGCGCACCGCTACACCACTGGCCGCGAGGGATGAACTCGTCCGGAAGCGACCGAGTACCGAGCCGCGACCAAGGGAGCGAAGCCCCGCTTACCCAAACCTCGCCCGCAAATCACAAGTTCCTATCGCCGCCGCCTGGTCCGCGCTCGTTTCGCAATCTGCGAAAGCGACCGTAATGCGTCGTTAACGGCGTCCGCGTTGGAAAACAGTTCGCTAACGTCCGGATCAATCACCACCACATTCGAACTCGTGCGCAAGCGCTCTACATACTTTCCACGCTCCAAAGCCGGAAAATCCGCCCGTTCGTATTCCGTTCGAAGTTCACTCGCTTCTTTTTTCTTAAGCTTCTTCATCCAGTTTCCTTTCTGCTGTCGTCGCTTCGCGCGCGGTAGTCGGCCCGACGAAGCGGCTCCCGGCATTCTACACTCCACCCAACGGAAAACGCGACAAACCACTCACTCCAAACCTCCAAAGTTACGAAAGTAACCAAACCCGTTCACGTTAGATCGAAATATATTTTTTAACGCATAACCAACCCATAATCAACAACTTACAACACCTAGTACTAAAACAAAAATAGTACCGACCCGCTCATCGCCATGCTACTCCTGTAATTAGAGGTACTAACCATGTCACTTAATAACTTCGAGTACGGTTTCGGCGCCATCGTCGCGCCGGACCGGCGGGACAGTTTCGACTCCTGCACCCAAAACTTAATCGCCGACACCCGGCCCGCCAACTTCCTGGAACAACTCGTCGTCGACCAACTCCTCCACGCCCAGTGGGATCTGAACCGTGTCAACCAACTCACTGGCAATCTCGAAGCCGAGGAAGAACTGCTAAATGCCTCCGCCCGTGCCACGCGCAACTGGACCCGCGCCTCGCGCGAACTTGCGGCCATGCAGACCGCCCGCGCCAGCCATCTGCTCTGCCGCGCCCAAACCGAAGCCCCGCCGCCTCCTTTCGCCGACCTAACGAAAGTCCCCAAACGCCGCGGCCCAACGACAGCCGTCGCCGAAGCCCATTGCGACAACATCATCGCCAACTCACTCATCGATCTCAAGGAAAAGGCCGCATAATCATGTCTACCGCCGCTCAAGTCCTGGCCAACCAAGCCAACGCCCAACTCTCCTCCGGCCCCAAAACCGCCGAAGGAAAAGCGAAAGCGTCCAAAAATTCGACCACCCACGGCCTCGCCACCGGCTTTCTGCACATTGCCGAAACCGACCGCGAGGCTTTTCACCAATTCGAAGCCAATTTGAAGGAAGCCGCCCGCCCGCAAGGCGCCCTCGAACGCGAAACTTGCAATCAACTCCTCCATGCCGCCTGGCGTCTCCGCCGCGTGCAGTCGCTCCTCCAAAAGCTCTACCGGGACCATCGCGCCGACCCGCTCGTCACGCCCGCGGCTGTTGCCCAACTGCGTCAACTCAACCGTTACCGCGCCACCCTCGAAATGACTTTCTACCGGTCGCTCAAACAACTCCGCGACTTACAAACCCGCCGCGCCGGCCGCGACCTCCAACTCCACCCGCCGGAGCGGCTCTACTGCCCCAGTCAACTCAATCCCAACATCTATGCGGCCGCCCGCTTCAGCCGGGCCGATCGCGAAATGCTGCTCGAAAACTGCGGCCTCATGGGCAACTGGATCACCTGCCGCATCGTCCTCGACCGAAACTTCTTACCCCAGGACACGATGGAACTCGTGCCGCGTAAATCCCACGCGCCGCGCCGGTGATCTAATATGAAAATGTCGCAAATTTTGGACGGCAAGCGCGTCCGTGACGAAATTCTCGAAGAGCTCAAACCGCGCATCGCGCGCTTGACCCGCAAGCCCGGCCTCGCCGCCGTCCTGGCCGGTAACAATCCCGCCAGCGAGGTCTACGTCGCCGGCAAGGTGAAAACGTGCTTGGAACTCGGCATGGTCAGCGAGAAGATCGCTCCGCCCGATACGGTAACCACCGCGCAGCTACTCCAACTCGTTGCGGCTCTCAACGCCCGCCCCGAAATCGACGGAATTCTGGTCCAGATGCCGCTGCCGAAACAGGTCGACACCCAGCGCGTGTTCGACTCTATCGCGCCCGAAAAAGACATCGACGGTTTCCATCCGGTCAATGTCGGCAATCTGTCCATCGGCCGTCCCGGTCCGCGTCCATGCACGCCCTCTGGCATCATGGAATTGCTCCGCCGCTATCGGATCCCGGTAGCCGGCAAACACGCGGTCGTCGTCGGCCGCAGTGACATCGTCGGTAAGCCGATGGCTATGCTACTGCTCCATGCCAACGCGACTGTCACGGTTTGCCATTCGCGCACCGTTGACCTGGCCGGGGAATGCCGCCGCGCCGACATTCTCGTCGGCGCCATCGGCCGTCCGGCCATGCTCACGCGCGATCACATGAAGCCCGGCGCCGTTCTTATCGATGTCGGTATCAACCGCCTCGATAGCCGCGGCGAAGTCGTCGAAATCTTCGGCGAATCGAGCGCGAAAACCGCCGCCTTCGACACCCGCGGCGGCGTCCTCGTCGGCGACATGCATCCATATGATGCGGCCGAACTCGCGTCCTACTGGACCCCCGTGCCCGGCGGCGTCGGGCCCCTCACCATCGCCATGCTCATGGTCAACACCGTCGAATCGGCCGAGCGCCGTCAGCCGTGATCCTCGCCGTCGCCCTCACCGGCGGCCTCGCCACCGGCAAAAGTTTCGTCGGCAAGGTCTTCGAGGAACTGGGCTGCCTTCGGCTCGAAGCCGATCGGCTCGGCCACGAAACCCTGCGGCCGGATGGCGAAGCCTATAGCAAAGTCGTCCAGCTCTTCGGCCCGGAGATCCTGGACGCGGACGGTGCCATTAACAGACACCGCCTCGGCGCCATCGTCTTTCCAGCCCCGGAGCGGCTCGAACAACTGAATGCGATCGTCCATCCGGCCGTCGAACGCCTGCGCCAGTCACGGATCGCTGAAATCGCCAAAACGGACCCAAACGCCATCGTCGTCTGCGAAGCGGCCATCTACATTGAAACCGGCGCCTGGCGCCGTTTCGATAAAGTGGTGCTAACCGTCTGCGGCCGCGAATTGCAAATCCAACGCGCCATGGCCCGCTCCGGCTGGACCCGCCAGGAAACGGAAGTCCGCCTGGCCCGCCAATGGCCGGACGAAGAGAAACGAAAAGTCGCCGACTTCGTCATAGATACATCTTTATCATTTGACGATTCCCGGCGCCAAACCACCGAAGTCTATAATCGTCTCAGAGGCTTATGAAACGCTTCCGTTATCTAATCATGGCCGGCGTACTCGCCGGAGCGTTCGTCTACTTAACGTCGGTCGCCAAGTCGCGGTTCTTCCCGGCGGCCGGCGGCGTCCGCGATACGCCGCTGTTTGAGGAAGCCCGCGTCAGCGGTGCCGGCCTAAGCTCGGACGAAATCAATAATATCGATATTTATAAACAGGCCCGCGCGGCTACCGTTAACATCTCCAGCACCGTCTACCGGCGCGGCTGGTTTTACGAGATGATCCCCAGCCGCGAAACGGGTTCCGGTTTCGTTATCGACGGCGATAAAGGGCTAATCCTGACGAACAACCATGTCCTCGCCGGCGGACAGAAGATCGTCGTCACCTTCTCGGATCAGTCCAAGTACGACGCCGAAGTCCTTGCCAAGGATCCCAGCAACGACCTCGGCCTCATCCGCATCAACCCGCGGAAGAAACTGCCCTTCCTGCGCCTCGGAGAATCCGAAGGGCTGCAAGTCGGCCAGAAAGTGCTCGCCATCGGTAATCCGTTCGGTTTCGACGGGACGTTGACCACCGGTATCATCAGCAGTCTCAACCGCAACATCCGCGATGAATCCAATCGCGAACTCGAAGGCATGGTGCAGACCGATGCCGCCATCAATCCCGGCAACTCCGGCGGCCCGCTGCTCGATTCGCAAGGCGGGGTAATCGGCATCAACACGGCCATCTATGGTCCCGGCGGCAACATCGGCATCGGTTTCGCGATGCCCATCGCCAAGGCCAAGGTGATGTTGAATGACTTCCGCGCCGGAAAGAGCTTCAAACGGCCTTTCTTCGGCGTCCAAACCATCCTGGTTTCCGGCGAGTGGGCCGAGGCTCTCCGCTTTCCCGCCACCGGCGGCCTGCTGGTCCAAAGCGTCCAGCGCGGCACCGCCGCCGAGCGCGCCGGCATTAAGGGCCCTCGCGAATTCGTCATTATCGGCAACTACGAAGTCGGCGTCGGCGGCGACCTCATCACCGCCATCGACGGCAAGCCCTGTGAAACCAGGGATGCCATTGCCACCGCCCTCGCCAAAAAGCGCGCCGGCGACATTATCGAGCTAACCGTCTACCGGAACGGTCGAAGCACAAAGGTCACCGTAACCCTGGGCGAAGCCCCCGAGGAATCCCTCTAGGATTCCCGGACCGTCCACCGATACCCCCGCAGAAACGAGATAAACCGCTTCTGCAGCGGGAACGAATGATGCCCGCGCACCTGCGCATAACCTATCTTCCGAACGCCCCGCGGGTCCAACGGAACCAGCGCGCAACCGCGCGCCTCCGCCGCCGCCAGCGCCGGAACGATACTAATTCCAAATCCATTGGCGACCAGGGAGAAAATCGACGCCAAATGGTCGCTCTCAAAAACCTGTCGAAACTGCACTTTCGCCCGGCTGCAAACAGTCAAAACGTCGTCGCGCAAACAGTGCCCTTCGCGCAGCAACAGCATCCGTTCGCTCAACAACTGCGGCACCGCCAACCTCGGTCTCGCGGCTAGCGGATGGCCCTCCGGAACGGCCACCAGTAATGGCTCCCGGAACAACTCCGAACAAACGATCTCGGGTTGCCGAACCGGGAATGCCAGGACCGCCAGGTCTAACGCGCCCGTCCGTAATCCCTCCAGCAATTTCTCCGTCGTAGCCTCGCGAATGTCGAGATCCACCTGCGGCGCGTCCACGCGGAACGCGGCCATCGGCCGCGCCATCGCATACGGCAAAACGGTCGGAATCACTCCCACCGTTAACCGTCCGCGGTCCGGTTGCTCCAAACTGCACAGTTCTTGCTCCGTCTCGCCCACCGTCCGCAGAATCTGTTCGGCCCGGCCCACCAGCGCTTGACCGAAGTGCGTCAATCGCACTCCCCGGCCGAGCCGGTCGAACAATGGCACGCCCAGTGACGTTTCCAGCTTCTTGATCTGTTGCGACAGTGAGGGCTGCGCGACGTTCTCTTCCTCCGCCGCCCGGACAAAACTGCCCGTCCGCGCCACCGTCAGGAAGTACCGAAGCTGGGGCAAATCCATCGGCTATTTCCCTCGCACCGCCCGGATCAGCCGGTGGACCAGCGGCTCATTGCCCTGTCCCTCGGCCAGTCCCACGGCGTCGTACCCGCGCTGGTCGCGCCGCGCCGCGTTGGCGCCGTTCGCCAGCAGCAGGTCGACCATCTCGCCCCGCCCGGTCAGCGCGGCAAACATCAACGCGGTCGCGCCCACGCCATCGGCGTCATCCACTCGCGCGCCGCGTGCCAACAGCAGCCGCGCAATTTCAACGTGGCCCTTAAACGCCGCGCCCATCAGCGCCGTCCGGCCGGTCTTGTCTTTCGCATGAACATCGGCCCCGGCCGCTAATAGCATTTTGACGCTCTCCAACTCTCCATGATAGGCGGCCAGCGTCAACGGCGTGTACCCGCGGCTATCCGCGGCGGGTACACACACACTCACCAGGAGGAACGCGATGAAGAGTCGCATATCAGTCCGCTCTCATAACATCGGCCAGCGCCACGCCCAGTTTCTTCGCCAGCATCGTGCCGTACTCGGCATCCGCCTGGTAGAAATGGCCAACCATCGTCCGCACAATCTTCGGGTTCTTGACCTGGCTCAGATCGCCCGCAAGATTCGCCACCAGCCGCTCGCGCTCCGCCGGAGTGAAGCTGCGGTACAAATCGCCAGCCTGCTTAAAGTTGTTCGGCTTCCCGATCACTTGCTGCACCGTGGTTCCGCTCAGCTTCGTGCGCGAGTACCGATACTGGTTATCGTCGCGATAGGTCACCGCGTCGGCTTGACTCGGCTGATAGTTGACGTCGCCCTTCTGCGCTCGCTGACTCAACGCTCCGTCCTGATTGTGGCTCGCCGTCGCCGGTCGCGGCTTATTGATCGGTACCTGTTGGAAATTGGCGCCCATGCGGTGCCGTTGCGTATCGAAGTAGCTGAACAGGCGGCCTTGCAGCAACCGGTCTTCACTCGCCTCGATGCCAGGAATCAGATTGCCCGGCGAAAACGCGCTCTGCTCGGTTTCTTCAAAGAAGCTCTGCGGCATCCGGTTCAGCGTCATCGTCCCAACTTTCTCCATCTTCGCGATCGCCTCCGGCCAGATCTTCGTCGCATCCAGCGGGTTAAAGTCGAACTTGTCGAGGTCGGCCGGCGCCAGCGTCTGCACGTAAAGATCCCACTTTGGATGGTTGCCCTTGCCAATCTCCGCGTAGAGGTCCGTGGTCGCGTGCGCCCAATCCTGGGCGACAACCTTGGCCGCTTCGGCGTTCGTCAGATTCTTGATGCTCTGCTGCGTCTTCCAGGTGTACTTAACGTAGCGGACTTCGCCCGCCGTGTTCACCCACTTGAACGCATGCACGCCGGACCCATCCATCTGACGGTAGTTCGCCGGAATGCCAAAGTCGGAATATACATGGGTCAGCATGTGCGTCGATTCCGGCACATGGCTGAAAAAGTCGAAGAACCGGTTCGGGTCTTGCTTGTTGGTCACCGGCGACGGCTTCAGCGAGTGAACCATGTCGGGGAACTTGATCGCATCGCGAATGAAGAAGACCGGCAGATTGTTGCCGACCAGATCGTAGTTGCCCTCTTCGGTGTAAAACTTCGTGGCGAAGCCGCGCGGGTCGCGGGCGATCTCCGGCGAACCGCCGCTGTGGATGACGGTGGAGAAGCGAACAAAAACGGGCGTCTTCTTGCCTGTTGCGTTCAAGAACGACGCCCGTGTGACCGCGGAGAAGTCGCCCGCCGATTCGAACTCGCCATGCGCGCCTGCGCCGCGCGCGTGAACGACTCGTTCGGGGATACGCTCCCGGTCAAAGCTGGCCAGCTTTTCAATCAGGTGAATGTCTTCGAGAAGGACCGGCCCATTCTCGCCGGCGGTCTTCGAGTTTTGGTTGTCGCCGACCGGAACGCCGCCGTTCGTGGTCAGCACCGGCTTCTGCGCGAACGCGAGCGCGCCGGTCAGCGTCAGGGTGAGGAGTGCTCGTAGCATGCCCTTAGCCTATGCGCCATTCGCTCCCCGAGCCAGACGGGATTACCTATGGCTCCCATAGGCAAACTTCGATAGCACGATAAGCTGCCCGGTATGCCGCTGCGTATGCTCGGCGATATGCGCCAACAGAACTCCGAGCGGCGTCTCCAGACGCTGTCGGCCGATGTAGCGCGGCTCGTCGAAGTCCGTGGCCAAATGAGCGAACTCGGTCGCCTCTGCATAGGCCGCCGCCAGCGCCGCCAACAGCTCTTCCTTGGAAGCGCCCGGTTCCGCCTCCGAGCGAAGAAACGCCAACTGTTCACTGGAAAGCGCCTCGCCCTTCGCATAAGCGATGAGGCGATCGACGCTCCCCGCCAGATGGCGCAATTGAAATCCGACGCTGCCTTTGTCAACGGGCTGCGCCCAAACCTGCTCGTCGGACAACGGTCCGGTCCAGCGATGAACGTCGGCAAGCGACTGTTCAAGCGAGCAGCAAAGCAAACGAGGCACCGGCGCCAACTGCGAGAAACGTCCCGATAACCAAGGTTCCATATGAAACAGCAAACCACGAGCAAATCGCCCCGCGCCACCGAGCCGTCGCCGCGCCGTCCGAGTCCGCCCGTCGCGGCGGCCGCCACGCTATCGAAAGCGGTAGCGAGCCGGCGTTCTTGCTACGCCGAATTCGGGCCTCGCCAGTCGCGATGGCGGGATCGGCACACAGCCGCGCCGGTCTCGCGGAAAAGAGGGATCGCGAGACCAAACAAGCCGGCGTGTCTGCCACGGCGATGTCCGTCATCGTCGGGCGCACTGGTCGCGCAGTGTCGCGCGCCACCGAGTATCCGCGGCGCCGAGATCCGCCCGATCGCGTCGCGGCGGATCTCCAAGCCAAGAGGGATCGCGAGACCGAACAAGCCGGCGCGCGCGTGCTTGCGATGCCGGTGTCCGTACCCGCCGGTCGCGTTGGCTTCGCCGGACCACCGGCCAGCGCCGTTTCGCGAGTGCGGCCTCACGGATCATTTGAACTCGATGGCCGTCAACTCATTCGTGTCGCGGTGAAACTCCACTCTCACCGCCGTCTTCTGCGGGCCACAGGTGAACGTATGGCGCACGGAATCCGTCCCGGTGATCCGGATCGAAGATGGCTTCTCGACGCGGAGCGCCAGACGTTCGGCCGCCGTCGCCACATGCGCCAATGGCGGCTTGGCGGCGCAATCGAACTCCACCAGTTCGCCCTCCGCCGACACATCGCCGCGCAGTCCACGCCAACTCTCCGGCACCTCCACCGCCGGCTTCTTCGGCACGGCGGAAGTCACCGTTGGCTCCCGGATCAGCCGCTCAATGGCCGCCGCCATTTCGCGTTCAGCCGGATTGCGCGCGGCCAGGCGGCAGCGCAGGGCCGCGTGACTGGCCTCCGCCAGGCGGCCGGTTCGTTCGAGCGCCAGCGCCAGCGCGTGCCAGAAGTTGGCCTGCCGCGGCAGGATTTGGGCGGCCTTTTGGTAATAATCGATCGCGCCCTCGTTATCGCCCGCCGCGGCGGCGTTCAGGCCCAGAATGAAGTGCGCCTCGGCGTGGTTTGGATTACGTTCGACGGTCTGGCGAAGCAAGGCCGCGACGCGTTCCGGCTCGCGCTTTTCCTCGCGGATGAGCATCGCCAACTCAAAATGGGGCGCGGCGCCGGGGGCGCCATTTGCCACGGCTTCGGCGAGCAACCGTTCCGCTTCGCCGCGGTTGCCTCTGCTGAGGGCCAGCAACCCCCGTTGGGCCGGGGAGCGGGCCATTTTATCGGCCAAGTGCGGGTGTCCGACGGCAAGCGACAGGTTCACGAGGATCGCGTCGGATTCCTCGCCCGTCAGTGCGACTGGAAGCTGGGCGGGCCGGGCGATTGGGCCGGCCGCGACGCTGGCGGTGCGGAAATTTCCCTCTTCCACCGCCCGCCGGGCGGCCTCCAGCAACATGCCTTGCCGCTGTCCCAGCACGGCCTCACACGCTCGCGCGAATGGCACTCCTTCGCTCAGGGCGGTGAACAGCGCGGGTGTCTTTTCGCGCACGCCGGGGGTCGTCAGCAGGTAATGCACAACGGCCCAACTCTGCGCATAGAACCGGCTGCCGCGCGAGTCTTCTTCCCGCAAAACCGAGTCTGGTCCCGCTTCAAAGAACTCCCGCTCGCCGAGCCAAGCGCGCTGGTTCAGCGCGCGTACGTGCATAGCGATAGGCCGGCCGATGGTCCAACTATTACTGAGGAACTCGCGCAAAACGGACTCGGTCGCGGCGGGGTTGGGGCGAGAGTTCCGCGTTGGTTGGGGGCCGCGACCGGTCGTTGCGCTTTTGTGCTCCAGCAAGGCGGTGGAGTAGAACTCCGCCAGCCCCTCCTCCATCCACAATGGCCGGCGCGGGCCGCTGTGTTCCATGAACGCATGGACGATCTCGTGCGACATGGCCCGCTCGCTGTCCGGGCGCCCCCACTGGACCACGATCCAATCCTCCTCGGCGCTGGATTGGTAGAAGCCGCCGACCGTGGCCGAAGGCCGAAGCGCGGCGAACAGCGGCGAAGACCCCAGCAGTACGACTCGCAAGGGCAAAAATTTCGTCGATCCTCCGAGCAGCGCGCGCATCTGTTCCACTCGATGCGCCATTTTTTCGGCGGTTGGAGCGCCAGCGTCGGTAATCACGTTATAACCGTCGCCCTGGACGGCGATCCACCGGGATTCCGCGTTCAGACAAAGGATATCTAGTGTGAGGACAATGAGGCTAATAACTTTTTTCGATTGGACCATGCCACGCCGCGCCCTTACGCTGGAGGTGTGTCTACGATAACTATGGACATTCCTCCACCCCAAGTATCGCTCCTGCACCGCGTCAGCAGTATCGTGGCCAGTGAGCGATCGCTTGACGAGATGCTCGGCGAAATCATTGGGTTAGCCGTTCAGGTAACCGAATGCGACGCCTGTCTGGTGTATTTGTTCGAAAAGGAGACCAACGAGATCGTTCTTTGCGCTTCTCAGGTGCCGCACGCCGCCGAACTCGGTAATTTGCGAATGAAGATCGGCGAAGGCATTACGGGCTGGGTGGCCGAACACAAGGCCGTCGTCGTGCTGTCGCAGAACGCGTCGCAGGACAAGCGTTTCAAGAAGTTCCGGGGCCTTGTTGAAGATACATATGAATCTTTTCTGTCGGTCCCGCTGGTGACCGGCGGCGACCTGATCGGCGTAATCAACGTGCACCATCGCGAGACGCATCTACATGCGCCGGAAGAGGTGTCGTTGCTTTCGTTTATCGGGGAGCAGATGGCCGGAGCGCTGGTCAAATCGAAGCTCGCCGAAGAGAATGTGCGTCTGAAAGAAGAGACGCAGGAAATGAAGCGGAAGCTGGAGGAGCGCAAGGTCGTCGAGCGCGCCAAAGGCATCATCCAGCGCCGTCACGGCCTTTCGGAGGAGGACGCTTATCTCCAACTCCGCAATGAAAGCCGTCGGCTCCGGCGGCCGATGAAGGACTTGGCTGAGGCCATTATCTTCACGGAGGAATTGAGCAAACGAACCGGCACGGAGTAGGCTCGGCTACACTCTAAGTTTGCG
The DNA here is from genome assembly GCA_046155405.1 of Bryobacteraceae bacterium. Lineage (GTDB taxonomy): Bacteria > Acidobacteriota > Terriglobia > Bryobacterales > Bryobacteraceae. The sequence continues at coordinate 27,988 of JBJXFL010000105.1, read as the reverse complement.
CCCTTTTGTTCCCTTAATCGCCAATCCGCATCTGGCGACCATTGTCTCCAACTTCTGGCCGCGCTTCAAGCAACTGGCGTCCGTGCCCGCGACCGAACACCGATTTTCGACCGAGCCGGGCGTTTTCATCCGGGTCGTGGAGCAGCGTCCGGCTGGGTTCGTTCGCGGTTCTTTCGTGTTGGTGCATGGCCTGGAAGGTTCGAGCGAGGGCGGGTACATGCAGTCGATGGCGTGGAATGCACTGCGGCAAGGCTATGCGGTGCATCGCTTCAACATTCGCGGCTGCGGCGGGACGGAGGGGTGGTGCCAGACGCTGTACCATGCGGGGCTGACGGCGGACCTGCGATCTTATTTGGAATCGCTGCGGGGGCGGGGACCGGTAACGCTGATTGGGTACTCGCTGGGCGGGAATGTGGTGCTGAAGCTCGCCGGCGAACTCGGGGAGTCGGGTCCGGAGTTGTTGCACTCGGTAGTGGGCGTATCGACGCCGATCAATTTGGCCGCCTGTGTGGAGGCTTTGGGGAAGAAGTCCAACGCCATCTATCAGAACCGATTTGTAATGCGGATGAGGGAGCGATTGACGGAACGGAGGCGTTTGCATCCGGAGGCGTTCGGGCCAATTTTCGCGCGGACCGACGTGAACGCCATTCGCACTGTTTTTGATTTTGACGACCGGATTACAGCGCCGCATTTCGGGTTCGGGGACGCGCCCAACTATTACAAAACACAATCGTCCATGCACTTTCTTTCGAGGATCCGGGTACCCGCGCTGTTGTTAACGTCGCAGGACGACCCGTTGGTGCCATTCGCGGTTTATGGAAATCCGGCGATTCGGGAGAACCCCCTACTTGAACTCCTCGCGCCGGCGCACGGCGGGCATGTGGCGTTTTTGGCGCGGCAGACTCCGCGGTTTTGGGCGGACGAGGCGATTATCGACTGGCGCTCGAAAATATAGTTTGGCGGGCCGCGTCTTCCGTCCTATCGCGCTCATCCAGGCCCGCCTTCCAGGTTCGTGATGCGCCGCTCGTGGATTTCCGCAATGTGCAGGAGCTGCCCGATGCCTGTCATGATCTGGCCCAAACGTTCATCGCGTTTTCTATTCTCGGCCGCCAGTTGGCGGTTATCCGCCATGAGCAATTCTATGCTTTGCGCTACCGCTTCGTGCCGCTCTGTTAGACGGTCCAATCGTTGATCAATGTTCACTATCCCTCTCCTTTTTTCGAAGTAGACCCATTCTTAACGGCTGTTGTTTCGTGCTCCGGCGGATCCTCCTCCCAGGTTCGTTAGCGCCGCTCGTGGATTTCGGCAACGCGCAGGAGTTGGCCGACGCCCGTCATAAGTTGGCCCATGAGATCGCTAAGCTTGTCCAGCCGTTCATCGCGTTTTTTTGTTCTCCGCCGCCATCTCGCGGATATCCGCCGTGAGCAGTTCGACGGATTGCGTCAAGGCTTCGTGCCGCTCGGTTAGACGGTCCAGTCGTTGATCGATATTCATTAGCTTTCCGGTTTCGCCGCCGCTCCAGTTCCATGATAATGCAGCTTTGGGGGATCGACTGGAAATATAGGGAACAAAAGGGTTAACGCCATCGTCTGCGGTATTGACCCTTATGGCTCGTCCCAGCAATGCCTCTTTCGCGGAAGCGGCCCGCGTCGCGCTTAGCTCGCTGAGAGGCAGCAAACTGCGCAGTTTTTTGACGCTGCTGGGCATCATTTTGGCGACCACGACGCTGATTGCGGTGATGTCGGTGATTCGCGGGATGGACGACTACATTGCGAACACCGTGGCCGATATGGGGGTGGATGGGTTCCGGGTGCGCCGGATGGTGATGATCGGCCAATGGGATCCGAAGAAGTTTTTGGAGATGCAGCGGAAAAACCCGCAGTTGACGCGCGAGGAGTTTGATTTCGTCCGGCGGGAGTCGCGGCTGCTGCGAGAGCTGGGAATGGAAATTAGCCGGCAATCGGTGACGACGTATGGCGCCGAGCGAGTGGACGGGATTGAGCTGCGCGGGGTGAGCTCTAATGTTGGTATCATCACGAACACGCAAGTCGCGAATGGGCGGTTTTTGGCGGAATCGGACGACAAGCGGCATACGCTGACGGCGGTGATCGGGCACGAGATTAAGGAGCGCTTTTTTCCGGCGATCGATCCGATCGGCAAAACGATTGAGGTGCAGGGGCGGCCGTTTACGGTGGTGGGAGTGGCGAAGGAGCAGGGAAGCGTCTTTGGCCAGTCGCGGGACCGGTTCGTGATTATTCCGGCGGAGACCTATTTCAAAATGTTCGGCTCGCGAACGGGGATCGGGTATGCCGCGCTGGCGTTGGACCGGGAGCATTTGGAACAGGCGCAGGACGAAGTGCGGAGTTTATTGCGCGCATGGCGTCACGTCCGGCCGGCGGACACGGACAATTTTGGAATCTTTTCGTCCGATTCGTTGGTGGCGGCGTGGGACCGGATGACGGGAGCGATTGCGGCCACGGCCGTCGCGATCGTGAGCGTTTTTATGGTGGTGGGCGGCGTGGTGATCATGAACATCATGCTGGCGGTGGTTACGGAGCGCACGCACGAGATCGGGATCCGGAAGTCGGTGGGGGCGCGGCGGAAGGACATATTAAACCAGTTTTTGGTGGAGTCGTCGGTACTCTCGGGGATTGGTGGATTAGTGGGCGTGATCATCGCGTGGATGGTGGCGGTGGCGGTACGAAATACAACGCCGGTCCCGATGGCGGTGCCGTTTAGCGCGGTGTTCATATCGGTGGGCCTGTCGACGCTGGTGGGGTTGTTTTTTGGAATTTATCCGGCGCGGCAGGCGGCGAAATTGGACCCGATTGAGGCATTGCGAGCGGACAAATGAGGAACGAACTGACGCGAATCTGGTTTGGGGTGCAACTGGCGTTCGACACGCTGCGGGCGCATAAGCTACGCGCGTTCCTGACGGTGCTGGGAGTGATTATCGGCACGAGCACGGTGATTGGCGTGGGGTCGATTTTGGCGGGGTTGGACTCGTCGATTACGGGGATTTTGCGGAGCTTCGGTACGGAGAATCTGGTGATCACGAAGTGGGACTCGCCGATGAGTTTTGGACCGCGGTCGATGGAAGAGCGGATGCGGAAGCCGTTGACGCTGGAGAACGCGCTGGCGCTGAAGGAGCGGGGAAGGGAATTGGAATCGGTGAGCCCGTACCTGTTTCCCGATTGGGGAATTCACCGGGCGAAGTACAAGGGCATCGACGCGTTCAATATTCAGATTGGCGGGACGGATCCGGGGTATATCAACAGCGGCGTGGAGATGAAAGAGGGACGATTTTTCACCGATCCCGAGAACGCGCATCGGCTGCCGGTGGTGGTGATTGGCGAGGACGTGGGGAATGCCTGGTTTCAGAACACGAGCGGGTTGGGGAAGTGGGTGGAACTCGACGGGCATTCGTTCGAGGTGATTGGGATTATGCTGCGGCCGACGCAATCGATGCCGGGGCAGGAAGACCGGCGGATGATGCTGCCGTACTTCACGATGCGGAAGCTGTTTCCGACGGCGAAGGAGCACATGATTATCGCGGCGGCGAGACCGGGCCGGGTACCGGCGGCGATGGATGAGGCGCGGGCGCTGTTGCGGATGGAGCGGCGGGTGCCGTTGTCGAAGCCGGACAACTTTTCGATTTCGACGGCGGAGCAGATGGTGGAGCAGTTCCGGGGCGTGGTTTCGATGATCGCGATCGTGATGGTGGTGCTGAGTTCGATCGGGCTGTTGGTGGGCGGGATTGGGGTGATGAATATCATGCTGGTTTCGGTCACCGAGAGGACGAAGGAGATTGGCACGCGGAAGGCGCTGGGCGCGCGGCGGCGGGACATTACGATTCAGTTCCTGACGGAAGCGGTGGTGCTGACGTTGGTGGGCGGGTTTTTGGGGATTGGGCTTGGGTGGCTGATATCCCAAGGGGCCGCAATGGCGTTCCCGAATCTGCCGACGGCGGTGCCGTTGTGGGCGGTGGCGGCTGGGGTGATGGTGTCGGTGGGGGTGGGTTTGTTTTTTGGAATTTGGCCAGCGAATAAGGCGGCGCGGCTGGACCCGGTGGAGGCGCTGCGGTACGAGTGAGGGTGGACGTAGCGGCCTGCCGGAAGCGGTGGTACCGACGGGCGGCGCGACTTCCTTGAGCGGCAGCTTCGCCGCGGCTCTCCTAGTGCTTTCCAAAAGGAGTCGTTGGCATACTCCTGTTGGGAGCCGACATGTGCAAAAAACAGGAAGTCTGGCAAGGAACGCTGGCGTTGATGGTACTGCGCAGTTTGGATGTTCTCGGACCGCCGCATGGGTACGGCATCGCGCGGCGAATCGAACAGATCAGCGGGGATCTTCTCGCCGTGAATCAGGGCAGCCTCTACCCGGTGCTCCTGCGGCTAGAGCAGGAAGGATCGATCCGCGCCGAATGGGGCACATCGGATAGCAACCGCCGCGCCAAGTTCTACAGCATTACCCGCACCGGCCAGAAGGCACTCCGCGCCGAAACCGGCAACTGGCAAAAGACCACCGGGATCATCGCCCGGTTCTTCGAACTGAAAGGAAAAGAACAATGAAGGGCCTGCGCCGTTTTATCTATCGCCTTCGCGGCGTCTTCTCCGGCCGGCGCGCCGAGGATGAGATGCGCGAGGAGTTCACGGCCCATGTGGAAATGTGGGTGGAGGACAATATTCGAACCGGCATGGGGTACGAAGAAGCCAAGCGCGCGGCCGCGCTGAGATTCGGCACGCTGGCCTCCGCGCAGGAGGCGTACCGCGACCAGCGAGGCCTGCCGGCCTTGGACGCGCTTGGCCAGGACCTTCGCTATGGCGTTCGAATTCTCGCGCGCAACCCGGGTATTACTGCCACCGCGGTAATAACACTCGCGCTGGGCATCGGCGGGACAACCGCGATATTCAGCATCGTCCATGGCGTTCTGCTTCGCGAGTTGCCGTATCGCGATTCCGATCGCATCGTCACGCTGTGGGAGAGGGACTTGAAGTCGAATCAGAACGACCGTGTCGCATTTGGAAACTTCGCCGACTGGCGATCGCAGTCCACGCAGTTCTCCTTCATGGCCATCGCCGAGCCGTTCAGCCACGAATTGACCGGGGAAGGGGAGCCCGAGACGTTCAATTCCTATCTCGTTTCCGAGGGTTTCTTTGAGGCGGCCGGAGCGTCCTTCGCGCTGGGCCGCGGATTTATCAGTGAAGATTATCGAATGCCGCCGAGTCCGGAAGGCTACGCCGCGGGCAGTAGTGGGGAGGTAGTGGTTATCACGCACGGCTTGTGGACCCGCCGGTTCGGCGGAGACCCAGACATTGTGCGACGAAAAATCAACTTTCGGGGCAGGCCGACGTCGGTGGCGGGCGTTCTGGCCCCCGGATTCGAATTGCCGGCCAAGCGCGACCTGTACGCTCCGCGGATTCCAACCGCCGGCGACGCACGGGACCGCGTCCGCAACTTCCGGTTCGTAATTGCGCGGCTCAGGCCTGGGGCCGGCATCGAAGCGGCGCGGCTGGAACTCGATGCCATCGGCAAGCGAGCCGCGCAGGAGTTCCCACGCAGCAATGAGAACATCGGTGTCGCCATAGTTCCGTTAGCCAAGACGCTCACCGGCGACGCGCGCTCGTCGCTCTTCGTCCTGCTCGGCGCGGTCGGATTCGTGCTTCTGATCGCGTGCGCCAATGTCGCCAACCTTATGCTGGCGCGCGGCGCGGAGCGCGGCCACGAATTCGCCGTTCGCCGCGCCATCGGCGCAAGCGGCAATCGCATTCTACGGCAAGTTCTAACGGAGAGCGCGCTGCTGTCCGCGGGCGGCGCAGTGATCGGCGTGGCGCTGGCGGCTTGGATCCTCAACGCGGTCCGCCGGTTCGGGCCGGCGAGCATCCCGCGCCTGGATCAACTGGAACTAAACTCGTCGCTCCTGACGATCGCGCTCGCGGCGGCGGTCGTCACAATTACCGCCGGACGACGGTTGAATTGGTTGTAGGAGGGGGTAGTCTTTGCCCTCCGATCCGCCCGCCGCATACGCGTTTCCCCGGTCATCTATCGCAACTCCGAGCAGGCCGTCGTCAATGGATCCTCCGATGTAACTCGAATGCACGAGGGACCGGCCGTCGGCGCTCAGGCGAGTGATATAGGCGTTGCTCCAAAGCGCCTTGAACTCAGTCTGAAATGCATTTCGGAGCGGGAAGTTGGACGAACGAGTTGAACCGGTTACAACGACGCGGTCAGTCGAATCGAGCGCGACCCCTAACCCTTGGTCCCAGCCGCCACGTACCAGGATCGAATAATAGACTAAGCGCCGTCTATCGGCCGACATCTTCAGGACGATTGGCGCCATCGATACAACCGAAGGCTGCTGGAAGGGGTCGAGCGTTGGGGATGCCGGCGATTGCGTGCCTCCGACGAGGACAGGGTTTCCATCCGAAGCCAACGCGATATCGTAAAAACTGTCCTCCCCCGGCCCTCCCAAGTAGGTCGCAAAATCGAGCACGGGATCCACCCGCAGCGAAACCCGCGGATCGAAATCGCCAACGTCGACCTTCACCGTTCCCCGCTCGGTCATCCGATACGAGGCTTCGATCTCGTGCGAACCCTGAAACACTCGCGGCCGATGCTGGCGGAATGACTTCCCGCCCGCAGTTATGACTAAGTCCCCGTGCCCGTCAATGCTGATTGCCCCATCAAACGCCAGCTCAATCACCGACGGATTCGCGCCCGGCTCGACGATAAAGTCATACTCCACATTCCGCCCGTCGCGTAGAACACCCAGTCGATCCCCGGATAGACCGCCGCATATCGCACCTGCCCGAAGTGGGGCACGCCCGAAAACCACTCGTTTTCGCGCTTGCCGAGAAAGTAGTTGGAGTAGCCGCCCAGCGCCTTCTCCCCAACACCCTTCACGCGACGGCCACCCACCATGCGCATGTGCACATTCGTCGTTTTGCGATTCGGCACGCCACGCGTCGTCTTGGGGTCGAAGGCGCCGTCCGACGGCAAGGCGTAGACCACCTCGTTCGAAGTCAAAAACAGCCAAGCGCCCGCCGCGCGCGCCGTCCACTCGGTCCGGCCGCCCACCTGGCCGTGGTTGGGCTCGAACCAGACGCTCGATTCCGTGGCCAATCGTGTCGCCGTTACGCGGCCGAAGATGCAATTCAAACCTAACAGAAACAGGACCGCAGTTTTCATGTGCGATAAACCTCCTCAAGTAAATCACCTAAACTGAAGCCATGACCATTCGCGTGGAGGCCATTTTCGAAAACGGTGTTCTTCGTCCAGTCGAGCCGATTCCTCTCTACGACCGGGAACGAGTCACCGTTACGCTTGTACCGCTCGACGACAGCCTCGACCACGAGTACCTTGCCCAGTGCCAGGCCGACCGCGCCAAACGCGGTGGCGCCCCGCGAACCATCGCGGAAATCCAAGAGCGGTGGAAGGACATTCCGGGATCGTTCGCCGACTTGATCATTCAGGAGCGCGGAGATCACTGACGGGTGCCACACCGAGCGGGGATCGAGAGCCGTTACCAGCATCGTTGCCGAGCGAAGAAATCGGATTTTCACATCGCGACTGGTTCTGATAGAACTCACCTCGGTTGCAGCCATCAAGGTGAGAACGGGCGCTATGACCGTGAACGACGCCAGTGAGTTTTTGGACGACGTAGCCGACAGCGCGAGATCGCAGCGGTTTATCGTTCAGCGACTCCTGGAAGAAGATTACGTTTGCGCCCAACGGCTTCTGACCCGCCACGCTCAGCACCACCGTCTCCGTACTCTCGATTCCCTTCATCTGGCTTCCGCCCTCCGCCGCCGAGACCGCAGCGGTATCGATTGTTTCGTCACGTCCGACCACAACCTCGCCGCCGTCGCCGCGCTCGAAAAGTTCGACATTCTCATTCCCGAAGACGAATAGCTCACTCGCGCAGCGCCACAAACACCCCGTCCTGGCTCTCGCGCTCCCCCACCCGCCAAACTACCTCCCCCTTCACCGCAAACTCCGGAATCCGCACGTTCACCTGCCACAACCCATCCTTCCCACCCGAATACAAAACCTCGCTCTCCATCCCATCCACGAACACCTTCACCGGCAGTGCCTCCACGCCGCCGCCAGTCCCCCACAAAACTACAATCGATCCGCGATCCGCCGGGTTACTAATGGAATTCACCGACCCCTCCTGGTTCAACGCCGCCGCGAAGCCGCGACCCGATGAATCCGCCGTAAACAACCCCGGCCGCGCCGGCCAAACCGGTATCCGCACCGGCACCGACCGCCAATCAAAATTCATCTCAACAACAACGTTCACTTCCCGATCCCCCGTTAGCCCAACCGGCGCAATAACACTCAACTGCCCCGGCGTCACATACAAGGGCGTCGCCAGCAGACCATCGAAATTTACCCGCATCCCCGCCTCAAAATTCTCGCCAAACAGAGTGATGATCTCCCCCGGCGAAATCACATCCCCCGCAAAGCTCGCCGCGCTAACGATCCCCCGCGAAGCAATCGACGGAGCCGGTCGCCCCACCGCCAGCGAGACCGCTTTCGACACCGCCGAATCCGGATTCGACACCGTGATTGAGTGATTCGTTTCAGCGGAAAAATAAGGCTTCGGCAGCGTGAGTCGCAACGTAGTCGAATCCACAAACCGCACCGGCGATAGCAGCCAAGGCAGCGTCGCCAACTGCACCGTCGTCTTATTAGTAAACCCACTCCCCCGCAATGTAATCTCGGTATCGTCCGTGCCAATCGCTACTCGCGCCGGTTCAACGGCCGTTAACAAAGGCGCTGCGGCCAACACATTCAATGTCACCGAAACCGTCCCCGCCACACCAGTCGGCGGAGTCAACCGCACGGTACCCCGATAGATCCCCGGCGCCAACCCCGCCGGTACGACACTCACCGCCAACGAAGGAGTCACCCGCAGCCAAGCCTCCACCGTCGACGCCACTAAACCACTGGCCCCATTCACCGTCACCAATTGCGCCACCGGCAACGAATCCCCCTGCACAAACCGGAACGTCAATTGACCAGGATTCGTCGTAAACGCCGGGATCTGCGGCGCCGAGTTATCGGTTAGCCGGAACAACACGCCATCGGACGATCCACCCGTGTCGGGCTGATAAGCGCTCTTCGTGGGATAGTCATTCGAGAGCGTTACTCCGGCCACAAATACCGACCCGTCTCCCGCTGGGGCTAGCCTCACTCCTTGTTCATTGCCTTTGCTTCCAATGAGAGTCGAGTAGATGAGCGCCTGGGCGCCGGGAGCGAACTTCATCACCGCGTGGTCTGATTGCAAAATACCGCCGCCCAAGTATCCTTGCAGTGAGTCTTTCAAGACGAATTCCGGCGACATTCCCAACCCGCCCACGTAGATATTGCCCAACTTGTCAATCAACAGATCTCTCGCGGACATTCCATTCAAATATGACGAATACAGTAATTTCTTACCGGTAGGGTCGAGCTTCATAAGATAGCCGTTCGCCATTCCCGGTAAGTATTCAGATTGCCACGCGTCCACGACCGGCAATCCTCGATCACCGGCATCTCCAGCCAACCAAATGTTCCCGTCGGAATCCAGGCCGATCGACTGCGCCCAACCGGTCGTCGTTCCTCCAACAAAACTCGAGTACAGAATCCTGGAACCGTCCTCGGAGATGCGTACTAGCATGCTGGTTCCATGCCCATCCCGGGCCGTTCGCACAGTTTGTATCGGCTCGACCAAGGGCACCTCGCCGCTATGCGAATAGGCGGCCAGACAGACAGTTCCGTCCGCAGCCTGCACGCCATCTTGAAATCCCTGAAAGTGAGCGCCGCCAAAGAAGGTCGAGTAAAGCATCGTGCCCGTCGGAGATACTTTCACAATGGCCCCATCGCACCCTCCGCCGTGTCGATTTTGTATCCCGCTCCTGGTAGGAAAATCCGCGCTGCACGCACTCAACAGATACCAGGCATCCCCCGCCCGGTCAACCAATACGCCGCGCCTGTAGTCGGTATTTCCGCCGCCCAAGTAACTGGAATACACCAGTGTCCGCCCATCCGGACTCAGCTTCGTTACGAAAGAAATCCAATAGGCCGCATGAATCTCAGTTTGGAAGGCATTACGGAGCGGAAAGTTAGCCGAGTTCGTACTTCCGCCTACTATCAGGGAGCCGTCTTTCTCTGTCGTGATCACATTGGCGCTTTCCCATGCGTTCCGGCCAAGAATCGTGTAAAAGACGACCCGTCGGCCATCCGTGGTCATCTTTAGAATAATGGGAGCGAGGGAAACGACAGAAGGCTGCTGAAACGGATCCAGCGTTGGGGAAGCCGGGGATTGGGTTCCGCCCGCCAACACGGGATTTCCATCGGAGGCGGCTGTCATTGCCCAAAAAGAATCCTCGCCCGGCCCGCCCAAGTAAGTCGAAAAATCCAACACCGGATCAATCGTCAACTCCCGGGAAGCATCAACCCCCGCCATCCGCACCCGCACCACCCCATCCTCCATCGCATACCAACTCGGAATCTCAACCCCACCCTGAAACACTCGCGGCCGCCGCAGCCGCATCTCCGAGCCTTCCACATTGACCACTACATCCTCGCCGACCGTTACCGGCGATGCTCCGTGGAATCGCATCCCCACCCGCGACACATCCGCCCCCGCCTTCACCACAAAGTCAAATTCAATCGACCCGCCAACACCGTAGTAAACAACATCAATCCCCGGATACACTTCCCGGTACCGCAACCGGCCATAGTGCGGCACCCCCGTAAACCACTCATCCGAATTCTTCCCAACAAAGTAATTCGAATACCCGCCCGTCGCCTCTTCTCGCCGCCCCAAAACAGCCGAAGACGCCCCATCAAATTCCATCTGAACCCGCCGCATCTTCGCCCCGCGCTCCACAACCTCCGGCGCCATCGCATACACCACAGCCGAACCCGTCATATACAAATAAGCCCCGCGAGTCCGCCCCACAAACTCCGTCCGCCCTTTCACAAATCCCGTATTCGGCTCAAACCAAACCGACGCCGCCGGAGACGGTCGTACCCCCTTCAACCGCGCCCCCATAACGAGCCCCGCGAAAACGAACAAACACGCAAAACTCTTCATATCGAATAAGACATTCGAAGAGAAGTTTTAGCCACACGCAACGAAATATTTTTCCCGCCGCGGATACGCCCGCGGGCCGAATCAGTTCGTCAGATCCTGCAACCGAATGGAGGCTGACGCCGCCGCCAACGGCGAAACCGCTTCATCGGCGGCATAGGCGACGATCGAGCGGTAGCCTGCGTCTACGGGATCCCGGTGGACCACGATGCGCATGTCGCGCAGATCGAGCACCCAGTATTCGGCGATCCCCGCGCTCGCGTACAACGCCGCTTTCGCGCCCAAGTCGTAATCCTGGGTGGTTGCGGATACCTCCGCCACCAGCAGCAGGTCGGGCGGCCCCGGATTCGTCGTGCGAAACTCCCCGGCTGGCCGTCGCAGAACGATCGCGTCCGGTTCCGGTTCGTTCGTTGCGTCTAATAGTTGACCCAAGTCGATCGGCGCCTCCTGATCCACATACCCGGGGCCCCAAACCCGGCGCAACCATTCACATAGGAGACGCAACGCGTTCGTATGAGGACGAGATTTTGGCATCTTCCGAATCAACTCCCCGTCGATGAGTTCGTAGCGTTCCCATTCGAGGAGGCCCGCGGCTTCCAATGCCCGGCAATCCTCACGGGTCAGCCTTCTTCGAGCCTGGGAAGGAAGTTGCGCGGGATGACTTTCGACAACAGCGGGCATCTTTAATCCATATTACTACCGCAACGCCACAAACACCCCGTCCTGGCTCTCCCGCTCCCCCACCCGCCAAACAACCTCCCCCTTCACCGCAAACTCCGGAATCCGTACATTCACCTGCCACAACCCATCCTTCCCACCCGCGTACAGCACCTCGCTCTCCATCCCATCCACAAACACCTTGACCGGCAACGACTCCACTCCGCCCCCGGTCCCCCACAGAACTACAATCGATCCGCGGTCCGCCGGGTTACTCACGGAATTCACCGACCCATCCTGATTCAACGCCGCCGCGAAGCCGCGACCCGATGAATCCGCCGTAAACAACCCCGGCCGTGCCGGCCACACCGGTATTCGCACCGGCACCGACCGCCAATCGAAATCCCTCTCCACAACTACATTCACTTCCCGAGCCCCCGCCAACCCTGCCGGTGCGACAACACTCAACTGCCCCGGCGTCACATATAAAGGAGTTGCCAGCAGACCATCGAAATTGACCCGCATCCCCGCCTCAAAATTCTCGCCAAACAGAGTGATGATTTCCCCCCGCGAAATCACATCCCCCGCAAAGCTCGCTGCACTCACAATCCCTCGGGAAGCAATCGATGGTGCCGCACGGCCGACCGCAAGCGATACCGGCTTGGAGATGGCCGAATCCGGGTTCTGGACGGTGATGGAGTGGTTATACTCGGCGGAGAAGTACGGTTTGGGCAGGGTGAGCCGGAGCGTGGTCGCATCGACAAATCGCACTGGCGAAAGTAACCAGAGAACTGTCTGGAGGTGCACTGTCGTCTTACTCGTAAACCCGCTTCCGCGCAGTGTGATTTCCGTGTCATCGGAACCGATCGCGAGCCGCGCGGGGTCAACCGTCGAGAGAACTGGGGCTTGCGCCAGCACCGTCAACGCGACATCCACGGTCGTCGCGGCGCCGGACGTAGGAGTCAACCGAACCGAACCTTGATGCACCCCCGGTGGCAGCGAGGACGGATCCACCGAAAAGAACATAATGCCCGATACGCCAAGCCCTGCCGGAGTCACCCGCAACCACGGAACCGTCGACATCGCAAACACCTGGCCCGTCAATCCGCCAACGATAACCGGAAGCGCCTCAGGCGCGGCGTCACCCTGAACGAAGCGGAAGGTCAGCCTGCTGGAGGGAGCGACCGAATCCATTCCCCGCAAAAGCCAGTATTAACACTTCAAACTATATTTCACGCTGCAAACAAACCACTTATTGTCCTACTACCCCAAAACACCCCTCAAACCCCTTGACAGACTGATATAATGGAGTTGTAAGGGCCTATCTGCTAAACACAGACGGGCCCTTTCTGTATTTGTGCGGTCATCCGTCTTGGTCTAACAACCATCGTGGATGCAACCGCCACCGTTCTTTGACAATTGAATACAAATAAGGCCCAGCGCCTCCATCGCCTACCCGAAGTGTGTGCGCATTTCGGGTAGCCGGGGCGAGCGAAACATCTCGAAACAAACCAAGGAACAAACCAAGGAACAAACCAAGGAACAAACCAAGGAACAAACCAAGGAACAAACCAAGGAACAAACCTACAAAGAGAACGTACGACCCCGGTTCTGACCCACCAAAATCTGGAACAAACGGTGCGAGATCAACTCATGAAGCGACAATAACTCGCGATTCGCCGCCGTCATCGCCGCCGCATCCCGGATATCGTCCACGCGCGGCCCGCCCGCCTTCAGCGCATCGGTAGCGCCCAGAATCACCGCATCGGTCATCGCCTCGCCGGCCATTTCCCAAAGAGTGATAAAGCGGTCCACCGCGGTCGGGAAGCTTAGATGGAAAACTCCATGAACGGACGTCGTGCGCGGTGGCTTGTAATCCAGGTTAAACGGTCCATTGTAGCCGTAGGTCCGCAAAAGAACGAACACATTGAGCCAATCGAGCGGGTTCACGAGTCCAATGGCGATATCGACGTCATGCTTGCCCGCATAGCCGTCGTTGATATCGAAATGGAACAGCTTACCGCACATCAGCGCGCGCGCCAGCGCCGCTCGCGGCGCCGTTCCCCACATCAGTTCATGCAGGTATTCCGGGTTCAATCCGACCATTGCCGGATGCTTGATCAGACCCGAGAAGATCAGCGCCAACATGGAGTCCGAAGTGGGTAGCAGGATTTCCGCCACCGGCTCAAACGGCTTCGCTTCCATGCAATGTTTCAACGTCGCCCGGTCGTTCTTCGTGGACAGTTCAATGTCCTTTTCACAGGCCGCGTTGATACACTCGGCGTACCACTTCAGTGTCTGCAATTCGTCCATCGCGCCTTGAATGAAATAACCCAATGCGCCGGGCCAATAGACGGCGTAATTGGCCCCCAGTTGATGACCTATCGAAACCGTGTTTTCCACGCGCCAATTGGCGTACTCGCGCACCTGCGCCGCGTGCGGCGCGGGGCTTGCCGCCCAGACCGGATTGTGGAACGTCTCGGTGGTGACCATGGAGCAGGCCAGCCCATTCTTCTTGAGCGATTCGCCGATCCGTCCGACGATTTCCTCCTGCCCGTCCCGCCCTAGTTGTTCGGTGGGAATGACATCGGTGTCATGCGTGCACCAATACCCGATGCCGATCTTGGCGTACTCTTCAATCACCCGCTCAAAAGTGACCGCGGGCCGCGTTTTGTCCTGGAAAAGGGAATGGCCCGGATAGGCCGCCGCCCACTGCGGGCCGGTGATGAAATACCTCCGGCGCTGTTCGGGCGTGTAGGAGCCGCCGCAAGCCGCGGTCAGGCGTTCGACTACGGATTGTTGTTGGTCGATTGGGATGGCTGTCATAGGAGTTGAACCGAGATTTCAATGATAATGCACTCGCTGATAGAATAATCGGCTGATGACTCAACTCTTGAAGCCCGCCTCCCTGCCAACGTTGGTGCCTCCGCCGGCCGAGTTCGCCGCCCAGGCCAACGTCTCCGGAATAGAGGCCTATCGGGCGCTCTACAATAGCGCCGTCAACAACCCCTCGGAATTCTGGGGCCATCTCGCGGAAACGGAATTGGACTGGTTTCAGCGCTTCGATAAAGCCCTCGATTGGCAGCCGCCCTTCGCCAAATGGTTTACGGGCGGAAAGATCAATGTCAGCCATAATTGCATTGACCGCCACATCAAGACCAACCGCAAAAACAAAGCGGCCATCATCTTCGAAGGCGAGCCCGGCGACCAGCGCATCATCACCTATCAGGAACTGCATCGCCTGGTTTGCCGCTTCGCTTCATCGCTGCTCACGCTGGGCTTGAAAACGGGCGACCGCGCCATCATCTACTTGCCAATGATCCCGGAAGCGGCCATCGCCATGCTGGCCTGCGCGCGGCTAGGGATCCCGCACAGCGTCGTCTTCGGTGGCTTCTCGGCCGAAGCGCTGAAGGCCCGCATCCAGGATTTGGAAGCCAGGGTTGTGATCACCTCCGATGGCGGCTGGCGTCGCGGTAAGGAAGTCCGGCTGAAGGACGCCGTCGACGAAGCCCTGAAATTCTGCCCGACGGTCGAACACGCCATTGTCTATCGACGCACCGGCTCGCAGATCCACATGGAGTCCGGTCGCGACCACTGGTGGCACGTTCTCGACGAAACCGCCCGCGAGGATGTCCCCGCGGTTGAACTCGATAGCGAGCACCCGCTCTACGTCCTCTACACCTCCGGCACCACCGGCAAGCCCAAGGGCATTCTGCACACCACCGGCGGCTATCTGCTGCAGTGTACCGTGACCATGAAGTGGGTCTTCGACCTGAAGGAATCCGACACCTACTGGTGCACCGCGGACGTCGGCTGGGTCACCGGCCATTCCTATGTGGTCTACGGTCCGCTCTCCGCCGGCGCCACCACGGTGATGTACGAAGGCGCTCCCGATACACCGGCGTTCGACCGCTGGTGGCGCTTGGTCGACAAGTACAAGGTCAGCATTTTCTACACCTCGCCGACCGCCATTCGCGCCCTGATCCGTCAGGGCGACCACTGGCCGGAGCGCCACAACCTCGATAGCATTCGCCTGCTCGGCAGCGTCGGCGAGCCCATCAATCCCGCCGCCTGGGAGTGGTTCCATCGCATTATCGGCAACAACCGCTGTCCCATTGTCGATACCTGGTGGCAGACCGAAACGGGCGCCATAATGATCGCTCCCATGCCCGGCGCGGTGGGCTTGAAGCCGGGGTCCGGTACGCTGCCGATGCCCGGTCTGGTGCCTGAAATCGTGGATAGCAATGGCAAACCGGTTCCCGACGGACACGAAGGATTTCTGATTCTCAAAACGCCCTGGCCCAGCATGTTGCGTACGATCTGGGGCGACCCCGAACGCTACAAGGAACAATATTGGTCCAAGGTTCCCGGCGCCTACTTCACCGGCGACGCGGCGCGGCGCGACAAGGACGGTTACTACTGGATCCTCGGCCGCGTCGACGATGTGATGAACGTCAGCGGCCACCGTCTTAGCACCATGGAAATCGAGTCGGCGCTGGTCCGCCATCCCGCCGTCGCCGAATCCGCGGTAGTTGGCAAGCCCCACGAAATCACCGGCCAGGCCGTCTGCTGCTTCGTTACTTTGAAGAAAGGAATCGGCGACCACGAGAAGCTCGGGATCGAACTTCGTCAGTGGGTCGCCCACGAAATCGGAGCCTTCGCCCGCCCCGAGGAAATCCGTTTCACCGATGCGTTGCCGAAGACCCGCAGCGGCAAGATCATGCGGAGGTTGCTGCGCGAGATTGTCACCAGCCACACAGTGGCCGGCGACGTGACGACGCTTGAAGATATGAACGTGTTGACCGCGCTCTCCGCGCAGCACGACGAGGACTGAAAAAGTTCCGCGAACAGCCAATTTACCAAGGAAATTAAAAAAGCGTACACTCTTTTTTCCCAGCCCCCGTTTCCCCAGGCTGGCTCGAATTATCCTGAGAACCCGATGCCCGCGTAGCCGTTCTCACAAGCTGGCGAGGATTGCTTCGCGCGTCACGCCTTTATGAGTCGATACTGCCCGCAAAATTGCGTTGAACGTACCAATCCGAAGCGCGTCGTGATCGGGAATAGCAATGCGCTGATGGGATGGGTCTTCGGTCTCGAGAATGATGTGGCTTCCGGATTGATGAACCTTGCAATAGCGCCAGTGACGGCAAAGAATCTGAGCCAGCAGCTTGCCTGCAATGTCCCGCGGCAGCTTCATGCGACGGACAAGATCTCGTCCCGCACAAGGTGGAGGCGAATCCGTTCAGGCTTTGGTTGGTCGAAGTAAAATGCAGCGGTGGCGTCAATGACGTTGCTTCGCAGTTCTTCCCAACTGTCGCCCTGCGTGAAGATGTTCTCCGTCAGACATTCAGCGCAAAAGCCGCCATCGGCGTCCTGGACAGCCTCAAAAACCAGATCGGCCATAGCCCTTATGATACTTGAAACTGTCGATGAGCGTTCGACAGTGAAGTTGACTTGAAATTCCGTCACAGCGCGATCCAATACCCTCGACAGGCGCCTGGCGCAGAGAACTCCCGAATCATGTGCACTTCGGAGGATCAAGAGCTGGCCCCAGGACTCGTCCCCGCTGGCCCCCGTGATAGACTCACCATTAGCCAAAACGGAGATTTGAGCATATTCGATCGAATTTTCCCTGGACCGCCAACAATGAAATGTGAAGTTTGTACCGCCGGCGAGCGCCGCTCCCAACTGATTCGGTACAGCTTGTCAACGGGCGACCGTCTTGTTTTGATCGATCACGTACCGGCTGAAGTTTGCGACCGCTGTGGCGAGGTAACACTGAGTCCCGCTGTTGTAGAGCGCCTGCAACAAACCGTCTGGCAACAGGAGCCTCCCGCCAGATTTATCGAGACGCCGGTCTACGAATTCGCTTGAACTACCAGTACAGCTTCAAACCCATCTGCATCTGCCGCGGATCGTTCACTTGGTTCGCTACCTGGCCGAAGGTGGCCGAGTCCAGATTTGTGCTGCCGGTTCCGAAGATGGTGCGGTTGAAGAGGTTGAATGCTTCGCCGCGGAGGTCGATACGGATGCCTTCGGTGATCCGAAAGGTCCGGGCGATGCTGACATTCTCCGACTGGCCCCAGAAGGATCGCAACTTCGGATTGTGCCGCGTAGCGTTCCCGAAGTCCTGCGGCTGTGCGCCAAAGAATGTTTTGGGTTGCAGGAAGCGGTCGGAACTGTTGGGATCGAACTTGTCGCCCGCAATGGGCCCGCGCCAGCCATCATAGGTTGATATGGTCGGCCGGGTAATGCCATTGAAGATCGGCAACGGGTTGTTGCGGGCGAGTTCGATTGGCGTACCGCTGTTGTAGACCTGGATGGCGGCCAAACGCCAGCCGCCCGCAATGTGGCTGAGCAAGCCGCTCGTGGCCCACTTCGCGCCCTTGCCGAACGGCAGGTTGTAGAGCGTTGAGAACTTGACGACGTGCGTCTGATCGTACTGGCCGATCGACTTCTCCAATCGGCGGTTGTAGTGATCCTGCGCCGCCACCTCGGTATTGGCGAAGTAGCTGTCCGAATCGGTGATCAATTTCGAAAATACGTAGCTCCACTGAAGCGTCAAGTCCTTTGAGAAACGGCGGTCGAACTTCACGACCATCGCATGATAGGAGGAATGGCCGCTCTTGTCTCCGTTCTGGGGACCGGTGGAGATATTCTGATATTGCGGGAAGGGCCGCAACGCCTGGTTGGCGCTGCCCGTGAAGCCCGGATACGGCGCCCGGACACCGGCCGCCACCGCCGCCGCCGCGCCGAACGGTCCGGTGAGCATGGCGATCGCCGGGGCGCGCCCCAACTGCCCCGCCAGGCGATTAAAGAGTGCCGTGTCCAACTGATTCATGCGCAGAATGCCCGACTGCAGATGCGTTCCCACATTCGCGTTGTAGCCGATTTCAAGAACGGTGTTGGCGGCGATCTGGCGCTGTGTCGTCAGCGTCCAGAACAGCGACTCCGGCGCGCGCGTCGCGTCTTGCCCGTTCCAGTAGTCGACATCCTGGCCATTCTGGAAGCTCGGATTGATCGACGGCGGCAACTGATAAGCGGGCAAGCCGTCGTCGAGTTTGAAGGTTGGCTGCACACCCTGTGATGTGTTCTGGAACGCCCACTGGCCGATGAAGCCCGCGAAGTGGCCGCTGCCTTGCACGGCGGTGATGCGGGAGAAGGAACGGCCGAAAGCGGTGCGGATCGTCGTCTTGGCGTCCGGGGAATACGCGAGGCCGATGCGCGGGCCGATGCCGCCGTACCAGCCGGGAACCAGGCTGCGGGTGTTTTCCCGTCCCGGGCCGAAGCCGGCGAACCACAGCGCGCCGGGGATGTTGCCTGCGGCCGGGTTAGGCCGGGTCGGATTAAAGTCGGAATACTCATCGCGCTTATTGGTCGGCGGGAAAGTAAAGTCGTAGCGAATGCCGAGATTCAGAACGAGCTTGCGCGTGATGCGCCAGTCGTCCTGGGCGTAGAAGCCGAAGTAGGGGTAGTTCTGCGCCACTTCGCGCGGCGTTTCCGTGCGGCCCAGGTGCGCCTCTCCCAGCAGGAAGCTGGCGAAGGAACTGCCGCTGGTAAAGGCGGTCGCCCCGGGGACGCTGGTTCCCAGGAAATTGAAATCCGCGCGCCCGGAAATGTCCTGCTGTCCGACGCCATTGGCCGTCTGGTTCTGGTGTTGGAAACCAAACTTCCACGTATGCGAGCCGCGCACGTAACTCAGGTCGTTCTTGATGCCCCAGCCCGGCTGCAGCGTGCCGTTGTTGGACGGAGATCCCCAGGCATTGTATTCCGTGAAGTTGATCGTCGGGAAGTTATTGTTGCAGTCGATGACGTTCTTGATGCAAACTTTGTCCTTCCAGTTCCCGCCGACGTTCGCCGAGAAGCTGTCCTTGATGAAGCGGTTGAAGGCGAACGAAAAGTGGTTGACCATGGAAGGCGTGACGGTCCAATCGTGGCTCCAGCGAAATGCCTCGGTGTCCCAAGCTTGAATGGCGCCGTTCCAGAGCGGTTGGGGCAAGCCGGGAGGGCCCCCCGCGCCCGGTTTGTTACGGAACGTCGTAAGGTTCCAGAGGAATCCCACCCGGTGATTGGAACCGAAATTTTGATCGGCCTTCACGCTCCATTTGTCGGTGGGAGTGACCACAGTTCCGCCCGAGACAATGTAGTTCTGCCGGACATACCCGCTGGTACCTGGAGCAAAGCCCCGATTGGGCGCGACGCCCTTCCCAAAGGCGGCGATTTGACTGGCGGTGCGAGAGAACATGCTAACGGGAATCTGGTTGTTCGGGAATGGATCGCGAACGAAGCCAACGCCGTTCGGATTCGCGCGCGTGGTCGTTGGATTATAGACCGGCAGCGGCGAACCGTTCTGGGCCACCCAATTGCGGAAGTCGCCATTGTACATTTCCGGCGTGGGTACGGAGAGGATGGCATCGTTAGAGCCGACGCGGTTCCGGAAGCCTTCGAAGGACATGAAGAAGAAAGTCTTGTTCCGGCCATCGTACACCTTCGGGACCACGAGGGGGCCGGCGGCGGTGAAGCCGAAATCGTTCTGGCGATAGATGGATCTGGTTCGGGCGAAGAAGCCGCGGGCGTCGAGCTTGTCGTTGCGCAGGAAGTCGTAGGCCGATCCGTGGAAGCTGTTCGTGCCGGACTTGGAGGCGAATGTCATCACGCCGCCGCCGGCTTGGCCGTACTCGGCCTTGAAGCCGTTAGTGTCGACGGAGAACTCCGTCAGGGCCTCCACCGAAGGGGTGTTGAGAGCCGCTTCGGCGGTGTCGCCAGAGCGGTTGGTTCCGACTGAGTAGCCGTCCAGTGTCGCGTCCCATTGCGCCGCCTGGCCGCCCCCGAGAGACAGCGATTGCCCATTACCGCGCGCTTCGGCGGCGACCGCAACCAAGTTGAACGGACTGCGCATGGAGCCGGCGACAACGAGCGGCAACTCGTCGACCAGCTTGTTTTCAACGAGCGTTGTCACCTTGGCGTTTTCCGTCTGGATGGTCGCGGCGGCGGCGGTGATTTCGATCGACTCGGACACTTGGCCGAGTTGGAGCGTGGCGTCGATGCGCACGGTACCGCCGGCGGAGACCATGAGGTTCTGTTGGACAAACCGTTTAAACCCGGGCGCCGTGACTTCCAATTTGTACGCGCCGGGCAGCAGGTTCGGCAAATTGTATTCGCCGGCGCCTGTCGAGACGGCCTTGGTCAGCGTATTGGTGTCGCGCTGGGTTAACGTCAGTTGGGCGCCGGCGACAGCCGCTCCCGTCGGGTCCGTGACTATACCCGTGATATTCCCGCGCTCGCTCTGTGCGATAAGCGCGCACACGCCAAAGCACATGGTGGCGACTGCATTTCTCATTTGAAGCATTCCTTTGCCGGTACGTTATCACATTACAGTCCCGCTACGCTAGGAGCTATGGCTCGCGTGCAACTCATCACAACCGAACTTTTCGGCGACCTCGAATCCTTGGCCGCATCGTCCCCTCGACGGCGCATAAACCACAACTTCCACAGTGGTCCCGGCGACAACCCACACCGCATGCTGAACGTCCTTCTGCGCGGCACCTACGTTCGCCCGCACCGCCACGTGACCCCGCCAAAGTGCGAAGCTTTCCTCCCTTTAACGGGCCGTGTCGGCGTCGTTTGCTTCGATGACAATGGGGCCACTACCGCGCACCACGAACTCGACGCCAGCGGCCCCATCCGCGGGATTGACCTCGCGTCCGGCCTCTGGCACACCGTGCTCGCCCTGTCCGATGTCAGCGTCTGCTATGAAGTGAAACCCGGCCCCTGGGAGCCGGCCAGCGATAAAGACTTCGCACCGTGGGCGCCCACCGAAGGAGTGCCCGCGGCGGACGAATTGGTGAAGCGGTGGGCGGCCCTGTTTACTTAGCCGGATACCACGCGCGGTCCCAAGGAAACGCGAAAGTCGGTTTGTTCGCATATCGCGTCATCTGAAACTCGAGCGTCGCACCCGCGCCCGGCTCCAGTCGAACGGTCATCACCGGGCCTTGAAATGCAGTTTTCTTCCCGGCCACGGTGACGGCTTCAAACCGGTGCTCACCGTAACCCCCCGCCTGCACCACGACTTCACGCGGCTCAATCTGATTGGTATTGACCAGTGTCACCGTCGCCGAATCGGCTCCCAGCTTTTCCACCAGCGCGCCCACATCCTCCGTCAACCCCGCTCGCCGCTTCATCGGATCGAAGTAGCGAAACCGGCTGTGCAAAACCCAGATGCGGCCATTGGAAAAATAGCCGCCCATGGTCAGGTTCGTCAGCGCGTTCGTCGTCGCCGGATTCAAGTCCAACAGATAGTCCGCCAGCCGCGAATCGGCCGTCGTGCTGTCGTTGCGAATCATCTCCACCCGCTGCCGCACCCGGCCAATATCGCTCTGCAACGCCTTCTCCGGAAAGTCCGGAATCTTGCCCTCCAGAAAGCCCAGCCACGTCGCCGTACGATCGGACTCGCTATAGCCGCCGCGCCCAACTCTTACGTTGAACGACGATGCGATCGGCACTCGTTCCAGATCCTTGCGATTCATGGACCAAAAGTAAATCTCCGCCAGCCGGTCCGTGTGCAGCCTGTTCGTGAAGTGGTACCACTGCGGCGGACCGTCGAACTTGTAGCCTCGCGGGTCGCCGTACATTTGCGGCAGCAGCGTCTGGCCATTCTCCACTTTCTTCTGCGCATAGACGTTGTCCATTTGCTTCCGCAGCGTGTCGACATAGCTCTGGTCGCCGCTCAACAGCAGCGCATTCCCAAACCCGGGCCACGTCCCATCGGTGAAGTAATTTCGATGCGCGATCTGTCCCAACTCGCCGTCGAAAATGGTGAAGTTCCAGCCATAGGTCCCCTTCCACCACTGCCCCCTGTGCTCGCCGCCCAACGTCCCATCCAAGCCGATGTTGCTCGGAATATTGCCGCCGGTTTCCGCGGCCCGCTGTTTCCATGCGCTCATGTAATCGAGCGCCCATTGCCGGTACTTTTCTTCCCCGGTCAGAGCATACGCATTCAGTCCCAATATCGTCGAAGCTAAATTCAGAAAATTGTCGCCGGAGCTATCCAGGTACTCGTCGCAGTGCGAGAGCATCTTCTTATAGTTCGCCTCCAGGTCCAGCATCTTCCCTCTTCCCGCCGGATTGTGCAGCAGGTGGAACGTTCCGGGAACCGGATCGCCCACCCAGTCATAGGTGGTCGCTTTCCGCAGCATCGGCCCTTTGCTACCGGTCCACATGCTCCTCAGAATCTTCTTCTCCTTGTCGTAATTCGGCGCTTCCGGATCCTCTCCGATATACATCGCCGCGAACCGTTTCATCCGCTGCCGGTACAACTCATTGTTCGGTTCCGACAGCCCCTGCAGCAGGAACGCCCGCATCCCTTCACCGGTATGGAACCAGTCCGATTGCGTGATGAACTCTTTCGAGTAGGAGCCATTCGCCGCCAATGTCGTCAACTTGGTGCGGAGTTCGTTGTACTGATTCCAGTGACCCTCCTGGCCTTTCTTGAAGAGTTCCAACACAGAGTCGGACCCGCCCAGCGCGTGCAGCAGCGTCCAATTCCAATAGGTTTCAATCGCGTCGTCCGGCCCATCCAGCGTGCCCCACCGCGGCGTATGCAGCAGGTAGCCCCGTCCGTCCATAAACTTCTTCGCGAACTCCTCCACGGCCAGCGAGTTGTATTTCAACAGCTCGCGCTCCAGCAGCGCCCAGGCCGGCGGCGCCATGGGAGTCTTGACGTGCAAGGTCAGTTCGTTACGCGCCGTCTGGCCCGCCAGCGCGGCGGTCGTGATGAGTAGCAATAAGGGAATCATTTTCGTGGCCTCCAACATATCAACTACCGGGCCACCTCGGAACTCTCAACAAACCGCCTTCCAGACGTAGCTGTTTATCGACTCCACCCGCCGCCCCGCCGCATCCCACTTCTCATCCGCCCGAATGATCGCCCGCTCCATCGTACGTCCCGCCAAACAACGCGGTGTTAAACCGGTTCGTCGAACTCTCGAACGCCGCCGCCGACGTCGGCTGCAGAATCAGCGTCGGCACCGTACCGGTCGGCTCAATCCACCGGTTGCTGTACGCGTCATATCCATACGCCTCGCCATACCCGGACCCCGTCCAGGTGAACGAGGAATTCACCGTGCATCCCGTCACTCCGGTATTCGCCTCACACGCCTTGTCCAGCCGATTGGCCGCGTCGTATACGTAACTCTGAGTTCGCGCCGCCGCCGCCGTCGTTAATGGTCTGCGACACCGGATTGCCGTTATTCGCCATTTCCCGGTAAGTGTACCGTTTACGTCTTCTCCGCCGTCGGCCCCTCGCAATACGGTAATCTGGCTTAATATTTGCACACTATTGCTTCCCTGGATTACTTCTTAATATCGCCCACAGCCTCTGTCCAGGAGATGTATCCTTCGGTCCAATGGTCCTTGCCAATGCTGTACTCGCTGATCTCGAAACCATCGAGCGTCTCCCGGAATCCGGGCCGACTACTCGCACGCCGAACAGCCGCTTCCGCCTCCGCCAGAGTGCAGTAAACGCCAATAATCTTTATCTCATCCTCATCGCAGATCTCATGAGAGTGCCAAACGACAAAAACAGATTTCATGCATGACTCCTTACTTAAAAGCACGGTTGCGCCATTTCCTAATTCCGTTGAATTCGGAGATCAAGCTCTTATTATAGTTACCCTCTCCGTACCTCGCGTCCAACAGTCGCTTCGCAAATTCATTATTCGATTCCTCAGCCGTCGGCCGCTCACCAATTGCCCAACTAGGTACATCCCTTGCACGTTCCTTCCCGACTAAGCCAGCCAAAGATACGAATCCTTCCGTCCAGTCGTCTTCACCCAGAGCGTACTCGATGATCGCGAATCCATCCGAGGTCTCTCTGAATCCAGATTGACCACTTACACGGCGAACAGCAGCCTCAGCGTCTAACCGGCTACCATACACACCGATAAACTTCACGTCTTCCTCCTCGAAAACTTCATGTATATGGATCAGAAGAAACACTGAGTTCATTTTTAGCTCCTTACTCAAAGTTGCGGTCGCCCCACTTTTTTATCCGATTGAATTCGGAAGTCGGGCCCTTGTCGTGGTTGACCTTTCCGTACTTTGCATCTAGTAGGCGCTGAGCGAACTGGTTTCCGTTCTCGCCAACATACGGCCGCTGTCCGGCGGCCCAACTGGGTGCATCCTTTGAGCCTTCCTTCCCGGAAATTCCGGCCTTGGGCTTTTTAAACCCACCACCGCTGCCTCCGCCCCCGCCAGTAGAACAAATCACCAGCCCCGCCGCCCCGCCCAGCGCTCCCCCTCCGGCCGCCCCCGCTCCCGCGCCCGCGGGCACTGTCGCCAACCCCGCCGGCCCCCCGGCAAACCCCGCCGACCCCAATCCTCCCCCAGCCCAAAATCCCGCCGCACTCCCGGCTCCCATCAGTCCCGCCATGCATCCCGGATCCCGGGGCCGCCCCATCCAATCCTTCGCCGCTTCCATCGTCTGTTCCGCCATCGCACCGGGCAATCTTACTGTCGGTTCAAGAAGAAGCAGCGACACCGTGGCTACCTTCTTCACCGTTTGCACCTTCTCTTTGACAGCCTCCACATCAACGCACCAATTGCCCGACTCGCTGTCCAAGTTATTGACGCACTTCCGCCCGCTAGGATCCGAATACCGTAACGGATTATTCCGCCCATACCCATACAAATTCCAACTCAACGGATCCCCCGCATCCTGATCCACCAAATTCTCATCCGGCGTCACAAATCGCCCATACCCCGGATTATACTGCCGCACCCCCATCAAATTCGCCGGCCACTCACTGCTCTGGTCATCCTTATAACTACTCGCAAACCGCCACTTCACCGTCGAAATCGGCGAATACTCCGCCCCCGTCCGCCCATTCGCCCACCCCGTCCCCGCCGATATCTGCTCCCCAAACGGCATCGAATCATACCGCTTCACCACCACCTGATTCTGATCCACCACCAGCCGCATCGACCCCACCGGATCCGCAAACAGGTAACACGGCGCGCACACCGTCGTCGCCCCCGCTCCATACTCCGCCGCCAACTGCCCGAACGCGTCATACACATACACCGTATCGCCCACCACCGGGTTATTCTTCTTCACCCGGTTCCCCAACCCGTCGTACACCATCGTATTCGTGTTCGACACCCCGCTATATGTATACAAAGACTCCACCCGCTGCCCCGCCGCATCCCACTTCTCGTCCGCCCGGATGATCGATGTCGACGCCGCAAACTGCGCCGTCATTTGTCCCGCTCCATCGTATGTCCCGCCAAACAACGCGGTGTTAAACCGGTTGGTCGAACTCTCGAACGCCGCCGCCGACGTCGGCTGCAGAATCAGCGTCGGCACCGTTCCGGTCGGCTCAATCCACCGGTTGCTGTACGCGTCATACCCATACGCTTGGCCATACCCGGCCCCCGTCCAGGTGGCCGAGGAATTCACCGTGCATCCCGTCACTCCGGTATTCGCCTCACACGCCTTGTCCAGCCGATTGGCCGCGTCGTATACGTAACTCTGAGTTCGCGCCGCCGCCGCCGCGCCGGTGGGACTGTCGTTGACTGTCTGCGACATCGGATTACCGTTATTCGCACTTCCCCCGTAGCTATACCCAAGACCCATCAGCGTCGCCGCCGGTGAACTCAGCTTCGACACCGTAAACTGCTCCAGTTGCAGCCGGCCGTTAATCGTACTCCAATTGGCCCGCAACTTATTGGTACCACCGAGATCGATCTGCCGCAACCCGCCATGCGGCGCATAGGTCGCCGCGCCGATGTAACTCGTCGTCCCGGCGCTCGCGCCCACCGCCCGCCCTGCATTGTCCAACGTATAGCTGACGGCTCTCCCGCTCGGATACGTTATCGTCTGCAGTTCATCGTTCCAGTAATACTCGTAAGCGAAGGGGTAGCTGATTGCCGCCGTCGTTTGCGCGTGGCTCGTGACGCGGCCCAAAGAATCATATCCACTGTAACTGACCGTAGTGTCGCCGTAGGAGACCGAACCGAGCTGACCCTTGCCATTGCTCGTCGCCGTATCCCACGTCCAGGTGATGTCCACATCGGCCCCGGCAGGCTGCTGGATCGACTTTCGCCGCGGCCGGTTTAGCCCGTCGTACGCCTTCTCCGATGGCGCGGCGATCGGGGGCTTAAACTCGAATACCTTCAGGGCTCCATTGGTACGCTTCAGTGCGTTTCCATTGTCGTCATAGGTGTAACCGGTCGTCCCATTCTCCGGTTGCGTCGCCGCAACCAGCCGCGCCAGGGAACTGTAAGTAAACGTGCGAACCTGCGTACCCTGCGTCACCTGACGCACATTGCCAAGCGAATCATAGGTATTGACCGTGGCGGCGAGTGAACCCGCATTCGCCGACGTCAGCCGGCCCACTCCGTCCACGCTCAGCGTTCGCGTCTTACCCGCCGGATCTTGCATCGTCGTCGTTTCGCCGTTGTAAGAGGTCAGCGTCGAACCCATGGACGTGGCGCCGGCCGTCCACGGCCAACCCGAAGCCGCCAGTCCGGAGTATCCCGTTACATCCCGCACCCGGCCCGCCGCATCCTTCGTCGTCAGCGTAAAGCCTCTCGTATCCGTATCCGAATTGCCGCGATACGGGTTGGAGGTCGCCTCAAAAAGGTATACTGGCTTCACGACGCTTCGCCGCTCCACTTTGGCGCAACCCGAAAAGCATCCGCTGGACGGCACTAACCCATTTTCCGATTCTATCGACAGCCATGCCAGTCCCCGCGAGTCGAAATAGGAAACTGAGATCAATTGCCCGTCGCCGCTCATCAACCGTAAGCGTTCGGCGAACCCCATGGTTTTCAAACGGGCGCAAGGGTGATTGACTTGAGTTATGAAGCGACACCCAAGGCCGGGAGGCCGAACAGCAGCGGAAATTAGAAGCCTGGTAGCCGGATACGAAAAGAGCGGGCAGACGCGGGCGGTTTACTGCGCGAGCCAAGGATTGCCGGTGACGACGCTGGATTACTACCGGTTTCGGCTACGGCGTAAGAAGCCGGCGCTTGTGGAGATCGATCTTGGCGAGACTGGAATAAGATTGGACAATCACGGCGGGCCCGGTCGCGAAGTGGTGGCGGTGGTGGTGGGCAATGGAAGACGGGTCGAGATTGGGTGGGGAGATTTGAGTCGCGTGGCCGGACAGAGCCAGCCGCTTCGCGCGCTGATCCACTGTTTGGAAGGGGCCTGACCATGTTTGGCCTGGCGACAGCGACGCGTGTGTTCGT
>JBJXFL010000094.1:0-2700 GCA_046155405.1 Bryobacteraceae bacterium | reverse complement strand
CGGCTTCCGATCCCTTCAACCCGTCGGTTTCCGGAGAGATCGCCTTTCCGCAGGATCCGTATGACCGGCGTAGCGAGCGGGCGCGCTCCACCTACGATCGCCCACGCCGCTTCACCACGAATGGCGTATTTGAACTGCCGTTCTTTAGCAACATGCAGCAGAGTTTGGCAGGCAGAGTTCTAGGCGGCTGGCAGGTGAACGGATTCCTGACCTTGCAATCGGGTGCGCCCTTTGGCGTTTTGAATGGAACGGATCCGGGCGGGGTCGGAACCGGAAATCTGGTTGGCACGGCCATCCGGCCGTTTCTGAATACCAACCTGGACCTTTCACGCATGAGCGTGCGGGAGATTCAAGCGGCGGGCGGCGGGCGGCTGTTTCGCGCGGCGTCGAGGACAGAGCCCCTCGGCAATGCGGGCCGGAACATCTTCCGCGCCGACGGAATCAATCGGGTGGACTTCGGCCTGATCAAGAACTTGCGTGTTCGCGAGACTCATACCCTCCAGATTCACGCCAACTTCTACAACGCGACAAACTCGCGGGACTGGGGCATTCCAGAGGGTGTGTTCACCTCGGCGTCTTTCCTCAATGAGGGCGCGGCGGAGGTACCGGCGCGGCGCATTCAGGTAGGTTTGCGGTATGCGTTTTGATTTGAAAGCGGACTGCTCATCGCCGCCATATGGTAAACACAGATTGCGCGAGAAAGGGGCCGACAGGAATGCCCTCCTTATCGCCGAAGCGCACCATAGTCATCGCCGCGCCGCCGGGGATGATGGCGATACCTTCGCCGATTTCCCTGGCTGGGCTACCGGAGTACGCTGCGAAGCGGACCTTGTTTAGCGACGGTGCGAACTTGGCGATGAAGCCGTCGCCATCGCCGCCACCGTAGGCGCCTTCGGCGGGGAGGTCCGTCGAGTAAGTCATGCCTGCTATCCACACGTCGCCACGCGCGTCAATGGCGATGTTCTGGCCGTCATATCCGGCTTCGTCCTTTTGCGAGCCTCCGAAGTAAGTGGCTGGCCCGCCAATCTGCGCGACGAAGGCATCGACGCCGCCGCGGTTGGTCTTCTGATAGCCGCGATTGGCGCCGGGGAGATCGGCCGAGTTGGTTTGGCCGGCGATGAACACGCGGCCACGCCGGTCTACCGCGATTCCCCACGCCGAGTCGTCGCCACTGCCGCCGAAATACTCCACGTTTTCGATCCCGAGCGATTGCGCATTGAGCGTGACGACGAACGCGTCCATCGCGCCGCGCAAAGTTTTCCAATCGCTCGACTTTGTGTAGCCCGTTGCGAACAGTCTCCCCCGGTGATGGGCGAGACCGGTGAGCTTTTCTTCGCCCTTCCCGCCAAACGTCACACGCCTGGAGGGCCCACTTTGCACGAAGCCGTCGCCGTCGCTAGTGCCACCAATAATTGGTTGATTGCCGACGATAACGATCGCGTTGCCGAAATCGGACTTCGGCCCGCCGACAAAGGTGGAGAAGAGCACATGGCCGTCGGGCGAAAGCTTCATCAGGAACGCGTCGCCATCGCCGCCGCCGTAGGTTTTCTGCCAGGCATCGGCGGTCACGGCGAAATCGGCGGACTTGGTGAAGCCAGCGACCCACGCGTTACCCTGCGCATCAATGGCGACGCGCGAGGCGGAGTCATAAGCGCTGCCGCCCATGCGGGTGACATAGACGATCTCATGCGTGTCCCTCCTCAAGCGGATGACATAGCCGTCCATCTCGTCATGCACCGCCTTCTGTCCAATGACGGGCACCGTGAATTTATCAGACGGGGAGTGGCAGGTGAGGAAGAGATCGCCCGAAGGCCCGGCGGCGATGTCGTCGCAGTCGGCCAGCGCGAGCGTAAAAAGGGCGGAGGCGAGCCACTTACTGACGCAGTGTACCAGCGGCTCACCGTTCGGGTGGCCCCGGGAGCCTCAAAAGCTATCCGGATGGTGAGCCCTCGGAGGGCTTCGCCGCAGCGGGCCGGAACAACTCCTTTGCTTTCAGAAAATGGCGCGGGCGGCGGGTTTGGCAGGCTGACTGCATCTTAGAACAGCGTCCGCCGGGCAGATCAAAAGAAGACCGAGCCTGGCGGCGAAAAGGAGAACCTCTGTATGAAAACCACGATCCTGATCGTCGCCGCAGCCGCCATGTCCGCCGCCGCGTTGCAAGCACAGGTGCCGACGCTGACCGCCGAAGTACCGTTCGCGTTCTACAAGGGGGACACGCAGATGCCGGCAGGGCGCTATGTGGTGAAGCCGCTAGGCGCCGCCGGACTGGTGCTGGCAAACTCGAAAGCGGAGGCCAGTGTAGTCTCGGTGTTCAGCAACCGGTCGGTTGCCGCAGCCGCCAAAGGTAACCTGCGCTTTACCTGTTACGGCGCCGGGAACACCCGCTGCTTCCTGCAGGAAATCGCGGCAGCCTGGTCAACGGTGGGCCTGACAATCCCGCAGGGCAAGACCGAGCGTGAATTCGCCCGCAACGGCAACGCCGCGCGAGTGGCCCGGGTGGAAGCGACGACGACCGGCAGTGTGGCCGGCGAGTAGGAGAAGTATCTGGAGGAGAACTACAGGCCGGGCGTGCGTCGGAGGCATGCCCGGCCTGCTCGTTAGAATGACGGGATGAGCGGCATCTTCCAAAAACTGAACTTTACGAGTCAGCCGGCTATCTATGTCGAGAACTCACCCGAGTCGTTCCGTCCGGCGCTGAAC
>JBJXFL010000088.1:0-140270 GCA_046155405.1 Bryobacteraceae bacterium | reverse complement strand
CGACGTTTTGATCGATCAGGGCGAAGAAGGCTTGCCGGTCTTCGTTGGCGAGCAGGCTGGACTGCGGCGGGACGAAGAGCGCGAGGGTTCCGGCGCGGCGGCCGTGGGTGATGGCGTTGCGGCTGGAGTGGGCTTTGCCCTCTTCGCTGACCGGCCCTTTAGAGAGGGCGCCGTTGCGGCGGGCGGTTTCGGCCTTTTGGGTGGACGGACTCATGTCGTTTTCCTTGGTTGAAATGGAAAAGGCCCGTGAGCGGGAGAGAAATTCTCCGGCAACACGGGCCTTACATCTTTAGTATAGCAGGCTTGTCAAGTTTTGCTTTGGGAGAGTCCTCCTCATTTTTTTCAGCGACTTTTCTTTTTGATGCCCGTCGGCCGCCGGGTTCAGAGCGTCGTAATCGTTTCGTTCCGCTCGGGGCGTGCCGTCCCGCAGCGCATCCGTTTGAAAAGCAACTAGCCGACCCGTGAGACGCAACACTCGTCGTCGATCTGGTGGGTAAGAGTGGGGCCGGTGGGTTTTTAATGGTGCTTTGACACCAATTCCACCAATTCTGAGCTAGTCGTTCAAAGGACGGCATTATCGCCCGTAGAGGACCGTCGTCGACAAAGTAAATTGAGATGGCGCTACATTATTTGTATGGTTCGCCATTTTGATGTCGTAATCGAACGTGATGAAGAAGACATGTACTTGGCCTCGGTGCCGCAGTTGCACGGCTGCCACACCGACGCAGCATCGCTCGACGAATTGATGGTGGATACCAAGGAAGCAATCGCGCTCTGCCTTGATGTGGAGGGCGACGAGCGGAGTAGTCTCGAGTTCATCGGCATCCAGCGAGTGACGATTGCGGCATGAGTACATTCCCGCGTCCAACGGGAGAGGAACTCATCCGCGCCTTAGAGCGCGCCGGATTCGTTGTGGCGGGGAAAGACGACGCCATGACAATTTCATGATCCCAACCGCCGCCTGAGTTCAGGCGAGATCCACTCGACCGTGAAGTTTCCAACCTCCGAGTAGTTCCTCATGGAAACCATCCCTTCGCTTTGCAGCACCGCAAGGAGGTGATCCATAACAAACTGTGGTCTGGCTAGGAGGGCTGATAGAGAGTGAGCCGATATCTTTGCTCTCGGAACACTCATTGCGAGTGTCCGGACAATTTCGCCTTTCGCTGTTTCGTATTCTGGATAAACGGTTGGGCCGATCAGCCCGAATCCCGAGTCCGTCAACCTGCAATGAAAGATCGGGGAGTCGAGGTATTTTATCAAGTCCTTAATGTACCCTCGCACTCTCAGCATGTCTTGGCTTTCAGTAATTGCCTCTTTCGTCAGGCCAGCTTTATTGTATAGATCCCCCGCATCCACGGACATGTCGAATGAACCGCCCTGTGCGACAACCATACGGCCCATTTCCAAGAGTAAGGTCAGGTCTATTGCAGCCAAATCAGCGGCGAGTGGCGTGGCTTCATGAATGTAATGGGGTGCAGGGCCGAGAAGTGGCTTCTCGTACTGTCTGTAAATCGCATTCAGGATACGGCTGAACGGCTCACCGTATTCCTGAAGGTTCGGGATATCCTGCCAAATCGTTGCCCGAAGGCATTCCGGTACTTCACAGCGGTCAAGTCGAACGGGTATTAGGCGTGTCGCCTTCTCAATTTTTCTCACTACGGCAGCGTTTAATTCCTCTCGAACCCATTTCGATTGGACACTGTGCTCCGACAGCACGACGACTATGGCTTGGCAGTCCTTGAGTCCTTCCTCGAAAATTTTGTCCACCATGCTGTCTCCCGGATTCATCTCCCACTGATCCACCCAAGCATCGACACCATTGCTGCGAAGGCGGGTGGCAAACTCTAGAACAAAACGAGCCTTGTCAGCGGTGGCGTGGCTGATGAATACCTTTGGCGCATTTTTGTTCGATTGATCTATCACGGCTTCCTCACAGCGAGTAGCGAACACAATGTCGATAGCAACAGAAGTGCGTCATCTCTAGTCCATTCATCTGCCCTTGTGTGAGCCGCACAATGGGCAACTTGAATCAGATGCCAGCGAATGTTGTCAATGCGCTGTTCCTTGGTTGGACTTTGAAGGTCAGACGTTTTCGGAGATTGCCTCCCCGGACCCTGATCTTCCTTCTCAAGTTTTCGCCACTCTTCGAGCGCAAAGCGAACACTCGTAACCGTGTTCTTCCATCCCGTCGAGCCGCCAGTGTCGAACGAACTCCTTGCGTCGCGAAGAGCGTCCCAGACTGGTTCCCATCCAGTTGGCGGATGGGCGGAAAACGGAATTTCTACCGGAACCGAATCCCGAAGGTTGAGGTCTCGCATCATTTTCGTCCAGATCATCCGTGAGTAGACGACGCCCCTTTGATGGAAGGTTTTTGCAATCGAGACTGGATCTCGCCCGGTTGCACTTCCGCCCGGTGCGATCAGAACGTAACGAATATCGCCGGAAACGCTCAAGCGGAATTTTGCCTCTTGCCCCGCACGAATTCGTTCATGAAATGCAAACGCATCTAGCGTCCCGTCTAACGACAGCGAAATCTGGGTCTCTCGGACGGGAGTAAACAACGTTGCGGAATACGATGCCACGCCGATCTCGATTTCCTTGCCAGCGCCATCCTGAAAGAACGTTGCACGAAGGTTTTCCAGAATCAGTGGCAGATCGGTCCCGGTCGGCAGGAATGTAACAACGGCTGGTATATGAAGCCGAAATCCATTCGCTGTGCGGACAGAACCCAGTTCCCCTTCCGGCTGAGTGAAGTCGATGGTGCCGACCGTTTCGCTTCCGAACGTGATGTTTATGCGGGTGCTCATTGTTTTACTTGGAAGGCGCGGATGTTCCGATGCCTAGTCAAACCGCTCGGTGCGTCCGTGCGCCGTATTCCGACCGCCGATGTGAGCAGTCCGGGATCGTGTCGGCTTCCGCCAGTTCACTTTCGTTGCGATCCCGGCGTTCTGGGCCGATACCCAATCCAAAGCATCGTTCGGCGTCAAGAAGTCTGCCATCCGGTGGATCATCTTGCCGATCACGGCTTGCACGGTCTCACGCATCCAGTCCATGTCTCGATAATCAGGAACATGGTCTCCCTGATGGACCACCTCGCCCCGATAGAAACACGCATTCCGTAATCGGCTAAACAATGTTTTCCTTGGGGCCTCATCAGATTCCAACAACACAGCCGTAGCCTCGCAGACTTTTTCCGTTTTATTTTTATCTGTATGCGGAAGCTCGAAAAGGGACTCCAAAGCAATGACGAGGTTGACGAGTTCATTGTCCTCCGTCCGCTGTAGTTGTGATTCCGCAAACCAGTGAACTGACCGGAAGATGGCGCTCTGGAGAGCAGTTAGCGGGGATTTGGCGGATGCGATTGAGAGAACGCCAAGCTCATCCATCTTTTGCAGAACTGGTTCATTTACCTCAAGGTCTCCGAACGGGCCAATTCGATACGAAGGGAAGGAACCGTCGCTCCTACCGAGCGGCAGAACGTACCTACGGTAGATCCCCGGCTGACCGTCACCCTTGAGGCCCACGACGATGTTGCGGCCTTTTGCGTACAACGCCGGAATCGTAAATCGCAAAAGGTCCAAAAGCATAACCGCATCTCGAAGCGCAATCTGATCCGCCTTATTCGTATCGGCCACGACTTCGACCCGAAGGCAGACCGTACCTGCCAAGTAGTCCCGAATCTCAACTTCCTCTTGTGACTTGAAGATGACCTTGTGGTCTGCCGAATTCGACGTGAGGTCGATTGAAGCGTTCATCAACTCCACGACCTCAGCGATGTGCTCCAAGTCCATTTGCAGGAGCCGGAACCTGCCGATCTCGACATCACGGCTCTGGAGCTTGATGCCGATTAACGGGACGTAACACGCCTTTCGTTCGTCAGGATTCTCCAGACGTTTCCAGAACCCGTCCATCAATTCATCCGCCCGTTCGTATCTGCCGCTACGGACAGTGTTTGTAACAATCTTCCGCAATCTCTGCTTGATGTCGTCAAATGCGAACCGATTACGGTAGGCGGGGAAGGTCTCCAGAATTCGTGCTGCGATGCGCTCACACTCCGTGCTGACCTCTGGAAAAATCAGGACAGCGCCAATGAAGTTCTCCTCACCGACATGGGTTAGTGCGTAGTGGTTCTGGACCACATGTTTCATTTCTGCGGTGATGTCGTTCGGATCGTTCACGTCCATGTTGCTCTTTTGAAGGCGGTAGGCTGTACCCGAACAGTACCATGGGCTTACGTGCAAGCCCACGCCACTGGGTCTCGCACAAGCGAGGGCCACAAATTTCGAGGTCGGTTCCTGCCGTTCGTCCCACCTCGTTATTCAATCGAAGCAATCCAGGGCCGACTGGAAGTTTCCCCATTTCGGTAGCGTCCTGGCCGCGTTAGACTGACAGCATGGCGTTCGTGATCGATTACGAGTTTCTCCCCGCCACCCTGACGGCTCATCCGATGAGCGACGAGGAGTTCGCCGAGTTCTGTTCCGAGCATCCCGACTTCTATTTTGAGATGTCGGCCGATGGGGAACTGATTGTTATGCCTCCGGCCTATTCATTGACGGGCGTTCGCAACGCGCGTATCGGCAGCCGACTGGGTGAGTGGGCGAAGATGGATGGCCCCGGCATTGTGTGCGATTCGTCCGCCGGGTTCGTGCTTCCCAATGGTGCCCGCCGTTCGCCGGATGCGTCTTGGACTTTGAGAAGCCGCATCGAAAAGATGGACGCCGCCCAGCGGGAAAAGTTCTGGCACCTCTGCCCGGACTTCGTCATTGAACTCAAATCCGCGTCCGACCGGCCCCGGAAAATTCACGAGAAGATGATTGAATATCTCGCAAATGGCGCGCAGTTGGGTTGGCTGATCGATCCCGAGACGCGCACGATTTCCGTTTACCGGCGGGACGGCGAGGTGGAGACGCTTACCGGCGTCGCGTCGATAGCTGGGGAGGGGCCGGTGGCTGGGTTTGTGCTGGAGCTTTCCTCGGTGTGGAATCCGTTGGCGGGCTGAGGCCGTGCCGATTCCGCTTGACAACAACGCCCCTCGCGGGCCTGTCCGCGCGCTCGAAAGTCATACCGTCACCGAGGCGCGGGAACGTGATTGGGCTACGCTCACGAACGGCGAACTACCCAATGTGGCCGCGCGGGCGGGCTTCGACGTTTTGTTGACGGCGGAGAAGACAAGTCGAGAAGGCGCTACATTATTTATATGGTTCGCCACTTTGATGTCGTAATCGAACGTGATGAAGAAGGTATGTACTTGGCCTCCGTGCCGCAGTTGCACGGCTGCCACACCGACGCAGCGTCGCTCGACGAATTGATGGTGGATATCAAGGAAGCAATCGCGCTCTGCCTTGATGTGGAGGGCGACGAGCGGAGCAGTCTCGAGTTCATCGGCATCCAGCGAGTGACGATCGCGGCATGAGTACACTCCCGCGTCCAACGGGAAAAGAACTCATCCGCGCGCTGGAGCGCGCCGGATTCGTTGTCGAGCGGACGCGCGGGAGCCACCACTTCCTTCGACACCCGGACGGCAGGGCAACCGTCGTCCCTTCCCGGTCTCGAACATTGGGTCTTGGGCTTCTTCGCAGGATCTTGTCCGATTGCGCCATCAAGCCCGAGCGACTTGAAGATATGCTTTGAATCTGTACCGATCGCTGAAAGACTTGGTGAGCTATGACCAACTTCCAAAACCCATTCCGATCCAGTGCGGCGCAGGGCAGGACCGGTCAGCGCCAGTGGCGGCATACATCTATGCGCGACGGGCGGCTTCCGCCAATCATGAGTGAAGCCGTAGCGGTACTCAGACAACGGGTCTTTTTTCGAAGCCCGCTTTTTTTCCAGATCGGCTGCGTATCCCGCGGTCAATAAAAACGATGGAACAGTCACCAACAGTTATCCTCACGGACGTCCGCATAGGCGTTTACGGTTGAGTATCCGTTCAGTGGGCTATGGCGTGGGGGCAACGCCAGCGTTCCCGGCGTCGCCTGTTGGTTCTTGCCGTTCGTCCCGCCTCGTTATTATCAAAGCAATCCATGGCCTACTGGACGTTTCCCCATTTCGGTAGAGTCCCGGTCGCGTTAGACTAAGAGCATGGCGTTCGTAATCGACTACGAGTTTCTCCCCGCCACCCTGACGGCTCATCCAATGAGCGACGAGGAGTTCGCCGAGTTCTGTTCCGAGCATCCCGACCTCTTTTTTGAGATGTCAGCCCGTGGGGAACTAATTGTCATGGCACCCACCTATTCATTGACCGGCGTCCGGAATCAGGAGATCGGCGCGCAACTGCGCGTATGGGCGAAATCGGATGGCCGTGGGTTGGCGGCCGATTCTTCCGCCGGGTTCGTGCTTCCCAATGGCGCCCGCCGATCGCCCGATGCGTCCTGGACGTTGAAAAGCCGCATCGAACACATGGATGCCGCTCAGCGGGAAAAGTTCTGGCACCTCTGCCCGGACTTCGTGATTGAACTCAAATCCCCGTCCGACCGGCCCCGGAAAATTCACAAGAAGATGACGGAATATCTCGCAAATGGCGCGCAGTTGGGTTGGCTGATCGATCCCGAGACGCGCACGGTTTCCGTTTACCGGGGGGAGGGCGAGGTGGAGACGCTGACTGGCGTCACGTCGATAGCGGGGGAGGGGCCGGTGGCTGGGTTTGTGTTGGAGCTTTCGCCGGTGTGGAATCCGTTGGCGGGCTGAGGACGCTACCCCGGGCATTTGTTGATGAACTCGCGCAAAATCTTCGTGGAGCGGGCCACGAGCGGGTACCGTTCAAGGGACGGTAGTTTGGCCAGGATCGGACTCCGCCGGCACAGTTGCCCCCAACTCGAAATTCCGGGGTTATGATCGTTTAGAAAGGACGGTCACATGGACGATTTGACAAGACGAAATTTCACGGCAGTTGGACTGGCGGCGGCCGTTTCCACGCAGTCCGCCAAGGCGAAGCTATTAGAGCCTTTATCTCCAGGCATCAAGATTTCGATGCAGGTGGGCGAGAATGTCACGGCGGATGACCTGACGTGGATAAAGCAGATGGGCGTCGAATATCTCAACGTCCAGACGGGAAAAGGCAGGGGGACGCTCGAGAACTTCCTCGCCATTAAGAAACGCGTCGAAGCAAGCGGCCTGCGGGTATGGAACATTTCTAATAACGACAATCGCAATATCGAAGAGGTGGTTCTGAACCTCCCGGGGCGCGATGAGAAAATTGCGTGGCTGAAACAGTATATTCGCGACACCGGCAAAGCCGGCATCGGCTACATCACGTATGCGCACATGGCGAACGGCATCTGGTCGAGTCCGCCGGAAACGACTCGCGCCGGCGGCGCCGCGCGGGCCTTTCGCATGGATACCGCAAAAGGTTATTGGAGCGACAAAGTTTACGAACCGCCCTTGACGCATGGGCGGAAATACACGAAAGAAGAACTGTGGGCCAACTACACTTCATTCATTCGTGAAATAGCTCCAGTAGCGGAGGAAGCCGGGGTTCGGATCGGTATTCATCCCGACGATCCGCCGGTTCCCGAACTCGGCGGCATACCGAGGCACATGTTCGGAACCTTTGACGGCTATGTGCGGGCTCTGGAGATCGCGAATTCACCAGCGATCGGTGTCTGCCTGTGCTGCGGAACCTGGATGGAAGGCGGAAAACACACAGGTAAGGATGTATTCGAGGCGGCGCGCGCCTTCGCCAAGATGGGCAAATTGTGGAAAATCCATTTCCGCAACGTGACGGCACCCATTCCCAATTTCGTGGAAACCTACATCGACAACGGCTACACCGACATGTGGAAGATGATGAAGACGTTGGTGGAGGTGGATTTTCGCGGCAATCTGATTGCCGATCACGTCCCGGCCATGGCTGGAGGGCCCAAATCCGCCTGGTCTTACAGCATGGGATACATTCGCGCGCTTTATGCGGCCGCCCAGGCCGAGGGCAAGCGAGGCTGATCGGATCCTGGCTGCCGGCGCCTCGACGCCGCGACGGCAGTTGCGATATATTTCCAACAGTTTGCGCAAAGGAGTGTTTCCATGCATCTCAGCACCACCCGCGTTTCAATTCTAGGCGGCTGTTTCTTTTTGTTCGTGTCCACGGCATTCCCGCAGGGCGAGCGGGCTACAATCTCCGGAACCGTTTCAGATACTACGCAGGCGGTTGTCCCCGGCGTAAAGGTCTCGCTGAAAAACACGGCGACGAACATCACGGCCCAGACTGAATCCAATTCTTCCGGAATCTACGCGTTTCCGTCACTCAGTCCCGGCACCTACGAGCTGACCTTCGAAAAAGAAGGTTTTAGAACCCGCCGTGTCTCGGCGATCCCCCTCAGCACCGGACTCACCGCTACCATCAACTCGGTGATGGATGTGGGTTCGGTCTCCGAGTCCGTCTCCGTTCAGGCATCCGCCGTGCAACTGGAAACGCAGACGTCCGGTCTCGGCTTTACGGTCGAAACCAGGCGCGTTGTCGAACTCCCTTTGCTGGGCCGCAACCCGCTCCAACTGGCATCTCTGTCGCCCGGAGTCATACCAACTTCCGCGCAGGGCGGCAACGGCGCCGGAGCGGTCGGAAGCGCGACTAACGCGCGTATCAGCGGCGGGCTTGCGATGCAGAACGCGGTCCTCATGGACGGTGGGGAATCCCGGGGATTTACCAGTGGCGGCCAGGCGTACTCCGTCCCGCTGGAATCGGTGGCGGAATTCAAGGTCGAGACCGCTACCTATTCATCGGAGTTCGGGCACGCAGGCGGAGGCGTGGTGAACGTCGCCACTAAGAGTGGCACGAATCAGTATCATGGCGTGCTCTACGAGTTCTTGCGCAACGACCATCTGAACGCCAATAGCTGGTCGAACAACCGGAACAAAGTCCCTCGCGGGCTCTTCATCCGGAATGAATATGGCGCCGCCGTTGGCGGACGCATCATACGCGACCGTACGTTCTTCTTTACGAACTACGAAGCCGTCCGTCAGGGCAGTCCGGATCAGTTTCTCGCCACCGTGCCTACCGCCGAACAGAAAGCCGGGGATTTCTCCAGAACCTTCGACAATCAGGGCCGGCAGATTACCGTCTACGACTACCTGACAACGCGCCCGGACCCGAGCAACCCCGGCAAGTTTATTCGCGATGCGTTCCCCGGAAACCGCATCCCGGAAATTCGCGTCCATCCCATCTCGAAAAACGTTCTACCGTACTGGCCCGCACCGAATCGGGCTGGCGACGGACTGGCGAACCAGCGAAACTTTTTCCTGGCGGGCAAGAACATTAATCCCGTGGACATTTGGTTCGCCCGCATCGATCATCGGATCAATGCCAAGCACCAACTCTTCGGACGTACCGGAGGCTCACAGAACGATAGTTTTTCGACACTGGCCGAACAAGCGTTTCCAGCAAAGACGATCAACTCCAATCCGGCGCGTACCGCGCTCATCAGCCTTACCTCCCTTTTCACGCCCAATATCATCGGTGAGGCCCGGGTCTCCTATACGCGCCTCCAGTTCAACTCCTATCCCGTCAGCGAAGGGTTCGATATGGCGTCACTCGGCTTCGGCAGCAACGTCACCTCCAATGTCCTTTATAAGCAGTTTCCACAGATTGCCGTCCAGCAGTACAACTCAGGTTCCGGCCTGGTCGTCTCCACCTTCAATGCGAGCGAGATCGACCAGCTTGGAGGCGCTACTAAGACGCTAGCTCCGCAAGATACATGGCATGCGCAATATCACTTCACTTGGGTCAAGGGCCGTCACAAGGTCAGGAGCGGCATAGACGCGCAGCTTCTTCGAATGAACGGGTACAACTCGCAGTTCTCGGCCGGACAGTATTTCTTTGACCGCGTCTACAGTCAAGGCCCCGACCCATCGGCCTCCGCATCGAATTCAGGCCACGGCTTCGCGAGCCTTCTACTCGGCGTCCCCGCCAGCGGAACCCTTACGTTCACGCCGCGGATGTTCCTCTATCAGCACTATCGGGCCGCCTACATTCATGACGACTGGAGGGTGACGAACCGCCTGACGGTCAACATCGGCCTCCGTTATGAGTACACATCTCCCTACGCGGAGAAGTGGGGCAATATCGGCCAGTTCGACGCCACTGGGATTGAGCCGGTCACCGGCGCGAAGGGCGTTTTCAAGTGGGTGCCTCCCGACGGCTATCACACCGATCCTAATTACAAGACTTTCAGTCCCCGCCTGGGCCTGGCCTATCAGCTAAATTCGAAGACCGTCATTCGATCGGGAGCCGCCATCATCAACGCCGCCAATAACGGCTTGAACGCCGCCGCCACCGATTTCGGTTCCGGGACGTTCGTCTCTAACTTCCTTTCCCTTGGCCCGCCCAACCCGGCCCCTTTCACTCCTCCGGTAGGCGGATCGTGGTCCAATCCCTTTGCGGCAGGCTTCACTTATCCACAGAAAGGGACGACCACTTTTGCGGGTCAGAATATTCGGGTGGACTTTCCCGATCACCCTCTTGCCTACATTGCGAATTGGAATTTCGGCATTCAGCGCGAAATTACATCCTCGATGATTGGGGAGGTCGCCTACGTGGGCAGCAAAATCACCCACCTGTTTTGGAACCGGCAAGAGAATGCCAACGATCCTCTTCTTCTCTCGCAGTGGGGACCGAGGCTGGAAGATGTGATGCCGAATCCTTACTTCGGCAAGGTAACCAGCGGCACGCTTAGTTTCCCAACAGTCCGCCGGAAGCAACTGCTCCGGCCATTTCCGCAGTATCAGCAAATCCTGGCGATACGGCGTCCCTATGGCGACGCGAGCTATCAAAGTATGACCGCCCGTGTCGAGAAGCGGTATTCGGGCAACCTGACCTTTTCCGTCGCCTACACGCTGTCTAAGAGCATCTCCTCCACCGGGGAAAGCAACACGTGGGTGGTAGGCCCTTCGAATGCGCTTTTCGATCCCAAATACAATCGCTCGCACGAAGCGAACGACACGCCGCACCGCTTGGTCATCAGCCACTTGTACGATCTGCCTTTCGGCAAGGGTAAACGGTGGGCCCAATCCGGCGTTGCCAACTTAGTGTTAGGCGGATGGCAGTTTAACGGCATCATGGTGTTGCAGGCCGGACGTCCGATTCTGATAACGGCGCCCGACAACACCGGCCTGCTCGACTTTTCTTACACCAACGGCCGTGCCGATCGCCTGAAGAGCGGCGTGCTTAGCAGTGGCCAGTCTCTCGACCGCTGGTTCGACACCAGTTCTTTCAAGGCCGCCGCTCCATACACGGTTCCTACCGACTCCCTCTCACAGCCCGATCTCAGGGGGCCTGGCCGCAAGAGCTTCGATATGTCGCTGTTCAAGAACACACGCCCACGCGAGTGGCTCAACGTGCAATTTCGGGCGGAGTTCTTCAATCTCTTAAACACCCCATTCTTTGAAGCCCGCAACCAGACCACCGATGTCACCAACCCCGACTTCGGGCGCATCTTGCAGGGTTCGAATCCGCGGAACATTCAATTTGGGATCCGCGTGGTGTTTTAGCGGCCCGCCTTCAAAGTCCGCCGTGTGCGGAGCCTTACTCAACAATGGCTTGAAAGACCGCGTTTTCAAAATCGCGGTCCAATTGACGGTTCGGGTTATCGGTCTGAATCAACATGATTCCGACAATCTTCTCTTTGGGGTCGATCCAAAAGTGGGTTCCGAAGGCGCCGTCCCAGCCATAGCTGCCCTTCGACACTTGCCAGCCGGCGGCAACCGGGTCGCTGATCACCTGGACGCTCAGGCCAAAGGCCTTACCTGGTGTGCGGCCGGGCAGCGTGTCCGGAACAAAAATCGACGACATTAGTTCAACCGACTTCGGGCTGAGAAGGCGCTCGCCATTCCATTGACCGCCATTGAGCAGCATCTGGGCGAACAGCGCATAATCTTCAATCGTCGAATACAGCCCACCGGCGCCAGACGAGTATTCGCCGCCATAAAGCGTCAGCATCCTGCTCTTTGCGTCCAAACGGGTCATCGCGCCGTCGGCCCGGTGATAGGTAGTCACAATGCGCGGCCTTTGATCGGCAGCCGGGTGG
The DNA here is from genome assembly GCA_046155405.1 of Bryobacteraceae bacterium. GTDB lineage: Bacteria > Acidobacteriota > Terriglobia > Bryobacterales > Bryobacteraceae. The sequence continues at coordinate 128,256 of JBJXFL010000088.1, read as the reverse complement.
AAGGAGGTTTCCTTCATTCCGAGTGGATCGAAGAGGCGTTGCTTCAGGAATTTGTCAAAGCTCATGCCCGAGGCAACTTCGACGATACGGCCAAGAGTATCGAAGGCCGCGCCGGGGCTATAGCTCCAGCGGGAGCCGGGCTGAAATTCCAGGGGCGTCGCACCCAGCTTCGGGGTTACGTCGCCGATTGTCCCGGCATAGGCCTTGGGGATTTTGGCCGCTTCACCGTTGCTGACCGGCCCACTGGCGAGCCCCGAGACATGGGTCAACAGGTCTTGCACATTGATCTCGCGCAGCGCGGGCACCGTGTAGAAAGGAGTAGGAGCGTCCGCGGCTAGTCCCGCGGGCCGCGGCTGAGCCACCGCCACCTTCATGCCTTTGAACTCCGGAATGAATTTCGAAACCGGATCGTTCAACCGTACCTTGCCTTCTTCCATCAACATTAGAATGGCGGTACCGGCGACCGGTTTCGACATCGACCAAATGCGAAAAATCGCGTTCTTCGCCATGGGTTTTTTCGATTCCACATCCATTAGGCCGTGGGCCTCGAAATGCGCAAGCTGGCCTTTGCGCATGACGAGAGTGACGGCGCCGGCAATATCGCGCTCATCAATATGGCGTTGCATCGTCTCGTGAATACGGCGGAGGCGTTCGGAGGAAAGCCCCACCCGCTCCGGCTTGGTCTCGGGGAGGATGGCCGCCGCTGAGTACAGCGGCGCCATTAATAAAACGGCGGCGAATATTTTCAAACGCATCTGACGCTCCTGGGCGATTCTACCGCAGTCTTGGTTACTTCTGGAGGAGAAGTACCCACTCCTCGGAGTCCGGCGGCCGGGGCGGGCGGCGGAGACCGCTAATTGGGCGATTAAGCGGGGGTTGAAAGCGCTGAGGGTGAAGGTGCGGATGGACACGGAGGGCGATATTGCGCGTGAGGGCGGTTCGCGCGGCGATCAGGCCACATGGCGGCGGTGGCGGAGGCGGCCGGGCTGACATGCACGGTGCATGATTTACCGGCGCAGACGATTGAGTTTCGGGATGGCGCGGTACCCTGTGAGCAGACACGGGGCCCCTGTCGAGTTGGGCGGCGGGTTTTGTTGGAGGGTTACATAGCGGGTTAGGCGGCCTCTTTATACTCCTTGTCGCGGAAGCTGAGGCAGCGGCCAGGGAAAAGAGAGCGATAGAGGGCGATTACTTCCGGGGTGAGGTCGCCGTCGATGGCAATGTACTGAATCTGGCTATTATCAATGTTTTCAATGGATTGCGGCTCATTCTCGTTGGGTCGTTCGGAGGGCTGCGGCGCTGGGAGCGGAATTTCGGTGATTTCCTCGACCTCCGCGACGGGGGCTTGGTTCTGCATTTGATTCGACGGCCAGTGCTTCTGCATGAAGTGGAGACGGCGTTCGAGGGTGGCGGTGAGGCGGGCGGTGGCCATGTATTCCTGGCGGATGGTGGACATGGCGCGATTGGCGGCGAGGGCCTGATACGCGACGGCGGTGGTTTCGATGTCTTGGAGCTCGGGGGCGATGGGTTCGACGTTTTCCCGATGGCGGAAGAGTTCGCGGTTGAGCATGGCGGTGCGGGTTTGGGCGAGGCGGGCGGCGGTCCATTGGCAGTCGCTGATTTCGCGCACGAGGGCGCGTTCGGCGGGATCGGCGGGGGCGTATTTGGCGACGTTTTGATCGATCAGGGTGAAGAAGGCCTGCCGGTCTTCGTTGGCGAGCAGGCTGGACTGCGGCGGGACGAAGAGGGCGAGGGTACCGGCGCGGCGGCCGTGGGTGATGGCGTTGCGGCTGGAGTGGGCTTTGCCTTCCTCGGTGACGGGCCCTTTGGAGAGAGCGCCGTTGCGGCGGGCGATTTCGGCCTTTTGGGTGGACGGACTCATGTCGTTTTCCTTTGGTTGAAATGGAAAAGGCCCGTGAGCGGGAGATAAATTCTCCGGCAGCACGGGCCTTACATATTCAGTATAGCAGGCTTGTCAAGTTTTGGTGGGTGGCTTGCGGCGGTTCGATCAAGGTGAAGGCCGCGCGCCGTCTTTGCGCGCGCCGGAGGGAGGCCCGCAACGGGTTCCGCTGCAAGCACCACAATGCTCGCAAGAGTGAATGGGGGCGCTCTCTCTGAAATCAAGAGGGCATTTCCAATGAACGCTCAAGAGGACATTTTCATTGGCGGACGACAGCTCGAGCGGGTGAATGGAAGTGTCCTTTCGACGTTGATCTTTAGTCGCGGAACCCCAAAATCTACCGCCGGACGCGCCACTTTGGGTGCCGGATCTGCGTTCCGTCCCACCGTTCGGTCATCTCCCGCTAATGTGGACTGAATAGTCAAAAACAGACTTACAGCCTATCGGGCGTACTCGCAACGCAGAGGCTATGCCATTCTTTGAAACGCTTCTCGTATTTCTCGTGGGATCTCATCCGGGCTCGGATGGTTCTTAATCGCAGAAATGATACGCTGGGCGTCCATCACTCCCACCCACGGTATACCTAAGTGCACACTAACAAATGCGGCAAGCGTTGAAGCATCAACGACTTTTCTTTGTTGTGCAGGAAGGGCGAGGTAAATATGGCCGATTGCGATGCCTGCCCCTACCCACCTATTAAAGGACTTAAACTTTGAAAAAATAGCTGTTATCGGTAAGAGATTCGTAGCCATATCTAGAATCTTCTTAGCGGTTTCTTCCGTCATGATTTATCTCCTGCGAAAAAGTGACCTCGATCTTACACTGTTCGGACCGACTACAATAATAGAGCAAACTCGACCGTAGAGGCGTTAAACCGAAATCAGATTACTTGTAAAAGGCCAATGCTGTCAAGGGCCATTATGGCGACAGGGCCATTATGGCGATTGTCGCAAAATAGAAATGTTTTGTTCCTCGCCGAGTAGAAATGTTCGGTCCTAGGCAGCACGTGCCGAAGTGGGTGTTAGGGTGAGTCTGCCGGCCTGGCTCTGTATTAGGTGCACCGCCCTCTGCGAAACGCCGGTAAGGCAATGGCAATCAGGCTTGCCGCACCCGCTGGAATCTCTTGAGGAACTCGCGCAAAACGGACTCGGTCGCGGCTGGGGTTGGGCGAGAGTTCGTGAATGGCTGGGGGCCCGCGACCGGCCTTTGCGCTTCTGAAGGAGTGCCGCCGAAGAAACCACTCGGTCGGCTGAACGGTGGAAGCACTCAGGCATACTTTGTACACAACACTCTAGAGCGCCGGAGCCGAAAACAAGCGGAACAGTGCAACGCGTATTTGCTTGTGAAGCCGGCCGGAATTAGAACAATAGCAAAATCAAACGTTTGGCCGATCAAAATCGTCGGTCGCGGGATCCCTGTTCGGCCCTACCGGCGGATGTTATTTCTGGAGGAGAAGTATCCAGTCCTCGGAGTCCGGCGGCCGGAACTCGTAGCGTTCGGCGACGACGGTTTCGGCGGCCGGTGAGAACTCGCCAGTGCGGGGGTTGAAGGTCCTGACACGGAAACGGCCGGGGCGGGCGCCGAGTTCGAGGGTGACAGGTTGGGAGACGCCGCGGACGTATACGACGTAAGTTTCGCCGGACGTCGCGAGCGCCCAGTAGGCGGCCTTGGGCGGGCGGCGGAGGCCGCGCGGAGGGGCGCCGGGCGGGTTTTCGACGCCGTCGGGATCGCGCGGGACAGCCGAAGAGAGAAGTTCGTCGGCCGGGGCGAGACGGGTCCAGTCGAGGGATTCGAAGAACTTGCGGATGTAGCCGATCTGGCGCTCCCAGTCCTTGTTTTTGGCGGCGTTCAGGTCGAATGGGCCGGGGTCGCGGTGGCCACCGAAGTAGGTTGTTCCGAAACCGTTGACGAGATAAGCGCCGGCCATGACGATGTCCCAGCTAGCGAAGCGCATGACATCGGTGGACTGGCTGTTGTCCTTATCGGGACGGCCGTCGTCGTTGCTATCGCGGAGCAAGTAGCCGTACTCGGAGTTGACGACGGGACCGCGCGAAGACCGGGAAAGGAGCGCGCGGCCGTGGAGATTCACATAGTTTTGCTGGTAGTCGGAGAACGACATCCAGGGGGCGGCGGCGTATTCGCGGACGCTGCCCTGGGCGGTCATGGGGTGGATGCCCTTCATGCGGCCGTGGGGGTCGGCGGCGTGGAGTTCGTTGCCGATGGCGACGAACTCGTCGAAGACATCGTCGGGGGTGGCGGTCTTGGCGCGGGCGCGGACTTCCCCATGCCATTCGCCGGAGACCAGGAAGTAGGTATCGTAGGCGGAGAAGCGGGCGGCGACATAGCGGGCGTAGCGTTCGCGGGCGGCGCGATTGGGAATGCGATTCCAGGCGAAGCTTTCATTCCGCCCTTTGTCGGCCCAGGCGATGGCGATGCCGACGGTGAGGCCGTTGGCGTTGGCGAAGGCGATGCGTTGGTCGACCTCCTGAAAGTAGGCCGGGTTAAGTTTTTCGGCGGCGATATCGTGCCAGGGAGGGCCGCCGCGGTTGCCGTCACCGCCTTCACTGAGCAGCATGGAGTGAATGGCGTTGAAGCCCTGGGCGGCGCGCGCCTTCACCATGGCTTCGGCTTCGCCGCGGCCGTGTTTTTCCTCGGGGATGTCGGTGAAGTAGGCCCATGCGGTATCGGCGAGAAACCAGACGGGCGAGCCGTTCCGGCGTTGAAAATGGTGGCCGGCGGCGCGGAGGGGGCCGGGGTTGGCGGAGTCCTCACACGTGAAAGAACCGGAGCGGCGATGGAGGCCGGGATCGGCGGAGTGGATCTGGTAAGACCAGCGGCCGGGAGTATCGGGGCTCAGGCGGACTCGCCAATTGGCGCCGCCGTCCCAGAAAAGAGGCACGCGGAGAGTGGCGCCGCCGGGGCGGGTGAAGACGGCGTCGGCGGTGAGGCCGGTATAGGGGTTGGCGTACGAGCCGGAGGCGGTGAACTGTTGTTCAAAGACGCCGTAACGGGGGACAGGGGACTGGGCGGCGAGGCCGAGGGCGGCGCCGAGGCCTAGAAGGAGGCGGGAGTTGGGCATTTGGAGATTACCAGGAGAATCGACCGCCTATTTGAAGCTGGCGCGGCGGCGCGGTGGCGGTGATGAGGCCATAGTTGGCGTTGTCGATATTGGCGCTGGAGGGCTCGCGCCAATTGACGGTGTTGAAGGCGTTGTAGGCCTCAAAGCGGAGCTCGAAGCGGACGCGTTCGGTGATGGGGATGGCCTTGAAAAGCGAGAGGTTCCAGTTCTGGAAGCCGGGTTCACGGCCGGTATTGCGGCCGAGGTTGCCGATGCCGGTATTGGAGGAGACCTGGAAGGGGAAGCCGGGCTGGTTGGGCGCGATGAGGTAGCGGCGGGCGGGGCCCTGGAAAATGATCGTGTCAGCCTGGCCGTTGAGACGGCCGGCGTCCATAACGTTTGGGCGCTGGGCGGAGAGGATCAGGTTGGTGTTAGTTTGGGTGATGGTGAAGGGGAGGCCGCTGGAGGCGGAGTAGAGCGCGTTGGCCTGCCAGCCGCCAAGGACGTAGTTGGTCGCGCCTCCGCGGTTGAGCCATGGTCTGCCCTTGCCGAAGGGGAGTTCGTAGATGGCGCCGATGGTGAGGGACTGGGTACGGTCGAGGGAGGAGAGAGACTTTTCGATGCCGGCGAACTGCCACGGGATCTGGAAGGAGTCGGCCTGGTTGGAGGCGGTATCGATATTTTTGGCGAAGGTGTAATTGGCGTCGAGGCTGAAGCCGCGGGAGAAGCGGCGGGTGGCCTTGAGTTGGAGGGAGTGATAGCTGGCCAGGGCGTCATAGAGGACGGCGCTGAAGCCAGCATATTGGGGATAAGGGCGGACCTGCTGGATGGGAACGCGGTTGACGGAGACGTCCGCGGCGCGGTCGAGCGTGGGGTTATTGGCGGGGATGGTGCGGGACAGTTGGGTAGAGCGGCTGGCGACATAGGCGGCTTCGACAACGGTGCTGAAGCCGATGTCGCGTTGGATGGATGCGTTCCATTGGATGTTCCGGGGGAGGCTGTCGTTAGGGTCGTAGGTGACGCCGCCGGTGGCGAGGGGGCGGGCGGCAGTGGCCGCGGCGGCGAGGGCGAGGGGATCGGGGACGGCCGTGGTGGCGCCGGTAACCGGGAAACCCTGGCTAAACGTGAAGGGCTGGGCGCGGCCGACACCCTGATCGACGAAAGACTGGGCGTTGGTCCAGCCGGTGTAGGCTACGAGTTCGCCGTTGTTGACCCAGAGATTGGAGTAGAAGATGCCGGAGCCGACGCGGAGGATGGTTTTGGGAGTGACGGCGTAGGCGATGCCGACGCGGGGACCAAGATTGACGAGATCGTTATTCAGATTGAGGTTTTTGGAGGCGTTGCGGCCGGCGACGAGAAGCTGCCCGGTCCCGAGTTCGATACGCGAATAGACGTCATTTTTCACACCCTGTTTGGATTCAAACTCATATCTCAGGCCGAGGTTGAGCGTAAGTTTGTTAGTGACTTTCCAATCGTCCTGGAAGAAGAGGCCCAGGTTGTAGTTATAGCGGTTGACGGGGATCTGGGGGATGGGGTAACTCGCGGTTTTGACGGCTCCGAGGAGGAGATCGGCGAGTGAGTTTATGGGGTTATTTCGGCCGATAGTGCCGCGACCGGTCATTTCCCCATTGAAGTTATAAGTACCGGAGACATTATTGGCGGCGCGATACCAGAACTGGTTCTGATAGAGCTGACCGCCGAAGCGCATGGAGTGGCGGCCCTTCTGCCAGCTCATGATGTTACTGAGGCTGGCGGGCTGATGTTTCCAATCCTGATAGTTGCTTTCGCCGAAGCCGCCGTAGCCGCCGGCGATGGAGACGGTGGGGAGGGAGGCGCCGATACGGTTGCCGATTCCCAGTTGGGAGGTGACATCGAAGTCGGGATACCAGGGTTCGATGACGCGGGGATCGCGCTGGCCGGAGGCGAGCAACTCATTGCCGAGGAAGGGGGTAAGGACGCGGGTGTAGCCGATGGCGATGCGGCGGATGTCGCGGAAGCGAGGGCCGATGGTGGTGTTGAGCCCGTTGTCGAAATCGCGGACGAGATCGCGGGGGCCTTCGTTGACGTGGGAGAAGGTGCCGAAGATTTTGTCGTGGTCGGTGGGGCTCCAATCCATGCGGATGGTGCCGAAGTTCTTGTTGTCATTTTGGCCGGCCTGACGGACCCAATTATCCGTCGCGAGTCCGAAGCCGGCGTTAAAGATTCCCGTCTGATTGGGCGCGGGGAAGAGGGCGAGGAATTTCACGGCGGCGGGGTCAAGCCGGGCAGAGGGGATGGTGTTATTGGGAAAAGGGGTATTGGAAGCGGGATCGTAGACAAGTACGGGCGTACCGGAAAAGTTACCCGTGCGGTGGTCGGCGGCGGGAATGGTGCGAAGGCGTGGGAGAGGGATGGAATCGCGGATGCCTTCGTACGATAGGAAATAGAATAGGCGACCGCGGGTTTTGGGAACGCGACCGCCGGCGGTGGCGCCGAACTCATTGCGGATGAGGGAGCCGCGGCCGAGGCCGCGGGCGTTGTTTTCCCAGCTATTGGCGTTGAGGACGGAATTACGAAGGAATTCGTAAAGGCTGCCGTGGAAGTCCTTGGTGCCGGACTTCATCTGGAAGGAGATGACGCCGCCGGAGGTGCGGCCATATTCGGCGGAGTACGCATTGGCGAGGACCTTGAACTCCTGAATGGCCTCAATGGAGCCGATGCGTTCCCCGATGCCGCCGATATGGGTAGTGGAGGCGCCGTCAACGACATAGGCGTTTGAGCCTCTGCGGGAGCCGTTGAGGGAAAGGCCGCCGGAGTAGTCGAGGCTGGAGGGATCGTCGCCCGCCGCGGAAACACCGGGGGAGAGGGCGAGGAGGGAGTAAGGGGCGCGGCCGTTCAAGGGCATGTTGATGATGTCCTTGGAGGTGATGGTTTCGCTCTGTTCGGCGGTTTCGAGTTGAAGCGGCGTGACGGCGGCCTGGACTTCGACGGACTGTTGGACGTCGCCGACTTCGATGCGGACATCCTGGCGGGCGCGCATGGCGGCGGCGAGGACCAGGTTGCGGACAGTTTGCGGCTTGAAACCGGGCGCCTGGACATCGAGCGTGTAGGATGCCGGCGGGAGGTTAGGGATCAGGAAGATGCCCTCGGCGTTGGAGGAGACGGTGACGGTGAGCTCAGTTGCGGCCGAGGTGATGGCGATCTGGGCGTTTGCGGCGGCGGCGGAGGAGGAGTCCGTGATTACGCCAGTGAGCGAGGCGAGGTTGGACTGTGCCCAAGCGGCGGCGAGGGAGAGAAGGAAGAGGATTGGGACTTTGTACATTTGACCACCGTGAGCGATTGGTTGACGATTGCGATGATGCTATTCGAAACCCTTGAGAAAGTAAAGGGCCGGTGAGCGTGTAGAGTCGCTTCGGAACTTCGCGAATGGTAATATACGAGTCGGATTCGGTGTTTAACCATATGGCAGTCTCGACAGATCAACTACGAACGAGCCGGGACAGAGAGATGGAGAATGCGCGGGCGAGCGGCCGGATGGAAGGGCTTGAGCCTTCCGACGGAGCGGCGGCGATATTTCAGGGTCACACTCCGGAGCGGATATATCCTCGACTGGCACCGTGTTTCAAAGGAGCGGATGTATGTGGCGTCCGAGGATAGCTTTCGACGCGGAGACAATGTGGGCTTGGAGCAGATGCTCCAGGCGGTTAGCCCGAGGGAACGAAGATGATGCGATACGCCGCTGCTCGCAGTGGGAAAGAAGCGTTGTAAGATGAGCCGGAGCGTTTCCAGCATATGCCATCAGACTCAGATCTTCTGTCACTTCATCGGTATTACATGTGGGCCAATCAATTTCGTCTGCAATGGGACATGATACTTGACACCAACAAGGACTCGACGGAAAGACCGGCTTGGTTCGCCGATAAGCCGGGCCTGTTTCTGTCTTACTGGTATGCTGCGCTTTTCGTCGTCATAGAAGGCTGGAAGGAACTCGCACTGCAGGACGCCGAAATTGACACGCTGTTGAACTCTCAGAATGTAGATCATCTAAAACGCTATCGCCATGGAGTGTTCCATTTTCAAAGGCAGTACTCCGATGAGAGATTTATGGAGTTCATGCGGTCGCCCGACAGCGTAGCGTGGGTGCGGACTCTGAACCTGGCATTCGGACGATACTTTCTGTCTAGGGGGAGGGACCTTTTTACTAGGTTTTTCGCTCGCCGTTCGCAGACTTCGTCAGGAAGACAAAGGCCACCAGGACGATGGCGCCGACGGCGAAGAGGGTATCGCCGGGGGCGCGGAGCCAGCGGAGGAATTGCATTTTGTCCGTGACCAGAAACTCCGTGCTTCGGGCGTACCAGTAGCCGTGTTCGACGGAGGCCCAGGTCTGGTAGAGGCCGACGGGGAGGAGGCTGCCGACGCACATGGCGAAGAGGCCGCCGTTCATGGCCCAGAAGGAGAATCTGAGCCACGATTCGCGCCAAATCGCGTTGGGCTGCATGGCGCGGAGGCAGACCAGCATCAGGCCCATTCCCAGCATCCCGTAGACCCCGAACAGCGCCGCGTGGCCGTGGAGGGGCGTGGTGTTTAGGCCTTGCATGTAGTAGAGGGCGATGGGCGGGTTGATCATGAACCCGAACAGCCCGGCTCCGACCATGTTCCAGAACGCCACGGCGACGAAGAAGTTGATGGGCCATTGATAGCGGCGAGCCCATTGGACAAGTTTGCCGCGGCGGAGGTCGTCAAGGGCGGAATAGGCAACGAGGGCAAGGGGCACGACTTCGAGCGCGCTGAAGACGGAGCCCCAGGCCATGGCGACCATTGGGGTGCCGCTGAAGTAGAGATGGTGGCAGGTGCCGATGATGCCGCCGGCGAGGAAGATGCCCGCCGAAAGCAGCGCCGCGCGGGCGGCGAACAGGGGCATAATCAACCCGAGGCGGGCGAAGAAGAAGGCGATGACGGTGGTGGCGAAGACTTCAAAGAAGCCCTCCACCCAGAGATGGACTACCCACCAGCGCCAGTACTCGACGATGGACAGATGAGTGTGTTGGCCCCAGGTGAGACCCGCGCCGTAGAAGAGGCCAATGGCGGTGGCGGAAAGGAGAAAGAGCCAGATGAGATGTTTGGAATCGCCGGCGGTTTTGAGGGCGGGACGAATGGCGCGAACGACGAGGAATAGCCAGATGAGGAGACCAAAGAAGAGGAGGATTTGCCAGCCGCGGCCGAGGTCGACGTACTCATAGCCCTGGTGGCCCCAGTAGAAAGACGTGACGTCGGCAGGCGGTTCATTACACTCATCCACTCGCCGACGAGTGAGCCGACGACGATCAGCAGGAGCGCGCCGAACAGGACGTTGACGCCGAGGCGTTGGAATTTGGGATCGACGCCGCTGACGAGGGGACCAATAAAGAGGCCGGCGGCGAGCCAGGCGGTGGCGATCCAGAAGATGCCAAGTTGAACATGCCAAGTGCGGGTGACGGCATAGGGGAGGAACTCGGCGATTTTGAACCCGTAGAAGCCATCGCCTTCGACGCCGTAGTGGGCGGTGACGATGCCGAGGATGATCTGCAGCAGGATGAGGAGGGAGACGACCCAGAAGTACTTCAACGTGGCGAGTTGGGAGGGGGTGGCTTTCCATTGGCCGAGGGGGTCGATAGCGGCGAGCGGGCCGTGATCGTCCTCATGCTTTTGGGCGGCGTACCACCAGACCATGGCGGAGATGCCAGCGAGGAGCATGATGATGCTGACGCCGGTCCACATGACGCTATCGCCAGTGGGGCGATTGCCGACGAGAGGTTCATGAGGCCAGTTGTTGGTGTAGGAGACGGTGTCGTTGGGACGGTTGGCGGCGGTGGCCCAGGAGGCCCAGAAGATGAACGCGGAGAACTGGCGCATGCGCTCCGGACCGCTGATCGCACCTGGCGGGATGGCATAGGCGACATTGCCGCCGCGGAAGACTACATCGTAGTGTTTGGCGCAATTCTCCATGGCGCGAACGCGGACGGGATCCAGGCGGAGGATGTTGGCGGCGGGATCGTACGTATTCGCCCGGTAGAGCAGTTGGAGGCGACCCTGAAGCCGGGCCCGGTCTTCGGCTCCGACTTCGGCGTATGGTTTCTGGAAGTCGCGAGCGGACCATTCCTCAAGGACGAACATGGCTTCGCGGTGGAGCCAATCGGCGGTCCAATCGGGCGCGAGATAGCTGCCGTGGCCCCAGACGGAACCGACTTGCATGCCGCCGAGCGACTGCCAAACGTTCTGACCGCGGGCGATGTCGCCGGAAGCGATGACTTCGGCTCCGTCGAGCGAGACTACTTTATCCGGGATGGGCGGCAACTCCTGATAGATACGGGTACCGATCCAACCGAGGATGGCGAATGACACAACCAAGATAGCCGCAAAACCGATCCACAGACGCTTCATACGGAACCTTTCATGGGAACAATTGATCGAGCTTATTAGAACATCGGCGACGGTGCGGCGACAAGGGTCACGCACGGGCCACAAGAAGTGATAGGATTGCCGAACCTGTATGTCAAAGCGCGCGGTCCTCATGCCGGTGTTGGTTTTGTTCGGAATTAATATCCTGAATTTTTACGACCGGCACTTGACCGGGGCGCTGGTGGAGCCGATGCGGAAGGAGTTCGGACTGACCGATACGCAGGTGGGTCTGATGGGGAGTGTTTTCATTTGGATTTATGCGGTGATCGGCGTGCCGCTGGGGCTGGTGGCGGACAGGTGGAGCCGGAAGTGGTTGCTGCTGGCCGGGCTGGCGGTTTGGTCATCCATGACAGCGTTGGGCGGGCTGGTGAATTCGTTTGCGTGGATGTTGGTGACCAGGCTCGGGGTGGGGATTGGCGAAGCCGTTTGCGCGCCCACGGGAACATCGTGGTTGGGAGATCTGTTTCCGCCGGAGAAGCGGTCACGGGTGTTGGCGCTGTTCATGCTAGGCGTGCCGGTGGGCGGGGCGTTGAGCTATTTCCTGAGCGGACCGATTGCGCAGGAGTGGGGGTGGCGGACGGCGATGGTAGTGGCGGCACTGCCCGCACTGATCTTAGGGCCGGCGCTGGCGATGCAGCGGGAGCCGCAGCGGGGAGCGTCGGAGCATATCCGGCATGTGGCGGAGAAGAGTTCGGTTTGGAAGCTGCTGAAGATTCCAACGTTGTGGTGGATTATCGCTTCCGGGGTGTTTCTGAACTTCAACATGTATGCGATCGGGATGTTCTTGCCGGCGCTGTTGAGCCGGGTCCATAAGATGTCGCTGGCGGAATCGGGAACGGCGACGGGTCTTACTTATATCGTGGGCGGGGTTTGCGGCGGACTGTTGGCGGGGTATTTGGGCGACAAAATAGTAAGTAAGCGGAAGAATGGACGGCTGCTGCTGGCGGCGGGGTTGACCGCGGTGGGGGCGCCGTTGTCGTATATCGGAATCATTCAGCCGGCGGGGAGCGTGTGGATGGCGCTGACGTTGTTGACGCTGGCCTATGGGTCCATGAACACTTACTACGGGCTGGTTTACGCTTCGATACAGGACATTGTGGCGCCGACGCAGCGGGGGATCACGATGGCGATTTATTTCATGGCCATGTATTTGTGCGGAGCTTCGTTCGGGCCTTTGTTGACGGGCATGGTGAGCGACCGGATGGCGCGGCAGGCGATGGAAGCGGCCGGGGCGACACAGATGACAGAGGCGTTCAGGGCGATGGGATTGCAGCAGGCGATGGTGATTATTCCGATTCTATTGTTGGCGCTGGCATTGGTACTGTTGGCGGCGTCGCGGACTATTTTGGGGGATGTGGAGCGGCGGGAGCGGGCGGCGCGGTTGGCGCAAGTGGCGGAGGTTTAGATTTGGGAACCAGGGGCGGTATTTGGTGTCTAAATGGTGATGCCTTGTGGTTGCGCGCTGATTGCGTACCTTGGTCTTTCCACCATTCTGGATGGTAGGCCCAGGACCCTTCAGATTCAAATAGACGAGTGGGAAAACCATAGCTGGGGATTGCACAATATCGAACGGCGGCGAGTCCGATGCCAGGTGGCCGTGGCGAGCGACGGTTCTCGCGGGAACCAATGTGACACCGAGTCATTTCGCCACTACTTCATTCGCGATGGAGTCGGGAAGGAGCGGAGCCTATATTTGCGTCCAGAGAACGTGGGATTTCGCATTGACGACGCGACCCGGACGATAAGTGGAGGCCGTTGCCGATGTACGTGGGAGCCGTTCAGGATTGTGGCAGACGATAGCGATTGCAGCCGGACAGCAGCGACGCGATTGTTGGAAGGCAGACGCATAGGTATGGGGCAAATTGCCGGGCATGGCGTTGTTCGTTATCGTGAGGTGGATTCGTTAGGCGAGGAGCAGGAGTTGAGCCTAGCGCCTAGCTTGGCCTGTGAGGTGATGGAACTGGTTCAGACCAAACCAGGAACATTCGGAATTCCGGCAGCAAAATGGAGATACCTTGTGACGGGCTATAAGGCTGGGGAACCGGATTGGAGCCTATTTCGACTGCCGCCCGGCTACATTTTGGAGAGGAGGAAGTGATGATTTTAGTCTACAGTTTGGGCGGGGGATTGGCCGATTCGGGGCACACCTGGCCGGATTCCGAATCGCAGGGGTCGGTGGGCGTGAGGGTAGGGGTTTCCTTGAAGAAGACGATTTCGTAATCGGATTCGCCGTGGACGTAAAGGCGAGCTATTTGTCCGGCGAGGGTGTCGGTACCGCCGGCTTCGAGGCCGAGCACTTGCGGATAGTAGCCCGGATGGTGGCCGATTTGCACGCTTTCCAGTATGCGCCAGGGATAAACCCAGTCCTGGGGTTTAGAAAGGTCCGCATTGAAGGAGGCGTAGACGCCTACCTGCGGCCAGCCGGGTTTGCAGCAGGCGTGATTCATGAGGACAACATATTTTTCGAGGAACGTGTTCCAGTGAACGGAGGGGCCCCAATGGGAGTCGGTGTTCGACTCGTTCCAGGTGACGGAAGCGGGAAAGATGGGCGTCATGTGACCGCCGCGACCGGGCTCTTCCCATGCGCCGCGATAGAATTTTCTAACGGCGCCAACGGGTTGCAGACGGTCGGCGAACGGCATGCGTGCCGTGGCAACTCCTTGTTCGTCAAGCGCTCCGGCGTAATTTGTAAAGAAGAAATAGAAATAGTTTTGTTCGCGGTCGGGGATGACGGAAAAGTCGCCGTGGCCGCCGGCGAAGAAGCCGTTTTTGGCGTCGCAATCGACAGGGTCACCGGACTCGAGGACGATGCCCAAATCCTGCACCGTTTTGCCGTTGTCGTAGGAGATGGCGGCGCCGATGCGGGGCGCGGTGAGGCTGTTCTCTTTACAGACGGTGGGTTCGTTGTGATACCAGAGGAAGAGCGTACCGTCGGGATCGCGCCAGACGGCTTCAAACCAGACGGGTTTGTGTTCCTCGGAGTTGAAATTGACGTTTTCGGTACCGGCGAGGCGGAATTGATCCGGGCCCTTACTGCGGGTCGGGCTACCGGTTGAGTGGAAGATGTGTAGTTCGCCATCGGCCCACATGGCGGAGGTGTTGCCATCGATGACTTTGGGCAAGACCGCTTTGGCGGCGGGCTGGACGATGGCGTACTGGGAGTAACAGGACAGGGCGGCAAATTGAATGAGAAATAGAGGAGGACTTAGTGACATGGGCTATGACTACTAAGACTAACGGCGCATGTTCGCCAAGTCCGGTTACTCGCGCGGCTAATGTTAGGTTAGGGTGTGCGCCGATTCTGGAAACGCCTGATCACGTATCCGCTGTTGGTGGTGGCGGGAGTGGCGCTGGTGGTGGAAGAGGCACTATGGCGGCTTTCGGACGTGGTGGCGTTGCTGGGGAAGTTGCCTGTTTTCCGGGCTTTGGAGGCGTGGTTGCGGGGGGTGCCGCCGCTGGGGGCGTTGGCGCTATTTGGCGTACCGGCGGTAGCGCTGGCGCCGGTGAAATTGTTGGCGCTTTACTGGCTGGCTGGCGGGCATCCCGTTTTGGGGATCGGTACGATACTGACGGCTAAAGTAACTGGGACGGCGATAGTGGCGCGGCTGTTTCAATTGACACGGCCGCAGTTGCTGACGATTGGGTGGTTCCGTTGGTTATATGAGGGGATAATGCGGCTGCGGGCGGCGGCCTATGGGTTGTGGGCGGAGTCCACTGTTGGACGATGGTGGCGGAGGGAGCGGGCGAAGTACAAGGGGTGGGTGCGGCGGCGGTGGGAAGCGGCGCGTGCATGGATGGCGAGAAAGTGATACTTTGCATGAATGAAACTGATTGGATTGCTGGCGATGTTAGGAGCGATGGTTTATGCGCAACCCCCGGCGGGCGCGGTGCGCCGGGGCCCGATGGGGCCGGAGCCACTGGTGGTGGACGCGACCGAAGGGTTTGAATCGATCTTCGAGGGGACGATGAAGGGTTGGGACGGCGATCCCGATTTCTGGCGGGTTGAAGGCGGATCGTTGGTGGGCGAGACAACGAAAGAGAAGCCGATGAAGGCGAATACGTTCCTGATTTGGCGGGGTGGGGAACCGGCCGATTTCGAGTTGAAACTGGACTTCAAGATGAACTCGACCAATAGCGGAGTGCAATATCGCAGCGCACCGCTGCCGGAGGTGGGTAAGTGGGTTTTGAGGGGGTATCAAGCGGATTTTGACTTTGAGAATCGCTTCACCGGCCAGTTGTATGAAGAACGCGGGCGGGGATTTCTGGCCATGCGCGGGCAGGTGGGCACGATGGAAGAAGGCAAGAAGGCGCGGGTGATCGCGAATTTGAAGAGCAGCGACGATTTGCGCGGCGCGGTGAACATCAATGGCTGGAACACGCTGCATGTGATTGCCAGGGGCAATGTGTTGATCCACATTTTGAACGGTCAGTTGGCGGCGGCGTTTGTGGACGACGACGCGAAGAACCGGGCGATGAAGGGGCTGATCGGGATGCAGTTACATGTCGGACCGCCGATGCGCGTGGAATATAAGAATATCTATTTGAAGAAGCTATGACGGAGGAGGAATGGGAGTTACGGGTCCAGTTAGCGGCGGCTTATCGTTTAATCGACCATTTCGGTTGGTCGGAGTTGATTTGGACCCACACGACGGTTCGACTTCCCGGGGAGAAACACCATTTCCTGATTAACCCGTATGGGTAGCGGTTTGACGAGGTTTGCGCGTCGAATCTAGTGAAGGTGGATTTGCATGGTTCGATTGTTGGGGATCCATCCCAGGAGATTAATCCGGCGGGCTTTGTGATTCATTCCGCGATACACATGGCGCGGCCGGATGTTCGGTGTATTATGCATACGCATACGGTGGCGGGGATGGCAGTGGCGGCATTGGAGTGCGGGTTATTACCGATTAGCATGTATGCGCTGGGCTATTACGACGGAGTTGGCTATCACGAGTTTGAGGGGCCGAGTTTGGAGCTGGGAGAGCGGGAGCGGCTGGCGGCTAATCTCGGCGATAAGCATATTTTCGTGATGCGGAACCATGGGCTGTTGACTTGCGGAGATTCGGTGGCGCAGGCGTTTGTGCGGATGTACCGGTTGGAGCGGGCTTGCCAGGTGCAGTTGGCGGCGCAGGCGACGGGCGAGGGATTGGTTGTGCCGCCGTTGGCGGTGCGTGAAGTTAGCCGGGAGCGGAGCGACGATTTTCTGGGGGATAAGGGATATAGCCGGGAGCGGAATCCGGAGTTTGCCGCGATGCTGAGATTCTTGGATAAGAAAGATCCGTCGTATAGGGAGTAAGTTACTGGGGGTCGCCGACGTCGTAGGCGTCCGTGGCCTGGAGAATAACTCTATATTGGCCCAGATTGTTTTGCCAGTGGCGATTATCGTTGATCGCGAGGTATAGTTTTCCTTCGGTGGGTTGTTTTGCGGTCCAGTTGCGGCCGAGGAAGAAAATGTCGCCATTCGTCCGGAAGCGGCCGACGAGGGCGCCGAACGGGTGGCCGTCGACGAGATTGGTCTTGTAGTTGGGGCCGGGTTTTTGGAGGCCATCGGGGTCGGTGGCCCAGCCGTCGGTTTCCCAACTTAAGCGGGTAAAGCCGGAGGCGGTTGCGGTGGCCTTCGTGGCGGCGGAGAAGAGGACGGCGGTATCGAAGAATTCGATTTGCGTGCTGTGGCGGATGGAATGGACGTCGAGGCGGCGGGTGATGGATTTCCGTTTCACGGCGAAGAATCGGATCTGGGTCCAGGCGGTGGTGCCGAGTTGGAAGGGTTCCACTTTCCCGCGGACGGAGTCGCCGGTGGTGAGGCGGACGAAGCTGAGTTCGCGGTCGAGGCCATCGGCATGGCTGGGCATGACGCGCTCGAAGAGGCGGTAGAGCGGGCGCGGTTCGTGTTGGTCGGTGTCTTTGTATGTCTTGAGAAGTGGGGTTATGACGGGGACGCCGATGGCGGTGAGTTGTTCGACGGCGAGGTCGCGGGCATTGCGGTCGGGGGCTTGAATAGCGGCGATGCCAATGGCGATTTTTTCGGCTTCGGTGGGGGACGCGGCGTCACCACTGTGAACGGAGAGGATGTCGGCGAGCGCGACGGCCCGAGGTTTGCCGTCGACGATTACTTTGATGGCGGGGAGAGTCGTCTTAATCTCGCTGGTTGTACCGTCTTTGGTTTGCACGTAGACGGTGGACTCTTTTGCGAGGAGGGGCAGGGAAACGAGAAGCGCCAGGAAGATTCGCAGCACCTTTCTATATTAGAATCGCGTAGGTTGTCATGGTACATACACGACGCACTTTTCTAAAAACAGTTTCCGCGACTACGCTTCCGTTAGGCGGCATGGCGGCGGCGGGGGCGAAGAACCGGCCGAATATTGTCGTCATTCTGGCGGATGATTTGGGGTATGGCGACGTAGGTTGCAATAACCCGGAATCGAAGATTCTGACGCCGAACATAGACCGGCTGGCAAAGGAGGGGATACGGTTTGTTGACGCGCATACACCCTGCGGCGTTTGTTCGCCGACTCGGTATGGGTTGTTGACCGGACGGTATCCGTGGCGCACCGAACTGAAGTCGCAGGTGTTGTGGCCGTGGGACAAGCCGCTGATCGATAAAGACCGGTTGACGCTGCCGAAGATGTTAAAGGGATACGGATACAAGACGGCGTGTATTGGCAAGTGGCATTTGGGTTGGGACTGGCAGACGACGGACGGCAGCAAGGTGAACGCGCAGGTGCGCATTGGTGATCCGCAACGGGAGACGCGGTATGAGTTTGCTAAGAAAGTGTTGTTGGACAAGCCGATCGGCGAAGGACCGACGACGCGCGGGTTTGACTATTACTTCGGCGTGGATCTGCCAAACTTTCCTCCCTACACGTTCATTGAGAACGACCGGTTGACGGCGCCGGCGACCATGGCGAAACCGGATGAAATGTTCGGATGGCCAGGCCCGATGAAGCCGGGCTGGCGGCTTGAGGATGTATTGCCGGAGTTGACGCGGCGGGCGGTGCGGTATGTGGAGGAGCGCGCCAAGGCTGCGGAGCCATTTTTCCTGTATCTGCCTTTGTCGGCGCCGCATACGCCGATCGCGCCCGACGATGAGTTTGCCGGCAAGAGCAAAGCGGGTAAGTACGGCGACTTTGTGCAGCAGACGGATTGGACGGTGGGACAGGTGATGGATGCGGTTCGTAAATCGGAGAATACGATAGTCATTTTCACCAGCGATAACGGACCGGAGAATTTGACTTATCCGGTGTTAAAGGAATTTGACCACGCAAGTCAGGGGCCGCTGCGCGGGGCCAAGCGGATGTTGTGGGAGGGCGGGCACCGGGTGCCATTTATCGCTTGGGGGCCGGGGCGAGTGGCTGCGGGGCAAGTGGAGAAAGAAGTAATTTGCCTGACCGATATCATGGCGACGGTGGCGGCGATGATTGGTCATAAACTGCCGAATGAGACGGCGGAGGATAGTTACGATATTGGTCCGGCGTTGTTTGGGAAGAAGCGTTCACGGCCGATCCGCGAGGCTACGGTGCATCATTCCATGAACAACGAATATGGGATTCGGCAAGGGGATTGGGTGCTATTGGAATCGGAGAAGAACGCGCATGGCGCGGCGGAGCCGGAGTGGTGGCGGGACAAGCATGGGGTGGCGAAGCATAGCCAGCCGGGGGAGCTATTTCACCTGAAGGAAGACTTGCGCGAGACGAAAAATTTGTATGCGCAGTATCCGGAGCGGGTGAAGGAATTGCACGCGCTGTTGGAGAAGTATAAGAACGACGGGCGGAGCGTACCGATTAGGCGATAACTTCGCGAATGACGCGGCCGCCGATGTCGGTGAGTTTTTTATACCGGCCGGCGTGGAGATAGGTCAGCCGCTCCTGATCGAGCCCGAGCAGATGAAGCAGAGTGGCGTGGAAATCGCGGACGGGAATTGGTTCGCCGGCGGCGCGCACCGACAATTCATCCGTCTCACCGAACGTCGCGCCGGGTTTGACGCCGCCGCCGGCCATCCAGACGCAGAGGCCATATTGATTGTGATCGCGGCCCGGTTTGTCTGTGACGAGGTTATTGTCAAACGGCGTCCGGCCCATCTCCGACGCCCAAACGACCAGCGTTTCGTCCAGGAGGCCGCGGGCCTTCAGGTCCTGCAGCAGGCCGGCTACGGGTTGATCCACTTCCTTGCAGTGCTTCGGGATACGGCCCTTGACATCACCGTGATCGTCCCAGCGATCGCCGCCCGCGCCATGCAACGCAAGCACGTATCGTACCCCACGCTCGACCATTCGCCGGGCCAATAGACATTGGCGTCCAAAGGCTTCGGACGTCGGATCGTCCAGACCGTACATTTTGCGCGTGGCTTCGGATTCACCGCTGACATCAACCAACTCCGGCGCCTTCGACTGCATGCGGAAAGCGAGTTCATAGGCGGCGATGCGCGCATCTAATTCGCCGGTGTCGCTGCGCGTGGCGCTGTGCTTTTCGTTCATCCATTTCAGCAGATCGAGCTCATCCCGCTGCTGTTTGCCGGTGATGTTTTCGGGACGATGCAGGTCGACAATGGGCGTACCGCCATTGCGGAAAATGGTGCCCTGGTAAGCCGCGGGAAGGAAGCCGTTGCCCCATACGCCATTGCCGCCGATGGTAGCGCCGCGCGGATCGCCGAGGACGACGAAGCCCGGTAGATCCTGGTTCTCCGTGCCAAGGCCGTAATTTACCCAAGCGCCGATGGAAGCGCTGCCCGGGAACTGGCTGCCGGTGAGCGTGTGGTAGACGGCGGGGCCGTGATTATTGTTGTCGACCTTGACGCCGTGAATGAAGGCGAGATCATCGACCTGCCGGGCCAAATTAGGCATGAGATCGGTGAGCCAACGGCCCGACTGGCCGTGCCGGCGCATGGGCGCGATGGGAGGAATGATGCGATTCGGAGCGGCGGAAAACGTGGCGATTTCGCCGATCGTCCCATCCGCCTTCGGCATCTGCTTACCGGCGAGTTTGACGAGAGCCGGCTTGTAATCGAACAAGTCCATCTGACTGACGCCGCCTTCCATGAAGAGGAAGATGCAGCGCTTGGCCTTGGCGGGAATGTGGGCGGGCTTCAGGCCTAAAGGCGCTTCGGCGGCGAGCATGTCTTGTAGCGCCAGGGCGCCGAGGCCGAGCCAGGAACGGTTGAGAAAATCGCGGCGGGAATTAAATGACATGCGGTTACTCCACGAACAGAAATTCATTGGAATTGAGGAGCACGCGACAGAGGGCGTCGAGGGATCCCGGGAAAGAAGCGAAGCGATCCGTTTCTTCGGAAGTTGGCGCACGTTGCAGGATGCGCTGGAACGCGGCGCGGATCTGGGCGGGTTTGGAATCGCCGGCTTCTTTAATCAGAAGCGCGGCCAGGTGTTGCGACTCTTCGTGAACCAGGTTACCGTTCATGAGCGAGAGGGCTTGGAGAGGCGTGGTGGTAGCGCTGCGGCGGTCGCAGGATTCGGAGAAGACCGGAGCGTCGAAAGCGGCCATCATGGGCAAGGGCATGGAGCGGCGCTGGAAGGTGTAAATCGAGCGCCGGCGCATGTCGGCTTCGCTCTCGTTGGTCTCCCACATCAGGGCGCCGCCGCGGCCGTAACGGGCGAAGTCGGCGAGGTCGGCGGGCAGGGCGGGGAAGACGCTGGGTCCGCCACGCGTTGGGTCGAGACGGTTGCTGAGATAGAGCATGCCGTCACGGATTTCTTCGGCCTGCAGGCGGCGGCGGGGGAAGCGGGAATAGAGTTTATTTTCGGGATCTTGCTTAGCGGCGGGGTTCTCGGCGGCTTGGCGATAGGTGGCCGATTGCATTATCAAGCGGTGCATCGCTTTCACGCTCCACCCGGATTCGATGAACTCGTGGGAAAGCCAATCAAGCAGTTCGGGGTGGGTGGGCCGCTCGCCGTTAACGCCGAAATCACTGGGAGTGGCGACGATTCCGGTCCCGAAGTGATGCTGCCAGATTCGGTTGACCATGACGCGCGCTGTGAGCGGATTATCCTTGCTGGCAATCCACTTGGCTAGCGTGAGACGCCAACCGCGGGTGGGGTATTGGCGATAGCGGTCCTGTTCAATAACGGCCGGTTCCGGCTTGCCGGTGATGGCGGAGAGAAAACCGGCTTCAACCGGTTCAGCGGGTTGGCGGTAATCGCCGCGCGTTAAAACGCGGGTAGGGGCGAGGAAGGGTCCGTTGGGAGGGCCGGGGACATTTTTGACGGTGAGCGCGTTCGGCTGCCAGCGGCCCAGGCGCCGGCGCAAAGTATCGAGCCGTTCCGAGAGTTCCTGGTGGCGGTCGCGCTCCTCCGCGTTGAAGATTTTCGAGGCGGGCCGGGAAATCTCGCCGCGCAGTTCTTCGACGCCAAGAACATCAAATCGCTTGGCGCTCAGCGCGGGGTCCTTCTCCTGAAGCCGTTTGAGTAGGGCCGATTCGTAGTCGTCGAGCGCTTTCTTTTCCTCGCTGTCCTGGGTTCGGTCGGCGTCCGCTTTCAGATCCGCATGACGTAGTCGCTCGGCGCGGGTGAAAATCGAACTGTCCTTGCGCCGCATCTCCAAACGAAGATCTTCAATATTGAGGGGCCGGGACTCGGCGGCGGCGCGTCGGCCCTCGCGAAATTTTGGGAGGAGATCCGCTTCGAATTTGTCGAACGCTTTCTTGTCCGGACCCTCCTTGAGAAGCGATTGCAACTCCTTGATTTTGGTGTCCGCGCGTAGCTTGAAGTCTTCGTCCTTGTAGGGAACGTCGACGTTGTCCACTTGAATTGCGTTGAAAAACGCTTGCAGGCGGTAGTAGTCCTTCTGCGGAATCGGATCGTATTTATGGTCGTGGCAGCGCGCGCAGCCGACCGTTAGGCCGAGGAAAACCGATGCCGTCGTGCTGGTGATTTCGCTCAAATAATTTTGCCGGACTTCGTCGGCGACAAGATTGGAACGATCCCAGGGCGCGAGGCGCAGGAAGCCGAGCGGGACGTGGCCCTGGACATCGGGCGGATAATTGTTGCGTGTTTTGGAATGCTCGTCGGCTCCGGCGAGCTGCTTGAGGACAAAGCGATCGTACGGCATGTCCTGATTGAACGCTTCGACAACCCAGTCGCGATAACGCCAGGCGTTGCCAATGGCGCCATCGCCTTCCAGACCGGACGTTTCCCCGTAGCGAACCAAATCGAGCCAATGGCGACCCCAGCGTTCGCCATAGCGCGGATCGTCGAGAAGTTTTTCGATCAGGTTTTCATAGGCCTTGCCGGAGTTGTCGCCGAGAAACGCATCCAGTTCGGCGGGGCTGGGCGGGAGGCCGATGAGATCGAAATAGACGCGGCGCGCCAAGGTTCGGTTGGCGGCTGGCGGGGCTGGAGTAACGCCCTTGGCGAGTATGAAATTGTCGATCGCATTTTTTGCGAGGGCCGCGTTCGGGGTCTTTGGCACGGCAGGTTTGACGGGCTTCTCATAGGGCCAACGCCAATCGGTTTTGGCTAACGGCGTTTCTTCCGGAAGCCCCTTGATCCAGGCTTCCACGGATGCGACTTCCTCCGCCGTAAGCTCACCGCCCAACGGCATGCGGGGCGCCAAATCGCCTTTGATCATTAGCAAAAGAGGGCTTTTCTCAGGATGCCCGCCAATCACCGCCACGCCGTGCTTTTTCCCGCCCTTGCGAATCGCCGCAATATCGGAAACGACAAAGTCACTCGCTTTTGTTTTTTCACTGTGACAGGCGATGCATTTCGATGTGAGGACGGGCGGCAGAGGGGCCGCATGGATAGACACGGCAAGGCCCAAGGCGACGAGGTAGGTCCACTTCCGCATGTCAAAAGTATATCCCTTAACAAAGGCGTTGGTAAGGGTCATTCATCGCTTTTTCTTCTTGCGACCGGGCTCCGGCGGCTGCCAAAGGCCGAATTGCAGAGTTTTAGCGGCGGCGTCCACACGGTCGAGGATCACGCGGACTTTCTCGCCAATCTTGTATTCACGGCGGGTTCGTTCGCCGACAAGACGGCGGGCGTTGTCGTGAAACTTGAAGCGGTCGCCGGGCAGCGTGTCGATGGGGACAAGTCCTTCGATGAAGAGTTGTTCCAGCTCCACGAAAAGACCGAACTTGGTGACGGAGATGATCATGGCGTCGAAATCCTCGCCGACGCGGTCCATCATGAACTGGACCTTCTTCCACTCGACTAGATCGCGCTCCGCTTCGCCGGCGCGCCGTTCGGTGAAGGAACAATCGGTGCCATACTCTTCCATTTGCTCTTCGGTCCAACCGGGCGAGGCGCCATCGAGCAGACGCCCCAGGACGCGATGAACCATCAGGTCCGGATAGCGGCGAATGGGAGAAGTGAAGTGCGTGTAGGTGTCGGCGGCCAGCGCGAAGTGGCCTACATTCTCGTGGCTATAGCGCGCCTGCTTCAGCGAGCGCAGCATGAGATAGCTGAGAATTCGCTCCTCCGGTTTGCCTTCAATCTTGCCGATCAACTTCTGGTAATTGCGCGAGGTGACGACGGCGCGTTCATCGGCCATGACGATATCGCGACGCACCTTGCGGCCGTCGCGGCGCTTATCGACCATCCCGAATTTCTTAACCGGAAGCGCGCCGAAAGCGAGCGTATAGCCGAATTGGGAAGCGATCTCCTCAAAATCGTGCACCTTTTTCGCATCCGGAATTTCGTGGATGCGGTAGAGCGACGGCACGTTCGCGTGGGCGATGTGCGTCGCCACCGCTTCATTGGCGGCCAGCATGAATTCTTCAATAATGCGGTGCGCGATATTGCGCGGCGCGCGGGCGACACCGATCATCAGACCGTTGGCGTCGAACTCGATCAGCGATTCCGGCAGATCAAAATCGATGGATCCGCGCTTGGTTCGTTTGCGGTTCAATATCAGCGCAAGTTCGCGCATGTTTTCGAAATGGGGGATGAGATGCGAGTAGATGGCGCGCTCCGCCCGATCGCCATCGAGAATGCGATGGACGGACGTGTACGTCATTCGGGCGGCCGAACGAATGACGCCGCGGCAAAAGCTCTGGTGGACGACGTCGCCAGCGTTGTCAAGCTCGAGCTCCGCGGATAGCACCAGCCGGTCTTCATCCGGCCGCAGCGAGCATAGGCCCGTTGAGAGTTCATGCGGGAGCATCGGCACGGCGCGGTCCGGGAAGTAGACGCTGGTTCCGCGGAAGAGAGCCTCTTTGTCAATGGCCGAATCGGGACGAACGTAGTGGCCCACGTCGGCGATGTGGACGTCCAACCGCCAGTTCCCGTTGGGAAGGCGTTCGACGAAAACGGCATCGTCGAAATCGCGCGCCGTCTCACCGTCGATGGTGACGATCGGCAACGGTCGAAAGTCTTTTCGCCTGGCGATCTCGCTCGCAGGAATTTCGGCGGGAATGTCCTTGGCCTGCGCGATGGCCTCATCGGGAAACCGGTGCGGCAGGTGATGCTTGCGAATCGTGATTTCGACATCGACGCCGAAATCATCCGGATTCCCAAGGATTTCGATGACGCGGCCGACGCCGTCTTCGCCGTCGGCGGGGAACTCAAGCAGTTCCACGTTTACGATCATGCCGTCCAGGTCTTCGGCGCTCGACACGTCGAATGCCTTCGCGCCGATGCGATCCTCCGTCTTTGGCTCCGGCGGCAGTTCCATGCCCTCCGGGATATAGATCCACCGCTGGAGGCGGTCGTCGTTCGGCTTCACCCAGTTGCCGCGGCGACGCACGCGGAACTCGCCCACCACCGTCTGGTGCGCGCGGTTAAGGATCTTGAGGATCGTGCCTTCGGCTTTGCCATCGCCGCCAACAAAGGTGACGTGCGCAAGCACGCGATCGCCATGCATGGCCTGCGATACGGCCGCCGGCGGGATGAAAATATCGCCCGCGATATCGGCCGTTTTTTGCAGCGGAATTACGAAGCCATAGCCATCGCGATGGACGGAGAGCCGGCCAACAACGAACTCCTTGGAGTGCGCCGCGGCGACATAGTGCCCGCTGCGATATTCGACCAGTTGCCCCTTGTCGACCATGCGTTGCAGCGCGGTTTCGAGCGAGTCCCGTTTGTCGCCATGAGCGCCGAGTTCCCGCAGAAGATTCTTGAAACTCGCTTTCGCGTGGGGCATGTGCCGGATACGGTCGAGGATCTCGCGGTCGGAAAGATAGAATGAAGAGTCTTGCACGTCGATTTTGTTTCTTAGGTACAGTCTCACATGGTATTCAGCAACGTTCCCATCAGCGTCCCCATCGACGCCAGCATCATCTTCGGCCAATCGCATTTCATCAAGACGGTGGAAGACGTTTACGAAGCGATCGTCAACACGAATCCGGCGATCAAATTCGGCGTCGCATTCAATGAAGCGTCCGGCCCATGCCTGACACGCGCCGACGGCAACGATCCGGAGATGATCAAGTCCGCGATTGAGAATCTGCAAACGATAGGGTGTGGCCATACCTTTTTGGTCGTTCTGAAGGGCGGATTCCCGATCAACGTTTTGGGCCGCGTTAAAGACGTGCCGGAGGTGGTGAACATCTTCTGCGCCACGGCGAATCCGGTGGAAGTGGTGGTGGCGACGACAGGCCTCGGACGCGGCGTGATGGGCGTGATCGACGGGTCGAAGCCGCGCGGCGTGGAAACCGCGGATGACGCCGTTGAGCGCAAGAATTTTCTGCGCAAGATCGGGTACAAGCGATGATCAGCTCCGTAACCGAACTCGAGGAACTGCTGAGCCGGCCGACGGAAGCCGATCGCGTCGCGATGGCGGCGCTGGATGGCGATTTGCTGATCCTTGGCGTTGGCGGCAAGATGGGTCCGACGCTGGCTGTCCGCGCCCGCCGCGCCGCGCCCGCCGCCAAGCGAATCATGGCCGCCGCGCGCTTCTCCGAACCCGGCCTGCGGGAGCGACTCGAACAGGCCGGTATTGAATGTTTCCGCGCCGACATCTTAGACCCCGTGCAACTGGCGGGGCTGCCGGAGGCGGCGAACGTCCTTTGCATGTTCGGCCGCAAGTTCGGTTCCTCCGACGACCCCACGCTGACTTGGGCAATGAACGTTTACGCGCCTGGGATGGTGTGCGAGCGTTACAGGAACTCCCGCATAGTGGCGTTCTCCAGCGGCAATGTCTACGGCTACTCGCACGTCGCGCGAGGGGGCAGCGTGGAAACGGATGAGCCTATGCCGGTCGGCGAATATGCGTGGACCGGGTTAGGCCGCGACCGCATCTACGATTACCACTCGCGCCGGAACGGCACGCCCACCATGCTGCTGCGGCTCAACTATGCTATCGACCTGCGCTACGGCGTCCTGCTCGATATCGGCACGCGCGTTTTTGAACGGAAGCCGGTTGACCTCTCGATGGGAGCGGCGAACGTCATTTGGCAGGGCGATGCGAACTCCGTCGCTCTGCGCTCCTTCCCCCACGCCACGGCCCCGGCGACCGTATTGAATCTCACCGGCCCGGAAACGCTTAGCGTGCGCCGTATTGCAGAAACTATTGGCGGGCACCTGGGTGTCAGTCCCGAGTTCACCGGCGCGGAATCCACCGACGCGCTGCTGAGCAACGCGCAACGCTGCCACCGGCTCTTCGGCTATCCTACCGTCACGCCCGACGAAATGATGGAATGGACCGCCCGGTGGATCGGTATGGGCGGGGCCACTCTGAACAAGCCCACCCACTTTGAAGCGCGCGATGGCAAATTCTAAAGCACTGGCGCGCTTTCACATGGGGACGGCGATCCCCGCGCACCCGTTGGCATTGACCGCGGAGCGCAAACTCGACGAACGTCGGCAGTGCGCTTTGACGCGCTATTACCTTGACTCGGGCGCCGGGGGCGTGGCCGTAGGTGTCCATACGACGCAGTTCGCCATTCGCGAACAAGGGCTGCTGGAGCCGGTGCTCACGCTGGCGCGTGAAGAGATGCAGGCCCGCGAAGACGTAGTCGCCATCGCCGGAATTTGCGGGCCCACGAAGCAGGCGGAGCGCGAGGCGGCGCTGGCGCGCGATCTGGGATACGATGCCGGCCTGTTGAGCTTGTCGGCGCTCGTGAACGCCAACACGCGCAAACTGATCGAACATGTCGAGGCCGTGGCGGCGGTGATGCCGGTGGTCGGATTCTATCTGCAGCCCGCGGTGGGAGGCCGTGTTCTGCCCTATGATTTTTGGCGCCGGTTCGCCGAAGTGTCGAACGTCATCGGCATCAAGATGGCGCCGTTCAACCGCTACCAAACCATCGACGTGATTCGCGCCGTGGCCGACTCGGGACGGGACGACATTACGCTCTACACCGGCAACGACGACAACATCGTTATCGATCTCCTCACGCCCCATTCGTTCAATGGCCGAACGCTGCGCATTAAGGGCGGGCTGCTTGGCCACTGGGCCGTGTGGACGCGCCGCGCGGTCGAACTGCAGGCTGAGTTAAGAACCGCAACTTTAACGGAAGATCACCTCCGCCGTGCTATCGCCGTCACCGATTCGAACGCCGCGTTCTTCGATGCGGCCAACGGGTTCCATGGCTGCATCGCCGGGTTGCATGAAGTCCTGCGCCGGCAGGGACTGCTGGAAGGCATCTGGTGCCTGGACCCTAACGAAGGTCTTGGCGCCGGCCAACTTGACGAAATTAATCGCGTGTACGCTTCGTACCCGGAATTGAACGACGACGCCTTCGTCAGCGAAAATCTTGACCGCTGGCTAGAATAATCCCATGTCTGATCAACGGCCCCTCGGTTTCAACACCCGCAGCCTGCACGCAGGTTATTCGCCGCAAAGCGCCATGAATGCGCGCGCGGTTCCGATTTTCCAAACCACGTCGTTCACATTCAACGACTCCGAACACGCGGCGAATCTCTTCGCCTTGAAGGAGTTCGGCAACATCTATACGCGGATTATGAATCCGACCACCGATGTGCTGGAGCAGCGCATCGCCTCGCTTGAAGGCGGCGCGGCGGCGCTGGCTCTCGCTTCCGGACAGGCCGCGCAATTCCTCACCATGAACAGCCTGCTTGAGCAGGGCGACCACATCGTTTCCGCCAGCACGCTATACGGCGGCACTTACACGCAGTTCGATGTCTCCTTCCGCCGCATGGGTTACGACGTCACGTTCGTCGATCCCGACGATCCGGAAAACTTCCGCAAGGCGATCACACCGCGCACTCGCGTACTCTACGGCGAGACCATATCGAATCCGCGCGGCAACATTCTCGATATCGAAGCCGTCGCCAACATCGCCAAAGAGGCCAACGTGCCGCTCGTCATCGACGATACGTTCACGTCGCCCTACCTCTGCCGGCCCATTGAGCACGGCGCAAACATCGTCGTCTCGTCGCTCACCAAGTTCATGGGCGGCCATGGTAACTCGATTGGCGGCGTCATCATCGATGGCGGCAAGTTCGATTGGGGGAAGTCGGCCCACGGGCTGCTGAATAAGCCTTCGCCCGCCTATCACGGCCTGGTGTTCAGCGAACTGCCCGGCGGCCTGAACGCCATCGCCTTCATCCTCCGCGCCCGCGTGGAAGGCCTGCGCGACATGGGTCCCTGCATCAGCCCGTTCAATTCGTTTCTGTTCCTGCAAGGCATTGAAACGCTCGGGCCTCGCATGGATCGCCACGTGGCCAACGCCCAGGCGGCAGCAGAATTCCTGGAGAATCATAAGTTAGTCAAATGGGTGAAGTATCCGGGCCTGAAGTCCAGCCCGTATCATGCGCTCGCGCAAAAATATACGCCCAAGGGCCCGGGCGCGGTGTTCAGCTTCGGCATTCAGGGCGGCTACGAAGCCGGCCGCAAGTTCGTCGACAGCATGAAACTTTTCTCGCATCTTGCCAATGTGGGCGATGCACGGAGTCTGGTCATTCACCCGGCATCGACTACGCACCAGCAGCTCTCCGGGGAGCAGCAGGCCGCGGCCGGCGTGGAGCCGGACATGATCCGGCTCTCTGTCGGCATTGAAGATTTGGACGACATCCTGTGGGATATCGATCAGGCGCTGCAAGCCAGCCAGGGTTAGTTTTACGCCTTCGCGGCCGCGGGCGCAAAGCGCTCCTGCATGATGCGGGTAATGTGGGGAACGATGCCAAGCTGCCGTTCCACCAGCATTAATTGGCCCCGATGATGCATCTCGTGCTCCTTAGCGGCCATGATACCTTCCAGGCGCGTCTTCGCCGCTTGTCCGCCTGGCTGCGCCACTTCGACGGCGAGAAATTCGTCGGAGAGCCCGGCCAGGAACGTCGCAAACGTTTCGCCCTCGCTCCGCAGCAGTTCAATGATTTCGGCCTTTGGCCGCGGCGTCTGCTCTTCGGCGGCGTTGGCTGTGAATCGGGCCATGAAATCGAAACCCTCGAGCGTGGTCAGTTCCAGCGAATTGATCTCCTGCCAGATCCGCGGAGAAACGGCAATGTGGACCAGCATCTGCGCCACGGTGCGCACACTTGGGGCGGGTTCAAAACTATAGCTCTGTTCCGGAATATCTTCCGCTATTTGGATCGTGTTCTTGCGAACGGTGCGAAAACTTGCCGCGAGATGGGCGGCGCCATAGGTAGACATGCCTACCAGCTTAGTATGCTTTTGAGGTGGGTATACGAGTCTTGAAGTTGCCGAATTGCGCAAACGGACTCGGTCACGGCCGGGGCTGGGTGCCGGCGTTGTTCTCTCGCTCATCTTTGACTAGGCCAAAATAAGGCGATAGGGTGATGAGTGAGAGACGAGAGGGAGAATGAGGCATGACGGGAATCCAGTACGTGACGGATGTGACGGGCCGCAAGGTGGCGGTGCAGATCGACCTTAAGAAGCACAAGGCCCTTTGGGAAGACATACAAGACGGCCTGATCGCTCAGGAGCGCAAGCGGGAGTCTGGGGTTCCGTATGAGCAATACCGTTCGACGCGACTCAAAAGCAGGCCCAAACGTTGAGTGCCGGCTTCTCCATCGAGATCAAGGCCTCCGCTCAAAGGGAGATGGACGCTCTGACCGGGCCGATATTTACTCGCATCGACAAGAAGATTCTCGCCCTGTCTCTCAATCCGAGACCACGGGGTTGCCGGAAACTACGCGGCCAAAAAGACGTTTGGCGCATCCGTATCGGCGATTACCGAGTACTTTACAGTATCCAGGAGACGAGGAAACTAGTGAGCGTCTTGCGCGTCGCTCATCGCCGTGAGGTTTACGAATAAGCATGGACCGTGTCGTTAGTACATGATTCCGGGTCCGTGCGCGCGGTAGTCGCTGATAGAGGGGGCGTCGTTTTTTTAACCCAACTCGCCCCTGGACGGAGCTTTCCTCGTTGTGCCACCATGCTCGTCACCGGACTTTCGGCCCAGAGAAATGCTGGTTGCGGCGATGAACTCTCATCCATGCAGTTAACTGTTGGCTACTTGAATTTAGAAACCTGGGCAGCTCGAAGCGGCATCGCGGCCTACCGCGCAAGGACTTAT
The DNA here is from genome assembly GCA_046155405.1 of Bryobacteraceae bacterium. GTDB lineage: Bacteria > Acidobacteriota > Terriglobia > Bryobacterales > Bryobacteraceae. The sequence continues at coordinate 97,491 of JBJXFL010000088.1, read as the reverse complement.
CCGAACTTCGAGGATGGAAGATCTTGTCTGAAGCCCAGCTTCCCAAAATGGCTTTCGATTGATAACAACGACGATCAGCGTTTTTGTTGGCCTCTTTCTGACGATACTGACCAATAGACTTTTCATTCCGAACACATCTGACCGCTCGCAGTAGTCTTCAAAATGGTGTTCGCGTAAGCGCTGGCTTTGCCCTGTACGACGCACAACATTTCTCACCCTTTCCGTGTTATTATCCGAATATCTCGTAGAACATTTAGGAGGTTGCGCAGCGATGTCTAAGGGCGGCGGCAGCAACGACGATCGTGCGAAAGTAAAGCTTCGCGTCATCGAATTCGAACTTGAAGGCGGCAATGCCTCAGTCGAAAACAGCATCCGCCAACTCACCCACGCGCTGACGACCCGCAACGGTGCACCCCCTCGCGTTCCGCCGCCGAAATCGCAGAAAGAGCTTGCGGCGGGTGGCAGTGCTGCAGAAATGGACGAAGCGGAAGAGACCGTCCAAGACGTGGAATATGCCGACGGCGAGGAACCCGCGCAGGGCACTCCTTCCCCGAAGCCGAAAACGAAATCGAACTACAAGCCGCGCGTTCCAGAGTACAAGTATGACCTGGACCTGACCGGGACTGGCGGCGTGACGTTTAAGGACTTTGGTGCACAGAAGAATCCCAAGAAGGCGACGCAACGTCATCTTGTCGCTACATACTGGCTCAAGGAACACGGCAACAGCCCCACCATCAATATCGACAAGGTGTACACGTGCTATCGCACGGCGGGTTGGCCGACGAATCAGAAGGACTGGGATGTTAATTTCCGGCAGCAAGTGACGAATAACCGCTTCCGGCGTGTTAGCACCGGCGAGTACGCCATCAACCCAATCGGCGAAGACGATGTGAGGAAGATGGATGGATCTCAGTGAGTTTACGTCGCGCGTACCGAATTTTTCTTCTCTTTCCCAAACCGATCAGCTACTGCATTTCGCCTGGTACCTGCACGCGCAGCGAAAGAAGGAAGTGATCGATCAGGCATCGATCCGCGCCTGCTTCAAGGAGCGGCATATGGACGAGCCGAACCTCAGCCTGCTCTTCAAGCGACTCATCGACCGGAGGCCCAAGGTAGTATTGGAGATAGGTTCCGGCCTTAAACTGGAAGGCAAAATCCGGGACCAGTTCGACAAGAACTACGGGCAGCATGAGACGACCATCGCCGTGTCGCAACTGCTGAGGGACCTGACCGGCAAGCTGTCGGACGAAGCCGAGCGGTTGTTTCTGTCGGAAGCGATCAAGTGCTATCACATCAAGGCATTCCGTGCGGCTATCGTGATGGCGTGGAATCTCGCCTTTGACCACTTGCTGAACTGGGTGCTTGCCGACGCACAGCGGCTCGCGGATTTCAATGCCAAGATTGTCGCGCGCGTCGGCGCGAAGAAGGGCGCCGGCTTGGTGATCGTGAAGCGTGAAGACTTCGAAGAGTTGAAAGAACAGGAAGTCTTGGACATTTGCAATGCCGCAGGCCTGTTCGCCTCCAGCAACACCAAAAAGCTGCTCGACATTCAGCTTATGAAACGCAACATGGCCGCGCACCCTTCACTCTTGTCGATCAACGGGCCTCAGGCTGACGATACGATCTCCAGCTTGGTCACCAATGTTGTGCTGGTTCTGAAATAGTTCCCCTCAAGCCAGTCTCCCCTCAGAGTAGTGTCTCATATGCAAAAACGTGACTCCTAACTCATTTAGAAACTACTATAGAGTTTCTACCGCCTCCCGCCAAAGCGGTGCTGTGAGTGTTTGTCACCACCGGCCAAATTGCTGACTTTTTATCCAGGCACTAACAGCTCTCCAAGTAGCCTAGAAAAGCACTCGGCGCCGGACGTTCTCTGCCGGTCTCTCGCCCGCGCGAACGCAAAGGGGCTGCACGGAAGCCGAACACTTCTCGGACGACGAGGCCAGCGCGTGGTTCTCCCTGATTTTGCCTCGTCTCTTAGTCTGTTTGGGACCGACGTTTTCCGTACGAGCGAACGGCACCATAAGCCCGATTTCGGCACTATCCTGATCTGAACGAGGTCCGCAGTCAACGCTCCGGACTCTCCCCAATCGTCTTCCCCCCGCCGCCGTCATGAGAACCCATGCGGTATATCCTCAAAGTAAATGAAAGTTGTAGCGCGGCTGCTCGATGAACTTGTCGCGGAAATGCGGCGAACGGCGGAATCAGCCGGCGTGGACTCGGTGCACGATCTGCGAGTGAGCGTTCGCCGCGCGACCGAAGCTCTGCGAATCTTCGAGGACGGGATCGCAAACTCCCGCCGCTTGCGAAAAGAGATTAAGGGCATTCGCGAAAAAGCCGCCGCCGTTCGCGACCGCGATGTGACCCGGCAGTTGTTGAGGCGCCATCGCTTGCCCGTCAGAGACCCGGCGATGGTTTACCTGCAAGGCCAACGCGATCTCGCCGCATTCCAACTACAGCAGTTCCTTCAATCACAGATACGTAAGGATCGCCCGGAGCGCTGGCGCCGCTGGATCGGGGAGGAGGAGTGAAGTTGGAATCGCACGTTGAAACGTTCTTTTCCGCCGGACGGGAAGCGGTTCGTTCGAAAGACCCGAAGGAACTGCACGCCTTTCGCATCGCGGCCAAGCGGCTCCGTTACACCATCGAAATTCTTGACCCCAAAGGCGGGAGCGAATGGTTGAAACGATTGCGCGTCGTGCAGGGGCAACTCGGCCGGATGAACGACGCCGTGGTAGCCGAACAGTATTTGCGCGCTTTGCCAACCCGTTCAATCCGAGCCCGGCCTCTTCCCGCAAAGCTCCGCGCCGAAGCCCGGGCGCACATCGCGGCGTTTCAAGGCACGTGGCGGCGGCGCTTCGGACCGCGCACGGAAAAAGCCTGGCTTACCTGGGCGCGGGCGGTCGAGCAATAGCGCCGACGCCCGGCCGCGCAGGCAGCACCAGTTTGCCGTTCTCCACCCGCACGCCGTCGAACGGGTCATTCCTGATCAGCAAATTGCCGTCGAGATCGGCATAGTCGATCAAGGGCGAAAGTTGCGCCGCCGCGGTGATTGCGAGCGAACTCGACACCATGCACCCCATCATCACCTTCAGCTTCAACGCCCGTGCTATTTCGATCATGCGCATCGCCTGACGCAAACCGCCGCACTTGTCCACCTTGACATTCACGCCGTCGAAGAATGGGACAATGCGCGGGATATCCTCGGGACGCAAGCAGGATTCATCGGCGAAAATCGGCATGTCCACGCGCTTGCGCACTTCGCCGATTTCGCTGAGCATCGCCGCGGGCAGCGGCTGTTCGATCAATTCGACGCCCTGCTTCTCCAACCACTTGATCTTGCGCACGACTTCATCGACGGACTTCCAACCCTCGTTGGCATCCACGCGCAAAGGCTTCTTCGTCTCCGCGCGCACGGCCTCCATCACTTCTTCATCGTTCGAAAGCCCCACTTTGATCTTCAGGACCGGATACGCGGCCGCCTCGCGCACTTTGCGGCGAATCACGTCTGCCTTGTCGATGCCGATCGAAAATGTCGTTAACGGCGTATCGTTTGGGTCCAGGCCCCACATCTTCCACAGCGGCACATCGAGCCGTTTCGCCGCCCAGTCGTGCAGTGCGATGTCGATGGCCGCCTTGGTCGCCCATCCGCCATCCACCTTCCTAAACACCCGGTCCAGCACCTTGACGTACTGCGACAAATCGGACTCCGCGAGAAGACCGCGCAACCCCTCGACGATCTTGATGCCTTCCGCCGCGGACTCGCGATAACGAACGATTGGGGCGCCTTCGCCCATACCGGTGATGCCGCCGCTCGCGACAGTCACCGCCAGCGTCTCGCGGTAGTCGCTTGAAGACATCACCGTAGTCCACGTATTGACCAGTTCCAGACGCATGGAACGAGCCGAAATTGCCGCCGGCGGCGCTGCCGTCAAGGCGGGCGCGAGACCTAAAGCGAGACAATCCCGGCGGGTCATGAAAACTAAACTACTGCAACTGTTTGGCGCCGTATTCGGCGAAGGCGTTCCTCAAGTCGTTGGCAATCGCATCGGCGTTGCGGCCTTCAATCTGGAAGCGATGCATCATGTAGACTGGCTTCCCATCCTGGAAGATGGCGAATGAAGGGGACGAGGGCGGATAGCCAACCAGCAACTCCCGCACGCGATCCACGGCTTCCACGTCCGCGCCGGCAAAAACCGTCACGGCCCTGTCCGGTTTGATTGCCGATTCCAACAGCGCCTTCACCACGCCGGGCCGCGCTTTTCCCGCCGCACAGCCGCAAACGCTGTTGACGATCATCAATACGGTCCCGCTGCCTGCGGCCAACGCGGCGTCCACCGCGTCCGGCGTTCGTGTCTCTTCCACGCCATTCGCGGTAAGGTCTTCTCTCATAATCGCAATCAATTGTTCGGGGTAGCGCATACCTCTAATATACTGGGCTTTCATGCACCGGCGCACAATTCTCTCGCTGCTGGGCGCCACCGCGCTCCCGGCGCAGACGCTTCCGAACATCGGCGTGGCCGCCGATTCCACCGCGCCCCGTTCGGAGGCGGGCGTTGGCGCGTTGATGCCCTGGGCCGACGCGCTATGGGCCGTGAGTTATAACTCGCACACAGCCCGTACCGGCACCAACTTATGGCTCTATCGCATCGACGAGAACTTGAAATTGAGCCGCGTGGAACGCCACGACGGCACGCACGCCAATCGCCTGATTCACAAAGAATCCAGCCAGTGTTTTATCGGGCCGTTCGCCATTAGCGCCGCTGGGAACGTGCGCCCAATCCGTGATCTTTTCGACCATCGCCTGACGTCCACGTTCCGCCACCTGGCCGATCCCGCCAACCGCGTCTACATGCTCACCATGGAGGGGCTGCTGTTTGAAGTGGATGTGGCCACGCTGAAGGCGACCGAAGCGGCAAATGCGCTGACGGCGCTCAACATCAAAGCTCGGCCCCACTTCAAGGGCGGCTTCACCGCGCAGGGCCGCATTGTGATCGCCAACAACGGCTTCTATAAGTACGGCGACAACGACGCCGGGCTGTTCGAGTTTGATGGCAAAGCGTGGCGGACGCTTAGCCGTAAACCGCACATGGACGTGGCCGCGCGGCAGGATATGGGCCAAGTGATGTTCTGCACCGGATGGGATGAAATGTCCGTCGTGCTCTGGGCGTTGGTGGAAGGGAAGTGGCAGCGTTACCGCTTGCCGAAGGGTTCGCATTCGTTCCAGCATGCCTGGCAAACGGAGTGGATGCGCATTCGCGAAGTGGAAACGGAACACTACCTTATGGACATACAAGGAATGTTCTATGAGTTACAGCCAATCGCGTTCGAAGGGCGTATCTGGGGCGTCAAACCTATCTGCCAACACTTGCGCATTATTCCGGATTACACCGCCTTCCGCGGATTACTGGCGCTGGGCGGTAATCAGACTACGGCCAACGCCGACAATAACGCGCTCGGCGGTCAGCCGCAATCCGGCATTTGGTTCGGCAAGACAGACGACCTGTGGAGTTGGGGCAAGCCAGCCGGATGGGGTGGCGTCTGGCGCAAAACCGCCGTCCAGGCCGGCGAGCCCACCGAACCGTTCCTGATGACCGGATTCGGCAAAAAGGTACTGCACCTTCAACTCGCGCCCGCGGGAGTTGTGCGGGTCGAGATCGATTTCCTCGGCGACGGAAGTTGGGTGAAGTATGAAGACGTGAACGTGTCCGGTGGGTACAAGGCACATGTTTTCCCCGAAGGTTTCAGCGCCCACTGGGTCCGGCTGACTGCACTGCAGGCTGGGACCGCGACGGCTGAATTCCACTATACGTAGACCGAAGTGGTGGAAAAGCACCAGGCGCCAAAGATCATAAGTTATTGATGTTGCGGGAGATGCAAGTTGGCCACTAGCATGCATTCTAAGAGGCGGGAGCAAACCACCATGAACCGTAAACTGCTCGTAGTTCTCACTTTCGGGGTCGCGGCGGCTTACCAGTCGCCGGCGCAGGACGCCGATTCCTCCGGTCGCGGCGTTGCGCGGCTTAGCTTGTTGTCCGGTGACGTTTCCGTCCGCCGCGGCGACACGGGGGAGTGGGTAGCGGCGGCGGTGAATGCGCCATTGTTGGGCGAGGATCAGGTTCTCACCGGCGGCGGTTCCCGCGCCGAGGTGCAGTTTGACTATGCCCACTACGCCCGCCTGTCAGGTAACACGGAATTGCGCTTGGCCGATATAGAGAACCGGAAGTATCTTGTTCGCCTCGCGCGCGGAACCATGAATTTCCGGGTGCTCCGCAGTAACGACGCGAACGCCGAAATCAGCACGCCCTCCATCGCCATTCGCCCCTTGAAGAAAGGGATTTATCGTGTTTCCGTACTTGACGACGGCTCGACCGAAGTTACCGTACGCTCGGGCGAAGCCGAGATATTCACGCCGCGCGGCAGCCAGAAGCTGAAATCCGGCCGTATGTTGATGGCCCGCGGGTCTTTCTCCGATCCCGAGTTCCAGTTCGCCAATGCGGGAATGATCGATGATTGGGATCGTTGGAACGAGAGCCGGGACCGGCAGTTGGAGAACTCGCGCAGCTACGACTATGTGAGCCAGGACATCTATGGCGCCGAGGATCTTGATGGCCATGGCCGCTGGGTGGACACTCCGGAATACGGCAATGTGTGGGCGCCGTCGGCCAGCGCCGACTGGGCGCCATATCGCAACGGCCGCTGGTCCTGGGTGGATTACTACGGTTGGAACTGGATTAGTTATGACCCCTGGGGCTGGGCGCCCTATCACTATGGACGCTGGATCAACCGGCCGAGCATCGGCTGGTGCTGGTGGCCGGGGCGCATCGCCAGCCGCCACTATTGGAGTCCGGGACAGGTCGCCTTCTTCGGCTGGGGCGGCGGATATGGCGGCGGCTTGTCGATCGGTATCGGCTTCGGCAACTGGGGCTGGGTGCCGCTTGCGCCTTTCGAGACTTACTATCCCTGGTATGGCCGCGGTTACTACGGCGGGTACCGCAATCGCACTTACAACAACGTCACTATCGTTAACAACACGAACATTACTAACATCTACCGGAATGCACGGCATGACAACGGCATAACCTCCGTGAACGCCGGCCAATTCGGCCGCGGCTCGGTCAACAATGTCCGCTTTAACCGGAACGATATTGAGCGCGCCTCCGTGGTCCGTGGCCAGTTGCCCCTGGTCCCGGACGCTTCATCGACGCGGATGAGCGACCGCGAGTCGCGGATATCGGATAATCGTGGCGCCAGCCGCGGCGACGATCGGTTCTATAGCACCCGTCAGGCGACGAAATTGGACCGCGTGCCGTTTGAGAATCAGCGCTCGGCCATGCAGGAAGTTTCGCGCCGGACCTTTGGCGATGCCGGTAGCGACAGCAGCCGGCGGGGCGGGGAAGTCGCCGGAGGAGGACGCGGCAGCGTCGATCGTGGTGTCGGCGCTCGCGGGACCGATTCCGGCTTCTCGCGGCGCGCCGGAGAAACCGTCAATACGGATCGCAGCGCGGACCGGACCGGCGGACGCGGCGGCAGCGTCGATAGCGGTGCCAGCGCTCGCGGGATCGATTCCGGCTTATCGCGGCGCGCCGGGGAAACCGCCAATACGGATCGCAGTGCGGACCGGACCGGCGGACGCGGCGGCAGCGTCGACACCACAGGCGGCGGTACGGCCAATTCCGATCGTGGCGGCTGGCGGCGGTTTGGAGACTCTTCGTCCCCGGCTTCATCCGCGGCCCCATCGTCCACTTCACCTGATCGCAGCGTGGACCGCGGCGGCGGCCGTGGCGCCAGCGTCGACGGCGGTGCGAGTATCGGCGGCGGCGACCGCGGCAGTTGGCGTCGATTCGGAGATTCGACTTCGGACCGTAGTACGGGACGCGGCGCCAGCGCCGACACCGGCCGAGGCACCAGTACCGACTCGTGGCGTCGAATGAGCGAGACGCCCAGCACCGGCCGCACCACCGTTGACAGCGGGAGCAGTGTGGACCGTGGCGCTTTTGATCGCGGTAATAGCGGCTCGGAACGGCGTAGCATCGACCGCGGTAATATTGATCGTGGAGAACGGGGAGGCTCGAGTTCCTTTGACCGCGGCGCTTTTGATCGTGGCAATAGCGGTTCGGAACGGCGTAGTATCGACCGGGGTAGTATTGATCGTGGAGGACGGGGAAGCTCGAGTTCCGATTCGTCTCCGCGTATGAGCGCTCCTCCGCCGGTCGTCCGGGAACGCAGCGCTCCTGATTTCGGTGGACGCGGCGGTGGTAGTTTCGGCAGCAGCCGCGGCGAAAGTCGGCAACAGAGCGCGCCGCGGATGGAGCGATCGGCGCCATCGGCCCCCTCCGGCAACCCGGGCGGGGGTCGCGGCGGAGACGGCGGCGGAAGCCGGTCGGAAGGCCGTGGGGGCGGAAGAGTTCGCTAGCGATATTGACGCCTCCGCAGTCGGCTAATCGTTGGAGTCCGCTAACATATATTATGTCAACTTCGCATAGGTTACGACATTAGCGCGACTTCGCGATATCCTCTTTTCGTGGCTTCCATATGCGTCGCCTTTACGGGCCGTATCATTCTCCCAGATAAGATCATTGAGCGCGGGGTCGTTGAATGCGTTAATGGCCGGATCGTCCGCGTCGCTCGGGGCCGCGCCAGCCGGCAGGCCAATGTCGTCCTGGACGCTGGCGATGGATATATCTCTCCTGGTTTCATCGACATACACGTCCATGGCGCCAACGGGGCCGACTACATGGACGGCACTAGCGGCGCGGTTCGCCAAGCCAACCGCGCCCATTTACAGCGCGGCACAACTTCCCTTTTCCCCACTACGACCACCGGTTCGCCTGCCGAAATCACGCGCATGATCGCCGCCTGCGCCGAGGTCGCCAGGAAGTGGCGGCCGGAGGACGGGTCCCGAATCCCTGGGGTCCACCTCTATGGGCCCTATTTCGCCGCTGGCAAAGTGGGCTGCCATCCGCCGGAAGGCCGCCGCGAACCTGTTAAGAATGAATACGATAGCTACTTCGCCTCGGGTCTCGTCCGCATCGCCACCTGCGCCGCCGAACTGCCCGGCGCCGACGATTTCTACCGCGCGGCCCGTCGGCACCGTTGCCTGGTGACTTGCGGGCACTCCGACGCCAGTTGGCCCGAAATGGCCCGTGCTTACGCCGTCGGCATGCGCCATGTCGACCATTTCTGGTGCGCCATGAGTTCGGTTGCAAGTGTTAGAGCCCGGCTCGGAACCCCCATGCGCGGCAGCATGGAACAGTTCGTTCTCGCCCACGATGAGATGTCTACCGAGGTGATCGCCGACGGCCAGCATATTGCATCCGAACTATTAACTTTTGCTTGGAAGGTGAAAGGTGCAAAGAAGTTATGTCTCGTGACGGACGCTAACCGGGCGCTCGGTATGCCGCCTGGCCGCTACCGGTTCGGGTCCTTGGAAACCGGTTCCTGGTTCGAGAGCGACGGTAAAGTCGGCTTCGTGCCGGGTGCGGGCCTCGCCAGTTCCGTGGTGGCGCTGGATACGATGGTTCGGGTGATGAAACGGGATACGCCGGCACCGCTGGAGCAGATCATCCGGATGGCCAGCTTAACGCCCGCCGAGCGCGCGGGAGTGGCACGCTCGGTGGGCAGTTTAGAGGTTGGAAAGCGCGCGGATGTATTGATTTTGGATCACGAACTGCGCGTTAAACGCGTCTTTGTGCACGGTATTTGCGTCATTTAAGCCGCGTCAAACGGTAGTTAGCGAAGGAAAAGAGGGAGCCGTCGGGCCGGGCGACCTCGTCGGTGATGAGAAGTTCACCGTTCGCATTCACGCTATATGAACTGCGGCCACGGGTCGGCCCAAAGGGTGACCAGCTTCTCGCCGTCCCATTCACCGTTGATGGGATAGTTGTTAGCCCACGGAATCGTGCCAAGTCGCGGCGGCAGCGCCGGGGGTGTAGACGGCGCGGCCAAGGAAGGGTTCGCCGGTCGCGGGGATGGGCTTCAGAGCGACTTCAATGCGGGCAGCCTTGCCCTCAAACGTTCCCTCGCCGCGCCATTGGCCGACCCAGGCCCGAAGCGGACTCGGGAGGTTGTTCCGGCTATAGTGAACGGCAAGGGTAAACCATTGGTAGGCGTCGAGATTGGCATCGGCGACCGGGAATGCTCGTTTCCATTTGGGGTGATTGGCGAGCGTTAGTAGAAATGACTCGATCCAGCCTAGGTCGAGACCGCTGTCGCCCGGTGGACCGGAGGCACCGGCTTGAAAGAATTTTTCGGCGGCGATTAGATTTGGGAGGCGGGAGGGGTCGGGCGATTTTTCGACTGCGGCGGCGGAACTGGTCAGGGCTGCGATCAACTCATCGTCTGTACGCTCCTTGGCGCGGCTGCAGATCCCGTCGAAGGGGATGGTCCACGTGTTGCCGCCGTCGCTCGACTGTTCCATTGGGTGTGAAGGAGAGGCGGGTGCGATTGGGGGCCAGAAGCCGCAGAGCGCCGCCGTCCCATTTAGGGACTTCGCGGGATACCAGAAGTTGATGCTGATGCCGGTCCCGAGGTTGGCGGCGGTCCAATTTTCGACGAGCGCGCAGCCGTTGGCGGCCCGGTAGATGTGATTTGTGCCTGCCTGCGCTCCCTTGGGTGCGAAGACATCCCACTTCCCTTCCTAGAAATCGAAGATCCGGTGTTCGGGCTGCGTGCAGAGTTCACGGGCCAGGCCGGCAACGGGGAATTTCGATTTGCGGTAGGACTGGTTGATAAATTTGAAACGCCCGGCGCCGGCAGGCACGGGAACTTCGCCGGACTCGCGGACATGATCCGCGGTGACGAGAACGGAATGCCATTTGGAGGAAGCGGCGTCGAGGAGCAATAGGCCCTTCCCTTCCCCTCTATCGGTCCGACATAGTCGTGGACGATGGCGCAATTGTGTACGGCTTTGCGGAAGCGGGCATGGCCAATCGTTTGGGCGTCTTGGCTGACTTCCCGTTCTCCGAAGATGAAGTCCAGGCGTTGGTGACCTGGGGTGGCGCAGGGCTGTTGGGTGGCCAGAGGGGGGGCGGCGAGGAGCGGCAGGAGCGATTGGCGCATGGGGTTTAGTGCAGCCCTTCGGCGAGGAATAGTTCGGCGTGAGCGCGGTGGGCGACGTAGGCGGCGGCGGTGCCGTCCGGGCTCAACAGAGCCAGGTTGAGCCGCAGTATTCCCTTGCTATCGGAGGGGCCGAGATGGAACAGCGCCGGGCGCTCCAACGTTCCGTCGGGGCGCATGGTGTGGAGTTTGGCCGAAGGGCCGGACTCCCATTCCGGCGCGCGGACGACGTAGCGGCCGCCGGGCGCGAAACCGATGAGATTAGCGGGAATCTCCGGCTCCACGACCTCCGGCCGGCTGTCCCATTGCGCCCATTTCGAGATGCGGTTGCGGCCGGCGGCGACGAAATCGCCCTTGGGCGATACGCGCACGTTGGTTACGCGTTCGCTGAATGGCAGGATGGACACCGGCCCTTCTCCGAGCGAGTGGACGATGACGACCGAGGGAGACCCTGGACGATCCATCGGCCGGGCGCACGCGGCGATGCGCTTGGCGTCCGGGAAGAAGACGGCCGTATCGTACCGCCAGCCGCGGCTGGGAATCTGCATCCGGCGGCCGTCGGTCAGCGAAATGAGAGTCAACTGGTCGCGGTGTTCCGGATGCATTGAAAGGGCCACGGAAGCGTCGGGCGTGATGGCGAGGGCGACACCGGGACCCAGCTCTCGCACCTGTCTGTTGGCGGCCTCGTATATAAAAACCCGGTAGTGGTTGCCGACGCCTTCTCCGCTCTCATCGAACAGAACGGCGCGCCCTCCATTCGCCAAGCCGACGGCGCGGGTCCAACCGAGGTGCGTTATCTCCCGAGGCGGGGCGTCATCGGGCAGATGAAGACCGCTCTCCAGGCGGGCGTGGTTCTTGATGAACGTAACGCGGCCGTTGCGATGGAGATCGAAGGTTGAATCGGCCATACCTGGCAAACCGACCATGCGAATCGACCCGCCGCGGTCGACGGCCCAGAGCGCGTTGGTAGTACCGTCGCGGGAGCCGGTGAACCAGACCTCCTGTCCGTTGGGATGCCAGGCGATGGATACCATGTGGGGCCAGCGCTCCATTAATTTCTTGGCGGCGCGCCCGCGTTCGAGCAAGAGAACATAGCCGCCGGTATCGCCACGGACGTTATGTTCCAATACCGCGATGGCGGCGTCGGTCGGGGCGACGCGGACGGGTCCGAGATTGCCGGGACTTACATGCATGGTCCGTCCGGCGGGGTATTCGACGCGATCCTCAGAGCCGTCGAAGCGGACGCAGGCGATATGTTTGCCGTCGTGGGCCCAATCGACGGAGAGGACGTGTTCGTCGAGGAATTGGGGCCGGGCGCCGTCGAGCGAAGCGCGGACGAGTGCGCCCCGGGACTTGGAGTGGGCGGCGAAATCGAAAAGGAGGAGTTCATCGCTGGAGGAGACCGCGGCCACACCGAGACCATCGAAGGGGAGCGGCTGGGGACGGGATTCGTCCAAACGATGGAGGAATGTCTGCCAACGGGCGCCGCCCGACCAGTGAGCGGAATAGACGACCGACTGGCCATCGGCGGTGAAGAACACGTTGGAGATGTTGCCAAGGTCGAAACTGAGTTTGCGGAGTTGTAAATCGCGCGCGCGGGTTTTCCAGATGTAGGCGCCGACGCCGGCGCTGGCGGCGATGGCGGCGGCGCCGGAGAGGATCCAGCGGCGGGAAGGCGGGGCCGGTAAGGTGAAGGAGGGCGGCTGCGCGGAAGGCACAACCTCTTCTACATTGGCGACGAAAACGTAGCCCGTGCGGGCGACGGTTTCGATGTAGCGCGGCTGCGCCGGGTCATCGCCAAGGACGGCGCGGAGGCGTTTAACGGCGGTGTTGAGTCCGCGTTCGAAGTCGACGTGGACTTCCCCGCCCCAAAGGAGTTCTTGCAAGTCCTGGCGGCTGACGACTTGGGCCGGCCTTTCGACGAGATAGGCGAGAATATCGAGCGGCTGGCCCTGGACCTTCATCCGGATGCCATGTTTGCGAAGGACGCGTACGTCTCCATTTCGTTCGAGCTCAAACGGGCCGAAGACGTGGATGCGTGGCACCATGCCAGTTAGAATATCAAGCGAAGCTGGTAGCGGAGGACGCGGCCGCCGCCATCGGCGAACTGGGGCGCGAGGAAGCGGCCGGCGGGCGCGGTGGCAACGTTGGTATTAATGGTGACGGGGACGTTGGCGGTGAAGGGGCTGACGTTGCCTAAACCATATTGCGGCGTGTTGATGAAGTTGAAGAGTTCGCCGCGGAGACTGAGTTTGAAGCGTTCGGTGAGGGCAAAAGTTTTGCCGACGGTGGAATCCAGATTCTTGATTCCGGGCGTGCGGAGGGTACCGCGGCCGAGGGTGCCGGTGCGCTTTGGATCGTTGCCGGTGAACGTTGGGAGGCCGATGTACATGGCTTCCGAAGGATTGATGACGGCGTTGGCGACGTCAGGGTTGCAGTAGCCGGCGGCGCAAGGGACGGCGCGGGTGCCGGGGCGTCCATTGGGGTTATAGTCGGGACGGTCTCCGGAGCCGCCGAGACCGTCGGCATCCACTCCATTGACGACCGTCAGAGGCACGCCGCTTTCGAACGCCCAGAGGCCGGTAACCTGCCAGCCGCCAATGATATGACGCTTGACGGCACTGCCGGACCTGCCGAAGGGAAGTTCATAGACGAACGAGAAGGCGAGGCGGTGCGGACGATCGAAGTGGGAAACCGCTTTTTCGTTGCGCAGGCCGCCGAACATGGAGGGGACGGCGGACTGCTGGGGTAAGCTGACGTTAGCTTGTCCGAATATCTCGCTCGAGTTATCCAGATTCTTGGACCAAGTGTAAGAGAGATTGGTGTGCAGTCCCTTGGAAAAGCGGCGGTTGAGGCTGGTTTGGAGACCATGATACGACGAGTTACCGCCATTGGTGCGAGTAAGACGGTTGCCCTGGAGGGTGTCGGAGCGGAGAGTCAATTGACCGGCGACGAGCGGATTGACATTCGAGTACTGGCGGCGAAGGTTAAGAGGCACCAGAGGGTTAAGATCCTCATTAATGAATAGGCGCATGGCGCGCGTGCCTACGTAACTTACGTCGGCGATCATTTGGCCGGGGAGTTCGCGCTGTATGCCGAAAGACCAGCGTTGTGTGTAGGGGGCGACGAGGTTGTCATAAACAAAGTTCTGACTGTCGATAGGCAACGCTGGACGCGAGACGGTGGGCAGGCTGGCGGACAAGTTGGGCAGTCCGCGCGGCTGGGCGGCGGTGGAGACGGAGTTTGTGTTAGTGGATATAAGATTCGGGACTGAACTTGCGGCATTAGACAGGATGTTATTGAAGAATGTATCGTAACCTATCTGGTAGCCGGTACGGATCGCGGTTTTATGATCGCCGAGTAACTTCCCGAGTAAGCCTGTCTTAGATGCCGGGGACCAGGCTACGCCAATCGTCGGCGACCAGTTATTGCGATCGGAAGCGACTTTACTGGGCCGGCGGTAGGGACCGTCGAGCGTGACGGGATCGACATTGTAGAGACCGGAGAAGGCCGCGTAGGGCAGCGCGTTCATGGGGACGCCGAAGTAGTCATAGCGGGCGCCTAGCGTAATAGTCAGGTTTTGACTGGCGCGCCAGCGATCCTGGAAAAAATAAGCTTGGCGGAAAACCTTCGGGTAATTGGCGGGGCTGCCGAAGGTGCGGGTGGCGCCACCGTTGGTGCCGCCGAAATCGTCCATGAAGTTGGCGAAGACGGAGTAGCCGGTGGACGTGGCGTAGGTGAGGTTGCCGCGTTCGAGAGCGGGCGCGAGATCCTTGGCGCGCTGCGCGACCAAGTCGACGCCCATGCGGAGGCTGTGGCGGCCGCGGTTATAGGAAACGGTGTCCTGGAGCGTGTAGTTATTGGCGAGGCGGCCCTGCGGAAAGTTAGTACCCACGCCGATGCCGGCGACGCCGCCGCCGAGGGTGAAGGTGGGAATGGTACGGGCGAAATCGGCGGTCGTGTCCAGCGGGAATTCGAAACCGATGCGGGCGTAACTCACGCGGAGTTCATTGGTAAGCGAGGGCGAGAAAATGTGAGTCTCATTGATTTGAGCATTCTTGTTTGAGATTTCCTGCGAAGTGAGGAAGGCGGGAAAATTCGCCTGGACGGGCCCGTTTAATTGGTGATTCTGGATATAGCGGATCATCAATTGGTCCTTATCGCTGAAGGAGTGGTCGCCGCGGGCGATGAGTTGTTTGTCCTTGAAGGTCTGGGGGAAGACGGCGGCGCCAGTACCGAATTCGACGGCGGGCCGGCCATCGCCCATGGCGACGGGGAAGAACTGGCTGGTAGCGGCGAGGCCCGCCGTTCCCCGCTTGTAAATTTCGTAGCGCGGGTTGCGGCCCTGCGGAAAAAGCTGATGGAGAGCGGCCCAACCGGCGGCGGAGGGGACGCCGAAATTGGTGCCGGACGTGGAAGCCTGGCGCTGCTCGTGATAGCCGGCGAAGAAGAATGTCCTGTTCTTCACGACGGGTCCACCAACGGTCCCGCCGAACCAATTCTCAGTGCCGGGGAGCGGGCGTCCGCGAGTGGCGACGGCGGGGTTGAGTGACTGGGTGTTTGTAATAGCGTCGTCGTAGGTGGAATCGAGGAGATAGAAGAGCGAGCCGTGAACGGAGTTAGAACCGGCGCGAGTGACCGTGTTGACGGTGGCGCCACCGGCGCGGCCGAATTCGGCGTCAAAGTTAGAGGTTTGAACGGCGACTTCAGCGACGGCGTCGGGATTGCGAAGTTGCATGGCTTGGCCGGCGATACCGGTGTCGTTGTTGTCACTGCCGTCGAGCATGAAATTGTTGCTTCGGCCGCGGCTGCCGTTTACCGAGAACGTTCCAATACCAAAACCGAATCGATTGGTGGAAACGCCGGGAAGCGTGAGGGCGAGCGCCACGGGATTGCGGCCGGCGAAAGGGAGTTCCTGCGCCTGCTGGCTGCCGATGGTGCCGCCGCGGGTGACGGATTCGACCTGCAGGAGGGTCTCGACGCCACCGGTAACTTCGACGACCGTCGCGGCCGCGCCGACTTCCAGCTTGATATCGAGGCGGGAGGCGTTGCCGGATTGGACCGGGACATTTCTTTTGACGTAAGTGGTAAAGCCGGCGATTTTGACGGTTACGTCGTAGTCGCCCGGTTCGAGGGCTTCGATGCGGAAGCTCCCGTCGTTATCGGATTTGGCGGCGCGGACCAGGCTGGTGCGGGTGTTTTTTATTTCAACATCGGCACCGGCGATCACGGCGGCTGTTGAGTCGTTCACTTGGCCGATTAGCCGGCCAAGACTGGTTTGCGCGGATAGCGGAAACGAGAGAGTCGCCACAGCTAGCGCTGCGGCGAGCGGGAATGCGTTCATAACGAGTACCCCTTATACTCCCAAGCTTACGCCGGCCTTCGGTTAGCGCAAGACAGACAGTGTGGCATAATTGTGACGCCACAAACCCTTGAATATATTGATGATGTATTTAGAGGTGAATTGTCAATGGATGGGTGTGCGTCTCAGCCCCGCCACGGATAGCCGGACGCCGGCACGTCGGCCTCGCGAAGCGTGGACAATACGCTGAGAATGTGAGCACCTATACACCTGCCGTACCGCACCGTGGTACAATCTGAAAAGCATAAGCCCCGCTTTCGTGCGTGGCTGAAATGGTCGGATCAATTTTACTTCGTCGGCTTTCGCGTTGGATGTGTCACCACTCAACGTGTGTGAAGCGCGAGCCTCTATGAGTTTACCTCAGAGGTCATTGTGTTCTCAACTGTCTCCGAGGAAAAGTCGGTCGTAACCGCGCTACCAGTCTGCCCCTGGAGGGGGAATCCATACGGGCTGGTGAGCTTAGACGATTTGCTTACCTTCTGTGCCGGGGACTTTGTAGATCTGATGCAGGCGTTAAATCGCCTTGAGCGATTTTTGTCCTATCCAAACAGCCACAATAAAAGTCGTCAAGAGCTTCAGCTTTACATCAACAACTTAATTCGTATTGAGAGCGAGTGCGAGCAGATTGGGTTATCGGCATCAGCTATGCAAGCTGTGAGAGCAAAGGTTCACTGGGATCAGAATTTTCCAGATCACGAGGTCGCTCAGCACATACGTGAACTCCTCAGTCGGGTCAGAGATGAGCTTTCGGGTGTTTGCTTCTATGCAGTTCTCCCCAACAAAGAGAGCGTGATATTACGGCAAGCGCGACTACCAAAGCTCGCAAGGCCCCCAAATGCACGTCTCAGATTACCATTTGAATATTTCGGAGGTAAGATTACGAGGCAATTTCCAGCGATACACACAGACTTACGTGAAGCGATCAAGTGCTACGCCTTTGAATGTTTCCCAGCTTGTGTTTATCATCTTATGAGGGCAACCGAGATCGGTATCCCAAAAATTGCCAGCCTGTGTGGAATTAAAGACCCGAAGCCTTCATGGGGTAAAGTGTTAGAGCAAGCCGAGACGCTTACGCAGAAGACAAGGTTTGAAGATCTATCGCCCAACGTTAAACCGCACATAGAATTTTTGCGGATGATCGTTGCCGATATGCGCAGCTTGCAACGAAGTTGGCGTAACAAGGTTTCGCATATTGAAGACCGATTGATTCTAGAAAACGAATTAGTTGATGCTCCTGACGCGCATCAAATCCTCGTCGCCACAGGCACGTTTCTGCGAACTCTTGCCGAAGGGTTGCCTGAGACAACCCTTTAAGCTTTAAGAACATGCCATCATTGTCTTTATGAAGCCCCACACGGATAATGATCGAAGGGCCGGAAGCGGAGGGCCGTTTTATGAAAGCGCTCAAGACCATCCTAGCGGTACCAAAGAGCGCCGTCCCGAATCCGTTCAAGAAGCCTGTCCTAAAAAGCAAAAGCCAGCTGCTGGTAAAATCTAATCCTGGCCAAAAGGCATGAGCACCACCACTAATCCGTCCCCTATTGATGAATCCGACGGCGATGATGAAGCTACGAGAACTAGCATGGAGCCAGGAGTGCCAAATGCTCACAGAAGAACAAAAGAAGAGAATTTGGGAAGGCCTCTTCATGGCGGAGGTAAGAGCGGTCTACTACGCCGACGTATCCAACCACTTTCATAGACGGCAGCGCTGGGTGTCCGCTTCGACGATATTCCTCTCCTCGGTCGTGACGGCGGGATTCGTCTCTCGCGAAAGTCAGCAGCACGATCCCATGGGTGACGTCTGCACTTTCGCTCGTGCCAAGTATGTGATTGCCAGAATTTGCGTCGTGGCTACAAGGAGACCATCAAGCGTTCGACAGGGGCCACACCGCACCGGATGGGCACCTGATCACGCTCCGCGTTACAATTTCCGTAACTGTCGCGGTTGCAGCCATCGCAACGTTCTCAATGGCGCGCCATTCGGTCGAACATAGATCGGAGCGAGTTGTCAGTGGCTAGGATATTGACCCAGCGGCGTCGCGGATTTTATCTCACGCCTCGGATAGGGATGGGGTTGGCAACGCAGTCACGATTCCGGTGCACTGCCGGCCCGTAACATACCGTAGCGGCCGAGAGCCCAGGCGGCAATATAGAGCGCGGCGCCGAGGAGGATGGTGGCGGTGAGGCCGAGGTAGAGGCCGATGATGATGGCGAGGGCGGAGCCGAGGACGCTGGAGGCGGCGTTGACCGACCAGGCCCAGCGGACGGCGTTGGGTTGCCAGCTTTCGAGCGTCTTTAGGCCCCAGGGGAAGGGCATGCCCATGAGGATGCCGAGGGGCGTGACAAGGAGGACGGAGATCAAGACCTTTATTGCGAGGGGAGCGGTGGCGGTGGCGTGGAGGATGGGGCTGAGGGTGAACGCGGCGATGGCGCCGGCGGCGGCGATCCAAAGGGGGCGCGGAGCGCGATGGCGCGAGAGGAAACTACCGAGGCCGCTGGAGGCCAGAAGGGCGAAGACGATGACGGTAAGCGAGTAGGTGGGGTGGCCAAGGAAGAGGACGAATTTCTGAATGAGCGCAACCTCGATGAGAATGAAGCCAGCTCCAATGGCGGCAAAGTAGAGCAGGAACTTGAGGACGGCGCCGCGGCGGGGGATGCGGGCACGCAGCGCGACGGCGGGCAGAAGGAGCGTCACCACAGTGGCGAAGAGGCTGATCAACACAAGGCCGTAGAGAGTGGGAACGGCGCGGTTGATTTTGAAATCGGCGGCATCGTTGTCACCGGGTTTGAGGTAGTTCCAGACGTCGCGGGGTTGGACGGTATAGAAAAAGAATGGCCGGTCGTCGGTAACGGGGGAGACGTCGTAGCGGTAAGAACGGATCCAGGATTCGCGATTGGCGGCGGAGAGGAAATCGGTAAAGGCGCTGGGGACGTTGGCGCCGGGGAGATAGCTTAGTTGCCAGCGGCCGCCGGGCTTGGAGATTTCGCGAAAGGTAGCGAGATCGGCGGCGGTGAGGGGCTTGCGGGAGACGATGACGCCGTCCTTACCGCCGATGCCGGCGATTTGTTCCCTGGTGCCTTCGCGAATGACGGCGATGTGGCGGGCGGGGTCCTTTTCACCGAGCTTTTCGAGCGCGGCGACGGCGAGGCTGACGACGCGGAGCGATTCGCGGGGCTGTTCGAAGCCCCAGCGGGTGAAGGCGAGAATGCCGTCGTCGTTAAGGTGGCTTAAATAGTCGGTGAAGGCTTCGACGGTATAGAGGTTGTTTTCCGAGAGCGCGAACGCGCCGGCGGCGGTGGAGGCCCAGGTATCCACCATCGTGGCCTGGATGACGCTGTAACGTTCCCGGCTACGACGGATATAGCTGCGGCCGTCTTCAATGGCGACGCGGACTTCAGGGCGGAGATAGACGCCTTTGCTGATGGCGGCGAAGCGTCCGCGCATGAGGTCGTCGACGATGATGGGATTGATTTCGACGGCGGTAACGTCAGGGGCGCCGGAGGCGAGGGCGAAGCTAATGTCCTGGCCGCCGCCGGAGCCGATGATGAGGGTTTTGGATTTGGGACGGAGGATGTACGCGGCGGATTGGACCTCTTGAGAGAGCAGGTAATTGCGGCGGTCCGCGGTGGGCCAGTTCCAGACTTCGTCGAGCGAGACGCTGGTGTTGGCGTCGCCGTCGATGACGATTGCGGGTCCGCCCCAGCCCTTTTCTTGACGAGCGGCAATGCGGGAGAAGCTGTTCCATTTGACGAAGATTTCGTCCGTTAGGGCGTTGCCTTTGGAGACTCGTATGTCGAAGAAGTTGGTTTGGGCGTTGGCGGCGATTAGGGCGATCCAGGCGAGTGCAACGGCGGCGGCGAGGCCAGCGGCTTTGTTGGCATTGGCGGCGAGGAACCAAAAGACGGCGGCGATGGCGAGCAAGGCGGAAACACAGAGAATCGTGTTGACGCCGCCGAGGGTGTCGAGCAGCCAGACGAGCAGCAGGCAGCCGAGGGAAGCACCGGCCAAGTCGGCGAAATAGACGCGATCAATGCGGTCGATGGCGCCGGACATGGCATTGGAGAGAATGGCGCCGGCGAAGATGAAGGGGGCGGCGGCGGTGAAGTAGACGATGGCCAGGCGCTCATTGGTGATAACGGTGACGGGTTGAAGGACGACCCAGAGCGAGGCGAGCACGGCGGGGCCGGCGATGAGGCTGAGCCAGCCGAGGCTACCAGAGCCGCGGCCGATCCAATAGGAGAGCACGCCGCCGGCGCCGAGACCGAAGAGGGCGATGGAGATGGCGAGGAAGGCGAAGTGGTAGGAAAAGACGACGGAGAAGAGGCGGGTAAGGCCGAGTTCGAGGAGAAGCACGGCGCAGGCAGTGCAGGCGACGGCGGCATATGACGGGAGCCAGCGGCGAGAGTCCATGTAACTGGCGATTGTACCGTGGCGGACCGGTTAGGCGCGTTCGAGGCGGATGTCGATTTCGCGCTCGACAAAGGTCCACTCTTTTGTTTCGCGGAGCCGGGTGACCAGTTCTTCAAAGGCGGCTTTGTGTTCGGGAGCGAATTCGAACCAGGTGAGGAAATCGAAGGGCTCGCCGAGGTCGCGGGAGTGGTGGAGGCGGCGGGCGATGGCGGGGAGATATTCGAGACCGATGGCGGTGTGGTGGGACGCTTCCTCGAAAATGGCGCGGCGTTCGTCCTGTGCGAGGTCCCACCAAGCCGCTGTTTTCTTGATGGGAATGAGAGCGGCGCAGGTGGCTTCGCGACGGTTCAATGCGGGTTGGCGGGAGCGGAGATCGGCTATTTCGGCGGCGGTGGCGTAGCGGACATTGCTGGTAACGCCGCGGAGAATCCATTGGGCATCGGGGTTGGTTTCGGTTTCGCCGTTGACTATATTGAGCCGCTTCACTTTGGCAAGGATTTCGCCCCGATACGCATCCATTTGGGTGACATTCCAAAGGCCGTGTTCACCGCCGATGAAGTGATATTTGTCGCTCATTATCGTTTCCGTCCGATGGCGGCGAGACGCCGCATCTGTTTGTTAGGGAGCGCGCGATTGAAGACGGCGACACCGCCAATCGCGCCGGTGAAGCCAACGCTTTTCGAAGTGTGGATGACGCGGCCGATGGTGAAGGGGCCACCGTCTTCGGGGGTTTGTGGATTGTAGAGATCGTGGGGGAACCAGTAGGGATTGACGCGGAGGGAGGCCAGTTCGCGGATAACCTTTCCCCCTTCGGAGGTGACGCGTACCTTGGTGAATTCATAGGTGTGCAGTTCGACGCGGCGAGTGCCGGCGTTTTCCAGTACCTCCTTTTTGTTGAGCTTCGTTTCCGGAGGATTGTAAGTTTTGCCCCAGGCGTTGGCGGGCCATTTGAAAAAGGAGTGCTTTTCGGGATTTTCAATCCAGTAGTCCGTGGCCTTGCCGTTGAGGTAAGCGGTGACGGTGTTGCGCTTGTTGTCGAAGGAGAAGGCCACTACGGACCATTGGCCGATGGGGATGATTTCCGGCGTGACGGCGAGATTGCGCGCGTATTTGTCATCGAAGGAGCGGGCGCCGTTCTCGGAGACATGGGCGGCGGAGGCGCCGCTGTTGGCGGCCAGGCCTGCGAACAGCGCGTATTGGCGGCGGCCCGCTTCGACCCTTGCAACGCCACCCATGTCCGTGCCTTCGTGCCAGATTCCGGCGATGGCGTGAGTACCGGAATCGCGGCGAAGCCAGACGGCCATGGAGACGGAGCGCCCGGGGCCTTTGACGTGGAGGCCGGAATTATGAAGGCGGGCGCGGGGGACCAATAGAGTGGGGCGGAACGCGGGGTCCGTTTCGTTTTGGAAGAGTACGGCTTGGCCGAACGGACCTTCCTTTACAACGGGGAAATCGTCGTAGGTTGCTGGGCGGCCTTCCTGCCAATAGTCGCGAACGTAGTTGACGGCGTCGAGGGCGAGATCGTGATTGTCGCTGGGCCCGAGGTGCGCGGTGAAGCGGCCGTCGGGGCTGCGTTTGACGAAGTCCCAGAGGGCGACGAAGCCGGGAGTTTTTTGGACGATTTGTTGGGATGGTTGGGCGGAAAGGGCCACTGACAAGAGTAGGAGCGGGCGCGTCATTTCGCCGATTTGATTTCGCGATCGAGGCGGAGAATCATGCCGGTATCGGTGATCGCCCAGAACTGGCCATTGGGCTTGCGAGCCAAGTGGACGCGGCGGGCGGTGGCGCGGTAATCGACATCCATTTTTGTCCACATGAAACTCGCGCTGTCCTGGTTAATCGTCGCTTCCAGGAAGCGCACCCTTTGCGGAATAGGCAGAGTGCGGAGGCCGGTGGCTTCGACGCCGGTGACGAGAGCGGCGCCGTTGGCACCGAGAAGAACATCGGTGACGGCGGTGGTTTTATCGCGGAAGATGGAGCGGCTGCGGCCAGTCTTGAAATCGACGAAGAGAACTTCGGCGGGCGTTTCAAATGTGTGGAAATATTCGAGCAGCGCCGCGGCGCCGCCGCCTTCGGGGCGCATGTGGATAGCGGTGAGAGTGCCGAAAACGGAGTTCGTGGATGGCGTCCAGGTTTTGCCGGCGTCACGGGTTTCGAGGAGGATCATCATGCCGGGCCATTCGCGGCGTTTGGAGACTTCTTCGGGGATCATCCAATCGGGGTAAAGCGAGTCATCCCGGCGCGGTGGGCGGCTGTTGCCGCCGATCATGCCGTCGT
The DNA here is from genome assembly GCA_046155405.1 of Bryobacteraceae bacterium. Lineage (GTDB taxonomy): Bacteria > Acidobacteriota > Terriglobia > Bryobacterales > Bryobacteraceae. The sequence continues at coordinate 74,383 of JBJXFL010000088.1, read as the reverse complement.
TACCGTCCATGGCGACGGCTAGAAAATTGGCGTATTCGGGATTGGCTTTGACTTCTTTTAGGACGGGAAGCAGGGTCCAGGTTTTGCCGCCGTCCTTGGTTTCCCAGGCCGACTTGTTCGCGCCGGCGGCCCAGCCTTGCGTGGGCGAAACGAACTTCATCTTCATGATGATTTTCGCGCCGGAGATCTTCTTCCATTCGCGGCCGCCTTCGTCGGTGCGCCAAACGCCTTTGGGAGTGGAGATCCAGCAGACTTCGTCGGTGAAGCAGGCGAGCGACAACGGCTCTTCCTTCAGCCGGATCGGGTCCCAGGATTCGCCGCCGTTGGCGGTGACGAGAGCGACGGGGCGGACGCGGCCACGCTCGGTCAAGACGCCAATAGCGATACCGCGCCGATCGCTTGGGAACTCGACGGCGCGGAGAAAGAGCGACGATTCATCCTCATCGTATTGATAGGCGACGCTCCACTTGTCGACGGCGGAGGCGGGAAGGAGTGTGAGAAGGGCGAGGACGGCGAGGCGCATGGAAAAGTTAGACGGAACCGGCGGGAACGGCGCCGGAGAGAATTTGATCGATGGAGAGAGTTCGCTCCAGCGCCTCGCGATCGAGCCGCGCCAGGAGCAGCAGGCAGCCTACCTGTTCACCGACGGTGGTGAGAAGTTCCATTTCGTCGCCGGTGTAGGAGTGGGGATGGCGATGTTGGACATTCAGGACGCCGACAACACGATTCCGCACGATGACAGGCGCGGAGAGGAACGCCTCAAACGTGTCGGCTTCGAGTTCGGAGAAGGCTTTGAAGCGGTGGTCGTTGAACGCCTCGCGGGAGAGAGCGACAAGGCGGCGGTTGCGTGCGACCCAGCCGGTGAGACCTTCTTCGAGCGAGAGGCGCACGCGGCCGACGGCGGAGGCGGGCGCGGTGTTGGAGGCGCAGAGGACAAGCTCCGGGCCATCGGTGAGATAAATTATGCAGGAGTCACATTCCAGATACTCGACGAGGAGGGCGACAATGCTTTGGAGTACCTGTTGCAACGTGGCTTCACGGACCATTAGGCGGCTGATGCGTTGAAAGAGATGTAACTCCTCTTCCAAACGGGACAGGCGCAGTTCGAGATCGCGGAGTTTCGGCACCGTATTCATTATTACAGGGCGTGAAACCGGCTACAATGCAAAAAGATGCCGCCTATCGCCGAGGCGGTGCGGACGCTCACCGCGCCCGACGCCGACGCAGCCCGCTATTTGGAATATCACCGCCGGCGGTACGAGTATCTCCTGGAGTTCGTGAACCGTATATTTCGCGGCCAAATACGCCGCGAAGGGGAACCGTTGCGGGTCCTGGATATTGGAATGTCCTACCAGACGGGGTTGATTCGAGCTGTTTTTCCGGACGTGGAGTTGGCGACCCTCGGCTTTTATGACCATCGGTTTCCGCCGATGGAGGGCGTGCGGCATACGCAGTTTGATTTGAACGCGGCGGATGACGAGGCTCGATGGCCGGCGTTGGAGCCATTTGATTTGATACTTCTGGCGGAAGTGATTGAACACTTATATGTGCCGCCGACTCGGGTGCTGCGGATGCTGCGGCGGTTGTTACGGCCGGGGGGCGGGCTGTTGATACAGACCCCGAATCCGGTGAACCTGGCGCGGCGTTTGGCGCTTCTCAGGGGGCGGAGTCCGTTCGAGATTATTCGCGACGACGCGAGTAATCCGGGTCATTACTGCGAGTACACGGTGGAGGACCTGTTGTATTTGGCGAGCGTGGCGGAATTCGAAGTGGTTGAGTATTCGGTAGTGAACTACTTAGGGGCGCGGCAGCCTTTGTATAACTTGGCTTGTACTTTGCTACCTGGGCGAATGGCGGAGGGGATTACTATTTGGATGCGCCGGGGTTATGTTTAGAAGGTTGGATTCCGTGTTACGCTGTCGATGGCTTTTTAGGACGCCTGCGGGTCTGCGGGAAGGGCAGAGTCCCCCTGAGTCGGGTTCAACGCATCAATCGTTTCGACGAACTCTCTTCCGCCCGAATAAGCGGACACCGGGCGTAGCGCCCAACGCGACACGCGCGTGGCCGCGAAAGGAGCTCAGTATGAAACACTCGCTTATAGCCCGATGGGCGTGTGGCGCAGATCTGGGAGGAAAGTTTCTGCTATGCTAAAAACTTCCGAGGTACGCCCTCTCTGGAGAGCGTTGAAAAGGGAACCCGGTGAGAACCCGGGACTGTCCCGCAGCGGTAATTGGGAACGAAAGTTGTAATTCACACTGGTCGCGTGGCGGCTGGGAAGTGGCAACCGGTAGGCCGCCCATGAGTCCGAAGACCTGCCTGGGAACAGCCAACAAGGCTGACTTCACTTTGCTCTCGTGGAAGGGGCAGGGCTTATGAGCCACAGGTCTAATTTTCTGTTCGCGGTTTTCAGTATGCTGACCGCGAATTTACAAGCGCAGGCGCCGGTGCGTGGCACCGTGCAAGACCCGCACGGGAAACAGGTGGACGGCGCCACATTGGCGCTATACCGGCAAGGCGCCTCCGGGCCATTGGCGCGGACGCGGAGTGTAAATGGGCAATTCGTGTTCGGAGACACGTTTCCCGGGGACTATTTGCTGGAGGTTTCAGCGGACGGGTTTCGTCGTGTGTCGTTGCGCGTGACAGGGGATAAGGAGATACCCGTGCGATTAGCGGTGGCGGGGATCGACCAGCGCGTGATGGTGACGGCGGAAGGCGCGGCGCAGACGATTGACCAGGTATCGAAGGCGGCTAGTGTAATTGACGCGGCGGAGATTGCGCGGCGGAATGAGTACAGCTTGAGCGAGGTTCTGCGCGACACGCCGGGGCTGATGATTCGAAATCTAGGCGGGCCGGGGCAGGCGACGTCGGTGCGCTTTCGCGGGCTGCGCGCGGACGCGACGGCCGTGTTGATCGACGGGCTGCGGTTTCGCGATGCGGCGACGATCCAGGGGGACGCGAGTTCGTTCCTGTCGACATTCAACGTGATCAACTTTGACCGGGTGGAGGTGCTGCGAGGATCGGGGTCGTCCCTTTACGGTTCAAATGCGGTCGGCGGGACGGTGAATGTGGTGACCGATGCGGGCGGCGGGCCGGTGCACGGAGGCTTGCAGATGGAGGGCGGCACGCTGGGCCTGCTGCGCGGACGCGGCACGATTGGCGGCGGCATTCTTGACAACAAGCTGACCTGTAGCGCGGGGCTGCTGCATTTGAATGTTATGAGCGGCGTGGATGGCGATGACCGGGCTCGGAGCACGGGCGTGCAGACGTTTACGCGGTATGCGTTTGCGCCTTCCTCATCGCTGTCGGGTCGGGTGTTTTTTTCCGACGACTTTGTACAGTCGAATATCAGCCCGACGGCTTCCGGGCTGCCAGCGGCGAATATTCCGGCAACAACGATTGTGCGGGCGATTCCAATGGTTACATTCGTTCCCAACCGCAACGATCCGGACAACCATCGCACCTCGCGATTCTGGAGCGGAGCGTTGATTTTCCGTCAGGTCTTGCATCCGGCCGCTGAGTGGGTCTCGAGTTATCAGCGCGTGCATACAAATCGGTTTTTCCGGAACGGGCCGGCGGGCGCCGGTTTTCAACCCATCGTTTCCAACGTCAGCCAGTTTCGCGGCGATATCGACAGCTTGGACACGAAGATTCTGTGGCGGCCGCGCCAGTGGTACGCGTTGACCGGCGGATATGAGTTTGAACGCGAAGGTTATTTTAATCTGGACGACAACCGGCTGCCGGCGCCTTCGACGGTGTCGACACGGACGGAGGCGGCGCAGCGTTCGAACGCGGCTTATTTTGCCAACCAAATGACGCTGGCGCGGCAGCGCTTGCAGATTTCATTGTCGGGGCGGGCGCAGGCGTTTCAACTGGACAGGCCGCGTTTCTTGTATGCCGGGGCCGCGAACAACTACGGCAGTGTACCGCTGGCCGCGCCGCCGCGAGCGCTGACGGGGGATGTGGCCGTATCTTATTTCCTTCCAAGGACGGGAACGAAGCTACGCGCGCATGGCGGCAATTCGTATCGAGCGCCGGGCCTGTATGAACGCTATGGTTCGGGATTCTTCTACGACTCCGTGAACAACGGCGTGGCGTTCAGTCCGTATGGCGATCCGCGGCTGGCGCCGGACCGCTATAGCTCGGTTGACGCGGGCGTGGACCAGTATCTGTTTCACGACAAGGTGCGGCTCAGCGGAACATGGTTCTACACGCGGACCGTGCAGATCACGCAGTTTGATTTTTCGGCGAGCGTCGTGCGCGCGGAGACAGATCCGTTCGGGCGAACGTCGGGTTACTACAACGGCGCGGGCGGGACGTCGCGTGGATTGGAGTTGACAGTGGAGGCGCGGCCGGCGCGATCGACGCTTTTCCGGGCCTCCTATTCCTACGTGAACGCGGATACGAATCAGGACAATGCCGTGCGCGGATTTTTCAGTGCGTTGAGCGTACCGGCGCATTCATACACGGCGCTTTTGCATCAACAACTGGGGAAGAAGAATGATGTAACAGTGGATCTCTACCGGTCGTCGGACTACTACAACGCACTGTCGGCCGGGGGCCGGGCGCGGGCGTATCTTTATTCGGGTGTGACGAAGATGGACGCGGTTTTCAACCGCGAGTTGTGGAGCGGAGAGAAGCGCACGTTGAAGGGCTATGCGAAGGTGGATAACGTCTTCCATCAGCGTTATTACGAGAATGGATTTCTGGCTCCACGGGCCACTTTCCTAACCGGCGTGCAAGTACTTTTCAAATAGGAGAATCGACATGTCCATTGCAACCATGCGCGGCGACGGCGGCCAGACGGGCTTGTCCGGAGGCATACGCGTTTCGAAGTCTTCGCCGCGCGTGGAGGCGTTCGGCACGTTGGATGAGCTAATTTCCACGATGGGGTTCGCGCGGGCGATTTGCCCGAATGAGGAACTGTGTACGGCGACGAAGCGGATCCAGAAAGAGCTTTTCAAAGTAGCGTCGGCGATCTCGACGCCACCGGAATCGCCGAAAGGGATTCCGGTGATCGATGACGCTCTGGTGGATGCGCTGACTGCGCATGTACACCAAATTGAGGCGATTCCGGGGATGCTGAACGACTGGTCACTGCCGGGGGAGGACCCGGTTTCGGCGGCGTTCGATGTGGCGCGGACCGTGTGCCGCCGGTCGGAGCGGCTGGTGGTGGGACTGATGGAAAACGGGTTGGCGGTGCAGCCGAATGTGCTGAAGTATTTGAATCGGCTGTCGGATTTGCTGTGGTTGTTCGGGCGGCAGGTTGAGAAGGAGACGGGGAAAGACGCGCGGCTGCGCGATGAGAATACGCCGGGGCCGAAATGGTCGCGAGCCTGGTAGCCGCGCCCTATCGATTGGAGATGCGCGAACGCTGGCTGGTGGCCGGATTCGCCGAACCGTGGGCGGTGGTGAGTTGGGCGGTTGTGAATGGCGGCTGGCAGCGAACGACGCAAGTGGCTTGGTTGTATTTACAGGCAAATGAAATTGCGGTCGTGATAGATCCGGCGGAGTGGATGCGGGGACAGATGTACCAAGAGAGGCTGAGCGGAGCGGTGGGGTTTATGACGAGCCGACGGGCGGGAGCATACGTCGAGGCTTGCGGTTCCGACGGAGATTGCCGGGCTTGGGCGGTGGGGACGATTGGACTGAGCAATGCGCTGCGAGCGGGTGATGCGAGTGGGCCGATTTTCGCGCCGGGGACGATCAATTTGCTCGTTTGTTGTTCGCAACCGTTAACGGTGGAGGCGGCGATGGAGGCGTTGTGTTTGGTGTCGGAGGCGAAGGCCGCGGCGTTGCTGGAGAGCGGTATTAAGAGCGTTAGGTCGGGCTTAGCGGCAACGGGAACGGGGACGGACTATCTGGCAATCGCATCGCCGGTGGTTGGCGAACGGACCCCATATACGGGTAAGCACACGACGGCGGGCGCGGCGCTGGGGCAGGCGGCATATCGCGCCGTGGCAAAGGGCGCCGATGAATGGCTGCGTGATTATCGGGGACATTCGTGAGCCGAGCTTTGTTCATTGGCGGCACGGCATCCCATGTAGGGAAAAGCTGGTTCACGGCGGCGTTCTGCCGGCTGTTGCTGCGCCGCGGCGAGCGAGTGGCGCCGTTCAAGGCGCAGAACATGTCGAACAACTCCTACCCGTGCGTGGAGGGCGGGGAGATTGGGCGGGCGCAGGCGATGCAGGCGGAAGCGTGCCGGCTGCCCGCGATGGCGGATATGAATCCGGTGCTGTTGAAGCCGAATTCGGCGACGGGATCGCAGGTCGTGGTGCAGGGACGCGTTTGGGCGGAGTTGGAAGCGCGCGACTACTACAACCACACGGAGCGACTGCTGGGCTTGGCGTTGGAAAGTTATGGGCGATTGGCGGCGCAGTTCCCGCGGATTGTCTGCGAGGGCGCCGGTAGCGTGGCCGAAATGAATTTGGGGGAGCGGGATATTACGAATTTGCGGTTCGCGGAGCGAGTGGGCGCGCGGGCTGTTTTGGTAGCGGATATTGAACGTGGCGGGGTGTTTGCATCCTTGGTGGGAACGATGGATTTGCTGCCGCCGTCGCAACGGGAGTTGGTGAAGGCATTCGCGGTGAACCGCTTTCGCGGCGACGTTTCGCTGTTCGATTCGGGTGTGACCTTTTTGGAAGAGCGGATGGGGATTCCGTGCTTGGGCGTGTTTCCGTTTGATCGGGACATTGTGCTGGACGAAGAAGATAGTTTGGCGATTGATTCGGCGGTTCAAGGTGACGGGAAAGTAGCCGTGGTGAAGTTGCCGCGGATTTCAAACTTCACCGATTTTCGGGCGCTGGGCGCGGTGGATTGGATAGACGTGCCTTGTTTGCGGCAGTATCGCGCGGTGTTTCTGCCGGGGACGAAAAACACGATCGACGATTTATTTTGGCTGCGGGAGCGGGGGCTGGACGAGTGGGTACTAAAGCAGCGGGCCGGCGGGGCGTTAATTGTGGGAATCTGCGGCGGGTATCAGATGCTGGGCGATCATATTGCAGATCCGGACCGGGTGGAGTCCGCGCATGGCTCCGCGGCGGGGACCGGACTGCTGCCGGTGCGGACGGTTTTGCGTTCGCCGAAAGTGACTCGGATGGTCGAGGCTCGGACTGCCGGCGGCGTGGGCTTTCGCGCGTATGAAATTCATATGGGGGAGACGGTCTCCACTTCAGACGTCGCGCCATTCGCCTATTTGGCCGATGGCGGCCCGGAGGGATGTTTCGCGGATGGCGTAATGGGCACTTATCTGCATGGGGCGTTCGATGAACCGGGAGTAGTCCGCGAGATGCTGGGTTTGGAAGTTGAACGCGTGGACAGGGACGCGATGTATGACCGGCTGGCCGATTGGCTGGTGGCGCATGCGCGGCCGGAAGTGCTGGAAAGGTTGTTGGCATGATGGTCACTCCATTTGCCCTGGCCTGTGGCGTCGCGGCGGATTTGGCGCTTGGCGATCCCCGGTGGATGCCGCATCCGATCGTTGGCGTGGGTAATTTGGCGGCTTGGATGGAACGTGTCTGGCGACGCACCTCGTTGCCGTTACGAGTAGCGGGGATTGGGGCTTGGTGCGGTGTGCTGGGCGTAAGCTGCGGCGTGGTGTTTGCGTCGGTTCGTTTGTTGCCCGAACCGTTCGTACAGATCTACTGGATCTATTCGTTACTGGCGGTGCGCAGCTTGGACGACCATGCAATGGCAGTCGTGCGGCCGTTGCGAGACGGGGATCTGGCGACGGCGCGGGAGGCGGCGGCGCGGATTGTTGGGCGCGATACCGACGCGCTCGATGCCTGCGGCGTGACGCGCGCGATGGTGGAGACGGTGGCGGAGAATTTGAACGATGGAGTAGTCGCGCCGTTGTTCTGGCTGACGCTGGGCGGGCCGGTGGCGATGGCGGCGTACAAGGCCGTCAACACGATGGACAGTATGTTCGGGCACAAGAACGAACGATATTTGCAATTCGGCTGGTGCGCGGCGCGAATGGATGATTTGGCCAATCTGATCCCCGCGAGACTAACGGCGGGGCTGATTTGGCTAATCGCCGCGATTTGGCCCGGGATGTCGTTCTCCGGCAGCATTCGGAGTACTTGGCGGGACGCGCACCGGCAGCCAAGTCCGAATTCGGGTTACCCGGAGGCCGCTGCGGCGGGGGCGCTGGGAGTGCAGCTGGGCGGGGTGAATTTTTATTGCGGCGTGCGGTCGGAGAAGGCTCTATTGGGGGAGGATCTGAAGCCGCTTGATTGGCGGGTGTACGGCGGGATGCGCGTTTTGTTATACGGGTCGGCGCTGCTGTTCGTGGGAGTGATCCTATGGCTGTGACGCACGGCGGGAACATTTTTTCGGTGGCGGCGCGAGAGGGTGTAGCTTGGCAACAGGTGCTGGACTTTAGCGCGAGTATCAATCCGTTGGGCCCTTCGGCGGCGGCGAGAGAGGCGATTCTTTCCACATTGGATCGCATTGTGCATTATCCGGAACGCACTTCACGGGGGCTGCGGGAACGGTTGGCGGCCGAGTGGGGGGTACTGCCCGACCAGGTGTTGGTGGGCAACGGGGCTACGGAGTTGTTGTTCGACTGGTGCCGGTATTTTGGGACGGGGACGATTGCGGCGCCGGCGTTTGGCGAGTTTCACCGGGCGTGGCCGGAGGCGCGGATTTGCTCGCTGACGGAGCCGGGGACGTGGCCGGCGGATGGACCTTTAGTCCTTACGCGGCCGGCGAATCCAACGGGGACGCTGCTTGCAAGCGATATGGTGATGCAGTACGCGCAGGGCCGAACGAACCCGGTTTTGGTGGATGAATCCTTCCTCGATTTTTGCGAGGCGGAGAGTCTCACGTCGCGGGCGCGCGGCAACCTATTTGTGCTGCGATCGCTGACCAAATTCTGGGCGCTGCCAGGATTGAGGATCGGGGCATTGGTTGGAGACGTTGGTTCGTTTGCGCGCTTTCGGCCGCCGTGGCCGGTGAATGCGTTGGCGGAAGCGGCGGCGCTGGCTTCGATTGACGATCGCCCGCATGCGGCGCGAACGCGGGCGTTTGTGAAGAGGGAGGCGGCGTGGCTGGCGGGCGAGCTGAATCAACTGCCGGGCGTGCGAGTATGGCCGCCGGCCGCGAACTATTTGTATGTTGAAACGCCCCGGGCGACGGAGTTGACCGCATTCGCGGCGGCGCGGCGGATGCTGGTGCGGGACTGTACGGGCTGGCCGGGGTTCGGCGGCGCCGCTGTCCGGGTGGCGGTACGCCCGCGATGGGAAAACGAAGTGTTGATTGCCGTTTGCAAGGAGTGTTTATGCGCGTAGCCATTCTGTTGGCGCTGGGTTCGTTTGCGGGTTTCGCCGCTCCGCCGCAGCGCATTGTTTCCACCGCGCCAAGCTTCACCGAGACGCTGTTCGCGATTGGCGCGGGGGCGCGGGTAGTGGCGGTTTCAACGTATTGTCACTTTCCAGCGGCGGCGGATCAACTCCCGCGAGTGGGGAGTTACTTGCAGCCGAATGTGGAGGCGATCGCGAGGTTGACGCCGGATCTCGTGTTGGTTCATTCGGAACAGAAGCAGACGTTAACGCAGTTGGCCGGTCTGGGAATCAGGACGCTGGCGCTGCGAAATACGAACCTGGAAGAGACGTTGCGATCGGCGCGGGAGATTGGCGCGGCGGTGGGAATGGAGGCGGAGGGCGCCGGCTTGGAAAGGAGCATTCGCGCTAAGCTGGCGGCGATTGAAAAGCGTTCGGCGGGCAAGGCGCCGCGCACGTTGTTGTTTATCGTCGGGCGGACGCCGGGCCGGTTGGATGGGATGATTGCGGTGGGTAAGGGATCCTTTCTGAACGAAGTAATTCGCATTGCGGGCGGGAAGAACGTGTTGTTCGATTCGCCGGTGACGTATCCGCGCATTTCAATGGAAGCGGTGCTGAGGTTGGCTCCGGACGTGATTGTGGACATGGGCGACATGGCGGTGACGACGGGCGTGACGGAGGAGCATAAACGATCGGTCGTCAGGCTGTGGGAGCCGCAGCGGGCGGTTCGCGCGGTGTCGCGGAAGAAGGTGTTCGCGGTGGCGGCGGATATATTTGTGGTCCCGGGGCCGCGCGTTGTGGAGGCCGCGGAGGCCTTCGCGGCGATGCTCCTCGAGGGCGAGCGATGAGTCTGCTATCCATTGACGGGCTGGGCTTTTCCTATCCGGGACGGGACGCGGCGCTGACGGACATTTCGGCGGCGGCGGCGGGGCCGGAGGTGATCGCCATTGCAGGGCCGAATGGCGCGGGCAAATCCACGTTGCTGGACCTGCTGTCCGGGCAGAAAAGACCGGGGTTGGGGACGTGCCGGATACACGGACGGGACGCGCATGCCATGGGCCGCGAAGAGTTATGCCGGCTGGTGGCGCATGTGCCGCAAACCATCCCTTCGGATGTGCCGTTCACGGTGGAAGAGGTGACTCTGACCGGTCGAATTCCCTATGGGCGCGGGCTGTATGAGAACGACGACGATCACGCGGCGATGGAGTTGGCGATTGAGCGGACGCGATTGGAGGCGTTTCGCGGCCGGTTGTTTTCGAAGCTGAGCGGGGGGGAGAAGCAGCGCGTGCTGGTGGCGGCGGCGCTGTGCCAGCAGTCGCCCATTCTGCTGCTGGACGAGCCGGGCGCGCATTTGGATCCGGAGAACGAGGCGGAGCTTTGGGAGCTATTTGGGGCGCTGCGCGACCTGGGGCATTTGATATTGGTCGTGACGCATCACCTGGCGCTGGCGGCGCAAAATGCGGACCGGATTTGGCTGCTCGACGCGGGGCGGCTGGTGGCCGATGGACGTCCGTGCGATGCAATGCGTCCGGCGGAGATGGAGCGGGTTTTTCATGTTCCGTTCCACTGGCACCAGACGTCGGAAGGCCGGGTGTTTTTAACGTATGGCCGCTGATCTACGCAGCCGCGCGCGCTGGGTGTTGTTCGCGTCGCTCGCGGCTGCGGGCGTAGCGGCCGCGGTGTGCCCGTTTGTGGGCGGGTCCGGAATGGACTATGGCAAGCTGTGGCGGCAAGAGTCGCCGGACTGGAACATTTTCGTGAATTTGCGGATGCCGCGAACGCTGTTGGCGCTGTTGACGGGGGCGGCGTTGTCGGGGGCGGGCGCGTTGTTCCAGGCGCTGCTGCGCGACGCGTTGGCGACGCCGTCGAGCCTGGGCGTGTCGGCGGCGGCGGCTTTGGGAGCGGTGACCGCGATCGCGTTCTATCCGGGCGAGGGGACGACGTTTCCGTTGGTCTGGGTATCGGCGCTGGCCGGAGCGGCGGCGGTAATCGCGCTGGTGACGGCGTTGGCGCGGCTGCGCAAGTTTTCTTCATTTACTCTGCTGTTGACCGGCATTGCGGTGAACGGAATTTGCACGTCGCTAGTGCTGCTGCTGCACAGTCTGGCTGGCATTACAAAGAGTTTTCAGATTACACATTGGCTGATCGGCGGCGTGGATGCGATTGAGTATTCGGTGTTGGCGCTACTGGCGATTGCGCTCATTCCGGTGTTCTTGTGGATGCTGCGGCTGTCGCGGGTTTTGAATGTGATTTCGTATGGCGAGACTTGGGCGGCGGGGCGCGGCGTGGATTTTAAGAAAGTCACTTGGCAGGGGTTTGCGGCGGGGGCGATTCTGGTCGGCAGCACGACGGCGGTGACGGGACCGATTGCGTTTGTCGGGCTGCTGGTGCCGCACCTGTTGCGGCGGATTGTCGGTCCGGACTACCGGCTGCTGATGCCCGCGTCGCTGTTTGGCGGAGGGGCGTTTTTGGTGATTTGCGACACCATTTCGCGGAGCGCGTTCGCTCCGCTGGAGATTCCCGTGGGCGTGACCACGGCACTGCTGGGAGGGCCTTTCTTTGTCTGGCTGCTTTGGTCGCGCTGAGGCGATAGGCCATGCGGGGGAGCGGGTGGAGCCGTTTCTGACGACGCTGCCGGTGCCGGCTTTTCGCGGCGTGGTGAGGGTGAAGAGGGCTTGGACCTGGAGGGCGACGCCGGCGTGGAAGACGAAGTCGCTGCGTGCGGCGCAGTTGGCTTGGGGCTTCGACGGGGCGTTGGAAGTGGCGGTGGAATCATCGATTCCGGTGGGGCGGGGATGCGGGTCGTCGACGGCGGATTGTGTGGCGGCGGTGCGGGCCGTGGCTGATTTGCCGGGTATTGCATTGCGTGTGGAGGAGGAGGCGCAACTGATGCAGCGGGCGGAGTTGGCGAGCGGTGCGACGACGTTCGATTTGGAGCCGGTGACGTTTTTGCCGACGACGGGGAGTCTATTGCGCCGTCTGGGCGGATTGGAAGTGGACAGGCTCGCCTGTCCGGTAACTGCGTATTCGGCGTCCGAGTTGGATGAGTTTGCGGCATTGCTTCTTGTGTTGGAGGCGGCCGTAGCGGATGGCGATCCGGGCGGAGTGGGACGCGTGGCGCGACGGAGCGCGGCGATCCATCAGCGGTATCGGCCGGATGCGGAATGGAAGCCGTTGACGGCACGAGCAAACGCGGCGGGCGCGTTTGGCGTGGCGCTGGCGGCGGTGTTGTCGAGGAAAGGAGACGGGCATGCCAATTCTGTTGGTGGGCGGCGGTAGCCGCAGCGGCAAGAGCCGCCATGCATTGGCGATCGCCCGGCGGTATGGGCCGCGGCGCGGATTTCTGGCGACGGCGCAGGCGCTCGACAACGAGATGCGGGAGCGGATTCGGAAGCATAGGGAGGAAAGAGCGAACGAGTTTGTCACCCTGGAAGAATCGTTCGATTTGGCGGCGGCGGTACGGCGCGTGGAGGGCGAGTTGGACGTACTGGTGGTGGATTGCCTGACGCTGTGGCTGAGCAACGTGATGCTGGCGGAGAAGGACGTCGACATGACGGCGCAGTTGGATGTGATGGCCTCGTCGGCGCTGCCGTGCGTGCTGGTGACGAATGAAGTGGGTTGCGGGATTGTGCCGGAGAATGCGCTGGCGCGGGCGTTTCGCGATCGGGCGGGAATTTTGAATCAGCAGGCGATGGAGCGCGCGGTGGAAGCGTATTGGACCATTTTCGGGGCGGCGCTTCGATTGAAATAACGATGCGACAGGCGCTGCAATTTCTGACGATCCTACCCGTACCGGCGCCGGCCGGCCCACCGGGGCGGGCGGCGTGGGCATTCGCTTTTGTGGGTGTATTGTTGGGGCTGGGGGCGGCGGCGCTTTGGCCGCTGAAGTTGGGGCCGGTGCTGATTATGATTGCGATGTCGCTGGTGACCGGCGGGCTGCACGAAGACGGGCTGGCCGATGTGTGCGATGCGGTGCGGGCGTATCGGACACGCGAGAAGATGTCGCTGATATTGAAAGACAGCCGCATTGGAGCGCATGGCGCGCTGGCGCTGATTGCATCCTTCGCGTTTCGGTGGCAGGCGCTGGCGATGCTACAGGGGGACGCCTGGTATCGTCTCCCGGCGGCCTATGGGATTTCGCGGGCGGCGATGGTGTTGTTGGCGGCGACGGCGCCCGCGGCCGGCGACGGACTGGGACGGGCGTTTCACGAGAGCTTGCCGCATTACGCGTTTATTGTGGCGGCCGTGCAGGTGTTGGCGCTCGCCGCGCTTGCGGGATGGCCGGCGGGCGTTTGGCTGGTCGGTCTGAATGCGTTGGCGTTGGCGCTGCTGCGCCGATGGTTCGTGGCGCGGCTAGGCGGCGTGACCGGAGACTGCCTGGGCGCCGCCTGCCAGGTCTCGGAGGCGGTATCGCTGGGAGTGCTGGCGTGCGTCTAATTCATCTCATTCGACATGCACGGCCGGCGGTGACGGGCGTGCTGTTGGGCGGTAGCGATATACCGCTGGCGAGCGAAGAGTTGACCGCTTCGACGCTCGTGGTGGATCGCGTTTTAGCGAGCCCATTGGCGAGGGCTTGGCGAACGGCGGAGTTGCTGTTTCCAGGTACGGAAATTACAGCCGTACCGGAGTTTGCCGAGCGCGGGCTGGGCCAGTGGGAACGGAAACGTTGGGACGAAGTGGAGGCGGAATGGCCGGAATTGGCCGGGCGGGCGAGCGTGGATTGGTTTGGGACGACGCCGCCCGGCGGAGAGCCGTGGAGCGACTTTGTAGCCCGTGTAGAGCGTGGCTGGCGGGGCGTTCCGCCCGCCGGTGCAATCGCGATCGTTGCGCATGTGGGCGTGAATTCGGTGCTGGCGCATTTGGCGGACGGGCGCGAATTGGCTTCGTTTCAACAAGACTATTTGGAGGTGATTTCGATTGCCCTATCCGATTGAGATTCCGCACGTTGAGAACGCGGCCCTGGCGGAGGAGGTTACGGCGCGATGGAATTCGTTGACAAAGCCGCCGGGAAGTTTGGGGCGGTTGGAGACGCTGGTGACGCAGTTGGCGTTGGCAACCGGAACGCCAAGGCCGACGGTGGCGCGGAAAGCGCTGGTCGTTTTCTGCGCGGACCATGGCGTGACGGCGGAAGGCGTCAGTGCGTATCCGAAAGAAGTGACGGGGCAGATGATGCAGAACTTTCTGGCGGGTGGCGCGGCCATCAACGTCTTGTGCCGGCAGTTTGGGATTGCGCCGTTCATCGTCGATGCGGGCGTGGATGGCGAGCCGGCGCCCGGGGCGATCAATCTGCGGCTGGGGCGCGGTACGGCGAATTTCGTGAACGAGGCGGCGATGACGACGGCGCAGGTGGAGAAGGCATTGGACAATGGCATCGCGCTGGCGCGACAGCTACGGCCCGATCACGATATCGCCGCGGTGGGCGAGATGGGCATCGGCAATACAACCGCCGCTAGCGCGTTGTTCTGCGCCTATAGGGGAACGGCTCCGGAAGCGGCCGTCGGCCCGGGAACAGGCGTAGACACTGCGGGGGTCCGGCGGAAGGCGGACGTTGTTCGGCGCGCGCTCGAGCGGCATCGGGAGGTGACTAAGGGACGAGATGGGGCGGCGATTTTGGCGGCATTAGGTGGATTTGAAATCGCGACGATGGCGGGATTTTTACTGGGCGCGGCGGCGGAACGGATGCCGGTGGTTGTCGACGGATTCATTTCTTCGGCGGCGGCGATGGCGGCCCATGCGATTGCGCCGGCGGTGCTGCCCTATCTGCTTTTCTCCCATGTTTCGGCGGAGACGGCGCACCGGCATTTACTGGACTCGCTGGGCGTGCGGCCGATTCTGGACCTCGACATGCGTCTGGGCGAGGGCACGGGCGCGGCCATGGCAATGCCGGTGCTGGACGCGGCGGTGGCGCTCTACGAGGGGATGGCGACGTTCACGGAGGGCGGCGTAAGCGAGCGTTGATGGACTACCTGCGGCGGAAGGTTTCGCTGGCGACAACCAGTTCGACGAGGTCGCGGAAGCCGTAACCGCGGGTCCGAAGGGCGGCGGCGAGCGCCGCGATTTGCGGCCGGTCGGACGCCTCCATGCGGCGGCCGCAGGCGTAGGTGAGAAGGCGCTCGGTGGTAGCTCTCACGCCAAGCGCCGATGGGATCGAAGTTTTCCAACGCGAAGCCGGGCGGGTCAATCTTTTGGTGGCAGAAGTGGCACGCCGGGTTTTCGCGGTGTTTCGTCAAGATTTCGCGCATGGACTTGGCGCCGCGCACGTCGGGGTCAATGGGTGGAACGCTATCGTGCGGGGGCGTTGGAAGGTCTCCCAGGATGTTTTCCAGCGGCCAGACCCCGCGGGTGATGGGCGACGTTTCCACTCCGGTGAGGACGCTTCCCTGCCCCAGAAGGCCGTCGCGTGGACACTTTCTAACTAATCAATTGCTTCACCGGATCCCCATACACATCGGTCAATCGCATCTGCCGTCCCTGGTAAGCGAAAGTCAGTTTTGTATGATTCATCCCGAGTAAGTGAAGAATAGTCGCATGCAAATCATGCACCGTCAGCACTTGCCGCTCCGCCTGATATCCAAACTCGTCCGACGCCCCGATCGCCTGCCCGCCGCGAATCCCCGCGCCCGCCATCCAAAGGCTCTGCGTCCCCGGATTATGATCGCGCCCCAATCCCCGTTGCGAAATCGGCATCCGCCCGAACTCGCTCTGCCATATCACCAGCGTGTCGTCCAACAAACCGCGCGCCTTCAAATCGGTCAACAATCCCGCGATTGGCAGGTCGCTCTCCGCCGCATGCTGCGTATGATTCTCTTTCACATTCCCGTGCGCGTCCCACGTGTCGGTATTCTGATTTCCGATTCCGCCGTGGTAAAGCTGAATAAATCGCACGCCCCGTTCCGCCAGTCGCCGCGCGATCAGGCACTGCCGCCCGAACGGCCCCGTAATCGGATCGCCGATTCCATACAACTTCTTCGTCGCCTCGCTCTCCCCTTCGACGTTCACCGCCTCCGGCGCGCAGCCCTGCATGCGGAACGCCAACTCATAAGCGCTAATTCGCGCCGATAACTCGGAGTTTCCCGGATTCTTCGCCAAATCCATTTGGTTCAACTGTTCCAACAGCGCCAGCCGCCCCTTCATTTGGTTTTCCGATACGCCTTGCGGCGGCTTCAAATCGAAAATCGGATCGCCGGCGCTCCGGAAAATCGTCCCCTGATGCGCCGCCGGCATATAGCCCGCGCTCCAATTCGCCGGCCCGCCGAACGGCCCGCCCCGCGCGTCATAAATCACCACAAACGCCGGCAGGTTTTGATTCTCCGAGCCTAGCCCGTAAGTCACCCACGAACCCACTGACGGCGCTCCCATTCGGATCGACCCCGACGCCAACTCATAGTGCGCCATCACATGATCATTTGACCGGCCTTTCAACGACCGGATCACCGCCAATGAATCGGCGTGTTTCGCGACATGCGGAAACAGTTCCGAAATCTCCAGCCCGCCTTGCCCATACTTCTGAAACGTGAATGGCGAAGGCATCAGCGGTCCCGGATGCCCTTGCCTGACAACAATGTCGCCCTTGCCCGGCAGCGGCTGTCCCGCATATTTATCAAGCGCCGGCTTCGGATCGAAGGTATCCATCTGGCTCACGCCGCCGCTCATGAACAGCGAGATCACCCGTTTTGCCCGCGGCGCAAAGTGCGGTTTCTTCGCCAGAAACGGAGACGCCGCCACCTCCGTGCCGCCGCACTCCCCGGCCAATGCGCCCTCCTGGCCCAGCATCCACGCCAAGGCCACGCCGCTCAATCCCTGTCCGGCCTCAAACAGAAAATTCCGTCGCGAGGCGAACCCTTTCGGCAATGTGTTTGTGTCCATACTCACCGCAAGTAGATAAATTCGTTCAAGTTCAAAATCACGTGCGCCAGATCGTTCATCGTCCGGCTCCGCAGAAACTCTTCCCCAACGCGTAGTTCTTCCGCGCTCGGTCGCCGGCCCAACGCCAACTCATACGCGCGTGCCACCTGCGCCGCCGCGCCCTGCCCCGCCTCCGTCGCCACCCGGTCGGCGAACCGTGACGCCTGCCCCAACACCCATTCGTTGTTCATCAGCGTCAGCGCCTGCGTCGGCACCGTCGAGACGTTCCGCCGCCCGCAAGTCAGGTTCTGGTCCGGTAAATCAAACACCTCGAAAAACGGCAGCGGCAAACCGCGCTTCCGGTACACGTACACCGACCGCCGCCACACCTCCGGCCCATCCTTTGTGTTGTTCCAAATCCCCTTGTCCATCGACGCCAGAATCTCCTTCGACAACTCAGGGAACACGGCCTTCCCGCCCATCGTCCTGTTCAAAGCGCCCGACGCCGCCAGGATGCTATCCCGCACAATCTCCGCCTCCAGCCTTTGCGGCCGGTACCGCCACCACAGCAGATTGTCCGCGTCCGTCAGCAGGTGCTGCTCGGTCGCCCATTGACTCGACATCTGATACGCCTCCGATGTCATCAGCAGCCGATGCATTTGCTTAATACTCCAACCGCGCTCCACAAATTCCACGGCCAGCCAATCCAGCAATTCCGGATGCGTCGGCGCCTCACCCGTCTTGCCAAAATTATCCAGCGTCGTCACGATCCCGCGTCCGAAATGGTGGTGCCAAATCCGGTTCGCCATCACGCGCGCCGTCAGCGGATGCCGTCCGGACGTCAACCACTTCGCCAGCGCCAATCGCCGGCCCGACGTCCTGCCATCGGCCGGCGGCAGCGCCGTCGGTGTCTCGCCATCGTCCAAGACCGCTACAAAGCCCGGCGCCGTTGGCGATCCCTTGCTGTAAATATCGCCGCTGATCAGAAAATGCGACGGAGGCGCGGCATAAGCCCTCGAACCGTCGCTCAGGAACGTACCGTCGATCTTCTCGCGCTGAATTCCCTTCCCCGGCGCCGGCTCATCGCCGGCCCCATCGGGCGTGAGCCGGTAGTCCCCATCGGTAATACCCATCGCCACCGGGATCGCTTTCGGCCGGTTCTTCTCAATTTCCTTTATCCGCCCTTCCAAAACACGTTTCTTCGCCAACTCCTCGGCGTTCATCGCCCGGTCTAGCTCCGCCGCCGAAACCGACGTCGTCCGGATGATCTGATTTGCCAAAAGCACCTGCCCCGGCGTGCGGTCCTTCTCCGGCGTAAAAACAGCCTTTTGAATATGCTCCGGCCACTTCTTGTATTTAGCCGCCAGCAGCACATCCCGATAGGGCTGCTCCAATAGTTTGATCTCGTCCTTCAACGGATTGGTCTGCTCCGCCACCCACGCCGTCTGCGCCGCGTATGCCTTCGCTTCCGCCTCCGGCGTCAACGGATGATCCACTTCCACATAGCCCCACAGCGCCGCCTGTAGCCGGTAATAGTCAGCTTGCCCCACCGGATCGAATTTGTGATTGTGGCATCGCGCGCATTGCACGGTGACCCCCATCACGCCTCGCCCCAGTGTGGCGATCATGTCGTCCAGATACTCATACCGGAACTGCGGATTGTCCTTTTCCCGGAAGCCGACCTTCGCATAATTTCGCAGAAACGCCGTTGCGATCAGCCGGTCATAACTCCGGTCGCCCATCTCGTCCCCGGCCAACTGCTCCTGCAGGAAAACATCGAAGGGAGTGTCTTTGTTAAAAGACTGAATTACATAGTCGCGGTAACGCCATGCGTTCGGCCGGTCGAAGTCATGCTCGTAGCCATTGGAGTCCGCATACCGCGCCACGTCCATCCAGTGCCGCCCCCAGCGTTCCCCATAGTGCGGCGACGCCAACAAACGGTCAATCAACTTCGCCCACGCGTCAGCCGAATCATCCTGCTCAAACTGCCGCAACTCATCCGGCGTCGGCGGCAGTCCGATCAAATCGAGGAATGCCCGCCGCGCCAGCGTGGCCTTGTCCGCCTTTGGCGCCTGCGTCAATCCGCGCGCCGCCAGCGTCTGCCGCAGGAACGCATCCACCGGATGCTTCGCGCCGTTGGCTGGCGTCGCCGGCCGCACCGGCCTCTTAAACGCCCACTGCTCCCGCGCGCCCGCCGGCACCGTCCAAGTTTCCAGTTTCTTCAAGTCCTGGGTCGCCGCCGCCGACGCGCCCAACGTGCCGTCCCAGGGCGCGCCCTGCGCAATCCAGTCCCGCAGCGCCGTAACTTCTTCCGGCTTCAACTTGCCGTCCATCGGCATCTGCGGCATGTCCAGTCCCGCCACATGCCGGTACAGCGGACTCTTCTCCGGATCGCCCGGAACCAGCGCCGCGCCCTTGCCCGATCCCTTCAAAGCCGACGCGCGGTCCCGCAGGTCCAACTTGCCCAATTGCATTGCCGGCCCATGGCACTTCAGGCACCGGTTCTCCAGCAACGGTTTTACATCGTGAACGAACGAGACAAGCTTTTCCTGCGCCCAGCCGGGCGTCAGCAAAGCTAGAGCCAATACAAGCGAACGAGGCAATGCGCGCACTCCTTGTTGATGGCATTATATGGCAAGCGAGCACCCCTTCGGAGCCGGCTACCACTCAATTCGCAACTGGGCCTGCATCTCCCTTGGAATCGCCGAATCGAACTTCACGTTCCGGTCAATCGTCGCCGTGATCACTCCAGCCGTTCCCAGATTGGTGATGTTCGTGTTTGGATCCATGTAATTCGGGTGGTTCAACGCATTCGTCGCCAACATCTCCAGCCGCACCCGAACCCGCTCCTTCAACAGGATTTGTTTCGCCAGCGTTAAGTGCAGCACATTCACCGGCGACCCATACAAAACGTATTTCCCGGAACTGCCGAACTGCCCTGGCTGCGGCGCCGCGAATGCCGCGACGTCGAACCAGCGGTTCACCGTTGGATTGTCCAGCCGGCCATCGGCCAGGCGGTCCGGCCGTATCGTCACTTGCGGACGCGTCGTATTCGCCGAAAACCGCGTGCCCGTCGGGTCCGGCCCGGTCCACTGCGGCGTGATCGCGCCGCCCGATTCGTATATATAAATCGACGATAACTGCCATCCGCCAATCACGCTGTCGGCCGCCCGTCCCGCCCCGCCGAAATAGGCTTGGCCCTTCCCAAACGGCAGGTCATAAACCCCGTTCAATTGAAAACGGTGCCGCGGCAGCGCCCCCCACGTCGTGCGCTCTCTTCGCCGGTCGTAGGCATACTCCGGGCTTTCGTTATTCTCCAGATCCTGCACGTCCTTAGCCAGCGTGTAATAGACCTGATAGGCGAAACCTTTCATCCGCTTCCGCTCCACTTCCATCGACACGCCGTGATACTGATGTCCCGCCCCATTGTCCGTGTAATTGATTCCCGGATACAGCGGGAACCGGCGCGGCTTGTCCACGTACAACCGAGTGTCCGCCACCGGAGAATTGATATCCCAGCGGTAGTTGCCCTGCCGCGTATTCGTGCCCACATAGGACATCCGGAATCCGGTGTTCCACTGCTGCCGCTCCAGCGTCAGGTTGTACTGCATCGAGAATGGAATCCGCAGATCCGGCCGGAATGCCGCTGGAATCGCCACCGTCGCCGGTCCGCCCGATGACGACGACGGAAACGCCACCGGCAGCACCAGCGGATTCACCGTGGGATTGGTATACGCCGGTTCCGAAATCTGAAATGGCACCGTAGAACCCGCCGCCGGACCATTCGCCGACGCGTCGTAGTAGATCCCGAACCCGCCGCGAACCACCGATTGATTCCCGCTACCCGGCCGCCATGCGAAGCCGAATCGAGGCGAAATGTTGTTCATGTCGCCTTTTGTTAATGTCCGCGCCTCATAACCCGCCTTCGACGCTTCCAACACATTCACATATCCCCGGGGCATTAGCGGACTCACCTTCTCCAACGCCCCGTCCGGGACGACAATCGCCCCGCTCGCGATGTCAAACAACGCCTGCCGGCCGTTCTCCTCCGTCCAACCCGGATAGTAATCCCACCGCAGTCCCAAGTTCAAAGTCAGGTTCGGACGCACCCGCCAATCGTCCTGCACAAACGCGCCATGCCGTTTGTTCTGCCGCCGCGGCTCAATCGCCGGAAAGCCGCGCGACATCGTCGTCGGAATCCCCAACAGGAAGTCCGAATACGGATGGCCCGAAAATCGATTGGAAAAATTCACGTTCCCGAAGAGGCCCGCCGGTTGACGGATCTCGTTCGCCGCGCCTTTTATCAACTGGTATCCCATCTTCAAGTTGTGATTGCCCTTAAACCAACTCACGTGATCCATGAACTGCTGGATAAGGTCGCGCCCGCACGGATTGCACGTTCCCAACACCGCGATCGGCGATATCGCCACTCCCGTGAAACTCATCTCGAAGATCCCGCCGACATCGGGCAGATCCGGCGCCAGTCCCCGCAGGCCTAGACTCTCCACCAGCTTCTTCCCCGATATATTCGAAATGTTCGGCAAGTCGTCAAAAGACGTGCCCCAACGGAACTCGTTCAACAAGTTCGGCCGGATCGAATGCGTATACGCGATCGTCGAAGCCCGCAACGCCCGCCAGCGCCTGTAACGATCGGTGACCGTTGGCAGCGATTCGAAATTGTTCAGATTCCAATCCACCTTTGTAAGGCGCCCGTAAATAAAGGCCTTGTCGCTAAAGCGGTGGTCCACCCGCAGCGTGATGGTCGGCTGATGGGAGACCGTGTTCACCCGTAATTCTCTGTAGTTCAGCGCGGAAAACGTGTTCGGATCGCCGAAATTCGGCTTCGCCAAAAACTGGTCCTGCATGGTTTTCGTCACCGGGTTGATCCGGCTCGCTGGAATCACGTTGCCCGCAAACGGCGCGTTCCCGCCGAACGGATCGCGAATTACCGTGCCCGGGGACAGTGACGCGAAATTCCCATCCCGCCAAGGCGACGTTGGCACGGACTGGTTCAACTGGGTCCGCCCCGGCGATCCGAAGCCCGCCTCCAAAGTCCCAAACACGAAGGTCTTGTTGTGCCCATCATAGATTTTGGGTATGACGATCGGCCCGCCCGCCGCAAACGTCATCCGATGCGCAACTCCGGAACTCCGCTCCAATGCGAAGGGATTCCGCACCCGGAACGCCGTCGTCGAATAGTAGTCCGAATACGTGCCATGGAAATCGTTCGTGCCCGAACGGCTGATCAGCGTCACCTGTCCGATAAGCCCATATTCCGCACTGGTCCCGGCGATATCCATGCGGAGTTCGGAAAACGATTCCGTCCGATCCAGCAGCGGCCCGGACGCAAATCCGCCGCCCGAACGCTGGATCGTCGTGCCGTCGATATTCGCCGCCCCCTGCTGCTGCCGGCTTCCCGCGAACGAAACCTGGAACCCGGCCGTGGTCTTATTGATCTGCGGCGAAAGCGTGAAGTAATCCCACGCCCTCCGCAACGTCAGCGGCAGCGCCCGCAAAGTCTCCCGGTCTTTCACATCCGCGATGCGCGCCGACTCCGTTTCAATCAACGTCGCTCCGCCGCTCACTTCCACCGTCGTACCCACGGATCCCACCGTCAGCCGCACATCCACGCGCCGATTGTCGAGAGCGGTAAGAATGATCTTGTCCATGGTTAAGTCGCTGAACCCGGCCTTGGTCGCCTTCAGCACAAACGTGCCTTCACGAATATTGGCAATCGTGTACAGCCCATTGTCATTGGTCTCCGCGCGATAGGTGTAGCCGGTGCTCGTTTCCCGGGCCTCAATAGCGACGCCGGGCACAACCGCCCCAGTCGAATCGGTCGCCGAACCCGTCAAACTCGCAAACGTACTCTGCCCGTAGCCACAGGCGGCGGCCAGCAACAATAGCGTAAGTCTCATTCCCTGATCTCTCCCTTTCGAAGCGAATTGTATACAACGGGATGGCCGCATGCAATGCACGACGCCCTTACCACGGCTATTGCGGCGCGGCTAGGTAGCGGTTGCGGACAGCGCGTCAAACGGGATCGGCGCCTTGGGCCTTACCGGGTTACCCTGGGTTTTCCTGGGTTCAGGTTGTTTGTTTTCAACATGTTGTGGGACCCTCCGCTGGTGGAGAGTTTTTGCCGGCGTTTTCGGGTCCCGGCCGGGTTCCCCGGGTTCTTCCTGGGTTCCGGTCGTTTGTTTTCAACATGTTGTGGGACCCTCCGCTGGTGGAGAGTTTTTGGCCGACACGGAACCGCGGATAACTTCCCTCGATTCGATTCTATTGCATGGGTCAATGGCAACTGCGCCGACGCCGACCGTAAGTTGTTGATTGCGTGGAAGAAAATATTTTTAGATGTGTCTGGACCGGTCATGACGGGGTGGCGATTTTCGGTCAATCGGGTGAATACCTGAGGATCAACAAAGTGAGGTCGTCCCGCTGGGCCTCACCGCCGGTAAACGTCGCAATATCCGTCTTCACGGCATCGATCAACTCCGCCACCGGCAATTCCACGTTCGCCTGTAACGCCGCCACCAGGCGCTCCGTCCCGTACATCTCACGGGCGGCGTTCATGGCCTCCGATACGCCATCCGTATAAAGAGCCAGCACGTCGCCCGGCTCCAACTGCAGCGCCGCATCACTCCATTTGCCGATGTCCAACATCCCCACCGGCATTCCGGTCGGCGACAGTTCGAACACCAACCCATTCGCCCGCACAAGCAGGGGCGAGCAGTGCCCGGCGTTAGCCCAGTGCATCGGCGCATCACGGTAAATGGAGGCGAGGAAAATCGTCGCGTATTTCTCTCCGCTCGTCCTTCCCAGCAGGAAACGGTTGAGCCGTTCCAGAATCACGGCGGGCGGAATCCGCTCCGCCGTCGACATGACGAATGCGCCTTGCAGAAGGCTGGCCAGGAGCGCGGAGCTCACGCCTTTGCCCGAGACATCGGCCATCACAATGTCGAAGCGGTTGTCCCCCGACGGCAGAATATCGAAATAGTCGCCGCCCACCAGGCGGCTGGGAATCGACAGCCCGGCGGCGCTGAGCCAGCCGGTATGCGGATACTGTTCGGCCTGCGGCAGCAAGTCCTGCTGAATGGAGTGTGCGATCCGCAACTCCTGCTCCATCTTCTGCTTCTTGCGCTCTTCGTCGAGCAGCCGGGCGTTTTCGAGCACGAACGACGCTTCGATCGCCAGCGATTGCACCAGGTCGCGGCTGGTTGAGGTCAGCTCGGCATGGTGCAGCCGCGAGTCCATGTAAAGCAGGCCGATCGTATCGGCGATGGTCCCTACCAGCGCCGTCTCCGCCAGGTCTCCGGCGCGTACCTTGATGAGCGGTACGCACACGACGCTGCGCACTGATAGATGCGCGAGAGACGAATCGAGCCCGGGCGTGCCGGAATCGAACCGCATGCTCAACAATTCGCTGCGGCTGCGCAGAGCATGGTGCAACATCTTCGCGGGGATGCCCAGATCCTCCGACAATGGCCGCCCGCCCGCCTCGCGCGCGATTCGCGTCTCCAGCCCGTCGGCGGTAGTCAGAAGGAGAAAGCCGCGGTCGCAATTCGTGATTTCCAGGGCCGCATCGACCACCGAAGTCAGCACCTGATCGATGGATAGAGCCCCTTGCAGCGACCGCGCAACCTCCAGCATCGATCGCAACTTACGCAGCCCGCCATGATGCGTTTGCGTCGGCATCGATACCGGCATTTCATTCACAAAGGTCAGCTCATATGAATCGTCTACCCCAAAACGGATCACGTCGCCGTGCCGCAGCACCCGCGACTGCTCCTTCACGCCGTTCACCTCAATGCCATTGCGCGACCCGGCGTCTTCGATCAGAATGGACGCGCCTTCCATACGGATGACGGCGTGGCTGCGCGAAGCGCGATTGTCCCGCAGCACCAGATGGTTCTCCGGACTGCGTCCGATACGAAACGGGAGCGGATCCAAGGGCACCCGAAACGAGGCGGTCCCCGGAGGCTTCACTTCCAGAGCCGCAAACTTCATTCCCCGGCCGCTTCGCGAAGCTCCTGTTCGCGCGCCATTTGGCAGTTCGGGCAGTAGCCGCCGATCTCGGTCCGCACCAGCAGAATTTCAAAGCCGAACGTCTCATTCACCTGCTGCCGGATGTGCGCTAGCGGCTCGCCGAAATACTCTTCGATTTTGCCGCATTGCAGGCACACGACATGCGCGTGTTCCCGCTTCATTCGCGTCTCGTAGTAGTGCTGATCGCCTCCGTGGTGGAGCAAGTCCAACTCGTCGACCAACCCTTCCAGCTTCAGCATTTTCAAGGTGCGGTAAACCGTCACGCGGTTGAGCTTCGGGTCCTTCTCCCGCGCCAGATGAAACAGGCTCTCCGCGTCCAGATGTTTACCCGATTTATCGATCAGGTCCAATAGGATTTGCCGCTGCCGGGTCATGCGGACGCCCCGCTCCTTCAGTGATCCTGTTGTGGTCTGCACGGGCATCGCTTCCCTCAATGTAGCAGAACCGAATCACGGCAAACCGGTCACTGCTAAAATCGAAAAGCCAATGGTGGAAAAAATCCTGGTCGCCAATCGGGGCGAGATTGCCGTTCGAGTTCTGCGCGCCATTCGAGAGGCCGGTCTGACCGGTGTCGCGGTCTTCACCAATGTCGATCGCCGCGCTCTTCACCTTGGCCACGCCGATGAAGCCTATCCGGTCGACTCGTATTTGAATCCCCAATCCATTCTTGACGCCGCGCGCCGCGCGGGCGCCGGCGCCATTCATCCCGGCTACGGATTCCTGAGCGAAAACGCCGATTTCGCGGCGCTCTGCGCGGACGCCGGCGTGCTGTTCATCGGCCCGAGCGCCGACGCCATTCGCCGTTTAGGTTCAAAAACGGCGGCGCGCGAAGCCGCCATTCGCGCCGGGGCGCCGGTGGTTCCCGGCAGCGATGGGCCTGTTAACGATATCGCCGGCGCCCGCCGCGCCGGTAGCGCGATTGGCTACCCGGTGCTGATTAAAGCGGCGGCTGGGGGCGGTGGCAAAGGCATGCGGCTGGTGGAAAAGGAAAGCGAACTCGAAGGCGCGCTACGCGACGCTTCGAGCGAAGCCGAACGAAGCTTCAGCTCCGGCGAGGTCTACATCGAAAAGGCGCTGATCCATCCGCGCCACATTGAAATTCAAATCTTCGGCGATAACCACGGACACTTAATTCACCTGGGCGAACGCGAATGCTCCATCCAGCGCCGCCATCAGAAGGTGATTGAAGAATGCCCTTCCCCACTCGTCGCCCAGCGCCCGGAGATGCGTGACGCGATGGGGGAGGCCGCGCTCCGCGTCGCGCGCGCGGCCGGCTATACCAACGCCGGCACGGCCGAGTTCCTGGTGGACGCCGAACGCAACTTCTACTTCCTGGAAATGAATACCCGCCTGCAGGTGGAGCATCCGGTCACCGAGCTGGTAACTTCCACGGACCTCGTGCATATGCAGTTGGAGGCCGCCTTCGGCGCCGAGTTACAACTCCGCCAGGAAGATATACGCTGGCGCGGCGCCGCGATCCAGTGCCGTCTTTATGCCGAGGACCCGGCCAATCAATTCTTCCCTTCCCCCGGTCGAATTGAACGGCTTCGCCTACCCTCCGGGCCCGGAATTCGCCTGGACAACGGCGTCTACGAAGGCTGGACCGTGCCGATGGACTACGACCCGCTGCTGGCCAAACTCTGCGTGTGGGCGCAGGACAGGCCGAAGGCCATCGCCCGCATGCGGCGCGCGCTGCATGAAACCGAGATACTCGGCATCGCCAACAATGTCGCGTTCTTCCGCCAGTTACTCGCCGACGCGCGATTCCGGTCCGGCGACTTGCACACCGGGTTTCTGAATGACTTTGAATTTAAGCCGGACGCGGCGTTGAGCGACTCCGAGCTGGAAGCGGCCATCGCCGTCCTCGCCGCCGCCGAACCGCCCACGGCGGCCGCCGCCCAATCGAAACGCTCCCAATGGAGCCGCCGGTGAAGCGTATTCTGATCGGCGCGGAAACGGAAACCGAGATCGAATTCCACGCGGGGGCTCTTCCCCTCCATGTCCTTGAAACCGGCACCACTGTGGTCCTTCACGGCGCGCAAGTACATCGCATTACCCATGCCGCGGGCCGTCTGCTGGTGAACGGTAAGGAGGTCCAACTCGCCCTCGCGGACCCGCGCGACCGGCGCCGAAACGCGAACAATAACGCCGATTCGGGCCGCCGCGAAATTAGAGCCGCCATGCCGGGCCGGGTGATCAAAATCCTGGTCGAGCCCGGCCAGGCGGTGGAGCCGGCCGTTGGCCTGCTGATCCTGGAAGCGATGAAGATGCAGAACGAAGTCCGCTCGCCCGGCGCCGGCCGCGTCGCGGCGGTGCGTGTCGCCGTTGGCGACACCGTTGCGTCCGGACAGGCGCTGGTTACACTGGAGTAAGCCATATGCCCGATCCCGCCTGTCCGATTTGCCGCGGTAGCGGCTGGAGAGTGGAAGAGCGCGACGGCATCTCCGGCGCCGCCCGCTGCGAGTGCACGCTCGGCGATATCCAGCGGCAGACGCTTGAGTACTCCGGCCTTCCGGCGCTGTATCAGAACGCCTCGCTCGATAACTTCGACGCGCAGGGCAACTCCGCGCTGCAGGCGGTGATGTTGCTCGTCCGCGAATACGCGCGTAAGTACCCGGGGGTGGACAAACCGGGTCTGCTGCTGATCGGCGAACCCGGCACGGGTAAGACTCACCTTGCCGTCAGCGCGCTCCGAATGCTAATCAACCGCGGTTTCGGAGGCCTGTTCTTCGACTATCAGAACTTACTCCAGAAGATACGATCAAGCTACGATCCCGCCTCCGGCTCCGGCGACCGCGAGGCCTATGCGACCGCTCTAGAGGCTGAGGTTCTGTTACTGGACGACTTAGGCGCGCACCGCATCACCGACTGGGTGGAAGACACCGTCACCAGCCTGATCACTTACCGCTGTAATAACAAGAAACCGATCATCGCCACCACGAATCTGCCCGATAGCGACATGCAGACGGCCAGCCGCCGGGCGCTTTCCGCGGGCGGCACGGACTACAAGCGATCGCTGATCGACCAGATCGGCATGCGGGCGCGGTCCCGTTTGTTCGAGATGTGCCGCGTGATCCGCATGCCGGCCCAGGTGGAAGATTATCGTCTGCGCAAAGCGCGCATTTCCTAGCCCGCCATCGGCTCATCGGCCGAACCGCCGTAGATAGACGGCACCTTGCTGCCCATCGGCCTTAAGTAGGAAGCCAACTGACCGCGGTGATGGATGCAGTGGACGTTAGCGAAATTAAGATATGCCGCCGCCGGAAGCTGGAACATGCCGTAAAAGTCGACGATGCCAGCCAACTGCTCGCCGGTCATCGCCGCCACTTTCGCTCGCGAAGCGGGTCGCGTCGATTCCCACCACGCAACGACCGCGGCCGGGGTTATCGGCGGTTCGTCGCTGGGAAAGCCGCCGAACGAACCCGCGGCTATGGAGTCAAAAAACCAGATCTCGCTCGCGACGATGTGGAAGCCGAGCTTCAATGCGGGCGTCGCTTTCGGGTCGGGGGCATAGTCGCCTTTGTCTTCTGGAATGGCCATGACGACTCTCGAGGTCGCCGACACTTCGCTGTCTAGCGCGCCTAACAAGAAGTCGCGTAATCCGGCTGCAAATTCAGGGGTCATGGAAAGGGTCTCCTTCAAATCAAAAGTTGGGAAAAAGCTATGGTCTATACCGTACCGCACTCGGCGCTAGGATTTCGAGCGATTAATGGAGATTTCACACTCAAGTGATGTCGCTCCCGCGCAGTCCCGGGTAGTCGGTTTTGTTTTCCACACTATTTCCACAGGAACTGATCGATAAAAATTTCCACTTCGACGAAACTTTTTTAATAATTGCGCGTTAATCCAAATAGGGATTCGGCGACAATCGCCGGCCCGAACGATCTGCGTCACGCCTGGGAGCTTGCAATGGGCCATGCGGTAGTGTCGGCCAAAGCGGCGGAAGTCCGGCTTTTCCATTTAACTTTTTATAAGTGCGGCAGTCAGTGGGTTCGCGACATATTGTCGGATTCGCGCATCGCGGAATACAGCAAATATACCCTTGCCGCCAGCGGTATTGATTTACAGTGCAGCCCCTGGCCGAAACTGCAACCCGGCCAAATCGCGTCGCCGATCTATTCCACCGGAGCTGGCGAATGGCGGCTGACCGCCACGGCCGGCGATCGCGCGTATGTCGTCATTCGCGATCCGCGCGATATTGTCGTCTCGCTCGTATTCTCCGTCTCCCTCAGCCACGCGCCATCGGGCATCACCCTTCTCCTCCGCGGCCCCATCGCCGATGCGGCGCCGGCTCACCGTCTGCAAATCGGCATGTTCCTTCTTGCCCAATGGGCGGAACACTTGCGGACGTGGAAAGACGCCGGCGAATTCTCGAACGTCTTGCTGGCCCGCTATGAGTCGCTGATCGGCGGTCTGCCCGGCGAACTGCGCCGCCTGTTGAATTTTCTCAATTGGGACGTGCCCGATGAAGTCGTCGACGCCGTCGCCGCCGAAAACGCGTTCGAAAAGCGGAGCGGCCGCAAACCTGGCGATGAGAACGAATTCAGCCACCGGCGCAAAGGCATCGCCGGCGACTGGCGCAACCACTTCGACCGCGATCTGGGCCGGCTTTTTGAGGACGCCTTCCCCTGCCTTCTAACCGAACTCGGATACGAGGAACGCACCGATTGGTGGCGCGCCCTGCCGGAATCCATTGCCGCTCCAGTCGACAATCCCGAGCGACAGCGGTCCCGGCTGCTGGCCGTGCTCAAGGAACACGAAACCGAGTTAGCGGCGGTTCGCCTCGCGGCCGAGGAACGCCTGCGCGACGTTCACATTCTGCATGCGGCGCTTCACGACGCGACTTCGGAATCCGATGACCGGCTGCGTAATGTGGAATTGCTCCACGCCGAGTTGACCGAACAAACCCACGCCTCCGGCGAACGGCAACGTACTCTCGCAACGCTTTCCGGAGAGGTAAAGGAGCTGCTTCAGCGGCATGAGTCGCCACAAGCGCGCATCGCACTGATCCGCAATATCCATAGACAGTTGGCCTCGCTTATGGAAAAGCAGCGGATAACACAACAGGCCGCGGAAGCGCGGCTGGAGCGGGTGACCACACAAATCGGCTCCCTTCAGCGGCAACTACGGATCGCGCAGCAAGCGGCCGATGAACGGCTCGCCGATATCGTAGCCCGCGAATCCGCCCTGCAAGAACTGGAGAGCAGCTTCGCTTGGCGCCTCGGGTTTCGTCCCGTGCGCGCGTTATTTTCCCTGGTTCGAAAGTAAGCAAGTGAAATGGGGGGCACAATGCGGCGTTCGCTCACCCTCCTAGTCCTGACCGGCACCCTGATCGCGGCCGAGGCGATAAAGGAAATGATCCCCATGCGCGATGGGATTCGCCTGTCCGCGACCGTCACGCTACCCGTCGGACCCGGTCCTTTCCCCACCATCCTCACTCGCACTCCCTACGCAATTCAGTCCGGCCCGAATCAATTCGTCGCGGCGGGTTATGCCGTCGTGCAGCAGAATCTCCGCGGATTGTTCGAAAGCGAAGGCAAATGGCCGATGTTCGCCTCTGAAATCGTTGACGGTTTTGACACCGTGGAGTGGGTCGCCCGTCAGCCCTGGTCGAATGGAAAAGTGGGTGTCCTGGGAGGCAGCGGCCCGGGCATTGCCGGCTATATGACGTTGATGAGCGGCGCGCCGCATCTTTCGGCGGGAGTCATTCAGAACGCCCATGCCAACACATACCCGACAGTCGCTTATCCCGGCGGCGTCTATCAGTCCCAGCTTGTCGACAGTTGGACCAAAGCCCGGGGGGCTGAAGTACCGGCCCCTTTTCCACGCCCGATCTTTCGTAAGCACGACCAGGACTTTGAGCGACAGGATATTCGTTCGCACGCGGCCAATGTAAAGGTGCCGATCTTGCACTACACCGGCTGGTTCGATGTATTTACCCAAGGCACGATTGACTATTTTCAGTTCGCGCAAACAAAGGGAACCGACAAAGCGCGAGGCAATCAGAAACTGGTCATACACCCCAAAGGTCACGGCGGCCGCCTGCTCGGCGAGTTGCAGTGGAACCCGGAGACGCCAGCCTTCGACGGGCTTGCCCGCCGCTGGTTTGACTATTGGCTCCGCGGTATCGACACAGGCGTACACAAGCTCCCGGCCGTACAATATTACGCGCTTGGCGATCCCCGTACCGCCGCGCCGCCTGCGAATACCTGGCGCTCCGGCGCCGGCTGGCCCCCGGCGCACAAACCCGAAGCGTTCTTCCTGCAGCCGGGGGGCGGCCTCTCCCGCGCCACCCCCACCCAGGCCGGCAGCAGCAGCAGTTTCGACTACGATCCCGCGAATCCCGTTCCCACGCTCAGCGCCCGCGCGAGCGATTGGCTCAATCGTCCGCCGCTCGATCAACGGCCGCTCAAGGAACGTGCCGACATCCTCCGCTTTAACAGCCTGCCGCTCATGGAGCCCGTTGAGATCGCCGGCCCGATCCAGGCGGAGTTATTCGTTTCCACATCGGCCAAGGATACCGATTTTTTTGTTCGCGTCATTGACATACATCCCGATGGCTTCGAAGCGCTAATGATATCGCGCCCGCTTCGCCTCCGCTTTCGCGACGGCTTTGAAAAAATGCTTCCGGCGCGAAAGAACAATGTCTACAAGATAAACGTCAATCTCTGGTCGCTCGCCATGGCCTTTCCCAAGGGTCATCGCATCGGTGTGCAGGTCACCTCCAGCGAAGTGCCCCGCTTTGACCGCCACTCCAACACCTGGGACCCGGTGAAATCTTACGACGAAGCCGTTAAAGCGACCAACACCGTTCACCACTCGACCAAGTATCCCTCGCGACTCATTCTTCCCGTCGTCGACACATCGCGATAGCGGATACAATGTGCCTATGCTGCTTGGCGCCGTCACCTACAACGTCCTGAAGGACTGGGATCTCGAGAAGATCATTACCACCCTCGAAGTCTCCGGCTTCTCCGGCGTCGAGTTGCGCACAGAACACGCGCACAAGATTGAGCCGTCCATTTCGGCCGAAGAGCGCGAAAAGGTGAAGCGGCGCTTCGCCCTCGGCAAAGTCCGCCTGGTCAGCTTCGGCACTACCGCGGAATTTCAATCGCCCGACGCCGCCGTTCGTCGCAAACAAGTCGAAACCGCCAAATCCTTCATTGATCTCGCCCACGACACCGGCGCGTGGGGCATAAAAGTTCGCCCAAACGGCCTCCCAAAGGAAGTACCGGCCGATACGACCATCGGCAACATCGGCGCCTGTCTGAAGGAGTTGGGCGACTACGGAATGGGTAAGGGCGTGGAAATCTATATGGAGGTCCACGGCCGCGAAACGCAGGAGCCGCCTATATCCGCTCGCATCATGAAAGCGGCCAACCATTCCAACGTCGGCGCCTGCTGGAACTCCAATCCAACGGATCTCGTCAACGGCTCCATCAAGCCCAGCTTCGATCTGCTTCGCCCCTGGATCAAGAACGTCCATATCAATGAACTCGCCGGGCCCTATCCCTATCGCGAGTTATTCAAGTTACTCCGCGAGTCCAAGTACGACCGCTATACTTTATGCGAAGCCCAGGAAAGTAAGGAGCCCGAACGATTCCTTCGCTGGTATGCCGCACTTTGGAATGAACTCAACCGCCCATGAAACTGTTGCTATCGCTCGCCCTATCGGCCTTGCTCCTGGCCGCCTCCCCCGTTACTCCGGAAGCGCACTTCGGCCATCGCATGGGGGCCGATTACAAAGTGCTCGATTGGGACAAGGTGGTGAGTTACTTCGCCGCTCTCGAAAAGAGTAGCGAGCGCGTCCGCGTCCGCGAGTATGGCAAGTCCACCGAAGGCAGGCCAATGATTTATGCCGTCATCGCCGCGCCGGAGGTTTTGAAGAATCTTCCCCGATATCAACAGATTCAGAAGAAACTAGTCGACCCGCGTCTCACGCCCGTGCAAGAGGCCGAAAAGCTCATCGTCGAAGGGAAGACGGTCGTTCTTATCACCTGCACCATCCACGCCACTGAAATCGCCTCCACGCACACTGCCGTTGAATATGCCTACAAACTCGCTACCGCCAACGATTCCAAAACCCAAGCGATCCTTAACAACACAATCGTCATTCTAGTCCCCAGCCTGAACCCCGATGGCCTGGACATCGTGACAAAGTGGTATCGCGGAACGCTTAACACGCCGTTCGAAGGCACGGCGCCCACGGAGTTGTATCAAAAATATACCGGCCACGATAACAATCGCGACTGGTATATCTTTTCCCAGGCTGAGACGCGCGCGACGGTAAGTCAGATACACAACGTCTGGCACCCGCAAATCGTCTACGATGTGCACCAGCAGGGTTCCACCTCTTCCCGTATGTTCGTGCCGCCATGGCTCGATCCGGTCGATCCCAACATTGACCCCATCATTACGCAATGGTGCAACGCGCTTGGTACCGGCATGGCCGCCGATATGACCGCCGCCGGTCTCAAGGGCATCGCCATCAACGCCATGTATGACTTCTGGACCCCGGCCCGCCACTATCAGAGCTACCACGGCGGAATGCGCATTCTCAGTGAAACCGCCTCCGCGCGAATCGCCAGCCCCATTCAACTGCGCCCCGATCAACTTCGCGGCGAAGCCAACGGCTACTCGCCGTCAAAGTCCAGTTGGAATCATCTCGAAGTATGGCCCGGAGGCGCCTGGCGCCTCCGCGATATCGTCGACTACCAGTTAGTCGCGTTCGACAGTCTGCTCTATCAAGCCGCCACCCGGCGAGCCGACTTACTCTGGAGCTTCTACCGGGTCAACGAACGCGCCTCCCGGCGTATGGAGCCCTACGCCTTTATCGTCCCCGCGCAACAGTCCGATCCCGGGGCCGCCGTCCAGTTACTCAAGACTCTCGCCTTCGGCGCCGTCGAAATCGACGTGGCCAAAAACGGCTTCTCGGCCGATGGCAAATCCTACAACGCGGGGGACTACATCATCCGCCTTCAGCAGCCCTTCAGCGGGTTCGCCAAGACTCTCCTCGAAAAGCAGGACTACCCCGACCTCCGGCAATATCCAGGCGGTCCGCCCCGCCGCCCCTATGACGTTACCGCCCAAACCCTCCCCCTCCTCATGGGCGTTAGAGTGGAAACCGTAAAGGACTCCTTTGCCACAAATGCCGACCGCGCGCGGAGTTTCAACCCTGTCCTCGATCGACAAAGCGGCGACCTCTCCGCGACTGACTCTGAAACGTATAAGACCCTCGCGAAGGCGTGGAAACAAGGCAAGAAGGTGTACCGCGATACCGCCACCGGCCACTTCTTCCACCAGCCCGCCGAAAGCCGCCGCGAAGTTCCGCAACCGCGCATCGGCCTATACAAAAGCCACTCGGCGGTTATGGATGAAGGCTGGACACGCTGGCTGCTTGATACCTTCGGCTGGACGTATTCGAGTTTGAAGAACGAAGAAATCCGCGCCGGAAAGTTAAGTGAAAAGTACGACGTCATCCTATTCCCCGACCAAACCGCCGCCAGCATCGCCGACGGCCACTTCGCCGGATCCATGCCTGACGCCCTCACCGGCGGCCTCGCCGAAATAGGCGCTAAGTCCCTGCGCGCCTTCGCCGAAGGAGGCGGTACGCTCATCTTCCTGAATAAGTCCACGGCCTACGCTAGCCGTCACTTGAATATTCCGGCAAACAACCTGCTCCAAGACATATCTAATCGCGATTTCTACTGCCCCGGATCGCTCCTCAACGTGAAATTGGCGGATGGCAGCCCGCTCGGTTATGGCATGCCGAAGGAGTTCGCTATTTGGGTGGAAGGCTCGCCGGCGTGGGAAAGCGAGCACGGCGTGCTGAAGTATACGGAGTCAAACGTTTTGGCGTCCGGTTGGCTGCTGGGCGAGCGCTATCTCGCCGGTAAGTCGGCGCTTCTTGACATCCCAATTGGCCAAGGACGCGCCATACTTTTCGGTATGCGCCCGCAATATCGCGCGCAGAGTTATCTGACGTTTAAGTTACTCTTCAACGCGCTGCTGTACCGCTAACCTCCACCGTATCGAGCGCCCACTTCTGCCGCGCCACGCCCACCACCATCAGTTCCAGCGGCTCCGTCCCGGTATTCGTAAATCCGTGCACCTCATTCAGGAACACCGGAACCGCATCGCCCTTCGCTACCGGCGCGGTTTCTTTGTTTACCGTCGCGGTCCCCTGCCCCGCCATCACGTAGTAAAACTCCTCCACGCCTTCATGGCGATGCGCGCCAATCGCCGCTCCCGGCGGCACCAATACGTGATCTACATAAGACCAATTCGTATAAAAAACCTCCGGCGTCAGCGCGCGCCGGTACATCACTCCGCCCGGCGTCGGCTTCAACAAGGAACGGTCCAACCGCATATGGATAAATACGGGCTTCGCGTCCTTAGTAACTCCCACGCGGTCATCGCCCAGGTCCGATGCATCGTACTTACCCTTAATACTCCCCACCGCTATGTTCATCCACTCCACGGGCTTGTCGCCCGGATTGTAAATCGCATGCGACCGTCCCATTCGGCAAGGCGCCCCCGCCGGTCCCCGCAGTACCGACGTCCGCCCGTCGATCGTGAATTCCGCTTCCCCGTCCAGAATCACAAACATCTCTTCCATGTGGTTGTGATAGTGATGGCCAATGCCGCCGCCCGGCGGAATCACGCCGCGATGCAGAAAGATGAAATTGGTGTTGAATGTCTCCGCGTCAAACAGGCCCAGATAGTGCAACTCCCCCGCCCCGGCGTGTACCGCGCGAATCTTCCGGTACTTCGACGCGTCCGAATGCGCAATCCGTTGCGCCAACGGATCTTTCGCCAGAACCGACAAGCCGATAAGAAGAAGCCACATTTTCATAGCGGCCCCATCATATATCAGCCCGGCACCGAACGTTGGAACCCCACCTCGTCCTTCCACTCTTCCAGCGTGTTGTAAGTAATGGGGCAATACGTCGCCCGGTCCGGCATCGCCCACATACGGTGCATCAGCGACCCCGGCCCGCGCACCAGATGCGGAAAATCCACGCACGACGCCGGCCGCCCCTCATACACCAGGCACTCATTCCCGTTCAGAAATACACACCCCGTTTCGGTGCGTTTCAGGATCCGCCCCTCGTCCTCGCTCATCACCGTACACTCCCGCAGGAACCGGTCGCGCTTCATCCCCGCCGCTTTCGACACCCTGTCGATGTCCCGGTCCACCAGCCGCGCCGTCGCCGTCCGGCAACAATTCGCACACTTCAGGCAATCGATCTCGCCTTCCACCTTCTGCGCGATCGCTTTCAATTTCCGCTCCACATAGTTGTGCCGGCTCATATGCTGACGCAGCTTCTTGTTCTCGTCGAGCCTCTGTTCACCCAGTCTCCTGATCTGAACCAAATCGGTAATGACCGGCCTACTCATTCCTCAAGGCTACCAGTGGATCAACCCGCGATGCGCGAAATGCGGGCGCTGAACACGTCAACAGGTCCGATTCTTGTGCTTCCGGTAATCCACATGATCCACCGGCGATGTCGATGCGCGCGCCAGGCCAATCGACGTGCAGGAGTTGTTCATCACCATCAGCCGCTCCGGTGCCGGGAACGGCAGGGGCTTCAACAATACCCCGTTCACAATGCTGAAAATGGCCGTATTCGCCCCAATTCCCAGCGCCAGCATCAACATTGCCACCGCCGTAAATCCCGGGCTTTTTGCCAGCCCTCGCAGTGCATACCGCAAATGGGAACTGATCATCTCCCTTCGAATACGGACGAACCGCCCGGAAGTTCCATAAAATAGAAGTTCCACCATGCCTTTGCTCCTCGAATCCCGTCTGCCCGGTCTGGAACTGATCCGAAGGGGGAAGGTTCGGGACGTCTACGCGGTCGACCGGGATCGCCTTCTCATCGTCGCAACCGACCGTATCTCCGCCTTCGACGTCGTCCTCGGCAGCGGCATCCCCGACAAAGGCCGCGTTCTCACCCAGATCAGCCTCTTCTGGTTCCGGTTCCTGGCCGACGTTCCCAACCACCTCATCACCGCCGGCATTGACGAGTACCCCGAAAGCCTTCAGGCCTTCCGCGACCAGATTGAGGGCCGCTCCATGCTCGTCCGCCGCGCCAGGATGGTCGATATTGAGTGCGTCGCCCGCGGCTATCTTTCCGGTTCCGGATGGAAGGAATATCAGGCTCACGGAACCATCTGCGGCATTCCCCTCCCCGCCGGTCTCCGCGAAAGTGACCGCCTTCCCGGCCCCATTTTCACCCCCGCCACCAAAGCGCAATCCGGTCACGACGAGAACATTTCTTTCGACGAAGCCGCCAAAGCCATCGGCGCGAGGATCGCCTCCGATCTCCGCGATCTCACGCTGAAAATCTACGGCCAAGCGGCCGCCTACGCCGAAACCCGCGGCATCATCCTCGCCGATACCAAATTTGAATTTGGCTTTGTCGATAACGAACTCGTCCTGGGCGACGAGGTA
Organism: Bryobacteraceae bacterium; assembly: GCA_046155405.1. Lineage (GTDB taxonomy): Bacteria > Acidobacteriota > Terriglobia > Bryobacterales > Bryobacteraceae. The sequence goes on along the minus strand of JBJXFL010000088.1, from coordinate 36,754 downwards.
CTTACGCCGGACTCTTCACGCTTCTGGCCTCGCGCCACTTACCAGCCCGGCGGCCCGCAATCCAGTTATGACAAGCAATATGTTCGCGACTATCTCGAATCCATAACTTGGAACAAACAGCCGCCGGGTCCGGTTCTCCCGGCCGAAGTTATCGAACACACCGCGAATAAGTACCGGGAAGCCTACCGCGTTCTGTCCGGCAAATCGTTATGAGTTGGTTTGACGTTGTTCTCGCCTGTATTCTGATCGCCTCCACCGTCGGCGGTTTTATGAAAGGTTTCTTCCGCCTCGGCATCGGCCTCGCCGCCGCCCTTCTGGCGTTTCTTCTAGCCTCGTGGTTCTATGCCGGCGCTGGCGCCTGGGCCATCCCCTACACCAGTTCCATTGGCGTGGCTAACTTCATCGGCTATATACTGATATTCTTCGGTGTAATAATCGCTGGCGCCCTGCTCGGCCGCCTCATGGCCCACTTCTTCAAGTGGATCGGTCTGTCATGGCTCGATCGCATCGGCGGTGGCGTACTCGGCTTCATTCGCGGCGGCCTCATCGGCTTGGTCATTGTGCTGATGATATCCGCTTTCCTGCCCGGCGATCCGCCTCAAGCTATCGTCCGTTCCCGCATTACACCCTATATCCTGGAAGGCGCGCACTTACTATCGTTAACTACCTCTCCCGAAATGCGGCAGCAATTCCGCCAAACCTACGAAAAGACAAAAAAGGCGTGGGTCGACCCCGTTCGCGAAAAATTCGAAAAGATCGAACAATAAGAATGTACTTACTCATCTTCGACCTCGACGGCACGCTCGTCGATTCCAAACAAGACCTGATCGACTCCGTCAACGCCACTCGCGGCTTCATGAACCTCGCCCCGCTCCCCGGGCCCACCGTGGCTCGTCATGTCGGCCGCGGCGCGATGGCCCTCATTCAAAGCGCCCTCGGCGATTCCGCCCCCGCCGCGGAAGTGCAAAAAGCCCACGAGTTCTTCATCCAATATTATGGTGAGCACATGCTCGACAAAACCGTGCTCTACCCGGGCGTCCGCGAAGCGCTCGATGCGCTCAAGGACAGCGGCAACACCTTGGCTGTTCTCACCAACAAACCCGTCCGATTCTCCGAACGCATGATGGAGCGGCTCGGCCTTGGCCGTCACTTCGTCCGTGTCTATGGCGGCAACAGTTTCGAGCCTAAAAAGAAGCCCGATCCCATTGGCATCCACGCTCTCCTAAGCGAAACCGGCCTCGCGAAGGAGCGCACTATCATGATCGGCGACAGCTCGGTCGATATCCGCACCGCCCGCAACGCCTCCGTTCGCGCCTGCGGTGTAGCATGGGGCTTCCAGCCGGAAACGTTCGTCGAGGAACCGCCCGATTTCACCATCGATCACATGCGCCAACTCCACGAACGCCTCCTGGCCGAAGCCCGGTAAACCAATGTCACCACTCTTGCTCATCGCCGCTTTCTTCGATACTTATTCGTTCGTCGACATTGAAGCCGTGCGCGCGACCGGCGCACCGGCCAGCTTCATACGAACCGCCAAAATACCGGCCAATCCGCCCGCTCAGAGCTGTGAAATCCTGATCGCCGGAGCCGGCATGGGCGGCATCGGCGCGGCCCTCCGCGCCGCCGGGCGCGGCCACCAGGTCTGCCTGACGGAGGAAGCCACCTGGATCGGCGGCCAAGCCACCGCCGCCGGCGTCTCCGCCCTCGACGAAAACAAGTTCATCGAAATGACCGGCGGCTCGCGGCTCTACGGCGAATTCCGCCGTCGCATCCGCGAACACTACAAACGAACCTACAAACCGCTCAAACCAACCGATAACTTCAACCCCGGCGGATGCTACGTTTCCAGCCTCTGTTTTGAACCGAAAGTCGGCGTCCAGGTGTTGGAGGAAATGCTCCGGCCGCATAGGAATATCCAGCTTTTCCGCCGCACGCGCGTGCTCGACCTGGAGCGTAGCGGCAGCGTCGTCACCGCCGCCCTGCTGTGGAACATCGACAAGCGGGAGGCCCGCCGGATCACGCCGAAAATGGTGCTGGACGCCACCGAAATGGGCGACCTCCTGCCCTTGGCGAAGACCCCCTACATCGTCGGATCCGAACCCAAATCTCTAACGAACGAACCGCACGCCGCCGAAGCCGCCAACCCCGCCTGCGTCCAAAGCTTCACTTACCCGTTCATCATCGAACACCGCCCCGGCGAAACCCACACCATCGCCAAACCGCCGGACTTCGAAAAGATCCGCGATCACCAGCCGTTCGGCTTCGTCATGAACTACCCCACGGAAAACGGTTGGCGCGGGCGCTTTGAATACACGATGTTCGGCGATGACCCCCCCATCCCAAACAACATGTCGCCGAAGCCATTCTTTAGTTGGCGCCGTGTCTTCCATGCCGCCGCCTACCCCGGCAAACACACCGACATGGCGCTGATGAACTGGCCCCGCCAGGACTATCACGACGAGTCGGTCCTCGACCGCAATCCGGAAGACACCGCCAGAATTCTCCAGAATGCGAAAAAGGTCTCGATGGCCTTCCTTTATTGGCTCCAAAACGATCAAAAAACCCCTGCTTTCAAACTCCGCCTCGATCAGATGGGCACGCCGGACGGCCTCGCCCAACTTCCCTACATCCGCGAGTCCCGCCGCATCCAGGCCCAGGGCATGGTGCGGGAGCAGGATATTGTCTTTGAAAACAGTCCCCGCGCCCGCGCCGTATTATTTCCCGACTCGGTCGGCACCGGTTTCTACATGGTGGACATACACCCCTGCGGAGCCAATGAAAAAGGGCGCATGATGATGCCCAAGCCCTTTCAAATTCCCATGGCCGCCCTGCTGCCGAAGGACTTGACGAATTTCTTTCCGGCATCCAAAAACTTGGGCGTCACCCATCTCACCAACGGCGCCTACAGGTTGCACCCCATCGAATGGAACATCGGCGAAGCCGCCGCCAGCATCGCCAGCCTGCGCCTGAAAGGCTCTTCCAGTACCGAAGCGGTCCAAGCGGAACTCGCCAAAGCCGGCATCCAACTCTTCTGGTTCGACGATCTCCCCGAATCCCACCCCGCCTTCGCCGCCATCCAAATCGCCGCGATCAATGGCTGGTACCCTGTCCGCTACGACGATCTTCACGCCTCCCCGGACTCTCCAATTACCCGAAACGAAGCCGCCCGCGCATTGGCCGCCAAGCACAATCTTCCCGGCGATCCCATCAAATCCATCGTCGAAAAGGACTGGATGGCGGTGGATCATCGCAACTGGTTCCACGCCGATCTCCCGCTGTACTGGACCGACGTCCGCATCACGGATTTCGCCCCGGCGGCCCCCCAAAAAACCGGCCCGGTTTCCCGGGCCGAGTTTTTCCAGCGGCTAATGAAGTAACTATTCCTCGTGCGTCATGAAGACCATATAGAAATCGCCGGAGCCCGTCAAATAGAGCTCATGGCAGATGATGTTCTTCCGTTGCGCGCTCGCCGCGCCCATCGCCGCCTCCATGGCCGCGAAGTCTTTTCCCAACACGTCCACCTTCCCCATCGGCACGCAGTGCAGCCGGATCGGATAGTGCTCTTCCCCTTCGTTATAGCCGAGCGTAACGACCACGCGGTCCAGCGCCTCTAGATATTCGACGCCGATACTCTTCGCCGCCACGCGCCGCTCACTCGCAAACGCCGCGACTTCATCCGCCAGCGAACCCAACGTTTGGTCCGGGGCTAACGCGCCCACGAATACTTTGAACTTGTCATGTACCTGCTTGGCTATATCGCTCATTTCTTCTCGGTTCCTTCAATCACCGCCACGCCCTTCGGCGCGCCTTCATTTGCCCCTCCCAGGGCCGCCTTCGCGGCCGCCCGCAACAGCGACGTCTCGCCCGGTCCCTGAAAAAAGTGATATCCCGGCCGTTCTTTCCACGCCAGCGGCCCGGCGAGAACTTTGCCATTCTTCAAAACGGCTTCTTTAATCCGCGTCACCAGCGCCTCATACTTCGGATCGCCCTGCTTCAACCCCGAAAAACTCCCCAGGTCCGTGCTGGCCACAAAAACCACGTCCACACCCGGAATCGCCGCAATTTGGTCGGCGATGTCGACGCCGGCCGGCGACTCAATCATCGCCACTATCATCATGTTGGCGTTCGCCTGCTGCCGATAGTCGCTGCCCCATAATGCTCCGTACTGCCCGCCCCCCTGGCTCCGCTTCCCTACCGGCGGATACTTGGCGAACTTAATCGCGTTGTGTACTTTTTCCACGGACTCCACCATGGGAAGAATAATCCCCACCGCGCCCACATCGGTGGCCTTCTGAATATCCCCCTCATTGGCGTCCGGCACGCGGATAAACGGCATCGCCGCCGCGCCCCGGCACGCGTAAATCATCCGCGCCACTTCGGAGTAGGTCAGCGGGCTGTGCTGCATCTCGATCCAAGTGAAGTCAAACCCGCCCCCCGCCATCGCGCAGTAAATATCAGGGTCGGACGAAGACACCGTCCCGCCCACCACCTGCTTGCCCTGCGCCAGCTTCGTCTTTACCGTGTTGAATATTCTCGGCTGCTGCGCCAGCGTCGCCCCCGCCAGCAATAAACCCGCGGCGATCAATCGGCTACCCATCATATTCCGTGTCTCCTTAAAACAATTTTCGGAAACAAGCATACAGCGAACCGCACTCGAAATTCCACTAACCCGCGCGGCTAACGCGCTACACTGATGCCAACCGTTAACAGATTGAAACTCCATGGCCATCTATCCGGACCATAACGCGGAACCTCCGCAACTCGCCGGCGAGTCTCCCGAGTTCCTCGCTCAACTCCTTAACGCCGTCCAACACTCCATCATCGCCGTCGACCGCGACGAACGCGTCACTTACTGGAACGAATACGCCACCCAATTCTATGGTTTCAGCCGCGAACAGGCGCTCGGCCAGTAGATCGGCGAACTGACCGCCCGCTATCACTTAGACGTCTCCCGCCCCATCATGGACTCGGTATGGAGCGGGAACGTCTGGACCGGCGAATTCCCGGTCTCCCATCGCGACGGTTCATCGGTTCCAGCCCGCGTCCGGCTCTTCCCCGTCTTCGACGCGACTCGCCGGGTAGCCGCTATCGTCGGCGTCTCCGAGAATATTTCCGCCGAGATCGCCGCGCGCAATGCGCTCCGCCACAATCGGGAGTTCCTTGATCTGCTCGCCCGCTCCACGTCCGATGCCGTGTGGGATTGGGACGTCGTCACCGGCGCCGTCCGGGGCAACGCCGCGTACGACGCGCTGGTTGGACCGCCCTCCCCCGGTCAATCCGCGCGAGACGCCTGGCTGGCGCGCATTCATCCCGATGATCTTACCGCCCTAATGGCCCAGTCGGCCGCCTCCGAAAATGCAGGTTCCTCCTTCAGCAACGAATACCGCTTCCTCAACTACACGACCAATAGCTACGCCCGCATCCGCGATCGCGGATTCTTCGCCCGCGACGCCGACGGCAAACTGCGCCGCGTCGTCGGAGCCATGGCCGACATCAGCCATCTTAAGGACATCGAACAGGCCTTCCGCGCCAGCGAAGAGCGCTTCCGTCTCGTCTTCGAGGAATCCCCCCTCGGCATCATTATTTTCGATCGGTCTTTCCAGATTCTCTAGGCGAACGGCGCTTATCGGCGCATGCTCGGCTACGCCGCCGAAGATCTGATCGGCCGATCCATCATTGAATTCACCCACGCCGACGACCAGCCGAGCATCGTTCAACTTCTCACCGGTCTCTTCAGTTCGGAGCATCCCTATTTCCGCATCGAAAAACGCTATCTCCGCGGCGATGGGTCCACCGTCTGGGCGGCCGTCATCGCCACCGTGCTCCCTAACCGGGACGATTCCGCCCCGCTTGGTCTGGCCCTCGTTGAGGACATTACCGAACGGAAGCGCGTTCTCGACGAACTCTCCGCCGCCAAAGCCGGCGCCGAAGAGGCGATGAACGCCAAGATGCGCTTTCTCGCCCAGATTAGCCACGAAATCCGCTCGCCGATGAATGGCGTGCTGGGCATGCTCGAACTACTCCACGCGAGTTCACTCAACACCGATCAGCGAGACAACCTCACCGCCGCCCGCGAGGCCGCCACATCCCTCCTCGACATTCTCGATGAGATCCTCGACCTCACCCGCCTCGACCAACATCGCCTCGCCCTCCATCCGCGCCCTTACTCGCCGCTCCAACTCCTCCACGACGTCGCGGCTCTCTACCGTACCAAGGCTGCCTCCAAGCATATCGATCTCATCGCAACCCACTCCGGCCATGTTCCGGAACAACACACCGCCGACCCCGCCCGCATTCGCCAAATCCTCATCAATCTTCTCGAAAACGCCATCAAATTCACTTCCCGCGGCCGCGTCGCCGTCACGGTGGAAGTCTCCGGCCCCGCTCTCCGCTACACCGTTGAAGACACCGGCCTCGGCATCCCCCCCGATAGCCTCGGCTCGGTCTTCGAGAGCTTCTCCGCTCTCTCCGCCCACACCAGCGCCAGCGTCGGCGGCACCGGCCTCGGCTTGGCCATTTCCCAACGCCTCGCGCGTCTTATGGGTGGCGATATCGGCGTGGCCAGCCTCCTCGGCGAGGGCTCTTGCTTTACCCTCTCCCTGCCCCTTAATCCCGGTGATCCCCTCGCCGCCGCTCCATCTATCCCCGTTCTCGCCCAGTCCTCCTTCCCCGGCCGTCGCGTTCTCGTTGCCGAAGATAACCTCATTAATCAACGCGTCGCCGTCGGCCTCCTTCGCCGCCTCGATTGCGACGTCGATGTGGCTGAAAATGGCGTCGAGGCTCTCGCCAAGGCCCTCGCCACGCCCTATGACGCGATCTTCATGGATGCAATGATGCCGGTCATGGACGGCTTTGAAGCCACCGCCGAACTCCGCCGCCGCGAACCCGCCGGCAGCCGTGTCCCCGTCATCGGCCTCACCGCCCTGGCGACGGAGGACGATCGCGACCGTTGCCTCGCCGCCGGCATGGACGACTTTCTGTCCAAACCGGCTGACGCCACTTCCTTAGGCGCCGTCCTTGAGCGCTGGCTCTCCTCTTCCGCCCCTTGAATGAAGTAATTCCGCCGGCGCCGCCCACTTTGTAAGTTGCGCGTGGAGCTGCGGTAAGCTCAGCGGTTTTGTCAGATAGTCGTCCATGCCCGCCTGTATGCAGCGCTCCCGGTCTCCGGTCATCGCATTCGCCGTTAACGCAATGATCGGCGTCCGCGTCCGGCCCCGCTCCAACTCCCGGATCGCCGTCGCCGCCGCCCATCCATCCATCACTGGCATGTGGCAGTCCATCAAAATCAGATCGTATCGTTTTCGGCCGATCGCGGCCAACGCTTCCTCGCCGTTCCCTACAATGTCGGTGCGGCACCCGATTCGCCGCAGCATCATCGTCGCCACTTTCTGGTTCGTGATGTTGTCTTCGGCCAGCAGCACATCCGCGGAGAGCGTGCTTAAAGCCGGCGGCGCCTGCGCGGAAGCGCCATCCGGCCGGACCAGCCGGCAGAGCGCCCGCGTTAACCTCGCTTTGCGCAGCGGTTTCATCAGGTACGCGGCGCTTCCCATCCCCGCCGCTTCGGTCATCAGTCTCTGGTCGCGCACCGACGCCAGAAATACCACCGGCAAAATGTCCGCCGCGCTCCGGGCGCGCATACGCCGCGCAAGTTCCAGCGCGTCTATTCCCGCCATGTCCGCGTCCACCAGCGCCGCCCCGAATCGCGGAACGTCCCGTTCCACCGCCAGACACGCCTCCGTCTCGTTTCTCGCCGTTACCATTTGCATTCCCAGCGACTCCAATTGCTGGCGCACGAGCAGCAGGCCCATCGTCTGGCTACCGACCACCAACACCGCCTTTCCGCGCAGCGCCTCGTGCGAAACGGGCGCCGGTAGTGGGATTTCGCTCACGCCCAGCACCGTCGTGAACCAGAAGGTGCTTCCCTCGCCCTCCAAGCTCCGCACGCCCACCTTACCGCCCATCATTTCCGCCAGCCGCCTTGAGATGCTAAGGCCCAACCCCGTTCCCCCGTGCATCCGCGTCGTCGATACATCCACCTGCATGAAGCTCTGAAATAGCTTCGCCTGCTGTTTCTCGGTCAACCCCTGCCCGGTATCGCTCACCGCGAACCGCACGCCAATCCCGCCCGGCGCCTCTTCCCCGCTCGGTTCCGCCAGGACCGTCACCGATCCCCGTTCCGTAAACTTGATGGCATTCGAAAGAAAGTTCAGCAAAATCTGTCGCAGCCGCAGGGAGTCGCCCACTACCACCGAAGGCATTTCTCCACTCACATAGAACTGCATTTCCAGGCCCTTCTCGCTCGCCGTCTCCGCCACCACGTCAATTGCGTCCTCTACCATCCGTTCCAAATCGAACGGAATCCGCTCAATCTCCAACTTACCCGCCTCGATCTTTGAAAAATCCAAAACGTCGTTCAGAATCGCCAGCAGCGCCTCGCTTGACGCCCGTACCGTCTCCAGGCAGTCGCGCTGCTCACCCCTTATCCCGCTCTGCTGCAACAGCAGCGATGTCATGCCCACAATGCCATTCATCGGCGTCCGGATCTCGTGGCTCATATTGGCCAGGAACTCGCTCTTCGCCCGCGTCGCCGCTTCGGCCGTCTCTTTGGCTTCCCGCAGCGCGACTTCCGCGTGCCGCCACGCCGTCACGTCCTGCAAGGTGCCGCGCAGACCCACGATCCGGCCCTTCTCGTCTCGCTTCGCCTCGCCCCGGGCCACTGTCCGGACCTTCGTCCCGTCGTTCCGGATCAGTTCCAGATCCACCTCATACGGTTCCCCGGTTTCCAACGCCCGGCCCACCGCCGTCGAGAGCCGCGCCCAGCTTTCCAGCGTATACATTTTCACTTGGTCGGCGTAACCGGGTGCGGCGGCGGCCGGGTCCAGGCCGGTAATTCGATATAACTCCCGCGACCATTCCACTTGGTCCCCGGCGACTCGCCAGCTCCAATTTCCCACCCGCGCCAGCCGCTGCGCCTCCTCCATCTCATGCTGCCGTTGCTCCAGTTCGCCTTCTATGCGCTTCTGCTCGCTGATGTCCTGGAATGTCGTCACCACTGCGGTCGGCTCGTTCTCGCCCGGTTCCATGATCGGTTCGGCGTTCATCGAGATCCAAAACGGCGGTCCCTCAATCGGCACGATCATTGCGTGCACGCCCCGTTGCCGGTCGCCGGTCCGGAGCGCCACTATCGATGGAAACTCGTCGAACTCGAACGGCCGTCCGTCTTCCCGCAGCATTGACGATCCGTTCGGAGCTACCCTTTTGCCGCGCACGTCCTCCGCCCGCACTCCCAGAATCCGTGCGGCGCTCTCATTGCAAGCCGTCACTTCTCCCTCACGATTCCGCAGTATCATCCCCTCCGACATCGCGCTCACCATCATCCGGTAGTGGTCCTCGCTTATACGCGGGTCCCGTTCCTCCAGTACCCGCTTACGCTCGAACAGGCTCCAACCCGAAGACGCCAGAAATCCAACCCCCAACGGCAGACCTATCCAATAGAGCCAAATCGCCTCCTGACGCGCGAGTCCAAGAGCGGTCAAGGCCGCCAATCCGCAAAGAAATGCCGCGACTTCCGCGCGCGGCGGACCGCACCGTTGTCGCCCCTCTGTTCGTGCTTTCGTTGGACTCGTCATTCCACTACTTCCCCGCATATCGGTTCAGAATCGAAAAGTGATAGGACCCCGCCAACGCGAGGTACGATGGTCACGATGCGCTCCCCGCTCCTCGCCCCCGCCTTTCTACTCTCACTCGCCTTCGCCCAGCCCCCGGCCGAGCTCGAAGCCGTCGTCACCACCGGCCTCGGCGTCTTCCGCTTCGAATTCGCCCCGGACATGGCGCCAAAACACGTCGCCGAATTCATCGCCCGCGCCCGCAAAGGCTTCTATGACGGCGGAGCCTTCCACCGCGTCATCGCCAACGGCATCGTCCAGGGCGGTGACCCCTTACTCAAAAACCCGCGGACGCCCAAGAACCTCTGGGGAACCGGCGGCCTCAATCTCCTCCCCGCCGAATATTCCGCCATGAAGCACGAACGCGGCGTCGTATCCACCGTTCGCATCCCGAACAAACCCAACTCCGATGGCGTCCAATTCTTTGTCTGCGTCTCCCCCCAACCGTCCCTCGATGGCCAGTTCTCCGCTTTCGGCCGCATCACCGAAGGCATGGATGTCGTCGAAAAAATATCCCAGGTCCCCACCGGCGAAAACGGGCTCGCCAACGCCCCCGTCCGCATCGACAAGGTCACAATCGAACCCAGGAAGGTTGAGCCTTATCTGAACGCCTCCATCGACGAGCTTCGCCGAACCGTCAAACTTCCCACCACGCTCGGAACCGTCGAAATCGCCCTGGAACCCGATTGGGCCCCCAATCACGTCCGGGCGTTCCTGAAGCTCCTCGATACCGGCTGGTACACCGGCACGGCCTTCCACCGCATCGTCAAGGACTTCGTGGTGCAAGGCGGCATGGGCAACACCCGGCCAAACGGCGCCCCGCACCATGCGGATCGCTGGGTTCGTTCGTTAAAAGGCGAATTCCGGGACGACGTCAAGCACGTCCGCGGCATTGTCTCCATGGCCCGCAGTGACGATCCTGACTCGGCCACGACGTCCTTTTTTCTAATGCTCGGCCCCGCGCCCCACCTCGACGGCAAATACACCGCCTTTGGCCGTATCACCGCCGGCCTGGAAATCCTGGAAGCGTTTGAAAAGGAAGAACTCGACGCCGAAACCCCCAAACGCCGCCTCGAAATCCTCCCCTGACTCGAAAGTTCTTCTGGTGGTGCAGGTTTTTGCCGTCTCCGGTTTCTCCCAGCGGCCACCGGCCCGCCGCGGCGACTGGAAACATCCTGATGCCACTCCCGGCAAACCCCATCCGTCCCGGCGTCATAGCGAATCGAAGCGAGCGCCAGGACTTATTCGCGGTTGGAAAATGAGCGGACCTCTCGGTCCGGTTTCGTTCATCGCACGTTTTCATCACCGGGCTCCAGACTCGTCGTATAACGGCCATTTCCCGTCTTTCCGCCGATGAAAACTTATACGGTCATGCTAGATCGAAATTTATATTTCCCTCAGAATCAACCACTTGCAAATATGGGCCTCTTGCCAGACCCCAAACGCCTGATAGTCTCATGGTGTAGAGCGCTTAGTAAAATCCGCCGTCCGCTCAGGCTCGACTAACTATCCACCAGGCCGCCGTCGCCATGAATCGCCGCCAATTTATTGCCGCCTCGGTCGCCCAAGCCTTACCCCGGCCAAATATACTCTTCGCCATCGCCGATGATCAATCCTGGCCGCACACCGGCGCTGCCGGTGATCCCATCGTCAAAACGCCTAGCTTTGACCGCATCGCCAAGTCCGGCGTCCTCTGCCGAAACGCTTTTTCCACCTGCCCCGGCTGTGCCCCTTCCCGCGCCTCCATTCTCACCGGCCGCTCCATCTGGCAGCTTGAGGAAGCCGGTACTCACGCCAGTCTCTTCCCGAAAAAATTCACCGTCTTTCCCGATCTGCTCCGTCAGGCCGGCTATTACACCGGACTCACCGGCAAAGGCGCCGGTCCGGCCAATTTCAGGGATGCCGGCTGGCCTCATAACCCGGCCGGCCCGGCCTTTGATGAACGCAAAGTGCCCAAAGGCAACCTCGACGTTCACGCCGGCGACTACGCCGCTAACTTTGACGAATTCCTCAAACAGCGTCCCGCCGGCAAGCCCTTCTTCTTTTGGATCGGCAGTCACGAACCCATCGCGTCTACCGTCCGGGGTCCGGCGCGGCCGCCGGCAAAGATCCCGCCAAGGTCAGGGTCCCAGCCTTCCTCCCCGACACTCCCGAAGTCCGCTCCGACATGCTCGATTACTACGAAGAAATCGAGTACTTCGACCGCCAACTCGGCCGCATCCTCGCGTCCATCGAGAAGACCGGCGAATTCGCCGACACGCTCATCGTCGTCTGCGCCGACAACGGCATGTCCTTCCCGCGCGCTAAGGCCAATCTGTACGAGTACGGTATCCATCTTCCCACTGCCGTCTCCTGGCCGAAAAACGTCCCCGCCAATCGGGCCATTGACGACCTCATCAGCTTCCGCGACTTCGCCCCGACGTTCCTTGAAGCCGCCGGTCTCTCGCCCAGTAAAGAGATGTCCGGACGCAGCCTCTTAACCGCCCTGAAGTCCACAAAGAGTGGCCAGGTCGATCCCGCCCGGACCGCGATTACCGCGGGCCGCGAGCGTCACTCCCACGCCCGCCGCGACAATCTCGGCTACCCCTGTCGCGCGCTGCGCACCCCGCGCCATCTCTACATCCGCAACTTCGCGCCGGACCTGTGGCCCGCCGGTGATCCGCCCCTTTTTGCCGACATCGACAACGGCCCCACCAAGTCCGTAGTCGTCGCGGACAAAGATAAGTTTCATAACTTGTCCCTTAACAAGCGCCCCGCCGAGGAATTTTTCGACATCGTGAAGGACCCGGCCTGCCTGCAAAATCTGGCCGCCATGCCCGCCCACAAAAAGGCGCTGGAGGACCACCGCCAACAATTGGAAGCGATCCTGAAATTAGAGTCCGATCCGCGCATTCTCGGCGCCGGGTCCATCTTCGACAGCTATCCCCGCCATTCCCCCATGCGCAAGGAACTCGGCGGGTTCGCCGAACAAGGGAAGTACAACCCGGCGTTCATACCGAAGAAGTAGGAAGCCCTCGAAACGAACCCGCCAAAATTCGCCACAACGTTTTGAAAACAAACAAAACGGCCTGAAAAAAAGGAAAATCGATTTTCCGCTAAAAGCGGTAATAGAGCCCAAACTGTAAAAGTCGCCGCGCGTTGAACGTCTGGGCGATCTTCATGAAGTTGGTCGACTCTATATTCTGGTCTTCCAGAAACCACGCCGGATGGTTCAAAACGTTGAACGCCTCCACGCGGATTTCGAGCGAATGGCGTTCGGCGATCCGCGTGGTTTTCTGCACGCTGGCGTTCAGATCGAACGTCGCCGGGCCGGAGAACATCCGTCGCTGCAGCCCGCCGATCGTCCCGGCTTGCGGATGAAAGAACACCTGCCCGTTAAACGGCGTTTGACCGTCGGAGACCACTGCGCGCCCGTCCGGGCCCAGCGCCGACGCCGCGATATACATCGGTCCCGATGGCGTCATTCGCACGCCGATAAGTTCGTCCAACTGGTCCAATTTAAGCTCCGTATTCGCCCCGTTCTGCGCCGCGCGCGCGCCGCGGTTCACCGTTCCCCGCGCGGAAAGAATGCTTAACGGGTTGCCGCTCTGCCAAATCGTAGCGCCGCTCAACCCCCAGCCTTCCAGCAACCGCCTATATCGCCCGCCGCGGAAAGGCAGTTCGTAGGCGAAATTGGCTTTTGCCGAATGGCGCAAATCGAACACGTTGCGCGACCGCTCCAGCGCCGCGTTGGCGAAATCGTGGAACGCCTCAAACCGCGTCTGCACATCGCCGCTCGAGTCGCTCAGCACTTTCGACCAAGTGTAATTCCCCTGAAAAAACACGTTTCGCGGGAGCCGCTTTCGGATGTCGGCCTGCAAGGAATGATAAGTGCCATTCGAGTAGTTAGTTAGCATGTTGGTGCCCAGCGAGTTACCGTTGCGGTAGAACCGCACGTCGCCCTCCAGCCCAAAATCGACATACGTTTGCGCCAGGTCGGCCACGCGCCCCTGTCGTATCAACGGGGTGACCACCGGATCGGTCAGAAACCCGCCTCCGTTCAACTGCGGGAATACGGTCAACGGCTGGCTTCCGGGCACACTCGCGTTGTAGCGCGGGTCGAAGCCCCGGCCAACCGCCGCCGCCGCGTTGGCATTGCCTTGCGCTCGCCGGAAATCTTCCAAAAAGCCGTTGTCCTTGATGACGATCTGATTGAAGTCGAAAGCGCGCAGCAGCTTTGTCTGCCGGTTGCCCGCATAGCGAACCTCCACCACCGCGCCTTTAATCTCCTGCTGAATACCAAAGTTGAACTGCTGCACATACGGTGTCCGCAGGTTGGGGTCCGGGATGCCAAACGCGCTGCCGCGGTCGAGCGCCCAGTTGTCGGAGAACTTCCGCGGCACCTGCAGCGTGGGCGTGGGAATCGCCGGCAGCCCGGCGCCCAGCCGCGCGTTCTGGTTGCGCAGCGTCACCTGCTGTTGCAGCCCCTTGTTAGTCCCGATCACGTTGTTATCCAGCGCGCCGATCAATTGGTCGTTTACAAAATTGACCGAGTATCCGCCGCGAATGGCCGTCTTGCCCGCGCCGAACGGGTCGAAAGCGAAACCGAAGTTAGGCGCGAAGTTATTCAAGTCGCGGTTGTACCATGGCCTGCCGGCCGCGGATCCGGCAAAGTCCAGTGTCGAATTGGAGAGCAGCGCGTCGATGGCCGTTTTGCCCGGCTCGATCACCGGCAACAGGGCCAGGCCGTTTCGTTCCTCCAGCCGTGTCCAGTACTCGTATCGCAAACCGGCGATCAGCGTCAGCTTCCGCGATACCTTCCACTGGTCCTGCAGATACCAGGACCAGTTGTGATAGCGATATTCCACTCGCCGCAGCGCCTCCGGTGCGAAACCGGTCTTGGGATCGACGGTATTGAACTGCTTGGTGCCGGTGGCGGCAAAGCCGCCCAGCGTCGCCAGCAGTGTATTCGCGGCGGCCAGATCGGCTGTGCCAATGCCCGGAAGGTCGGCCGCGCTCAATGAAAATGGGCTTCCCGTCGGGAAACCGATCGTCCATGTGGGCCGGATGCCATTGTCGGAGTCCGCCTTCAGGTTCACCGTCTGGCCCTGAAATCCGAAGCTCAGGTTGTGCCGCCCGCGCAGCCAGTTGGCGTTGTCCTGATAATTGAATGTCCGCGTCATTCGCGACTCGGGCAGGCTGATCTGATTCACCGGATTGCTGAACGGGTATCCGGTCACCAGGAAAGCGCCGAAGTCCTCGGTGGTCACGAAGTTGCCGGGCGCGAAGTTGAATCCGGCGCGCAACTCGTTGGTCAACGCCGGCCGTGGGTTCCAGCGCCAGGTGCCGGACGCGAAGTTGGTCCGGTTGTCGTTTTGTATCTTCGGGATGCGCGAGTAATCGTTGTGGTTAGCAGCGTCCGCGCGGTCCACCAAATCGCCGTTCCAGGCGTAAGTGCCGCTAACATGGTTCTTTTCCGAATGTATGTAGTCTAACTTACCGAGTAAGTTGTTTCGCGTTCTGTTAGTCCGCGACGTGAACGTGTAGCCGGCCGTGTTGCGTAGCAGTTGGTCGTTCGAATCGCCGGCGCGAAAATTGTTGATGTTCTCCGGTCCCGGCACGCGGTCCAGTACGCCGCGGATGAAGGGATCGATAGCCAAACCCTTCAGTCGCAGCAGGTTTACCTGCCGCACGGCCCCGCCCGCCCCGCGATAGATATAGTCGCCCTGCCGCGCCGTGGCCGTCGGAATCGTCCGGTTCAAAGCCGATTGCTGCCGCAGCCGGTACGCCTCGTAGTTCGAATAGAAGAACAGCCTGTTCCGGACAATGCGCCCGCCCAGCGAGCCGCCGGCCTGATTCTGGTTCAGGAACGGCCGTTCGATGCGGTCCCGGTTATTGAACCAGGTGTTGGCGGCGTAGGCGTTGTTGCGGTTGTACCAGAGCGCCGAGCCATGGAACTGGTTCCCGCCGGAAGGCGTCGAAAAACTCACCTGCGCCGCTCCGCCGCCCACCGCCGAGACGACGTTGGACGTCGAAATGGTCATCTCCGCCACTTGGTCGAGCAGCAGCAGATTGGGCAGAAAGTCGAGGTTGTTCGTGCGCACGGCGTTGTCCTGAATATTCACTCCGTCGAGCGTGACATTGGTGAAGGAGACGCGCATGCCGTTAATCGTCGTCGGGCCGCGGCCGCTCGTTACCCCGGCCTGGGTCGTGATAAGGCCGAGCGGACTGCGGTTAAACATCGGCAGCCGGCTGATCTGTTCGTTCGTGACAGTGGTGGAGACCTCGGCGTTGCCGGTCTGAACCGCCGCCGAACTCGCGATCACCTCCACCGCCTCGGCCACGGTCCCCACTTCTATCCGGACGGCGCTGAGGCTGAGTTCGCGCCCGGTCTCCAGGCGCAGACCGCGGACGGTTTGCCGCTGGAACCCGGTGGCGTTCACGGTGAGATCATAGGCGCCCGGCCGTAGCCCGGGAATCGTAAACAGTCCTTGATCGCTGGCCTTGACGCGGCTGACAGGCGTCGTGCCGCCGGAGAGCGACAGTTCGATTTGCGCTCCGGGCACGGCGGCCCCGGAAGCGTCCACAACGGAGCCGGTCAAGCGAGCGGCATCCTGGGCATAGGCGCCAAAAGCGAACAAGGCGACCCAGATCCGAACGAAATTCTGTTGGGCAGGCATTACAACCCCTGGAAAACAAGTTTGCGAAAGACACAAGGTCTTCCGCCCCAACAGAATTACTGTAAGGATAGCGGACACCGGTGCATAACACAACAGTGCGCGTCGTGCGCATCCGGTTGACCTTGACAGGTTCGTGGAGTGTTTATATGCTGCCTTCGATTGGAGTAAGGATGAAAAGTCTTTTTTGCTTGGCGCTACTGGGCATTGTTGTAGGATTTGGAGCCGAGCCGGGTGTATTGATCGAAAAGCCGATGGCCGCCCCGGCCTGGGCGCTATTGGAGCGGGAGTTGCTCCGGCAGAGCTCGGCGGCGTGCGACCGCTTCGCCGGGAAATTTCTGGATGCGCGCGGGTACCTGAAACACACGCCGCGCTGGGGGACGCTCGATGGTCCCGATGACGCCATCGAGACCTTCTACAACTGGACGCTGCTGCATGCGCTGGGCGGGTCGGACACCGTGCTGCAGTCCTACAAGAAGGCCCTGGAGGGCCACCTGCAGCAGTACAAAGAGCTGCGGACGGTGAAGACGAAGATCGCCGAGCATGGCGCTTATCACAAAGAGTTCATTACACAGTCCGATTGGTTTCATACGGGCGAGGGGATTCGCGGGTTTATGTTCCAGGGTTTGTCGGATCCGAATGACCCGGTGTTCCGCGCGCGCATGAAACGATTCGCCGGGCTGTATATGAACGAAGACCCGGAGGCTCCCAATTATGATCCGGTGAATAAAGTCATTAAGAGTATCTGGACGGGCAGTAAGGGGCCGATGCTGCACAAGGCGACGACCTACGACTGGGTGGGCGACGCCGTGCCCGGGACCTTTCACTTACTGCATGGGAAACAGGGGCGGAAAGGGATGGTGGAACTGCTCTCGGTCTACGATAAGATGCTGGCGCATTGCGATGAGTATCTGGACAGCGTCGGAGATCATCCGCTGAATCTGGCCTCGACGGGGTTGGCGACGAATGCGTACATGTTGACCGGTGAGAAGAAGTATAAAGACTGGGTCCTTGAATACGTGGGCGCTTGGAAGGAGCGCACGGACTTGAACGGCGGCAACATTCCCACGAATATCGGGCTGAATGGCAAGGCGGGCGGCGAGTACGGCGGGAAGTGGTACAAGGGCACCTACGGATGGAACTTCACGATTTTCGACGGGGAAATCGAGCAGACGGCGCATCGAAATACGTTTGACTCCGGTTCGTGGCCGGGGTTTGGGAATGCGTATCTGTTGAGCCAGGGTAACCCGGGATTCGTGGCGACACTGCGGAAGCAAATGGCGAATTTGTATGCGCAGAAGAAAGTGGTGAACGGGCGGACGATGCTGCCGAACGGGTATGGCGATCCGCGGGGCCATAAATACACGGGCGGGAAAGAGGAATGGTACAACTGGACGCCGAATTTGTTTGTCAACCGGTTGACGGAGATCTACTTGTGGTCGTTGGATGGAAAAGACCGGGAGTTAATTCCTTCCGATGGGTGGATGGCGTTTTTGGAGGGGAAGGATAGTTCGTTTCCGGAGAAGGCGCTGCGGCAGGATTTACAGTTTGTGCGGGATAACGTGAAGGAGATCGATGCGGACGATACATCGGCCGATACACGATTGGCCGATTATTTGATGGGCATGAATCCAGCGGCGACGGATGCATTGTCGAAGTTGACGTTAGGTTCCTATTTGACCGGGAACATTTGGACGCTGCACGCGCGCGTGCGATACTTCGACCCGGTGAAGCGGCGGAGCGGACTGCCGGAAGATGTGGGAGCGCTGGTGGAAAAATTCTCCGCCGATTCGGTGACGTTGACGCTGGTGAATATCGGCAATGTGGAGCCGCGAGTCGTTGCGGTACAGGCCGGGGCGTATGGAGAGCACAGCTTCGCTTCCGCGAAAGTTGGCGGAAAAAATGTGAAAGTGGATGGTCCCGTGTTCTACGTGAAACTGGCGCCGGGAGCCGGGGATCGGATTGAATTTAGTGTGAAGCGGTACGCGAACGATCCAACGCTGCAGCAACCCTGGGATCGAGGTTGGCGATAAACGGGATTGAAAGCGAGTACAATCCACCTAAAGGAGTCTTGCTGTCATGAAATCTGCTGTCGTTATCGCTTTCCTTCTCTCGCTCGTGGCCATCGGTCAAACGGGACAGGGCATTATCACCGGGATCGTCACGGATCCGAGCGGCGCGGCCATTCCAGGCGTGTCCGTGCGGATTACCGATAAGAGCACGCAGTTCGTCTACACGGCGATGACGAACGGGGAGGGGCTCTATCGGGCTCCCTATCTGAATCCGAGTATGTACGAAGTCGCGTTCGAGGCCCAGGGATTCAAACGGGTGTTGCGGTCGTCGATTCAGGTCCGTTCGACTGAGACGGCGCGGGTGGACGTGTTGATGGAAGTTGGCAGCGTGGCCGAGCAGGTGGAGGTATCGGCGTCGGTGGCGCTGCTGGAGGTAGAGACTTCCGTGACGGGCCATCTGGTGACGGGTACGGAGTTGGTGAAACTACCCACGCCGCAGATGAAGATCGAGAGCATGCTATGGCTGGTGCCGGGCGTGACTTCGCAAAACGGTGCGGGCCATTCCGCCGGCGGCCGGTCGCGCGCGTTTACGTTGGCCAATGACGGCGTCGCCGGAACGACGCCCGGAACGGGAAGTCTGGGTACCGGGCGCAACATGTCGACTTCGCAGCACGCGATGGAGGAGATAAAAGTACTTACTACCGTATTGCCCGCCGAGTATGGCCATTCGGGCGGTGGGCTGATGAACGTAACTTACAAGGGCGGCGGAAATCAGTTGCATGGGGTGGCGGAGGAACGCTACATGGCGCGGCATTTCATCCACCGCAATTGGCAGGACGCTACGGTGCCGACGAATAACTTCGGGTTCCATTTGATGTCCGCGATGATCAGCGGACCGATCGCCATTCCGAAAATCTACAATGGCCGGAACAAGACGTTCTTCATGTGGGCGTTCCAACGGCACCACGAGAAGGCGTCGGAGAATGCTTATGCCATCGTGCCATCGCCGGCGATGCTGGCGGGTGACTTCAGCTTTGGCGGCATTGGTCAGCCGGTATATGATCCAGCGTCGCTGACCCGCGCCGCGGATGGCACTTACTCCCGCACGCAGTTTCCGGGAAATCGGGTTCCGATGAGCCGCGTGGACCCGGTATACACCAAGTTCATGAGCTTCAACCCGTTCACGCCGGAGAGTAACCGCTTCAACCAGGCGATTAATAGTAACGTCGGGCCGCGCGACAACTTGAGCGCGGATACGGTCTACCGGTCGTATCGAACCAGTTTCGACACTAAGATCGATCATTCATTTTCGGACCGGCACAAGATGTTCGGACGTTGGTCGTACTTCCGGCACCGCTCGTTTAATGGGCGCTGGCAGGTAGCCGCCGCCAACCGTGAGTTTGATTTCAATACCGTGCCGATCCCGGTTAATCACAATCAGGTTGTCGTTTCCGACACCTTCACGATTAACCCAACGATGGTGAACGAGTTGCGATTGGGGTTCAATCGCCGCTTTAACATTCGGGAGCCGGGAAGTGTCGGGCAGAACTGGGCGCAGCAGTTTGGCATTCCAAATGTCAGCGCCGATACGATGCCGACTTTTGTTTGTGCGGCGGTGTTCACGGCCGAATGTCCCGGCGGCGTGGCGGGCCGGCGCCTGATCATCGATTTTCCAGGCGGCGCGTCGACCGACGTGAATGAGAGCCTGAGCCTGCAAAACAACATTACGAAAGTATCCGGACGTCACGTGTTCAAGACCGGATATGAACTGATGCGGACGCGGCATAACGTGAGGGTTGCGGCCAATCCATCGGGCGTCTACCACTTTGGCGGCACGGACTTCCCGTTCCGGCCGAACACTGGTAACGCTTATGCGGCGTTTATGCTGGGTTCGGTAACGCGAGCCGAATATACGCGGGATCTGGCCACGTGGCTGCCGCGTTGGTGGGGCCACGCCTTCTACTTCCAGGACGACTTCAAGGTGAAGCGGAACCTGACTTTGAACCTTGGCGTCCGGTGGCAGTATGAGTCTCCGTTCTCGACGAAGTACGGCCAACAAAGCCAGTTCGATCCGCAGGCCATCGACCGGTTGACGGGACGCGCCGGCGCAATTCTCCATGGCAAGGGAGCGCTGGCCGGCCGCGACCTCAACAACTTCCAGCCGCGGATCGGATTGGCTTATACGATCAATCCTAGACTTGTGTTCCGCGGCGGGTTCGCCGTGAACACATTGGATTTGTGGACGAATGGATTGACTGAAAATTTTGAGGAGTATTTCGCTTCGGCCGCGGTGGAACGGGAGCCGGGCAACCCCGACGTCGCCTTTTACCTGCGCACTGGCCCGCCCTCTATACCGTTCCAAGTGCAGGCGGACGGCACGGCGCCGTTTGTGGGTACTAACTACAGCACGCGCACGGCATCCTGGCGCGATCCGAACATGCGCATGCCGTACATCATGAACTGGAACGGCGGCTTTCAGTACCAGTTGAGCAACACGATGCTTGTCGAAGCGACTTATCAGGGATCGGCCGGAGTGGGGCTGTTGAACCGCTGGGATATTAATCAGATTCCGCTGAATGTCTCGACCGACCCGGCGCAACTGCTCAATATCTTCCGCGCGTCGCAGAACTTCAAGCCGTACACTCAATTCGGGTCGGTGTTTCATTACTCCAACTACGGCCACAGCTCATTCCATTCGGGAACGGTAAAGATGGAAAAACGCATGGGGAATGGCTTCAGCGTCACCAGCTTTTATACGTTCGGCAAGTCGATTGACGAAGCCTCCGACGACGGCGCGGCGGGCGGGATCACGTTCTACAACCGGCGGCTGGAGAAAGCCCGATCGAGCTATGACGTGTCGCACCGCTGGATTACGTATGCGCTGTTGGAACTTCCATTCGGAAAGGGCCGGAAGTGGATGAACGATAGCAACTGGTTCATGAATGGCGCCTTGGGCGGCTGGGAGTTGAACGTGATCCAAACGGCGGAGAGCGGTGTGCCGTTGACCTTTGGCTTTACCGGGTCGCCCTCTAACTATTTGCCGGGCGGGCAGCGAGCGGATATGGCGCCGGGACGGACCTATGACAGCATTAGGCTGGACTGGGATCGCAAGGGCCCGTGCCGGCATCAGCTCGCGTGCCAGCCGGCGTGGGCCGACGTTGACGCTTTCGCCTACCCGGCGGCATTCACGGCGGGAAATTCCGGCCGCAATATTCTTACCGGGCCCGGCAATTTGTGGCATCAGGTGAGCATCTCGAAGACTTTCACCGTGAAGGAGCGGTTTAAGGGGTCATTGCGGTATGACGTGAATAACCCGCTGAAGTATTATTTCTTCAACAATCCGAGCACGACGGTTGACCTGCGGCCCGCGAATCGCGTGAGCTTCGGTAAGATCAACGGCAATCAGGGA
Source organism: Bryobacteraceae bacterium (assembly GCA_046155405.1). Taxonomy (GTDB): domain Bacteria; phylum Acidobacteriota; class Terriglobia; order Bryobacterales; family Bryobacteraceae. The sequence continues at coordinate 15,012 of JBJXFL010000088.1, read as the reverse complement.
AGCTTCTCCGGCTTGGGCGGACGGTTGTATCAGCAACTGGTATTCAAGCTGGAGTTTTAGCGGCTTGTCGGCGGCAGACCGGGAGGCCCTCCGCCGACCTTCCATTACTCGGTCCGCAGCATGGAAGCCGGATCGATCCGCACCGCTCGTATGACGGGCGGAATGGCCGCCAACAGCGCCGCGGCCAGTATTGTCACTGTGGGGAGGGCAAGCATCGTGAGGTCGGTGGCCTTCACGTTGAAGAGGAGAGCTTCCAGGTAGCGTTCCGATGCGACGCCCATCGATAGGCCCGCCAGCGAGCCAATCGCGAGCATGGAAAAGACCTCGGCGGTGACCCGGCGTACGATGTGCTCCGGCTGCGCGCCTAGAGCGAGGCGGATCCCGATTTCCCGTCGGCGCTGCAGGACGGAGTAGTCGAGCACGCCGTATAAGCCCACGCCAGAAAGCAGCAGGGCGACACCGGCGAAGAAGAGCGACAGCATGGCCAACATGCGCTCCCGTATGGTGTGAGAGCGGACCAGTTCCGATTGAGTTTGGATGTTGCTGACGCGGAATTCGGAGCGGGCGCGGGGCACCTCCTGCCGTGCGATAGCAGCCAGTTTGAGCGGATCCGGGTCCTTCGAACGAACGACGAACGAACCCCAGTCCGCGCCCTCCGGTACCCCGTCTTTGCCGGGAGAGCGGAGCGGCACATAGGCCGTCGGCCGGATTGGCTCCCGCATGTTGCGATACCGGGCGTCACGCACAAGCCCGACGATCTCGACGCGCACGCGCGTGGTGCGGTCCGTCATTCTTTCGTACCATTTGCCGACGGGGCTTTGGCCATTGAAATAACGCTTTGCGAACGCTTCGTTGACGACCGCCACTTTGGGCTGCATGTCCGTGTCGCGGAAGTCCCGCCCGTCGATAAGGAGAATCTTCATAGTGTCGAACCAGCGGGGCGACACGGCCAGAAAGTAAGGCTCAACGCCTCCGTCGGGCGAGTGGCCATTGGCCCAGACGCCATTGCTCCAGCCGTTGCCGCTCATCAGGGCCCAACCGCAAAGGGCGGCGGATTCGACGCCGGGCAACCCGCGCAGATGATCGGCGACCTGGTCCCAATAGGGAAAGGGCTGCTTACTATTCGATGTGGTCTCGAGCACCAGCAACCGCTCGGCCTCGAATCCCGTCGCCTGATGGGAAAGGCGATCGAACGTAGAAACGAAGAGGCCGGCGACGAAGTGAACCAGAAAGCAGAAAGCGACCTGGGCGGCGACCAAAACGTTCATAAGGCGGCGGCGCGCATGCGGGTTTTCGCCGCCTTTTAGCGCGCTCGAGGGTTTGACCGCGGAGGCCCGCAGCGCCGGAGCCAGGCCGAACAGCAGAGTCACAGCGAGGGCCAGCAGAGTGGCAAATCCAAGTACGCGCCAGTCCGCCGGGAGGAGCAGGCGGGCGGGGTTATCCGGAGGGTTTATGAGGCTAACCACCCACGGAGCGGACCACCAGGCGAACAATCCGCCGAGAGCGGATGCGATGACGGCGAGCAGCGCGCTCTCGACCAGCACCAGTTGGACCAGACGTCCACGGCCCGCCCCGATGGATACGCGCAGCGCCATTTCGCGGCCGCGCATAGCGGCTTGCGCGGTCATCAGGTTCGCCACATTCGCGCACGCGATGAGGAGAACGAGGCCCACCAGGACGCCGAGAATGCCGAGCGACCGGCGATATGTCTTCTGCATGCCCGAGACGCCCGCGGCGGCGGGCTCCATCAGCAGGGGACGGGTGACGTACTCATCCACACGCTTCTTAGGGGTTTCCGGGCCCCATGTTTTGACCTTCTCCTGGCGGGAGGCGATCAGCCTCGCCCGCAGCCTTTGGCGCACCTGTTCGGGATCGGCGCCGGGCCGCAATTGAACCCACGTGCGGAACCATCCCCAGTTCGGGTCATCGATCGCCTTGGCGTTCATCATCGCCGGGACGAAAATGTCCGTCATCGTTCCGGTCTCGGTGCCGGTGAAGCCTTCCGGGGCCACACCGACAATCTCAAATAGGTCGTTGCCGGAGCGGAAGGTGCGCTTGAGAACGCCGGGATCCCGCCCGAAACGGCTGGTCCAATAGTCATAGGAAAGAACCGCGTAGGGATGGGTGCCGGGCTTGAGGTCGTCAGCCGCCGACAGTAGGCGGCCGAGCACCGGCCGCAGTCCGAACGAACCCAGAGTCCAACCGGAGACATACTGGCGGAACACCTTTTCCATCTCGTGATCCGAGCCGTATGTCAGGTCGATACGGCTGGCATAGGAAATGGCCATCAACTCGGCCTGGTCCGCGACGGAGGCGCGAAGCTCGCGGAAGGCGGGGTAATCAAAGCTGTCGCCGGAGTCGGGTTTGCCGGCATTGTCGATGTACTGGTAAGCCAGGAAGTAAAGGCGGTGGGGATCGGCGACGGCCAAGGGGCGCAGGAGGAGAGCGTCTATCAGGCGGAAGGCCGACGTGCAGGCGCCGATGGCGAGGGCGAGGGATAGGATGGCCGCGATAGAGGCCGTCCGGTTCTTGCGGAGCTGGCGCCAGCCGAAAATGGTGTCGGCACGGAGAGAGTCGAGCCATTGGGTGGCTTTGTGGTCGTAGCTCGCCTCCCGGGTCCGGAGCGTGGAGCCGAAGGCGCGGCGGACCTCCTCCGGGTCGCGGCCTTGCTCGATGGCTTCCTCGAGATGGGATTCGAGCTCCTCATCGAGATCGCGGTTCAGCCGATCCGCGCGAAAGACGTTGGCGATCCGCGACCACAGTGACATAGTCAGGCCATCCTTAGTATGCGATTTACGGCCGAGGTTACCGCCTGCCAGCGGGCCTCCTCCGCGGCGAGTTGTTTCCCACCAGCGTCGGTAAGATGGTAGATTCGCGCCCTGCGCCCGGTTTCCTTGGTGATCCACTTGGCCCCGATCCAGCCGGCCTCTTCCATGCGGTGGAGCGCAGGATACAGAGAACCTTCCTCGACTCGAAGGACTTCCTCCGACATCTCCTTGACGGCAGCCATGATGGCGTAGCCGTGAAGACCGGGACGGCGGAGCAGGATCTTCAAGACCAGCAGATCGAGGGCGCCTTGCAACGAATCGACTTTTGCCATACTCAGTTAACTTATTATACAGACGGCTGAGTATATGTCAATAGGTTTTTGGGTAGTGCATCAGTTTGAATCGAGCGAGGCTTGAGGTAGTGGAAAAATCGCTGGACTGCGCTCTGTCTGTGGTTCGCGTTCTACAACTTCATGGGCGGATTCACAAGAACCCCGGATATGGCTGCGGGAATCACGGACCGAGTGTGGACTATTGGATAGCTTCTGGCGTAGTATAAGGCCGAACGCTTCAATCTGACGCCCACTGCCCGGAATGGCTGGTACCCGTTTTGAGTTGAGTTAAATGCGGCCTGATAGGGGTGTACCATGGAATATGTTGTTTGGCGTGACCGACTATGGAACGAGTTCGCGATGGTTTGGCTAGAAAGATTCGTATTGGCCATCATGGCCCTGATTTTCTGGAATTGGGTTTTGAATAATGGGTTGCAAATGGACGGACACTTTAGAATTGCGCTATGCCTTGTAGTGCTGGGGGCTTCATACGGAGTTGGGCATGCCGTATATCTGGAAGCGAATAAGGCCAAGATCACGAGGCAAGCACCGCCGGTTGGCCAGCAGCTCTCCATTTCACCTCCCGTTCCTCCGTCAACAGTTGAGCAGAAGGCAATCGATAGCACCTGTTCAAATGTAGTCGCCGGTCGAGACGTTGCGCTAAGCTGTTCTCCAGCACCGGAGAACAGTGATGCTACAAAACAGCTTCCCGAGAAGCGCTAGAATTGGCTTCACGCTGATCGTTAGCGCCCTTCATCTTATGGGGCAAAGTCCGAGCGTTAAGCAAGATGCTAAAAATGCGTCTTGCAGCGACATTCTGGCGCTTGCTGGAAATATTAACCTTACGTGTTCAAGCTTGACCACGGCACAGCTAAAGCTAATCGAGAGTATCCCTGCTCTTCTTAACAGAATCCTCCCAGATCAGGTTAATCCCCAAGACCTGATATCGGTACTGAATGAGCTAAAGAGCGGACAGTTACGAATAGAGAACGGCGTTCTTCGAATCGAACAGGGAGTCCGCCGAATTCAAGATAATCAGGGATGGCTTGATTTGACTACCGAGCAATTCACCATTGTCGTCGAAGCGGCTAGGCCATTTGCGGGCCAGAGTTCCGTGATTGATGTGCCGTACTGGGAGCGCGATACCGAGAGGCTAGCGCGGCAATTGGCAGGAGCCCTTACATCTGTCAATTGGAGCGCTCCAGTCGAGGGACAAGGACAAATGCGTTTCTATTCTCCAAACGCCAACCTGCCAACGGGAATAGTGGTTTCAAGAAAAGACGATACGCCAGCATTCATCGCTATTGCTACAGCACTGACTAAAATCTTGGGTCAGGGATTCGTGGGAGTCTATCGCGATGCCTCCCTTCCTGCGGGCCTCATTAAGCTTACGGTCTCGCGGAAACCGTAAAACCGGGTTGGAGCCTCACAGTTCACGTGACAACACAGGGACAAGCCAAGATCAACGCGAACGATCCAATCAGTCACGTAGACTGAGCACACTACCGGGCTTGACGCTGCCCACAATCCATGGCACTCTCAGCTATGTGGAGAGTGGGCGAACCTGTCGATTCGAATGGGAATACGTCGATTTCTGCGGTTGACCAACGGCTTTTCTAAGATGATACATGACCGGCTTTTCGTCGGCTTCGTGCGTAGATATTTACCCGGTGGCGGCGGAACGCCGCCCGATCCAGCCCAGATCCCAGAAGAGCCAGAGCGCCGCGGCGGCGATGACGATTGGCCAAGCGCCCGCTTCAAAGGCCAGATCGTAGGATCCGGTCCGGTCAATGTGAGCGCCGAGCGGCTTTTGAAGGCTTGACGGGACGATCCACGCGATGAACGATAACAGGCCGGTCACCAGGCCGATGTGTTGTTTGGATAGCTCTTGAGTGAACGAATAGTAACAAGGAAAGACACCGAGGCTACCGGCGGCGGTCATTAAGAGGACGGCCATGGCGGCTTGGGTTGGCGAAAGGCCGGGGACGGCTAGCTCGCCGCGGGCCATGGCCGGAAGGTACATGGCCGGCATTACCAGCAGGCTACAAACGGTGAAGACCCAGCGGCGCGAATTTAGGACGGTAAGGCCGCGGCGATGGAGCCAGACGGTGGCGGCGCCGGCGAGTAGGCAGCCGGCGTCGGTGACGATGTAATAGAGCGGCAATATGCGGCTGAGCGTTTGTTCTTCGGTGAATGCCAGACCCGATTTGTCCTGGAGCGCCAGCGGGAGCCAGACGCGATAGAGCGACCAGGTACCGTTGATGCAGGAAACAACGAGAGCCAGCAGCCAAAAGCGGTGGTCCAGCAGGACCTGGCGGGCGGAGGCGGCCCATGCCGGTTTCACTTCGATTTTTTCGGGCGCTTCGAGCGATTGGCCGCGCATGGTCCAGATCCAGGCCACGACCCAGAAGACGCCCGCGCCACCGATCACAATGAAGGGCAAGCGCCAACTGCCCGGCGCGGGCGTCAACATGGCGCCGACGATGAACGGGGTGACGACGGCGCCAATGGAAACGCCGCTTTGCAGGATGCTGTTGCCGAAGGCGCGATCTTCGGGCGCGAGCAGGCGCTGCGTTGTTTGCAGGGCGCAGGGCCAGTGGCCGGACTCAAATAGCCCGAGCAGCGTACGGCACAGCAGGAGACTGCTGAGCGCGTTGGCGCCTCCTCCAACACCGGCGAAGGCGGTCAGGATCCCCATCAGGGACCACAGCGAGAGGACCAAGGGGTAGAGCCACTTGGTGCTGACGCGGTCGACGATCACGCCGAAGAAAATCGCTCCCAGAGCGAACGCGTAGCCGAAGTACTGCTCGACCATGCCGTAATCGGCTTTGGAAAGATGCAGCTCTTCGATGACGCGGCGGGAGACGCTGGCGAGCGTCATCCGGTCCATGTAGTTGATGGTGCTGGCCAACAGAAGGAGGGCGCAGACCCACCACTTCCAATTCTTGGGTTTCAATCCCAGCTACTCCCGTCCCAAGCGGAGACCTGGTTCACAAAGTTCACCACGCCATTTGAGAAGAGGGTGAACAGGTGCTCGCCCTTTTCGACGGTTGCGTGTTGAGGCGAGCCGATGTGACCGGTAGGCGTGCGGTCCTTGGTGATCCAACCGCGGTAGGCGGGAGTGAATCCGTAGCCCGACGGAACTGTTTCCAGCGTTTGTATGTCGGCGGCGACGAGGTGCGGGGCGAGGCGGAGAATCATGGATGTCTCCCATTCGCAGGCGTGGCCCATTTCCTGTTGGACATACTCCGCGGGCGGTTGGCCGAGATCCCAGTAGTTAGAGAAGAGAAGGAGCAGATCGGTACGGTCCCGGTATTTTTGGCGAAGCTCAAAGACGGCCTGTTTGCCGGGAATGATGTTTCCTCCGTGGCCATTCAGAAAATAGATGCGCGAGAACCCGTGTTGGAGAAAGTTTTCGGCGAGATCGCGGAGGAGGTCCAGATAGAGCCGGGGGGCGGCGGAAATGGTGCCGGGGTAATCGGTGTGGTGGTGCGAGTTGCCGAGCCATTGGAGCGGGGCGAAGAGCGCTTTTTCCTTGAGTTCGGCCTCGGCGCGGCGGACCACCTCGCCGAGCAGGAGGCTGTCGGTATAGACGGGCAGGTGATGCCCGTGTTGTTCGACCGCGGCGATGGGAATCACAACGGGCGTGCTCTTACTAAGTGCCTGGACGGCGGGCCAGGTCATGTCGGCGACAAACATGATTTTCTTACTACTTTCTGGAAGGGATGACTGGCAACACGACGTGGGAAGGGTGGGCTTTGGAGTGATGGACGGTTTGTGAAGCGATTCTCACTTTGGTCCCGGTGCCGAACGGTTCGCCGGTGTTGGGGTTGCGGTCGAATTGCGGGAAGTGGCTACTGGTCACGTCGATGCGGATCCGATGGCCGCGTTGGAACTCGACGGCGGTGCCCACCATGTCGATGGTAAATTCGTACGTCTTGCCGGGTTCGAGGAGTTGAGGTTTATCGGCGCCGTCGCGGAAGCGGGCGCGGAGGATGCCTTCGGCCATGTTAAGGGCGCGGCCATCGGGATAGACATCGATCAATTTGGCGACGAAATCGGTATCGGGCGAATCGCTGGCGGCATGGAGGACGAGTTTGACGGGGCCGGTGACCTCGAGCGGTTCGGTAAGGAAATCGGAGGTGTAATGGAGAATGTCGCCACGGGAGTCTAGCGGGCGCTGGTCTCGCGGCCCGGCGGGGGTTGGGGTACCGCAGCAGTTGTTGCCGCCGAGACTGGGAACGGGGTTATCGGGATCGTAGCGGTAGGCGGCGGGTTTGGCGTCGGCGGCGGGCTCCGTCCACGCCAGCTTGCCGCCGGAGTGGAGGTACAGGTTCTTGTATTGCGCGCGGGCGAGCGGGTATTCATTTTCGCCAACCCATTCGTTACGGCCCATGACGTAGATTTTGACTGGCTGTTCCTTGTCGAGGCCGTTTTGCACGCCTTTCAGGTGAAAGTCGTACCAGCGGAGTTCGAGCGCGTGTTGATCGACATGGGCGTGGGGGCCAAAATCGAGATCGCCAAACTTTTGGGAGGAGCCGTGACCCCAGGGGCCGATGACCATGTGACTCCCTTTGCGGGCGGCTTCGGAGGCGCCTTTTTTGCTGAGCAGGGCGTAGCCGCGGAGAGTGCCTTGGCTGAAGATGTCGAACCAGCCGCCGAAGGTGTGGGCGGGGACCGTGATCCGATCGACGACCTCTTCGGCGTTGAGTTTTTTCCAGTAGCTGTCGTAGGCGGGATGTTCGATCCAGTCCCGATAGAACTGCGCCTTGCGTCCGGCCAGGCGCTGCATGTCGTTGAGGGGGAGATGGCGTTGGAGCTTATCGAAATTGAGGGTGTCCGGACCGCCGGCCATGGAATGCATGCCGGTGTTCTGCATGATGCGGGATTCCTGTCGAATGGGACCCCAGCCGAAGTTGAATGACAGCCGCCAGGCGCCGTTAAGGGTGATCCAATCGTGGTAGAGGCTGGTGGCGGCGACGGCGGGGAAGATGGTGACCAGATGCGGCGGCTTGGCCATGGCGGCGCGCCACTGGACATGGCCGAGATAGGAGCCGCCTTGCATGCCGACCTTGCCGCTGGACCATGGCTGGGCGGCGGCCCATTCGACGGTGTCGTAGCCGTCTTCGATATCGTTGCGGAAGGGTTCCCATTTTCCTTCGGATTCATGACGGCCGCGGACGTCCTGGTAAACGAAGACGTAGCCGCGTTGGGCGAAGTAGACGGCCGCATCGTAGGCATTCGGGTAGCGTTCGGTGGAGTACGGCGTGCGGGAGACAATGACGGGGTATTTGCCGGGGGCGGTCGGACGGTAGATATCGGCGAAGAGTTTGACGCCGTCGCGCATGGGGACGGGGACAAGATTCTCGACCGCGACGTCGTTGGTTGGCGGATAGGCGGACGGGAATTTGACTTGCGCCGGAAGTGCGGCGGCGAGGAGGAAGAAGGCGAGGGAGCGGCGCATGACCTCCGAATTATATATGGGGGGCGGCGCGAAAATTTTGCGCTGAAGCAATCCGGCGCGGAATCGCTTTCGTATTACCGTGTGAGCATGGCGGAGATTACCCGCCAATGCAAAAGGAAGATATGCGACAGATGAAATTAATTTGCAGTCTAAAACGAGCTTCGAAGGGAATGCTCGCGGTGGCTTTGCTGGCTACGGCCGGCACTGTGGCCTACGGGTCGAGCCATCGGGAAGCGTTCGCCGTACTCAACGAACCTTGCGCCGACAACACCGATACCTATGCATGGGTGACGCCGGGTTCCCACGACAAGCTGTACCTGATCATGAATTTTAACCCGCTCCATGAACCTGGGCAGGGAAATCAAGGCTTCCGCGCATGCAACGGTTACCGGTATGAGTTCCATATCGGGAAGGGCACCAGCCTGAAGGACCGGATTGTGTACCGCGTGGAATTTACAAATACGCTGACGCCGGAAGCGGCGCCGAGCGCAACCGATCCGCTGGGCGGCGGAAACGAGATCCTGTGGCAATTGACCGGCGGGAAAGAGACGATGACCGTGTGGCGCGTAGCTGGATCGGAGAATCAAAACGGTTCCGGCGACGTGGTGCTGGCGCAGGACGTACCCGTTCTGCCGAACAACCATGGGCCGCAGACCGACCGGCTGGTGTATGGGCTGGGAGCGTTTAAGGGATACGACTCGGGCGATGCGACGAGCCGCGAAGACGGCCTGTATGACCAGGCTTTCGTCGATACCTTTATCGCCAAGTTGTCAAATGGCGGGCGCGCGATCGCCGGTCAGTTCGACGATCCGTACCAATTGGACGAAAAGGGAATTTTCGACCTGGTGAACCTGGGCCGGACCGATCTGGGCAACATTAGCGGCGCCCGGCGCGGGCCGATCCAGGACGTTTTCACGGGTTTCAACGTGTTCTCGATCGCTCTGGAGATCCCGATGGCGGACATTTTCCCGAACGGCATTCCGCACAATGGCGTGGGCTTGGCGAATTCCACCGACAGCCTGCTGCGCGTTTGGTCTAGCATCAGCCGCCAGGCGGTCCAGACGGTGGACGGTTCGAACATCCTGACCGGTGTGAAGGGTTCCGGCAATTGGGTACAGGTGGGGCGGAACGGTCTGCCATTGTTCAACGCGGGCCTGGTTGGCACGCAGCGCCAGACGCAGTACCTACGGTCGAATCCGGCGAACGATGTGACCAACTTCGGGGCCGACATTCTGTTTCCGGTGCTGGTACGCGACCTGGAAGCTTTAGGGGTCTACAAGGCTCTGGGCTTGCCGGACGCAACGGTTTCGACGTTGAAGGGACCGCGCGTGGACATCATCAACGCGATCAACCTGGGACGTCCGATACCGATCGAGGATGGCTCGACGGGCGACGTCCTGACGCTTGATGTGGCGCTTGATTCCAGCTTCCCGAACGGGCGGCGTATGGGCGGCGGATCGGCGCCGAACCGCAATCAGGTGAACGTGAACACCGTTCTTCTCAGCCTGATCGCGGCGGGCGACCCGGCGGCCGGACTGGCCAAGGGCGTGGAGACGAATGACAAGAACTATCTGGATCGCTTCCCGTTCCTGGCGCCGGCCCATCAGGGGTTGAAGCAGGGCCATGGCGGGTTGAACCTCCGGCCAGTTCCGGACATTCCACTTCAGTAACTTCGGTTACTTGAAACTTGGACCGCCCCCTCCCGGCTTCGGCCGGGGGAGGGCGGTATTTTTTGAAGGAAGGCGAGTATGCTTCGAATGGTATTTTGGCTCGGGTGGTGGCCGGTGGCGCTTTGGGGCCACGATATGTGGATAGAGCCGACAAGTTTCCGGCCGGAAGCGGGTCAACTGATTGGCGTGAAGTTAAGAGTGGGGCAGGAGTTGCTGGGGGATGCGATTCCGCGCAATGCGCGGGCGATCCGGGAGTTTGTAGTAGCCGATGCGTCGGGCCGGCAGACGGTGATGGGGCGGGAGGGAAGCGATCCGGCGGGGTTTCTTCGAGTGGCGAATGCCGGCGTGGCCGTAATCGGGTATTCGAGCCACGCGAGTTCCATGGAATTGCCCGCGGATCAGTTCAATGCGTATCTGAAGGAGGAGGGGCTGGAGGCGGTGATGGCGGAGCGGGCGCGTCGTAAGCAGGGGGGCGCGAAGGCGCGGGAGCTGTTTTCGCGATGCGCGAAGAGCCTGCTGGCTACGGGCGCGACGGCGCCGGGACAGGGGGACCGGGCGCTGGGATTTCCGTTGGAACTGGTGGCGGAGAGGAATCCGTATGGATTGGGCCCGGGAGAGGCGCTGCCGGTGCGGCTGACGTACGAAAACCGGCCCCTGGCCGGGGCGCTGGTGGTGGCGTTGAACCGGCTGCAACCGGGCGTCAAGGTGACGGCGCGTACGGACCGGGAGGGACGCGTGCGGCTGCGGCTGCCCGGGGATGGGATGTGGATGGTGAAGGCGGTACATATGATTCCGGCGCCGGCGGGCGCGGAGGCGGAATGGGCCAGCTACTGGGCGTCCTTGACGTTTGCCATGGGGAGTAAGTAGCCATGTTATTCCGGCTTATGCTGCTAGTTGGTCTGGCGGCCACCGCGCATGAGATTGGCACGACACGGGTGACCGCGCAGTTTGCGGCCGATGGGACTTATGCGGTGACCATCGAGACGGATGGGACGGCGCTATTGGAAAAGCTATCGGCGGCGACCGGGCGCGCGGGGGAGCTGGGGAGTTTCGACGAGGTGTTTCGCCGAAGGGTCGCGTTGGCGTTCGATGGGGTGGAGGTGCGACCGGACATTACGTATTCGATGGAGAAAGCCGCGCCAAGTCCATTTGAAGCGCCGGGAGCGACCATCCGGCTGACGGGATCAACTCCGGCGGGCGCGAGGGAATTCACGTGGAAATTTGGGTGGACGTTTGCGTCGTATGCGTTGACGATTGGCGGCGGCAAGACGGTTTGGCTGGAAGGAGGCCGAATGAGCGCGCCCATGGCGGTGGCTGTGGCCGCGCCGGAGGGGCGGTGGCAAGTGGCTTGGCAGTATTTGACGCTGGGATTCACGCACATTCTGCCGTACGGGTTGGACCATGTATTGTTCGTGCTGGGGCTGTTCCTGTTGAATGGCCGGGCGCGGTCCGTTCTGCTGCAGGTGACGGCGTTTACGGTGGCGCATTCGATTACATTGGGCTTAAGTATGTACGGGCTGTTGCATGTACCGGCGTCAATCGTGGAACCGCTCATCGCGATTTCGATCGCTTATGTGGCGATTGAGAACTTGTTTCTTTCGGAGTTGAAGCCGTGGCGAGTGGCGCTGGTGTTTGCCTTCGGCCTGCTGCATGGCATGGGGTTTGCTGGAGTGCTGACGGAGCTGGGGTTGCCGCGGACGGAGTTTCTAACGGCTCTGTTGACATTCAATTTGGGCGTGGAGGCGGGGCAGTTGGCGGTGATTGGTGTAGCATTTCTGCTGGTTGGCTGGCACTGGGCGGGGCGGACGTGGTACCGGAGCCGGGTGGTGATTCCGGCGTCGATGCTGATTGCGTGCGCGGCGGTGTACTGGACGATTGAGCGGGTGGCGGGTTAGTTGCTATGCTAAGTCCGCAACCTTATGGCTACATTTAACCGGCGTTCTTTTCTTTCACTTATTGGCGGCGGGCTGGCGGCTGCGCAGACGGCGGGCGAGAAGCCAAACGTCCTCATGATCTGCGTCGACGATCTGAACGACTGGATCGGGTGTCTGGGCGGGAACCCGGATTCAGTGACGCCGAACTTTGACCGGCTGGCGAAGGAGTCCGTACTGTTTACGAGCGCGCACTGCGCGGCACCGCTGTGCAATCCATCGCGGGCGGCGCTGCTGACGGGCATTCGGCCGTCGACGTCTGGTATCTATCAGAACAATCAACCGTGGCGGAACGCGCCGGCGCTGGCGAAGACGAGGACGCTGCCGCAACACTTTCAGGACCATGGTTACAAGGCCGTTGGCGGCGGCAAAACATTTCACGATTCCTATCCCGACCCGGCGAGCTGGGAGGAGTATTTCCCGTCAAAAACACAGCAAAAACCCGTGGATCCGCACCCTGCGAAGATACCGGCCAGCGGGCTGCCGGACATGGCCAATTTCGACTGGGGCCCGATTGCGGAAGACGATGCGGCCATGGGCGATCACAAGGTGGTGGACTGGGCGATCGGGCAGATGAACAAGAGTCACGGCAAGCCGCTGTTTCTGGCCGTTGGGCTGTTCCGGCCGCACCTGCCGTGGTATGTGCCGAAGAAGTATTTCGATATGTATCCGGTGGAGAAGATTACGCTGCCGAAGGTGAATGGCGACGATCTGGACGATGTGCCGCCAATCGGCAAAAGAATGGCCAAGCCAAACGGCGATCACAAAGCCGTCACCGATCACGGGAAGTGGAAGGAGGGCGTGCAGGCCTATTTGGCTTCGATCCGGTTCACCGACACCGAACTGGGCCGGCTGCTGGACGCGTTTGAGAAGAGTCCGGCGGCCAAGAACGCCGTGGTGGTTCTTTGGAGCGACCACGGCTGGCACCTCGGCGAGAAGCTGCACTGGCGGAAGTTCACGCTGTGGGAAGAGGCTACGCACAACGTGTTGATGATGAAAGCTCCCGGCGTTTCCGCGGCCGGTGGGCGGTGCGACCGGCCGGTGAGCCTGATGGACGTGTTCCCAACGCTGACCGACGTATGTGGTCTGCCGGCGAAGAAAGAGTGCGAGGGCGTGAGCCTGCGCGCGCTGCTGGTGAACCCGAAGGCGAAATGGGACCGGCCGGCGTTGACGACGTTCGGCAAGGAGAACCATGCGGTTCGCAGCGAGCGCTGGCGATATATTCGCTACAGCGACGGCACGGAGGAACTCTACGACCGGGAAAAAGATCCCATGGAATGGAAGAACCTGGCTGCCGATCCGAAGTTGGCCGGAATGAAGGCGGACCTTGGAAAGTGGCTGCCGACGGTGAACGCGGCGGAAGTACCTGCTAAAATCTGACGACAGGAGACCCGAATACATGCAATTTTTTCTAACTGCCGCGACGACCTTGCTAATCAGCTCCGGCTTGGCTTTGGCTGGCGAGAAGGGTATGATGCACTGCTTTGCGTTTACGGTGATTCCAGAGGCGACCGACGCGGATTGGAAAGCGTTTGCCGAAGCGACCGACCAATGGCCGTCCAAGTTTAACGGGATCCAAAAGGTATGGCACGGGAAGCTGCGGGCGCCGCTCGCGCAGTTCACGGTTTCGGCTGAAGCGCGGAAGAAACTGGCCGCCGGTGAGAAAGATGTCGATACGAAAGGCAATCGTCTAATGAGGCAGCACGGCGTTTGCATGCTGATGGACGGTCCGGAGACGTTGAAGGAGTACACGGCCACGCCGTTCCATAAGGAATGGATGGCGAAGTATGAGAAAGTCCGCGTGGCCGGTACGACGACGTACGACATTTTGGCGCAGTAATCAACGCGGCTTCCCTTTTAATTCTTCAATCGATACCGTTCCGCGATCCCATCCGTTTTTCTCAGGCACCTTCGCCGCCTTTTTCCTCCAGGATCTCGCTTCCTTGCCGTCGCCGTTTTGGGTGGCAATTTGCGCGCGCGCAGCGAAGACTGAGGCGCGGAATGGGTGTTTTTCGTCGAGTTCCGAGACGATGACGGCATCGGCTTGGTCGAGCAGAACCACGGCGCGGTCTGTTTGTCCGGCGAAAGCGGCTGCCCGGGCGGTCTGGAGCAGTGCGGTTACGCGGCTGAGGGGGCCGTTGACCGTGAGCAGGATCGGGAGGATCTCCTCCAGTTCGCTCCAGACGGGGGCCGTGTCCATGCGTACGACCGCGACGTTGAAACGGCAGGCGGCGTCTTCGAGCTTATCGTTCGTTGGCGACTGACACGCCTTGGTCCAGGCTTTCCGGGCCTCGGCGGTGCGTCCGGCGGCGTGCAGGGCGACGCCCAAGCCCAGGTAACTGGCGGCGACGAGGCGGCTGCCGGCGGGAAGTTCGACAAGCGACCGCTTCCAGAGCGGGACGGCGGCATCCGGAAGGCCGCCGAGCGTGAGATAGCCCGCCAATTCAGCGCGGAAGACGGCGCGGTCCTCGACCGAACAGGAGGCGCAGGATTCGAGGGCCTGGCGCTGGTGAGTCTCGGCGGAGCGCCAATCGCCACGATGGGCGGACGCGAGCGCGGCGGAACGGGCCGCATGCTGATTCTCACCGGATGACAGCGGTAGGATCGCGAAGAACAGAAGTGTTCTCATGCCCGAAGGATGACGGGTAAGTCAACAGTAACCTCCGGGCCGGTTTTTGTAAGTGGTTGATTAAGAAGGAAATATAAATTTCGATCTAGCATGACCGTCTTGCAAAACTTTCCGAAAAACGCTTGCGTCCTGTGGTATGTGGGTCCCTGCCGGGGCACCCGGGGTGGTTCCGGCCGGTTTTGCGCCTAAAACATAAATCGAGGCAATACGGGTCTAAT
>JBJXFL010000087.1:0-57384 GCA_046155405.1 Bryobacteraceae bacterium | reverse complement strand
CGCTCGCCGCAATGGCGCCCTCTCTAAAGGGCCGGTCAGCGAGGAAGGCAAAGCCCATGCCAGCCGCAACGCCATCACCCACGGCCGCCGCGCCGGAACCCTCGCGCTCTTCGTCCCGCCGCAGTCCAGCCTGCTCGCCAACGAAGACCGGCAAGCCTTCTTCGCCCTGATCGATCAAAACGTCGCCAAATACGCCCCCGCCGATTCCGCCGAACGCGCCCTCGTGCGCGAAATCAGCGACTGCCAATGGACCGCCGCCCGCCTCGCCCAGACCCGCACCGCCATGCTCAACCGCGAACTCTTCCGGCACCGGGAAAACGTCGAACCCATCGCCCCCGAGTTCCAGGACATCGAACCCACCGCCGTCGCGTATCAGGCCATAGCCGCGAATCGCGCCATGTCCACCATCCGCCAGGAATACATGGCCACCGCCCGCCTTACCGCCACCCTCGAACGCCGTCTGTACTTCATGCAAAAGAACTGGCCCTCGACCAACCAAATGCCAGCCGCGAAATCCGAGGAAATCACCGAAATTCCGCTCCCGGCCCCGGAGCCCTCCAAACGACCCGACGACAATAGTCCGCAACCCATTGAAAACACTGAGAATGAGCCGACCAAGTACATCTACATCGAAGGCGACCTCACCCCGGAAGTAATCGCCTTCTACCGCTCTCTCTTCCCCAACCGCGACCTCAGCTTCCGCGACAAGGACTATAAAGAGGCCGCCTAATTCGCTATGTAACGCTCCAACCAACCCTGGCACGCACCTCGACAGCGGTCCTGCGCCTAAACCCACCCGCCCAACTTCGCTGATAAACTATCGGCTTATGTCCAAGCTGATCGTCACCTTCGGCGAAATCATGCTCCGCCTCGCCCCTCCAGGCTTCGAGCGCTTCCTCCAGTCTCCCCAATTCCTCGCCACTTTCGGCGGCGGCGAAGCCAATGTCGCCGTCGCCGTTTCCGGCTTCGGCCTCCCCGCCCGTTACGTCACGGTCCTCCCGGACAAGAACCCCGTATCCGACTCCTTCATCGGCGAAATGCGCCGCTTCGGTGTCGACACTAACCAGATCGTCCGCGGCAAAGGCCGCTTCGGCATCTACTACGTCGAGCCCGGAGCCAATCAACGCCCCTCCAAAGTCCTCTATGACCGCGAGCACTCCGCCATCTGTCTCGCCCGCCCCGGCGCCATTGAATGGTCTAAAGCCTTCGCCGGCGGCACCTGGTTCCACATCACCGGCATCACTCCCGCCATCAGCCAGGGCGCCGCCGAACTCGCCATTGAATCGGTCAAGGCCGCCCGCACCCACGGCCTCAAAGTCTCCTGTGACCTCAACTTCCGCAAGAACCTCTGGAAATGGGGCAAGGACGCCAAGGAGATCATGTCGGAGCTTTTCAAGTTTGTCGACATCGGCATCGCCAATGAAGAGGATTGCCAAATGACTCTCGGCATTAAGTCCGAAGCCGATGTCCACTCCGGCGCCCTCGACCGCGACGCCTATCGCAAGCTCACCGACAAGGTCCTCGAAACCTACCATAATCTCGAAGCCATCGCCGTCACCCTCCGCGAGTCCCACAGCGCCTCCCACAACGGCTGGGCCGCCTGCATGAACAACCGCAAGGAATTCCTGCTGTCCAAACACTACGACATCACCCATATCGTCGACCGTGTCGGCGGCGGTGACTGTTTCGCGGGCGGCCTTATCTACGGCCTTAACGCCCTCGAAACTCCGCAGCAAGCCCTGGAATTCGCCGTCGCCGCGAGCTGCCTCAAACACTCCATCCCCGGCGACTTCAACCGCTTCACAGCCGACGAAGTCCACGCCCTCATCACCGGCGGCGGCTCCGGCCGCGTCCAAAGGTAGAGGTACTAAAATGCACCGCGCCATCTTTCTCATCGCAGCCGTCGCCTTCGCCCAAGCCCCGCCGCCTGTCCCCGCCGTCAAAGTCGCCGCTGACGATCTCGCGAAACTCCGCGAAGGCGTCAAACCGCTCACCGCCAAGGTCGGCGCGCTCAACAAGAATCCCTTAATCGCCGACGTCGCCATCTATGAAAAGGCCGTCCAAAACCTCCTCAAATACAACGACGAGTTCTACTCGGCCGACTACGTCAATCATGCCAACAACGCCATCGTCAACGGCCTCGCCCGCGCCGAAGCGCTCGAAAAAGGCGCCGCGAATTGGACCAGGGAAACCGGCCGCGTCATGCGCGCCTACAAGTCGAAAATCGACGACTCCTATCAGCCCTACAAGCTAAACATCCCCGCCAACTACGACCCCGCCAAGCCAACCCGCCTCGATGTCATTCTCCACGGCCGCAACGCCCGTCTCACCGAAGCCAGCTTCCTCGCCGTCGATCCCAAAGCGAAGCCTTACACCCAATCCTGGATCGAACTCGAAGTCTACGGCCGTGGCAACAACGCCTACCGCTGGTCCGGCGAAACCGACGTCTTCGAAGCCCTCGACGCCGTCATCAAGCAATACAACATCGACCCCGATCGCATCCTCCTCCGCGGCTTCTCCATGGGCGGCGCCGGCGCGTGGCACATCGGTCTCCATCACCCGTCCCGCTGGGCCGGCATCGAAGCCGGCGCCGGCTTCTCCGAAACCATGCGCTATGCCAATCGCCCAAACCCAACCCCGTATGAACGCGCCGCCATGCGCATCTATGACGCGGTCGATTACGCCCCCAACGTCGTCAACACGCCCACCGTCGGCTACGGCGGCGAACTCGACAAGCAACTCCAAGCCTCCGTCAACGTGAAGGAAGCGCTCGATGCCGAGAACATCCGCCCCAACGCCCTCTTCCTCGTCGGACCCCAAACCGAACATCGATGGCACCCCGCCAGCAAAGCCGAATCCGAGGAATTTCTAGCAAAGAACCTCCCCCGCCGCATGCCCGAAAAATTCCTCTTCGCCACCTGGACCGCCCGCTATGGCCAAGTCTGGAACTGGAAAATCGCCGCCCTTGAACGCATGTACGGCCGTGCCGAATTGAGCGGCGACCGGACAAATGTCAAAACGAAAAACATCGCCGAACTCGAGCTCGACGCTCCGGCCGAAGTCACCATCGACGGCCAATCCCTAAAAGGCAAAGCCTTCGTTAAACAAATGAACCGCTGGGAAGTTCGCACGTTGAAGCCCGCCATCCGCAAACGCGCCGGTCTCCAAGGCCCCATTGACGATGCCTTCATGGAACGCTTCCTCTGCGTCGCCGACGCCCCCAACGAATCCCTAAACACTTTCACCGCCAACTTCGAAAAACACTTCCGCGGCAACGTCCGCCGTAAGACCGCAAGCGAAATCACCAAAGCCGACATCGCCGAAAACCACCTCGTCCTCTGGGGCACGCCAGCCACCAACAAGCTGCTCGCCAAACTTGTCAAAGACCTGCCCGTCCGCTGGACCGCCAATGAAATTGAGATCAAGGACCAAAAGTTCGACGCCAAGACCGATACCCTCGCGCTCATCCAGCCCAACCCGCTCAACCCCAACAAATACGTGGTCTTTAACTCCGGCCACACATTTGGGAAATCGGATCTCACCGGAACCAACGCCCTGCTCTACCCCCGCTGGGGCGACTGGGCCGTTATCGAAACTGCCACCGGACAAGTGAAAGCCGCGGGCCTCTTCGACGACGGCTGGCGTTAAAGAGCAGAAGGCTCTACCGAGGCGCGACCGTAAGGGAGCGTTTTTCGCCGCGCTCAAAGCACTAAAAGTCAAACCGCAGCGCGAACCGCACGAAAATCCTCGCCCCGGACTGATTCGACGCGCCGGTCGGTGTAGCCGTCGGCGGGAGAGCCGATCACTCACGATTGCCCGCCGCGTTCTCCCGAAGATTTCCGCTACTGTACCGCTATCGTCACCGCACGGCTCCTTTGAGCCGCCACTTCAATCACCACGTCCACCGCGTCGCCGGTCGGCGCGCCCGCCGGAACGACGGCATTGATTTGGTATAACCCGCTGAAGCCCGGAGCCAGGCCGGCGAAATTCACTTGCGCCTGTTGTCCGCCAATCGTCACCGTGACCGGATTAACGACGCCGCTTAAGGGCGACGACGGAGCGGGGAGGCCTTCTTTGACGGCGGGAGTCACCGGGCCAAGGCCGGAACAGTAGATAACAACGACTTCGCCGCGACGGGCGGGCGTGCCGGGCTCGGCGAGTGTGACGCCGTCCTGTTTCACGATCGCGCCTTGACCCGTGCCTCTCAGAGACTTTGTGAAGATGCCGGGTTGGGCGACGGACACCGTTACAGTCTCCACTACGCCGATGGCGTCTCCGCGTTTGACCCAGATTTGATGCTGCGTGTCGACCGTCACGTTATACGGCACTTGCGCGTTCAATTGCCCTTCGCTTATGAACAATGGCGGAAGGATTTGATCGCCCAGGCGGACCTCAGTCCCATTCAGCGTGGCATCGGCGAGCTTTGTCCCATAAAGCGTGATGAGGCTTCCAGGCGCGATCGGCACACCGCTCTCCTGGCTGGCGGAGTGGACAACGCCCGCCGCGGTGAGCAAGGGCGCGCCTGTCGCGCCTTGCGGCTGTACGGAGCCGCGCAAAACAACCGCGCCGAGCTGGCTGCGGGCCGCGCCCCCCGCGACCTTATACTTGGCTAGGACGGTTATATCGGTGTTCGCGGCGGGTTGAACCGGACGCCACGTGCCCTGCCAAACCCCATTACCGAGATGGGTAAGATTTATTTGGGGATCGCCGTTTTTTGGCGCGGCGGTTACTTCCGCCGCGCGAACGTCCGCGGCCGGCGGAATAAGTAAATTTCCGCATTCGTCGGCGGCTTTGACTTCCACCGTCACCGCTTCGCCCACTCGTACCGAGAAGCGGTCGCTAAGGGCGGTCGCTTCGACGCGCAGACCGAGTCCCGGGCAACTGGCGGCATTGCGGGAATCCCTGGCGCCGGATTCCGGCGGAGCGATGACGGCCAGCACAGTTACAAACCGGACGATTCTGCTGACGTCCTCCTGGATCGTGACGACGCCCTGGTACACGCCGGGGGTCAGGCTTTTCAGCGCGGGCTGAATGATCATGGAGCCGGGTGTATTGGCCGTCGCGCGGCCGTTGCTGGGCGCCGTATCGTACCAGGTTCCCAACCGGGATGAATTAAAAGTCACGGCGTCCGCGCCGAGATGGTTATAGGTTACCGTTTGCGATCCGGGATTCTCGCCGGCCTTCGTGACAAACAGCATGCCGGATGGGGATACCTCGGGACCGGGATTTGTCCCCGCCGGAAGGACGTTCATGAGAACGGTTATCACCTGCGGCGTGTTGTCCGCGGCCCCGGTTATGAAGATCTGATCGTAGTATTGGCCGGGCGGGTATCCGGCGGGCGCGACGCCGACGGACAGATCGCCGACGTCCAGCCAGGGGACATTCACGACTCCCCTCGCGGTCCCGCCCAAACGCACAAAGTTACCTTTGGCCGGAGCGGCCGTCCAAGCCAGCGTTCCGGCGCCGATATTTAGAATCCCCACTTTCTGTGGCAATGGAGAGCCGCCCCCCGCAACCGCCGTGAACGTCAGACCGCTCTGGGAAACCAGAATAGTGGGGCGCGAGGCGCGCACGCTTAGCGTGACCGGGACAACGGTCCGTGCCGCCGTCGCGGTGACTATGACGGAGCCGAGATAGGTGCCGGGCTTCAGACCGGCGGGATCGGCGGTGACATTGACTTCAGCGACTTGCCCGGCGCGAACGGAGCCATTGGCGGGAGCGACCTTGAGCCACTGCCGCGAATCGGATGCGGCCGCCGTTATCTGGTAGGAGAGAACTCCACCGCCGGCGTTGCGAATCTCGAAAGTCTTAACGTCCGCCGCCGTCCCCTCATTGCGGCTGAATGACAACGATTGGGCGGACAGGGTCAGTTTGGCGGCCACTTCCTCGACCGTCAAAACGACCGAAACGGGGTTCGACGAGCCCGCCGGATTTGTGACGACGTTGATCGTAGCCGTGTATCGCCCCGGCGCCAGCGCGGAAGCGTTCGCGGTAAGCGTCAGCGTGGCCGGAGCGTTCGTGTTGGACGTTGCGACCGTAAGCCAGTTACCCGCCGTTTGCCCGTAAGTCACCGGAGACGTAAAGGGGACGCCGTTCACGGAGCTGGCCACTGTCAATTGTGCGGACAAGCCGCCAGCGGATCCGGCGGCCGCATTCAGACTGATCGACGACGGCGAGACCGTCGTGGTGAGGGAAAGATTGCGGATGACGCGAATTCGATTGTTACTGGAGTCGGCGACGTATAGGCTGCCCGCGGGATCGACGGCCAGACTGTAGGGATAATTAAGAGCGGCGCTGGGAGCGGCGCCGCCATCGCCGGAAAAACCGTTGTAGGAGAAGAGGCCGGCCACGGTCGATATTATGCCCTCGGCGTTGATCCGCCGAATGACGCTATTGTCGTGGGAAGTGTACACGTTGCCGCGGGAATCGACAGCTAATGCGTAGGGGCCGTCGAGACCGGCTCTCGCCGCGGGGCCGCCGTCGCCGTCGTAGGCGAAGTTTCCGTTGCCCGCCCAGGTACGGATGATCCCGGCGGGGGAAACGGCGCGAATGCGGTTGTTCAGATAGTCGGCGATGAGCAGGTCGCCATTCGCGTGCATAGCCAACGCGAAGGGGAAGTTCAGGCTCGCGGCGGTCGCCGGACCGCCGTCGCCGGAGAATCCGGCCCGGCCATTCCCGGCCACGGTGGTGATGACTCCCTTGGTGTCGATGCGGCGGACGCTGTGATTCCCCCGGTTGATGAAGAAAATATTGCCCGCCGGATCGATTGCGATGCCCCATGGATTGTGGAGGAGCGCTTGGGTGGCGGGGCCGCCGTCACCGGAGGAACCGGTGGTGAATGCGGTTCCCGCGATGCTGGTGATCGTCCCCTGGAAAATGCGCCGAATCTTTTGGCTACCACCGTCGACGACGATGAGCGCGCCATCCGGCGCGAATGCGAGGGAATTCGGATTGCTTACGAGGCCGTCGATGGCCGGTCCACTGTCGGCGCAGCAAGAGCCCACACCGTTGCCGGCGATCACTGTCACTCCGCCCCTGGGATCGATTTTTGCAACACGATGACCCTGTAATTCCACGTAATAAACCGAGCCGTCGGCGCCGATGGCGACGCCGCTGGGCTCCGTCATATTGACCAGCGGCGCGGGAGTGCCGGGCTTTACCGACTTGAATTGTCCGTTACCGGCGATGCGCGAAACGACGCTTCCATCCGCGGAGAGCAGAAGAATAATTTGACTCTCCACGTCGGCGATATAGATACGGCCGAGAGGGTCGACGGCAACCGAATTGGGAAATCCGATGTCCGCGGTAAGCGCCGACACCGGGGCCGTTGTGACCGGCTTGGTCCCGCCGCCGGCGATGGTGGAAATGATACCCGCCGGCGTGATGCGGCGGATCCGGTAGTTATTGGTGTCCGCGAGCAGGACGTTTCCTTCGGCGTCGGTCGTGAGGGCGAAGATGGCCTTGGTAGTAGCGGCGATAGCGGGTCCACCGTCGCCGGACAGTCCACTTTGGCCGGAACCGGCCAAGGTTCTAAGAATGCCGTCCGTACCGATTCGATAGACACGATAGTTCTCGGTATCGGCGATGAGAATACGACCCTCCCGGTCTACATGAATCGCCGTCGGAGTGAGGCTGGCTTCACGCGCCTGCCTGCCTTCGCCCGAAAACTCTCGCGTTCCTACGCCCGCTATCGTCGAAATCGTCCCGTCCGCGTCCACTTTACGCACGCGAAAGTTGGTGGAATCGGCGATCAGGATCGCATTGGAGCTATCGACGGCGATCGCCAAGGGATAAAGTCCGGCGGAGGTGGCCGCGCCGCCATCGCCGCGATGTGTCCCACTACCGTTGCCGGCGACGGTGGAGATGACTCCGGCGGGAGTTACGCGACGGACGCGATAGTTGCCGGCGTCGGCGATGTATAGATTGCCGGCCGCATCGAAAACGACGCCGACCGGGCCGTTGAGAGAAGCTTGGAGGGCATCGCCGCCATCGCCCGAGAAGCCCGGGAGGCCGTTGCCGGCGATAACGGCGAGTTCGCCATTTGCGTTCACGCGGGCCACTACATGGTTCAGCCCGTCGGCGATAATCAAGCGGCCCTGGTTGTCGACAACCGTGTTAAGGACGGAACTGAGCGGCGACGTCAATGCAGGGTGGGCGGCGGCGGGAAAGACCCACTCCGTGCCTGCGTAAGTCGTGATGATCTGTTGCGACTGGACCGATACGGCCAGCGCGAGAAATAATAATCTAGCTTTCAAGCGACACCTCTTAGCGATTTAAGTTATACCATCGTGGACCCCGCCAGCAACAGCCAAAACGGTTCACCGGCGTTTCACGCTTCAATTCGCTTCCGCTCGATTATCGGTCGCGGCGAAGAAGTTCGTCCGCTACCTTCCGCGAAATTCGGAACGACGCTGGGACCGGCTTCAAGGCCGCGCGCAAGAAGTCCCGCCGGTTGGCAAGACGGTCCGTTCCGATCCGCCGTGCCGGAAACGATCAGGTATCGCGGAGGCGAGGGCAGCGCGTGTGGTTTGATTATTGCCGAACTGGCGCGGGACGATATCCTCGCGCCGGCCGCGTTCATCCAATGGCGTTCATCCACCGGCCGCAGCGAAGCGGCGAATGCGGGTGACACGGTTTTCGTCCCATCCACCTCCGCCCGCCGGAGGAACTGAACGATCGCGGAAGGTGCTATCGCCGTTCGACTGATGCGAGCTATCGCGGCGCCAAGAATCCATGGGAAAGGTATGGGGTTTGCTACCCTCTCAGAAGTGGCGACACCCGAGAACAAGACAGGCGGCGCCGGTATGCCTTCGGCAATTAGCGACCGATGGATCGCCTGCGGCCTTCTGTTCCTGACACTGGTCCTCTACGCGCGGACCGCCGGCTTCGACTTCATCAATCTGGACGACACAATGTTCGTCACGGAGAACCAGTACGTCCGCGCGGGGCTGACCGCCGACAGCATCCGGTGGGCGCTAACCACCAGTTACATTAACTGGCAGCCGTTGGTCTATCTTTCGCACATGGCGGTCGTTACGGTCTTCGGCATGGACCCGGCGGCGCATCATCTTCTCAACGCGCTGCTGCACGCGTTGAATGCCGCCATTTTCTTTCTGGTCCTGCGTCGGATGCGCCTGCCCGTCTGGTCCAGCGCCGCCGCCGCGGCCATCTTCGCCGTGCATCCGCTGCGGATAGAATCCGTCGCCTGGGTTACGGAACGCAAGGACGTTCTCAGCTCGCTCTTGTGGCTGCTCACCATGTGGGCCTACGTGCGCTACACCGAAGCGGCGAAGGAACGCGGCCGCTACCTGTCGACGGTCGCTTGCTTCGCGCTGGGACTGATGGCGAAGCCGATGCTGGTCACACTGCCGGTGGCCCTGCTTATCCTGGATTTCTGGCCGCTAAAGCGTTGGAAGACGGCCACGATTCGCGGACTAATTCTGGAAAAGGCGCCGCTGGCCGCGTTGGCGGGCGTGGTCGCGGCGGCAACCATCGTTACGCAACAGGCCGCGGGCGCGATGGCCAGCATGCGCGACCTGCCGCTCGACCGGCGCTTGGCCAACGTCATCCGCTCCTACGCCATCTATCTTTGGAAGACCGTCTGGCCCACCGACCTCGCCATTCTCTATCCCTTTCCCGCCAGCTTTCCGGCCATCGAAATCGCGGCGGCGGTTGTTGTCGTGGCCGGCATTTCGTATTGGGTCTGGGTGCGCCGGAACACGGCCCCCTGGTGGCTGGCCGGATGGCTCTGGTATCTCATCGTGCTGGCGCCGACTATCGGTTTCATCCCGGTGGGGCCGCAGCCGTATGCCGACCGCTACACCTACCTGCCATCGCTGTTGCCGCTGGCTGTCGTCGCAGTCACCGCGGAGTCCAAGCTCGGCCCGGCTTTGTTCCGCGGCGCGAGCGCCGTCATCACGCTGGTATTGTTGGCGATGAGTTGGATTCAGCTCGGAACATGGCGCGACGATCTTACGCTCTATCGCCACGCCATTGCGGCCGCGCCGGGTGCGAGCCTGGTGCATCAGAACCTTGGGGTCGCGCTCGAAAAACTCGGACGTTACAACGAAGCCATCGCCAATTACGAAACGGCGCAGCGATTGAACGAGTATGAACCCGGGCCGCCGCTAAACATGGGTTTGGCCTATCTGCTTTCGGGACGCCCGGAGCGGGCGCTGAAGCCGCTGGCGCGAGCCGTCGAACTGCAACCGGCCGCGCCCGGGCCGCTTTACCACTACAGCCGCGCTCTGCTCGCGGCCGGGAAACTGGATGAGGCCGTTGCGGAGGCGCGAAAGGCGCTGGCGCTATCGCCGGCGAAGGACATGGCGGCATCGCTGCATTTACAACTGGGCATGGCCGCCTATATGCGGAAGGACGATCAGGCCGCGTTGGCGGAGTTCACCGAGGCTCTGCGCCTGGACCCCGAATACGGGACGGCGCGAAAGAACGCGGGCATCGCACTGGGGAACATGGGCCGCAATCGCGAGGCGATCGAACAGTTTGAGATCTATATGGCGGCGAATCCACAGGATAAGGACGTAGCGGCGGCCATTATCGCCCTGCGGGCGGGGGCGCGATAGAATACCGGGGTGCAACGCAGACAATTTCTCACTGTTGCCGCAGCCGCTCCGGCGCTCGCGGCCACGAAGCCGATCCCAATTATCGACACGCATATTCACCTGTTCGACCCGCGCCGTCCGCAGGGCGTCCCCTGGCCGCCCAAGGATAACGCCATCATCTACAAACCGGCGCTGCCGGACCGCTATCGCGCGTTGACGAAATCGCTCGGCGTCGTCGGCGCTATTGAAGTGGAATGCAGCCCGTGGCTGGAAGACAATCAGTGGGTGCTCGATGTCGCGGCGAAAGACAAGATCGTCGTCGGCATGATCGGCAACCTGGAGCCCGGCAAGCCGGAGTTCCCTAAACAGTTTGAACGTTTTGCGAAGAACCCGCTCTTTCGCGGCATTCGTTACGGCTATTTGTGGGACCGGAACCTGCGCGCGGAACTGAAAAAACGCGAGTTCATCGACGGACTGAAACTCCTTTCCGCCGGCGGCTACACGCTCGATTCGGCGAACCCCACGGTTGACCTGCTGGAAGACTTGATTCAAGTCGGCGACAAAGTGCCCGGCCTGAAAATCGTCATCGATCACCTGCCGAAAATCGTCATTCCCACCGGCGAGAAAGGGCGCGCCGCTTATGACGCGGCCATCCGCACTCTGGCCTCGCGTCCGCAAGTTTACGTCAAAGTCTCCGCCGTGCTGAGCAGGATCGGCGATCAAGTTCCGTACGAACTCGCACCCTACAAGGCCAAGCTCGACGCGCTATATGACGCGTTCGGCCCCGACCGTCTGCTTTATGGGAGCGACTGGCCGAACAGCGACCCGCTCGGCAATTACGCTCAGGTGCTGCAAGTGGTCCGCGAATACTTTGAAGCGAAAGGTCCCGCCGTAGCCGAGAAGTACTTTTGGAAGAACTCCGTGGCCGCTTACAACTGGGTACACCGGGATACTGGACAACCGGGCAAGTAACATTTAGTCCCAATCAGGTATCCTGTAGAATATGAGACTCAAGCTCTTCTCAGTAGTATTGCTGTCGGCAATGACGCTCCCGTTGATGGCCGCCAGCGGCGACACGAAGATTCGTGTTCGTTCGGGCCCGCGCGGCGCCGGCCTGTTTGTGGATGGAAAGTACGTTGGACCGGCCGGACGCTTTTCCGTGCCCGAAACGTACACGGTTGAACCGGGTTCCCGTGAGATTACATTGAAAGATCCCCGTTATGAGGACTTCACGGCGAAAATCGACGCCCAGGCCGGCAAGACCACCAAGCTCTCGGCGAAGATGAAGAAGAAGGAAGATCCGAAAGGGCCCTTTGGCCGCCTGCGTTTGAAAGGCGGGGAATCGGAGTCGTTCTGGTCGGTGGCGGCGGGGGATATCGGCCCCTTTTATCTTAACGATCAGTTCATGGGCCACGTGGATGAATTGAACGATGTCGGCGGCGGATTGCTGGTTCCCGCCGGTACTTACGAATTGAAGGTGCAGTCGCAAATTTACGGCGAAATCATCAAGACGATTACCATCGAGCCCGGCAAAGTGAACGCCGTGGTTTACGGCGGCAAGAAGGAACAGTAAGCGGCCGCCGCTAAGGTCGCGGAAGATCGATACCCAGCTTCTTCATCTCCTCGGCGTAATAGCGGCGATGAAGAAGGTCGAACTCTTCACTGCCTTCCAAAATCTCGCGTTTTTGCGAGCGGATCTTTTCCCGCGCCGCCTTGTCGATCTTGTCTTCGTTCAACAGCAGCTCCGTGAACGTCTTCACGATATTGAGCCGGATATCATTTTCGGGCCGTTTTAACCGGAAATCGCGGCCCTTCCGCATGGCGGCCAGGATTTTGTGCGAGATATCGGTCACCTTATCGCGCGCCAGTTTCATGCCGTCGCCCGTATCCCGTCCAGACGCCCGGACAATCTTCCGCTCGGCGATCAACTGATTTTTCACCTTGCGGAACATGTCCGAAAAGCTCACCTGCTCCCGCCGCATGTACTCGTTGTACTGGGAGAGAATTTCGCGAACCTCGTCGTTCAACTGGTCCTCCATCGACAGTTCGTCCAGGATGACCTGATTCACCACTTCCTTGGCCGAAGCCGGATCCGTGATCTCCACCAATCCCGCCGAAACGCCTCTCACGATGTGCCCGGCCAGGTACGCGACAACTTCCTTCTGCAACAGCATTCGAGTCTGAGTCTAGCGGCGTTGCAAAGGAAGTGTCAATTCCCGGGGTCGTTTGCTATAATCGTGGTTTCCATGCCGCTACATTTTCAGGCCCCCCATTCCCATCATCGCCACGCGGCGAGCGGCTGGGCCATTGGTTGAAATTGCGCTGAAGTATCCGCAGCATGCGACCGTAACCAAGCCCGCCGTTTCTTCGGCGGGCTTTTTATTTCCTCTCAAAAACAACAATGGATCTCGATTTCAAGAAAGCGGATGGCCTGGTCACGGCCGTGATTCAAGATCACCGGACGGGCCGGATTCTGATGGTCGGTTTTATGAACGAAGAATCGTTCCGGCTCACGGTTGAGCGCGGCTACGCCATTTTCTGGAGCCGCTCCCGCCGGAAGCTTTGGCTGAAAGGCGAATCGAGCGGACATAAGCTGCTGGTAAAGTCCATCCAGACCGATTGCGACCGGGACGCTATCCTGATCCAAGTGGAGGCCATCGGCCCCGGCGTCTGCCACGAGGGCTATGAAAGCTGCTTCTTCCGGACTTTGGAAGAGGGCGAATGGAAAGTAACGGAGCAACAGACTTACGACCCGGCCGCCGTCTACAACCGCTAGGAACTAGAAGAATCCATGTCGAACAAGTTGAAACTCGGAATCCCCAAGGGTAGCCTGGAAAACGCTACCATCGATCTTTTCAAGAAGGCGGGATTTCAAATACAATCCTCCAGCCGGTCGTACTTTCCCGTCATCGACGACCCGGAAATCGAATGCATGCTCATCCGCGCGCAAGAGATGGCGCGCTATGTGGAGGACGGCGTGCTGGACGCCGGTTTAACGGGCTTTGACTGGATCCAGGAAAGCGGCGCCAAGGTCGTCAAGATCGCCGACCTCGTCTATTCCAAGCAGAGCTTCGGCAAGGTGCGTTGGGTGCTGGCCGTGCCCGAATCCTCGCCGGTGAAAACCGTGAAGGATCTGGAGGGCAAGATCATCGCGACCGAGCTGGTGGAAGCCACGAAGAAGTATCTCCGCAAAAACGGCGTGAAGGCCAAGGTGGAATTCAGTTGGGGCGCGACCGAAGTGAAGCCGCCAGATCTCGCCGACGCCATCGTCGAAGTTACCGAAACCGGCTCCTCACTGCGCGCCAACAAACTACGTATCGTGGAAGAACTTTTCACTTCGAATACCCAACTCGTCGCGAACAAGAGCGCCGCCGCCGACCCGTGGAAGGCGCAAAAACTCGCCGACATTAAAATGCTGCTTGAAGGAGCTATCGCCGCGCTCGGCAAAGTGGGTCTGATGCTTAACGTCGAACGCAAGAATCTGGACAGCGTATTGAAGCTCCTACCGGCGCTTAAGAACCCCACGATTTCGCCCCTCGCCAAAGACGACTGGGTCGCCGTCAACACCATCCTCGACGAAACCACCGTGCGCACCATCATCCCGCGCTTGAAACAGGCCGGCGCGAGCGGCATCGTGGAATATCCGCTCAACAAGATCATCGAGTAACTCCGCATGATACGCATCGTTGAACACACGCAGGTCGGCCGGATCCTGGCCCGCAAAGCCGCCCGCTTCACGGAAGCCGAGCGGGCCGTTCGGCCTATTCTTGACGCCGTTCGCACCCGCGGTGACAAAGCGGTGATCGAATACGCGCGCCACTTTGACGGCTTTGATCGCAAGTCGGTACGCATTACCGAACCGGAGTTGACCGCAGCCGCGGCTGGCCTCTCCAAGGAGTTCCGAGCGGCGGTGAAAGTCGCGTCCGCCAATATCCGCGCGTACGCCAAGCTCCAACTCCCAACGCCCAAATCGGCCGTCATTTCCCCGGGCCTCAAGGTCGGCCAAGTGATCCGCCCGCTCGACACCGTCGCCGCCTACATCCCGGCCGGACGCTATCCGCTGCCGTCCACGGTGCTGATGACGGTCATCCCCGCGCTCGTCGCCGGCGTGCCGAATGTTTGCGTGACTTCCCCGCGCTTCGTGTCCGAAATCTTCGGTACCGCGGCGCTGCTCAAAACGCCGCACGTCTTTCAAATCGGTGGGGCCCACGCCATCGCGGCCTTCGCTTACGGCACCAAAACGGTTCCCCGCGCCGACCGCATCGTCGGCCCCGGCAACATTTATGTCGCCGCCGCCAAGAAGCTATTGGCCGGTGAGGTGGGCATCGATTTTATCGCGGGGCCCACCGAAATTCTGATGATCGCGGCGGACGGCAACCCCGCCTGGATCGCCGCCGACATGCTCGCCCAGGCGGAACACGACACCGACGCATCGGCCGTTCTTTTGACCACCTCCAAACGACTGGCCCTCGCCGTTCAAAGCGAGATCGAACGGCAGTTGGCAACCCTCCCAACCGCAGCCACCGCGCGGAAGGCCATCGACAAAAACTCCGCCGTCATCCTCGTCCGCTCACTCGGCCAAGCCGTTGAAATCTCCAACCGCTTCGCCCCCGAGCATCTTTCGATTCCCGACGCCAGTTTCGTTAAGGACATCCGTCACGCGGGCAGTATTTTCATCGGCCCTTTTAGTCCCGAGGCGGCCGGCGATTATGCCACCGGCCCCAATCATGTCCTGCCCACGGGAGGGGCCGCCCGCCTCCGCGGCGGCCTGTCCGCAATGGACTATATCAAGATCATTTCCACGCAGGAACTGAACGCCGCCGCCCTCCGAAAGCTCGAACCCGCAATCACTATACTCGCCCGCGCCGAGGGGCTGGAAGCGCACGCGCGCAGCGTAGAGGTCCGCCGTGCCAGGTAATCCCAAGGCGCCGTCGCTCCGCCCACGCCAAGCCGTCGAACGGATGACGCCTTACAAACCGCCTACCGGCGGGCGCATGGATCGGCTGCGGCTGGACTTCAACGAAAACACCATCGGCTGCAGCGAGAAGGTGACGCAATTCATCGCCGAACATCTCGTTGAGAACGACCTTGCCGTCTACCCCGAATATGGCAAGGCCGTCGAGGAACTCGCTAAATTCTTCAAAGTGGAGCAGAGCGAATTCACTATCACCAACGGCACGGATGAGGCGATCCAGGTGCTGGTAAACACGTACGTCGACGATGACGACGATGTCATCATCCTGAAACCCTCATACGCCATGTATCGTTTTTATTGCGAAGTGGCGGGAGCCGAGATCCGCGAAATATCATACCGTCCAGGCACGCTGGCGTTCCCGCTGCAGGAACTTATCGGCGCCGTCCAACCTTCTACCCGTCTCATCCTCATCTCCAATCCCAACAACCCCACGGGTTCCGGCATCGATCTCGATGGCATCCAGCGCCTGCTGAAAAAGGCCCCGAACGCCGCCGTCCTGATCGACGAAGCCTACTACGAATTCAGCGGCGTCACCGTGCTGCCGCTGATCCGCGACTACCCCAACCTCTTCGTCAGCCGCACCTTCTCCAAGGTCTACGGTATGGCCGCCATGCGCGTCGGCTGCCTGTTCTCAAAGGCCGACAACGTCGCCTGGCTGAAGAAGGCGCAATCGCCGTACAGCGTCAACTCGCTCGCCGTGCTCGCCGCCCGCGCCGCCATTCGCGACACGGAGTATATCTCCGAGTACGTCGGCGAAGTGCTCGCCGCGCGCGAACTGCTCTATGTCGGCTTCGAAAAACTCGGCATTCCATACATCAAGAGCCAGGGCAATTTCGTTCTCTTCGCCGCCGGCGACCGCGCCGTCGAAATCCGCGACACTTTGAAAGAGCGTGGCATCCTGGTCCGCGACCGCAGCTACGAACTCCCCGGCTGTGTCCGCGTTACCGTCGGCACGCGCGAACAAATGCGGAAATTTCTCAGCGAACTGGAGGCCGTGTGGAAACGCCCGGCAAAATGATCGTTTTCGACATGGACGGCGTGCTGGTCGATGTCACCGAATCCTACCGTGAAACGATCGTCCAAACCGTGAAACATTTCAGTGGGCGCGCCATCGAACGCGCCGCTATTCAGGACTACAAAAACCAGGGCGGATGGAACAACGACTGGTTGCTCTCGCAGCACATTCTCGCCGAGTTCGGCATGGCGTTACCATATGAGACCGTGGTCGAAGAATTTCAGAAAATCTTCTTCGGCCCCAATGGCAACGATGGGCTGATGCAACGCGAAGAGTGGATCGCTACGCCGGGCGTTCTTCAACGGCTCGCGGCACGATTTGAATTCTCCGTCTTCACCGGCCGTCTTCGCGCCGAAGCGCAAATCACGCTTGATCGTTTTGCCAACGGACTTTCATTCGCGCCCATTGTCGGAGACGACGACGTTACGCGCGGCAAGCCCGATCCCGAAGGATTGCTAAAAATCGTCGATGCGCAACCGAACAAAAACTACTGGTATATCGGCGACACCGTCGACGACGCTCGCAGCGCCCGCGCCGCCCGGATCCCCTTCATCGGCGTTGGCCACGCGCGCGACGAAGGCCACGCAAAAACAGTGGCGCTGATGGAGTCCGAAGGCGCTATCGCCATCATTGAAAGCATCAACGAACTGGAGCGAGTATTACCGGCATGAGGACAGCGAGCGTCGAGCGCATCACTAAAGAAACGCAGATCCGCGGCAAGCTGAAAATTGAAGGCAAGGGAAAGTACAGCGTGTCGACGGGCATCCGTTTTCTCGATCACATGCTCGAACTCTTTACGCGGCACGGCGGCTTCGACCTGGATCTGCAAGCCACCGGCGATCTCGATGTCGATCAGCACCATACCGTCGAAGATGTGGGCATCGTGCTGGGCCAGTTGTTCGCCAAAGCCCTGGGCGATCGCAAGGGCATCAACCGCGCCGGCTACTTCGTGATGCCGATGGACGAAACGCTTTCCGTCACCGCTATCGATCTCGGCGGCCGCCCCGCACTCGTCTACAACGATAAGGTGAAAACACGCCTCGTCGGCGACCTGCAAAGCGAACTCGTCCACGACTTCTTCGATGGCTTCGCCGTCCACGCCGGCGCCAACGTTCATGTGCAGGTGATGTACGGCCGGTCCAATCATCACAAGCTGGAAAGCGTCTTCAAGGGCTTCGCGCGCGCCCTGAAATTCGCCTGCTCAACCGACGCGCGTCTGAAGGATCAGTTGCCCTCCACCAAGGGCCTTCTGGAAGGGACGGCCACATGAGCGGCATCGCTGTCTTCGATTACGGCGCCGGCAACCTGCGCTCCGTGCTCAACACGCTCGAAGCGATAGGATCGAAATTTGAACTCGTCGATGACGCCGCCGGTTTGACGGCAGCCGACAAAATCATCCTGCCGGGCGTCGGCCATTTCGGGCAACTCCTCCGCTCGCTCGACGCCATGCGCGTCCGCTCGACGATGAATACCTGCATCTCCGCGGGCACGCCGTTTCTGGGCATCTGCCTCGGCCTGCAAGCGCTATTCGAAGAGAGCGACGAGGCCCCGGAAGTGAAAGGCCTCGGCGTCTTCGAGGGCAAAGTGAAACGCTTTCCCGAAGACGCCCGTGTCCCACACATGGGCTGGAATGAACTCGATGTCAAGGCCGGTTCCCGCCTGCTTCGCGGCGTCGGCGAACGCCCCTACGTTTACTTCGCCCACAGCTACTACGTGCCCGTCGTACACTCGGCCGCCGCCACCTGCCTGTACGCCGAACCGTTCACCGCCGTGCTGGAGC
Source organism: Bryobacteraceae bacterium (assembly GCA_046155405.1). Taxonomy (GTDB): domain Bacteria; phylum Acidobacteriota; class Terriglobia; order Bryobacterales; family Bryobacteraceae. The sequence continues at coordinate 39,055 of JBJXFL010000087.1, read as the reverse complement.
ATGAGAACGTTTTCGGCGTTCAGTTCCATCCCGAAAAGTCCGGACCGCTGGGGTTGCAAATTGTCAAAAACTTTATCGAGCTCTAAATCCTGGACCTTTGATTCCATGCTCGCCAAACGCATCATTCCGTGCCTGGACGTTACCGCCGGCCGCGTCGTCAAAGGCGTCAACTTCGTGAATCTACGCGACGCCGGCGACCCCGTGGAACTCGCCGAACGCTACAACGAACAGGGCGCCGACGAACTCGTCTTCCTCGACATCACCGCATCGAGCGACGAGCGCAACACCATGGTCGACGTCGTCGCCCGCACCGCGCGCAACGTCTTCATCCCGCTTACCGTCGGCGGCGGCATTCGCGGCATAATCGATGCGCGCAAAATTCTGCTGGCCGGCGCCGATAAGGTCAGCGTCAACACCGCCGCCGTCCGCCGCCCCGCATTGATCACCGAGCTTAGCAACGAGTTCGGCGCTCAAGCCGTCGTGCTCGCCATCGATGCGCGCCGCCGTTCGGGCGGCGGATGGAATGTCTATACCCGCGGCGGCCGTGACGATGAAGGTATCGACGCCATCGAATGGGCCGCCCGCGGCATGCAGTTGGGCGCGGGCGAAATCCTGCTGACATCCATGGACACAGATGGCGTTCAGACGGGCTTCGACTGCGAATTGACCGCCGCCGTCTCCCGCGCCACGCTCATCCCGGTCATCGCCAGCGGCGGCGCCGGCAAGCCCGAAGACTTTCTGAAAGTGTTGACCGAAGGCGAAGCCGACGCGGCCCTTGCCGCCAGCATCTTTCATTTCGGAGCTTACACTGTCGACGATCTGAAAGAATTTCTCGACAAGCACGGCATCGTGGTGCGGAGGCGCCGGTGAGCGGTCTGATTCTCCCCTGCATTGACCTGATGGATGGGAAAGTGGTGCAACTGGTCCAGGGCAAAGAGAAAGCGCTGGAAGGCGACGCGCCGCTGGTGATGCTCGAAAAATTCGCGGGCTTCCCTGAAATTCAAGTGATCGATCTCGACGCCGCGCTCGGCCGCGGGGCCAACGACCCCATCGTCGAAACGCTTTGTGCCAACGCCCGATGCCGCGTGGGCGGCGGTGTGCGTACAGTGGCGCGAGCCCAGACGCTGCTTTTGCAGGGCGCCTATAAAATCATCGTCGGCACCAGCGCGTTTACCGCAACCGGCCCCAACAAGCCGTTCCTCGAAGACCTGGCCGCGAAAATCGGCCCCGAAAAAATCATCCTCGCCCTCGACTCAAAAAACGGACGCATCGTAATCAAAGGCTGGCAGGAAGCGACGAACTTCACCGCCGAGGAAATCATCAATTCGCTCGAGCCATATTGCCGCGGCTTCCTCTGCACCTATGTCGACAAGGAAGGAATGATGCAAGGTACGGATCTGGGCTGGTTCACCCGCCTTCGCGCCGCGCTCTCACCGACGCACGAACTAACCGCCGCCGGCGGCGTCACCACGCTCGACGACGTCCGCGCGCTTCGTGCGCTCAACATCCACGCCGCTTTGGGCATGGCCATTTACACCGGCCGTCTCGATCTAGCCGAACTTCGGGCGATGCTCTAAGGGCCACGATCATGAAAGAAACGCGAATCGCCGCGCTCTGGGCCGCCTGTTCCGGTGCCGGCAGTGCGGCGCTCTTTCTGGCGATGGAATATCTGATGGCAGGCCAAGGCCCCGTCAACCATTTTGATTGGTGGCTTCTCCTCGGAGCGCCTTCCGGTTCAGCCCTCGCCGCGCTTCTGGTCTGGCCTCACAAGCAGGGCGCCTGGGCCGGCGCAGCCATCGGCTTCCTGGCGCATCCTCTCATGTGGTGCTTAGTTCCGCTTATCCAATGGGCCACCGGGATAACTGCGCCGCTCGCCTTAACACTGTCCACCCTCCTGACCTTATCCGTCTATAGTTGGATATTGATGGGTTGGATCACCGTCCCGGCGGGAGCGTTCCTCGGCTGGAAACTCGCCCACAGAAAGTAGAACCGACACTGTGGATACTACCTGTTTCGAGTCGTTTTGAAGAAGAAGTTGAACCGCAAGAGTAGGCGCCTTCCAGATCCCACCCCGACATCGCAACACACACGAACCGAAGCCGTTGCGGCCAAGTTGGAATTGGCATACGCTAATTCGCGTGCCACTCCAAAATCGACGGCAATTCCTGACTCGCACCGTTGTCCTGCCGTCGCTGTTATGCAAGCTTTATGAACACGCCGAGCCCCTGATGGCGGCGCAGGCGGGCGGGGCGCCGGCCTACGATCTTCTGATCCGCGGCGGACGCGTCATCGATCCATCCCAGGAACTCTCGGCGGAAACCGATGTCGCGATTCGGCAAGGTAAAGTCGCGCGAATTGCGTCTAATATCCCGGAATCCGAGGCGCGTCAAGTCCTCGACGCCAGGCGAATGATCGTGACGCCGGGGCTGGTTGACGTACATGTTCACGTCTACGATGGCGTTGCCCCGCTCGGCATACCCGCCGATGCGAATTGCATTGCGAAAGGGGCCACCACCGTAGTCGATGCGGGTTCCGCGGGCGCTCACACGTTTCCCGGGTTTAGACAATACGTGGTGCGGGTGGTCGAAACGCGAGTTTACGCTCTGCTCAATATCTCCGTGGTGGGACAGTCCACACTGTCCGATGGCAATCCCTGGGGCGAATTGCTTGATCTGCGCTACGCCAATGCCAAGCTCGCCATCCGCACAATCGAGCAGAACCGGGACGTCATCCTGGGAGTGAAGATCCGCCTCACCAGGAACATCGCCGGTAATAACGATTTGCAAGCGCTGGGCATAGCGCGGGAAGCCGCCGATGCCGTCGGTTTGCCGCTGATGGTGCACATTGGCGGCACGTATTCGCCGCTGCCGAAGATCCTGGCCATGCTAAAGCCGAAGGACTTGATTACGCATAGTTTCCGTGGCGGTGAAGGCGGAATTCTCGATGACCGCGACCGCGTTCTGCCCGAGGTACGGCGCGCGACCGAGAGCGGCATATTGCTCGACGTCGGCCATGGCGCGGGAAGTTTTGCCTTCCGGACGGCGGACAAGGCGTTCTCGCAAAACATTATGCCCGGAACGATCTCAAGCGACGTTCACCAGGGCAATGTCAACGGCCCGGTCTACGATTTGGCGACAACGCTTTCGAAGTTCCTTCATATGGGCATGAGCCTGGAAGAAGTCATCCGCCGCGCCACGGCAAACCCGGCAAAAGCTCTCTCGTTCCCTTCCGGTACCGGCACTTTGAAAGTCGGGGCGACCGCGGATGTCGCCGTATTCGAGTTGCGCGAAGCGCCTTGGGAAATGGTCGATTCCATGGGCGAGAAGCGACCCGGAAAATTGCGGCTGAGGCCGATAGCGACCATCAAAGGCGGGCGCGCTTACGGGAATTCGGTAATTCCGGTGTATCAATAGGGCGCCGCCGGAACCGATCAGTCCGCCACCCGCAGCGACTGGTGCGAAACAAGCTGCCAGCCTTTCCCGCCCTTCACGAACACGTGCGTGTACTTCAGGCGAGCTTTCCCCGGTTTTCCATCGGTGACAAATTCGAAATTCCCATCGCCGTTTATCACTGCTGTTTTCCCATACACGCGAATCTTCAGGTCGTTAATTTTGCCCGAAGCATACTTCTGCTTCCCCGTACTCATCGACTTGATGTAGCTCTCCTTTGTATCCGCGACACCCGTCGAGTGCAAATAGTAGAGGTCGGCCCCCAAGACCTTTTCGAGCTTCGGGAAATCGTTCTTCGTGATTCCCTCCAGCCAAGCCATCTCAGCCGCCTTCACGTCATCCGCATCGGCCGCAACCGCGGGCAGCGCCAGAAACAAAACCAGCAATAGATTTCGCATGACCACCAGATTACCTCACGCCGTCCACTTATCGAGATACCGCTTCGCCGCTTGAATCCCCTCGAATTCCGTCATCCGCGACCCCTCATACTCAATGCCCACCCAACCCCGGTAACCGGCCGTATCGACAATGCCCATCATGCGGTCCATATCGATGGTCGTCTCTCGCGCCTGGGAGTCAAAGTCAAAGCACTTGAAACTCACGCCCTTTGCGAATGCCATCAACTTCGTCACCGCCGCATACTTGTCGACGTCCTTCGGAAAATTGCCGAAATCCGGCAGGGTTCCCAGATTCGCCAACTTGGCCTGTTGCATCAGCTTCACCACGACATCCGGATTCGACGACACGCCTCCGTGGTTTTCAATGATGACGCCGATATTTCGCTCCTTGGCGTACTCGCAGAGGCGCGAAAAGCTCTCCACGCAGCGGCCGACAAAATCATCGATCTCCGCGGCGGTAGAGGGCTGCTTTTCCCCCGGATACATGTTCGTGCGAATCGCATGTCCGCCCAACTCCGCCGTAATGTCTACCCATTTTCGGTGATTATCCGCCGCCGCCAACCGCTGCGCTTTGTCGGTGTGGCCCATAAAGCCTTCGCCGTCGCACATGATCAACACGGTTTTTGTGCCGGTCGAAGCGATGTTGCGCTTCAAGCGGCGAACGTAGTCGCCGGTGGGCGCCTCCCACAACTGGTTTACGAACTCCAAGCCTTCAATCCCAAACTGCTCCCGTGCGATTCGCGGAAAATCGAGATTGGTGATCAATCGGCTTTGAATGGCCTTATGCAGCGACCACTGCGCGAGCGAAGTCTTGAACTTCCCGCCTCCGCCCGTTTGGCCAAAACTCAAAGACGGAATGGCGGCTCCAAGGCCGAACAGTGTGCGACGGTCCATGCCCTATAGGCTACAGCGAAAGCAGCTCGGAAGGGTGGCTAATCCAGAAATCCGGCGAATATGCCTGCATCTCGTCGTGATTCCCATACCCATACCGCACCGCGCAAACTCGTACGCCCGCCGCGCGACCCGCGGCCATATCGGACGTTGAGTCGCCCACGAACAACACATCCTCCGGCCGCACGCCAAACGTTTCCAGCCCCCGTTGAATTACATCCGGCGCCGGCTTGGCGGGGAAGCCATCCGTGCCCTGCACGTGATCGAAATACCCTAACAATCCAAACTTCTCCAACACAATCCGCGTCGTCGGGGTCCCCTTCGTGGTGGCTGTCCCTTTCCGCCCCGGCAACGCGGCGAGCATCTCCACAACGCCGTCATAGGCTCGCGTATTCACATGTCCCCGTTCGGCGTAAACCGCGCGGTATTGCGCAATGAGATCGTCAATGCCAGCGCCGTCTATCCCCGGAATAACGTCCTGGAACAGGTCGATAAGATGGCGCCCAATATAAGTACGAAGCAAAGAAACCGGTTGCGCCGGATATCCGTTCCGGTCCAAAACTTCCAGGACCGATCCCGTGATATCCGGCGCTGAATCCGTCAACGTCCCATCGACGTCGAAAAGGTAAACGGGAAAAGACCGGGCCATTACGCCGGCTGCGGTCCGTCAACGAGCGGCGGAATCCGCAGGCCGCCTTCGGGCCGTAGAGGCGATGGCGTCGCCGCCGGCTTATCGTCGTCGGACTTATTCGTCCGTACCGCCGCCAAGCTTTCGCCTCGAATCAATTGCAGCACCTCGGCGCCGTCCAGGACTTCGCGCTCCAGCAGCGCTTCCGCAATCCGTACGATCGCGTCGTTGTGTGCTTCGATGATCCCCCGCGCCCGCTTGTAACCTTCGTCCACGAACCGGTGCACCGATTCATCAATGCGGATCGCGGTGGCTTCCGAATAATCCCGATGCTGCGAAATCTCCCGGCCCAGGAAGATCTGCTCTTCCTTCTTGCCGTAACTCATCGGCCCCAGGTCGCTCATCCCCCACTCGCAGACCATCTTGCGGGCCAAATCCGTGGCCCGTTCAATGTCATTGCCCGCGCCCGTGGTGATGTGCTTCATGAAGATCTCCTCGGCGATGCGGCCGGCCATCAGAATGGCCAACTGCGACTCGAGGAAGTCCTTGTGGTAGGAGTGTTTGTCGTCGATCGGAAGCTGCATGGTCAAGCCCAGCGCCATTCCGCGCGGGATGATCGTCACCTTGTGCAGCGGATCGGCATGCGGAATCAACACCGCCACCAGCGCGTGCCCGGCCTCGTGATAGGCCGTATTCGTTTTCTCTTCGTTAGTCAACATCATGGACTTCCGTTCGGTGCCCATGATCACCTTGTCCTTGGCGTGTTCGAAGTCGTACATCATCACGACTTTGCGATTTTGCCGCGCCGCAATCAGCGCCGCTTCATTCACCAGGTTCGCCAGATCCGCGCCCGCGAATCCGGGTGTTCCGCGCGCCAGCACCGACAAATCCACGTCGTCCGATAACGGCACTTTCTTCGTGTGAACCCGCAGGATCTGCTCGCGGCCCCTGACATCGGGACGGCCCACCACCACCCGCCGGTCAAATCGTCCCGGCCGCAGCAGCGCCGGATCCAGCACGTCCGGACGGTTCGTCGCCGCCACCAGGATCACGCCTTCGTTCGATTCAAAACCGTCCATCTCCACCAGCAACTGGTTCAAAGTCTGTTCACGCTCATCGTGCCCGCCGCCTAGTCCCGCGCCGCGATGGCGGCCCACGGCGTCAATTTCGTCGATGAAGATGATGCACGGCGCATTCTTCTTGCCCTGCTCGAACAAATCGCGCACGCGGCTCGCGCCCACGCCCACAAACATTTCCACGAAGTCCGAACCCGAAATCGAGAAGAACGGAACATTCGCTTCGCCCGCGATGGCCCGCGCCATCAACGTCTTGCCAGTGCCCGGAGGCCCTACAAGCAAGACGCCTTTCGGTATCCGCCCGCCCAGCTTCTGGAACTTCTGCGGCTCCCGCAAAAACTCGATGATTTCCTGCAGCTCTTCCTTGGCTTCGTCCACGCCCGCAACGTCCTTAAACGTCACTTTTTTCTGCTGCGAAGAATGCAGCCGCGCCCGGCTCTTGCCAAAACTCAGCGCCTTGTTTCCCCCGCTCTGCATCTGCCGGATCATGAAGAAATAAAGCGCCAGCAGCAGTATAAAAGGGATGGAATTGATGATCAACGAGATCATATTGGCGTTTGAGGCCTCCTTGATTTCGACGTTGACGTTCTTCTCCCGCAACATCTTGTAGACATCCGGGAAATTGCTTGGGATCAACGTCCGAAGCGTGCCCTCCGCTTCGTCGACGAAGGAGCCCTTGACCTCATTGGCCGTAATTTGAACTTGCTTGATCTTCCCGGCTTCCACCGCCGTCAGGAACTGGGAGAACGTAAGCGGCTGTTCCACTTTCTTGTTCCCCGGTTTCACAACCGTGTACAGGATGATGACCAAACATACGATCACCAGCCAGAAGATCAATTTGTTGACATTCGATGACATTGCTTCCTCAATCTATGAGACGCCCGGACAGGTTGGATTGATACATCAATTCCAACAATCCCTCACAACACCAGTCACTTAGAGGATACCGTATCGCAGCGCACCCGGAGCCGGACACGGGTTCCGGGATGCGCCTCCGCGCCCGCGGCGGCTCCAAAGCGATATATCCAAACAATTCCGTCACTATCTGTAATTATCGGCCACAGACGCCGATCCCAAGAGGGTACGCGCGCACGCTCGAAATATTCCTTCACCGGCCTCGCTTCAGCCGCACCCGCCATTTGAAATCGGTCCCCGGCTTTCCAGGTGCGCAATCGCACTGGAGGCCGCAACCGTTCCCAATCGAGCGTTGTTGCGTCCCCTTCAGTATATCCCCCATCGGCCTCCACCCACGCCCGGAATACGAACCCCAAGCCCGTAAATTCTCCCGGTACCACCAAATCCACTTCCAGTCCCGCCTCACCCGCCCCCGCCATCCGTACCCAGTCCATGGACCGTACGGCCCGCCCGCCCGGCAAGTCCACGGCCCCCTCGCCGCTTTCCGCGAGTGTCAACTCCGCCACCCGCTCCACATGGCCCCGATCTAACCTTCGCAATCCACCCAGAACGCGTTCCAGACCCAACCGCACCACCCGCAATAACAACGCCGGATGTAAGCCGGTCAACTCTCGCCGGTCGAGCACCAATCCGCCCCGTTCCCACCGGCCAACTCGTTCCAACACCGCCCCCGCCTCCCGCCGCCAGTAGTCCTCGTCTAATACCGCCAACTCCGCCACTCGTTCCAGCGCCCGGTCCACGCCCGCATCCAGTTCCCGCATTAGCGGCAACAGCCGGGCCCGAACCCGGTTCCGCAGAAACGTAGCGGACAAATTGGACGCATCCTCCCGCCACCGAATTCCGCGCCCACGCAGCCACGCCCGAATCTCCTCCTTATGAACGTCCAGCAATGGCCGAATAAGGCCCTCCGCCGTCACCGGCAGCACGCCCCGAAGCCCCGTCGTCCCGGTTCCCCGCAGCAGCCGCATCAGCACGGTTTCCGCCTGGTCGGACGCCGTGTGCCCCGTCGCCACCCGATCCACCGAACCCTCCGCTTTCGTCCGCTCGAAAAACGCCATGCGCTCCCGCCGGCAGAACTGTTCCAGGTTCCCGGACACCGCTCCCATCCGATACCCGATAAGTGGCAATCCCAAGCCCCCGGCCATCTCCGTCACAAACGCCGAATCCAAATCGGATTCCACCCCACGCAGCCCATGATTCACATGGAGCACCGTCAACGCCGTACCGCCCCGAGCCGCCAAAACATGCAGCAAAAACACCGAATCCGCCCCGCCGGAAACGGCTACGCCAAGCCGCGTCCCGTTGGGGATCATGCTATAACGGGAGATCGTATTCTCGATTCGTTCGAGCACTGGATTTCATTGTACTTGCAGAGGAGACTTCGCCTTGAATTTGAACGAACGCGCCGCCCGCGTCAAACTGCTATTGATGGACGTCGATGGCGTAATGACCGACGGTACCCTCTGGAATGTACCCGACGGCCAGGGCGGCTTCGCCGAAACCAAGGGCTTCGATTCCCAGGACGGCATCGCACTCCAATGGCTCAACTGGAACGGCATCAAAACCGGCGTCATCAGCGGCCGCGTCTCCCCGGCCACCGAAATCCGAGCCAAACAGTGCAAAATGTCCTATATCTACCAGGGGCACATCGAAAAAATTCCGATTCTCGAAGAGATCATGGCCGACGCCAACATCGCCGCCGGTGAAATCGGCTACATCGGCGACGACCTTACCGATGTCGTCGTCATGCGCCGCGTCGGCTTCGCCATCGCCGTCAACAACGCCCGCCCGGAGGTGAAATCGGCCGCCCACTTGGTCACCGCCGCCAAAGGCGGCCAGGGCGCCGTTCGCGAGGCCGTCGAAATGATCCTGGCCGCCCAGGGCCTCTGGGCCAAACTCCTCGAAAAATACGAGGCGAGCCAATCGTGATCGACGAGACCGGCGACCGCACCGCTTTCGAAGTTCTCGGCGCCGCCGGTCCCGGATTTCTCCATCAACTCACCGGCGTTATCGCCCGTCACGGCGGCGATATCACCTCCGTCCAGATCATGGAGTTCAGCCCCTCCTCCCGCACTTATTTCGAGGTCGAGCTCGCGGTCGACACAACCCCAATGCTCGACGAACTGCGCGGCTTACCCGTTGTCCACGAAGTTCGCATAGTCAATTCGATGCAAAAAATCTACGGTAAACGCGTGATCATCATGGGCGGCGGTGCCCAGGTGGGCCAGGTCGCTATCGGGGCGATTTCCGAAGCCGACCGGCATAACATCCGCGGCGAACATATTTCGGTTGATACCATCCCGCTCGTCGGCGAAAAGGCGCTCGCCGAGGCAGTCCGCGCCGTCGCCCGCCTGCCCCGCGCCAAAGCGCTCGTCCTCGCCGGCTCGCTGATGGGCGGTGAAATCGAACAGGCCGTCCGCGACGTCCGCGCCCAAGGCTTGCTTGTCGTCAGTCTCAACATGGCCGGCAGCGTCCCGGACGCCGCCGACCTTGTCATTACCGATCCCGTCCAGGCCGGCGTCATGACGGTGATGGCGGTTGCCGACACGGCCAAATTCAGCGTTGAAAAGCTAAAGCGCCGCGAATTCTAGTCCGTACTCGCCCGTACAGCTCGGTTTCCGGCAATTGTGGCCAGCCATCGTTCCTCCAACGCTTGAATCGATGCAACCGAATGCGCCGCACGATTCAGCCGTCGAGCGCCATCATCACGCGGCCAGACCTCGAGTCGGCTTGATAACATAGCCTAGAGGCATCCATGCAACAGAGTTCTCTCCACAGCGCTCGATCGCTATCACCGTCGGTGAGAAGTGCGCTGGAGCAACTCCTAGGCCGGACCCTGAGTGACAACGAAGCGATCAGCGTTCGCGCCTATCAGCCGCATGAAGCTCCTTCCCCTGCCCAACAACGCGCCATTGCCGGCGAACTGAATCAATATTTCGCCATGATCGACGAGAAGTGCAAGGACATCCCTGAAGGCGAGCGGGAAGAAATCCTTGATGAAGCTATCCGCAGCGTCAGGCCCGGCTATCGGCCCATGCGGTGAGAATCACTCTCGATTCAACAATTCTTGTCCGTGCGAACCAACGGACGACGGGGCCGGCGAGAGCTCTCCTCCTCGAAGTTCTTCAGCGAGGCCACAGCCTCGTTCTCTCCGCATCCGTGCTCGAAGAAGTGGAAAGGGTTCTTCACTACCCCAGGCTCCTAAAGCGATTCGGCTTGACCAAGGCCGAAATTACCGGGTTCGTCGCATTCCTTGCCGCCGCCGCCGAGATCGTCGAGATTGACGAGAACCTGACCGCGCCCATTCGCGATCCCAAGGATGTTCATATTCTTCAGACCGCAATCGGCGGCAACGCCGATTACCTTTGCACATTGGATGGGCACTTCAAGGAAACGCTTGTTGTCGATTTCTGTTCCAATCATGGCATCGCGGTAATCTCGGATCTCGACCTGCTACATCTGGTCCGCCAAGCCGGTAGCGAAGAAAACAAGCCGTAGATCCTTCGGAAACGGCGCTACCGTGCAATGAGCGGCCCCCATTCGTGCCGCCCTAATCCATAGGCGGTGTGACATGAGCCTCAATGCCGACGGAAAGGATAGCGTCGAGTATCGGAGTCAAACCATGTCGCGTACTCTTCGCTCGACGAAACCTCTCCGCCGAAGATCTCACCTTGCCGGATCCGTGACCGTCACTTCGTCCTGCCGTCTCTTAAGCGAGGCGTTGTCGTTTTCTGTACACTTGAGGTGCATTTGGAGTTTTGGATGCCGAAGCGGGGCGCCTGCAATTGTCAGGCCGCGCCGCGGATGCGGATCGCGAAATGAACGCGCCGCAACAGTTCTCTACGGAATCCAGCCAATATCCCTCAACATCTCCAACGTCAAATCGCTGGGAGCCGATACGGAATGCGTCAAATCGGCGTTGATCGCCGGTTCCATCAATAAATTGGGGAACGCGCTGGTGTCCCAGTGGGAAACCGACGAGCCGCTCTGGAACGGATTCGGTGTGTAGACCAGCATCCGATTACCCGCGTCGGCCCCGGATCGGATCGCGGTATTGAGTCGCAGCGTGGTTACCACGCCGCTCTTTGTGCGCGAACGGTAACGCAGCGCGGTCTTCAATGTATTCCCGTCCGCCAGCGTAATTCGCACCGAGGGAATCGTGATCGTTGGGTCGACGCCCCCCAGATCGGGCGGCGGCGATCCGGCCACGTTGTCGGCGATCACCACGCCCACGGCGCCGGCGTTCTGCGCGTTCTTCACCTTGATTATGAAACTGCACACTCCCCGGTCGATCAATGCGATCCGGCCGTTTACAGCCACCGTGTTCACCGCGTTGAAGGGTTCGCATCCCGGACCCGTTCCGCCCAACTGACTTACCACCGGCATCAGATCGGAAGTTACTCCCGGGTTCGATAGCGCCGCGCCGAATTGAGCCCGCCCCGCTAAATACGTCCCGGTCACATTCACCGGCAGCCCGACTGTCACCACGCCCAATTCCGGCGTTCCCAACGATAGGACGGTTGGCACCGCCGCCGTCACCTGCGGTCCGGTCCAAACTACCTTTCGCGCATTGATTGCCGACGCCGCTCGTTCGGCGTTCGTCATCGCGGTCCATCCCAGGCTTGTCGTCAAGTCGAGCAGGAAGTGGTCGTAGGAACTTGGAAAGCCTTGCAACTGGGCGCCGGTCGATCCGTTGGTCGTCGTCGAGAATCCCAACCCGTGCCCGAATTCATGCAACACCACGGTCACCAGATCTATGTTTGTCCCGTGATTGTTATCCAGGCCGAGGTAGAAGAACACGCCTGTAAGGCAATTCGCCTGTCCCAAGTTGGAATTGAAACGCGCGGCGATATCGGGCTCGGCGGCGACAATGTCCGAACCGAAGCGCTTATTCGCCAGCGCCGCGTGATACCAGGTGCCGGCCAGTGGAGCGTTGGTGAAGTCCCGGCTGACGGTGATCGGCCCGGCGCTACCGAGCACCGCCGAAGTGGCCGTGCACGTCAGCGGATCGAAATTCGCCCGGACCGGGATAGTGACGTTGCTGGTCAGGCTTGCGCCCCAAACATCCGCCGCGCTCTGAAAAGCGATCAGCCGCTGCTGTCCCAGCGTCGTTCCCGAGTTGCCGCCCACCGGCGCCACCGGCGTCGGGTCGTTGAACCCCTCGCCCGGGCCGTCGTTGTTCACGATCACGATCGTCGCCGCCGCCTGGAGTCCGGCGGGCATCGCCGCCGCCAGCAGCGCCACGCCCCAAAGTGCCGCTATTTGCCTCTTATTTGACATCGAGCTTCTCCTTACTCAGTGTCAAATCCACCGGCTTCTTGAACTCTTTCATCCAGCTCTCCGCCTTCTTCTCGCCCTCCACGCAACTCATCGATAGCGTGCCATCCTCGTTTCTCTTCGCCACCGAATACGACATATGCTCGGGACCGAGCACGACACTCACCGCTCCGCCGGGGTGCCGCAGAATCTGCAAATCACTTTCCGGCCGAGCCTGCGGACCCGGCCCTTCAGTGCGAAGATCCTCCGGTGTCGGCTCGCGCAGCTTTCCCGTAGCCGGATCGATATACGCCTTCATTCCACCGGCCGCCGGCTCCGTTTGTTTATCCGCTTTCTTTTCCGCCGCCGGCTTTTTCTCCTGTGCGGCCAACGACGGAGTTCCTATCGCTATCAGGCAGACCACCGCGGCCCATGCCTTGCATTCGAATCGTGCGCTCATGATTTCCATGTCCTTTCTCGCCCTGTCATCCCTTGCGCCGGCGCCGCCATCCCAGCCCGCCGAGCGCTATGCCCACCAGAATCACGCTCGCCGGTTCCGGTATGACCACATTCGCATCGCTCAGCGTGACCGTGTCGATGCCGATATAGTTCCCGTTCACGCTGTTGTCGGGAACCGTGTACCAAAGCGCCAGCCGGCCGGCGGTCAATCCGGACAGGCCGCTGAAGGTAATCGAAAACTGCGTCCAGTTTTCCGGATATCCGCCGCTGGACACGCCGGGGTTTATCGCCAGCAGAAGCGAAGTGAAATCTCCCACCGAAGTCGCTGTCGTCCCCACGTCCGTACTGGCGCCGTTGGAACTAAACCGTACCTGCAAGCGGTCCGCAAACGGCGAACCGGCTTCCGTCCTGGTAAAGAAGCTGAAGACGTATCCGTTGTTGACATTCACCGTTGGCGTTAAGAGCCAATTACTTAGATCGGCGCCCGACGGCGCGATATCGAAGTTCGTCGCGATGTACGCCGTTGCCGCCCCGGCATGCGCCGGAAAGATTCCGCTGTTTCCTTGAAACCACGCGGACGACGGGCCGGCCGGCACGCTGTTGTTGATTTGAACCCATCCCGATCCATTCAGGGTGGAGATGTCGTTGAACTGCTCGGAGAAGATAACCGCGGCCCAGCATTGTCCCATTACCGCCAGGAACAAACCAACCGCTTTCCCCCAATTGGTAATTCGCACAATCGCCTCCTATGCCAACGAAAAGAGTATACCCGCTTACCGCGAATATGCAAGCGAATTGGCCACGACGCGAGAAGCGCGGATGCCCGAAATGCCGCAAACCGCCGCTCGCTCAGGCAAAACCTCGCCCCCCTTCGTGGCCTTCAACGGCCGCGGCGTCGGCGAAACAACCGCCCTTCAGTGCGCCAAGGCTCCGCCGCGTTCGCGGATTGTCCGCACCGCGGCGACCCACGAAGCGTAGCCTCAAGCTGCGCAACTATGCCAAATCCCCGGTAAGCGTGTACCGTTCGAAATGACGCCCACCCCGGCGCCGTCCGCAAACAAATTTCCGCTGCGGACGGGGCTACCTCTTCACGGAAACCGCTCTAGTTCCAATACAGTTCACTTAACACACGACATTCCGGCACCTCCCATAACGGAGTTCTAGCCTGTGAGCGAATGCCGCACTTCAATGGGATAACTACCCTACGGCCATGTGGATCGCTCCGGGTTCCCCAACGACCTGAACGAAGCCGCTCAACTTTCCGGTAACCGGACTTTGCGGGCCCGATCTTCGAACCAGGCGACGGTTTACCTGCGTTTCTGGTCTGATGGTACGTATGCTACGGATACGGCCGCTGCTGCTCCTCCCATCTCTCCTCGTCGCCCAAGTGCGACCCATGGATCTACTGGAGAGGAAAACGCCGCACGGCACGAGTATCCAGTATGCAAGCGGTGATCTGCAGTTCGGCGAGTTGCGCTTACCCTCGGGCTCCGGGCCGCACCCAGTCGTCATGTTTATTCACGGCGGCTGCTGGATGTCTAAGCTTCCGTCATTGCCGGTCGAAGCGACGTCACTCGATCTGCTGCGGCCAATGACAGCGGCATTGGCAGCCGCCGGCATAGCGACTTGGAACGTCGAGTATCGGCGCATCGGCAATCCAGGCGGTGGTTGGCCAGGGAGCTTAGACGATATTCGCGCCGCCGCGGCTCATCTGCTGAAGCTTTCGCGTACACACAATCTGGATCTTGAACGAGCGGTCGTCGCGGGTCATTCTTCAGGCGGCCACCTCGCTTTGTGGATCGCGGCAGAGAGCAAATCGCCATCGTTCCGTGCCGCCGTGAATCTTGACGGTCCGTCGGACCTAAAGTCGGCGCGAGCCCATGAACGGAAGATCTGCGGCACAGCGGCGATCACGAACTTCGTTGGAGGCAGTCCAGAGGACAAGCCGGAACGATACGAGCAACTGGCTGCGTGGCCCGCTGGTAAGGTGGAATTCGTCGGCGGTAGTCTTTTACGCGGCATGCCCGATCAGGTGAAGCTAGCGCGTGAGCGAAATGCGAACATGACCGAATTGCCCGAGGCTGGCCACTTCGACATGCTCGCACCGCAATCCCCACAATGGCAGGCCGTCCTTGAAATCTTCGAGTCATTGATGCAATGAAAACAGTGGGCCCAGACTGCGCGGGACCCCAGTCCCGGCAACACCTCTAGTTCGCGCTTTTGTCTCGCTCGTCCGTCCCTGGCGCCGATGATTCGCCGCCGCCGCTGAATCCCTGCGGCATCTCCGTAACAGGCGGCAATGCCTCGCCTGTCATCATCGATGCAGCGACCTTACCCGCGGCGTCTTCTCCTTCGCCGACCTTCTCAATCAGCGCGCGTAGCGAGTCAAGCGTAATGTTCTCGCCGATAAACTGTGAGCTATTGCCGCCCAAAGTATCGGCAACCCGCGGCCCCAGCTCAATACGTCCCTCCGCGCTAAGCGGAAAGGCGCTGCTGAAATAAGGCACGAACACATTTTCATCGGCCTGTGCCGCCAGCATCAATACAATGGAAGAGCCCGTGTGCATGGGCACGCGCGACGGCGTCGATGCCTTCTCCGATTCACCGCCCATAACCTCAACGCGGATAACCTTTTGCTTCAGGACCCCCTTCAGCACCTCATGCACGGCCACCTCGTAGGTCGAGCGCACGAATGGCTCGTGATCGTAGTAGTCAACCTGTGAGCCAACGGCCTTGCCCACTACTCCAATGACGATCAGCGGAGAGGCTGCCACCCGCATTTCAAGGGTAGGTATCTGTTTATAGTATGTAGTCATTACTGTCTCCTCCTTTCCTATTCGTAACCGTACCAGAGCGCGACTTCGCCGTTCTCCTGGGAACCGGCCAGCGCCGGCGCCGTATGGCTTGATTGTCCCGGCCGGATTAGCGGAGACCAGGAGCCGCCCGCCCCCGGGTGATGTGCCATGTTGAGCGACGTAGCGAAGTTCTGTTCGCGCCAAGCCATGACAAATCGATTCGTTCGCGCTTCATAAGCCAGCGCCGGTTGAATTCGCGTCCGCTCGTTTGAGGATGTTACGCTGAGCAACCGCGTTTGCCCGCCGTTGACGTCGCATACGAAAGTGCGAATGGCGTTAATGCCCGCGTGGTTCGCCGCATTGTCCGGAGCCCACGCAAAAGCGATCTCGATGCGGTTGCTGCGCGTCGCCGCCGCCGATACACCCGATAGAGCCTTGAACGTGCGGTCGAGCGTCACCGGCGCGGTCCACGTACCGCCATCGTTGGTCGAAATACTCGCCTGGATGTAGCCGGTATCATTCTGGTTGCCGCGATCGAAGTTCGACCACGCCAGTATCCACGTGGATTGCCCGTTCACGCGCGTCCAGCACAATGCCGGCGTTCCGGCGGTACGCGCATTGGCCGGCGCGCCGAGCCCGTACCATTGAAGCGCCTGATTCCGTGAACCGACGACCCTGATCGTTCCGCGGTCGTCGTTCATGACCCACGCCCACAGCGTCGTCTGGTTATCGTCGCTGGCGTAGGCGGGGCCGTAGATCGACCGTTCACCACCATAGAAAAACCAGTTGCGGAAAACGAATCGGTCGCCATCCGTGCGGAGCCATGTAGGAACTCCGCTTGTATGGCTCCAACCTATGACATAAAGTCCCGACTGGGGCAGGGCCGCCACCCCGGGATTGACATTCGTGCGCGTGTTGACATGTCCATGGGAAGTCAACTCGTTCGCTATCTCCGCCCACGACGCGCCGCCATCCGCAGACCGGAGTTGGCGCACGCGATTGCGCGTAAAGCTGGGGTAGACCAATCGCACGCGTCTAACGTCGTCGTTGAACGGTCCGAACCGTGCGCTGTGGTAGTCGTAGCTGGGGAACATGGTTGCGCTCGTGTCTGTCCCATGATCCAGGCCATGACAGTGGCCAAGTTCGTGCGTCAATACGCCCTGCATCTCTATCTCACCGGCGCGCCCGTTCCGCGGTACGAAATTCCACGGCGTACCGTCGCCGTTGCGGCGGTGAAAGACAATGATAAGGCGGTTGTACTGGCCGAAGGTCGACGCCAGGCGGGAATCGTTCGGGTGATGTAACCGGTTCATTGAAATGACTAACTCGCCGTCGTCGGAATTTGTCTTGGTGGTGTAGCCGTAGAACTGAAAACGAAGGTCCACGCCCGCAATGGTTTGCCACCGCGTATATGCGTTCAGTACGGATTCCGTGAACGGTCCCTGCCAGTCGTTTGGGATGCCTTCCGCGACAAACGAACCCCAGTTAATGAGAATCCTGGGGCGGCTGCCCGCCGGATACCATTGCTGATCTGCCATGTGCTTCTCCTGTGTTCTTGGATGCCTGGCGGCCCGGATCTCTCCCGGCCGCCGGCTTTCGAATCTTTTCAGCGTTCGGTAAATTAGTGACCCGCGGACGCCGTCCGTTACGTAGAAAAACAAAATAGGCGGCGGCCAACTTTCAATAGTGAAGCCGCGCAAAATAACCTTTCGCTTTTAACGAGTTCCTGTCCTATCCACCACTACTTCCCCGTCGTTCATCACCCAGCGCACGCGGTTGATAACCACGTCGATGTCCGCCAGCGGGTCACCCTCCACGGCCACGACGTCGGCCAGGTAGCCGCGCTTCAAAGCGCCCAGGCTCTTCTCCATTCCCAGCGCCTCCGCCGCGTTCACCGTCGCCGTTTTTAATGCCTGTTCGGGCGTCATCCCCGCCTTCACAAACCACGCCAGTTCCCGCGTATTCTCCCCGAACATTGTCCGCACCGCGTCCGACCCCATCGCGAAGCGAACCCCCGCCTTGAACGCGAGCCTTGCCGTCGCTAGGTTCCGCTCGATGAACTTTTTCAACCCTTCGACCGACGATGGCGCGAACCCCAGCGGCTTGAAGTTATCGACGTAATAACGGTTGTGATCGATGGTCGGCACATACCAGATTTTGCGGACGGCCATCTGTTGGATCGTGGCCGCGTCCATGTCCGTCGCATGTTCCAGCGTGTCGGTCCCCGCGCGCACCGCGTCGCGGGCGCCATCCGGTCCGTAGCTGTGGATCGCGATCCGTTTACCCAGGCCGTGCGCGGTTTCCACCGCCGCTTTCATTTCTTCGAAGGTGAAGGTCTGATCGCCGGAGACGTTCTGGCCCGACCCGGTCGAGCCGTACATTTTGATCCAGTCTGCGCCGGCTTTGGCCTGCTCACCGGCCACCCGGATAACTTCTTCGACGCCACTCGCCGTGCCGGGGCTCGCGGGCCGGCCCCGGGATGTAAGCAGGCCATAGCCCGCGACGAACATACGGGGACCCTTCATCAGGCCGCGCGCAATCAGGTCGCGCATGGCGATGTCGGCGTAGTTCTGAGCGCCCAGATCGCGCACTGTCGTCACTCCCGTTTCGAGCGTCTTCAAAGCGTTCTCGCGAACGAGATAAACAACCGCCGCGCTCCGCCCCGCCTGATTCACCGGGTTAGTAAGTACATAGGTCATGTGAGTATGCATGTCGATCATGCCCGGTATCGCCGTATAGCGCGACAGGTCTACCGCACCCGCGGACACGGCCCGACCCTCTCGATGCGCTCCCGCTCAATAGTGAGGCATGCATTGACGATGCGCTTCTCCCCATCCCAAATCGCTCCAAAGCGATAAGAAGCCGCCGCGCAAGGCAAGACGGTGAGCGCGAAGAGAATCTGAATTCGACTCATCATGATTCGGCTTTGATTCTACCCTCCCCCGCGTTTTTTCGGGGGTATAGAACGGCGGGCCATCGGATAGATCAACGCCATCCCGGCCGTTCGAAAGTGGCGCAATTACCCAAAGTTAGGGAACGCCCTAGGGACAATCCGTATGGTAGGACTCAGTAAAGTCCTAGCGATCTAAGTACAAATGATCATGTTCTTCGCGGGAATACGCGCTACAACAGTAAGAGGGGTCTTTCGGCTAATACATGAATCGCATTTGCCTTTTGTTCGCGTGGGCGTACTTATGCATACCTGCGGACTCGCAGGAGTTCGCCTATCCGCTCACGGCGAGACTTCAATCCCGCATTCCAACCAGTGGAATGCCGGCGGAGGCCTACTACCTGCCCGGCAGCGGCGACGTATCCTGCTTTGAAGCGACGCCGTCCGGCGGCCGGTTTCTTTGCCTTTCGGAGACGGGAAGTATTGTCGAATGGACGGCGGACAATCGGATCCGGCAAGTCGCCGATGGATTCCTCGGACCGATGCAGGCGAAGGCGGCACCGGATGGGACGTTGTACGTTCTCGATTTGGGGCGGGGAACGCTGTCCCAAGTTGCGACGGACGGAACCGTCACCCGGTTGATGGGTTCGGGCTCGGATCGCGTGATCCGGGAGCGTATGGACCCGCGGACGTTTGACCTTCCGCTCTTCACGCTGTCGCGCGACACGTATTCGAATTCGGTTCAGTTGGCGATTGACCCGGTCGGCAATCCTTACCTGGGAATTTTGCGCGAGGAAAACACCAAGGAGGGCGGGCAGGACGTCGTTAGTCGATTCTTCTATATTTTCCGCCTTGAGAATCGCGTTACATCAATGGTATTGCATTGGAACGGGACGTCGACGCTGGCCGGGAAGACTAGTTTGCCTCAGTTCGACGCCCTCTCGGTTGACAAGGACCGGAACATTTTCATGTCCACCGATGGCGAGGTTTCGCGCCTGACGCCGTCGCTGCAATATACCGCACTAGTCGGCGGGCGCTACACAGTTCTAGCCACGAACCCAATCAAATCGATCGTTCAAACCGATGATGGGAACATTTTCCTCTATTCACCGTCCTCGACGAATCTGTTCCGGCTGTTTTTTGCGGAACTCCGTGTCGATCTCGATGCTTTCGCGAAGCTAAAGGGCAGAATCGCGCGCCAGGGGAATCAATTGATCGGCCTCGATCTGAACGAGAAACGGCTCCTGGGTTACGCGGCCGATCCGGCGGGGGTGTTCGTTCCGGGGGAGACGGCGCGTTTGCTACGGTATATACCGATCACCGGGAACATCGCCTTCCGGCCCGCGTTCGATAATCCCGTCAGCGTTAGCACGGACAATCAGGGCCAGATCTACGTGGTGGAGGGCGCGGATGGCTCCGTTTACCGCATTGCCGCTAACGGCGCGGTGCAGCGTACGGCTCGTAGCTCGTTCAATCCGGACAGTCCGCCGCCTCCTCGGCTGACCAGCGAGAATGTTCCGATCGATGCGCTTCCCTATCCAATTGTCGCGGTGGCCAACGATTCGGATAACCGCTTGTACATGCTGGACCGCAACTGCAATTTCTTTATTCAGACCAGCGTTACTATCGCCCGTCGCGCCAAGGAATTCCAGATCGATGGCGGCTGTGCGGAGGCGGCTATTGTCGCCGATCAAATCAAAAGGGTGCATGTCGTCTTTATGGCCAAGGGCGACGTCCAAACGGGCACCGGAGATCCGTTAAGCGGGGAATGGAACTTTACTCCAACCTATTCGGCCGGCCGATTGCAATCGGTGGCCCTGCTGCCTACGGGCGATCTGTTACTTCTCGGCGGCAGGAACGCGAATTTCTGGACCATGACGCGTATCAATCCGACGACAAAGGTCGCGGTTCCCATCCAGGTCGACGCATCCTTGACCGCTAACGTAAACCTTCGAATCAGTTCGATCGCGGCCGACTTCGGCGGCCGTATTCTTGCCGTCTCCTGCTGTAGCACGGGCAGTTCCAACGAATCGGGCAGGCGGTATCTGTTCTCGTTCCAACTGAGCGGCACTAACGTGCTGACGGGCCAGCCACGGCCGGTCGCGTTCTTCGATGGCGCGCAGCAAGCGCCGGAGAGCCTGTTTTCTCACCCGCGCGGCGTGTTGATCCGAACAAACCTCAGCCGGCTTTACTATTTTGAGGATGCCCAGTTCCGGGCGCAATCGGCGGTCTCCTTGCCGAACCGGCAAACGTGGACATACACGCCGGATGCCGGGGTACAGGAACTGGCCGTTCCGGTTAGCCCAGGCTTCGGTCCCACCGCCTTCCGCACCCGCATCGCGTGTGATCGCAACTTTGAGAAGTTCGTCCGCCTGGGGCCATCCGCGGCCGTCGCCCCAACGCAGTTGCGCCTGGCTTTGGATACGCTGGCGGCGCCTTCCCGGGCGGCGGCGTGCCGCATTGAGTTGTTGTCCGTCGATAACAACCGCGTGATGGCGAACACCACGATCGACATGGTGCCGGATGCGGCCAAGCTCGCCCTGATTCCCGCGATCTCGGTGCTGGAGCAGTTGACGCCATTCAAAGTCGATCCGGCCCAAACCTCCGTCACCAAGCCGGTTCGTTTGTTCAATAACGCCCCCGAAAGTGTGGTGATCCGCTTGGAAGGCGCGTTCCCCGACGGCATTTCGGTGTCGCCGGCCACGTTGACGCTGGAACCGAAACAGTCGGGCGACTTCGTCTTCACGATCACGCCAAAACAGTTATTCCGGCAGCACTACACGCTCCCATTCCGGGCGGCGTGCACGGCCTGCGCGCAGCCGGTGAATATGGAGTTGAGTTTCCAGATCGGCGGGCGTACGACATCCATTGACATCACGGCCGAAGCGGCGTTGATCGAGATTGGAGCGTTGAATGCGCGGAATGTAAGCCGCCTTTCGGCGACTTCCATCGTTCTCTCCGGCCTGGACGAAACCGACGTCGTCGTGAAGACGGACCTCGGCGCGGCGCCGGCCTGGTTTAGCGTTCAGAAGTCGAGTTCGACGAGAACCGACGACGGGAAACTTGTGTTGGGTTACGACGTCGTCCTCAACCGCGCCGCGCTGCCAACGCGGCAGACCAGCAACATCGTTATCTTTGAAACGCAGACCCAGCAAGGTGTCGCCCGCCGGTTTCTGACGGTGTTCTATTTCCCCGAAGGCTCAACCGTCCAGCGGCTATTTGAGAGCGGCTCGGCCGGGTCCACCATCAATCTGGGAACCACGCGAGCGGCGACCGTAACCATTCCCGTGTTCAGCCGTTCCGCCGATCCTTCGGTCTACAGCACTTATACGCTCGGCGGCGACTCGGGAACCGTGTCGGTGCCCTCGGCGCAGGGCGTCGTGGCCCGTGGCACGAATGAAATTCAGTTGGATGTTACCCGTACCGGCACTACCGCGGAAGCGTCGGAAATAAAGGATATCGTCGTCGTCTTCGCCAATGGGGAACGGCTCATCTACAACCTGAATGTCATCACGTCGCCGTTACAGGCCACGACGCAATCGAAGGGCGGCGAGCGCTCCATCGGCGCGTGCGCCAGTTCCCGGCTGCTCGTAACCCCAAGGGAACCGGGGTCGCCGTATACGGTGGTGAAAAACGTGGGATTGCGGTTTGTCATTGAGTTGAAGGACGAGTGCAACCAGGCGGTCAATGCGGCCGACAAAGCGCAGGTTCGGTTTACCACCGAACCCCCCAACGGGACGGTCACCGTGACTTCCGTGGGCGGCGGCTTGTGGGAAGTGTTCTGGAAGCCGGAGCGAAGCGGGGAGAATGTACCGGTTAAGATCGTCGCGGTCCGAGGCGTTTCCGAGCGAGAGATTTACGCCGGGACACTCACGCTCAGCGGTCGCGTGGCGGATTCCGTGGTACCGAGTTTACGGTCTTTCAGCATCGTGGACGCCATCAGCTTCCAGGCCAAAACCATAACCGCGCCTGGGGCATTTATCACGATTTACGGTGAGAATCTGGGGCTGGAACCCCGCCTTGGTTTCGACAAACCGGGCGAATTTCCGCTAGAGCTTGGCGGCGTGCAGGTGCACTTTAACGGAAAGGCCGCGCCGCTCCTCTACACGTCTCCCGGACAGGTGAACCTGCAGGTGCCTTATGACCTGGATAACAGCGAATACCGGATGACAATCCGCCGCGGAGATCTTGTCTCGGCCCCGGCGTCGTTGGGGGTCGGCAGCGCTTCGCCGGCGGTGGCCACGGTCAGCGGAACCGGCGTGGGACCGGGCCAGGTCTACCGGGTGGTTCCGGACGCCGCGCCGGCGTTTGCGACACCGGCGAACCCGGCGCGGGCGGGAGAGACGATCCTCATTGTGACGACTGGGCTGGGCGCGACGAATCCCTTTTTTGAAGAAGGGAAGGCGGTACCGGCGGAAAATCAACTGGCCGTCACGGGCATGGTTCAAGTACTAATCGGAACGCAGTTGGCGACCGATGTAAAGGCATACCTGGCGCCCGGTCAGATTGGCATCTACTTTGTGAGCGCGGTGGTACCGGCCGGGACCCCAACCGGCGATGCGGTGCCGCTGGTCGTTCGAACCAACGGCGTCGACAGCCAGACCGTTACATTGGCTATCCAGTAGTTACACCGTCCGCGCGTCGCGGCCGGTGACCTGCGGCACGATCACCAAGGTCACGTACAAACGAACCAACTGACAAAACGTCACCGCCAGCGATTGCAAGCGGAAAAACTGGGACCGTCCATGCAGGCGGGAATAGTTACACCGTCCGCGCGTCGCGGCCCGTAACCTGCGGCACGATCACCAAGGTCACGTACAAACGAACCAACTGACAAAACGTCACCGCCAGCGATTGCAAGCGGAAAAACTGGGACCGTCCGTGCAGGCGGGAATAGTGGCTAACGCCAACTTCTTCTACAAGGTAGGGGCACATCTCCAGTTTTTTGACCAACTCTACACAGATGGTTCCGCTGGTGGAATGCAGCGACAACTCGTCCAACAAGCTGCATCGGATCAGCCGGAAGTCGCAATCGATATCGCGAAGCTGGATGCCGAAAATGAACCGGGCGAAGCGGTTATAGAGCCAGCCGATGGCCACGCGATGCCAGGGATCGTTGCGGCCTTTTTTGTAGCCGTTCACGAAGCCCACGGTCGGTCCCATCTTCTTAACCAATCCTTCGAGTTCCAGCGGATCGTACTGGCCATCGCCGTCGGTGTAGAAGATCAGGTCCTTGGTCGCGGCCGCAAAACCGCTGCGTAAGGCGCCGCCATAGCCGCGGTTTTGTTCGTGCGTTACGATCCGGACGTGAGCCGGGTTCGACTCCCGAATCCGTTCCAGCACCTGCGCGGTTTCATCGGAACTGCCGTCGTTGATGACAATCACTTCGTAGTCGTCGGTCAGCCGAGGTAAAAGCGCCAGAGTCTTTTCGACCAGACCGCCAATGGTCTTGCCGTCGTTGTACGCCGGAAAAAAGGCGCTGATACTTTCACGACTCATGTTTTTGGTAGACTCCACAGCCGCCCCTACTTGGACCATCGAGACCGAGTTCGCATCCGCTGCGATTGTGGGAATCATCGCACACCCCCGTCCTTTCCGCAACAGAGTGTCGTGTCTCTAACTCATGCGGAAAATGCGGGAGGCGTCCGGCGGTGCCATTTGGTCGAGTCCTGAAACGCTTTGGCGGCCCGGGCCATTTTCCCTTCCTCGAACAGGCCGCCGGTGAAGTGAATCGCCTCCGGTTCGCCGTTTAGAAGGCCGGTGGGAACGGTGATTTGCGGATGACCCGTGAAGTTCGTGATGGTCAGGAGCGTGCTTGAGGATGGCGTAACCAGGACGTCCCAATCGGCCATCAGAACTTGCATATGCCGCATGAGTTGGGTTCGCGCCCGCATCGCGCGGATGTACTCGACGGCCGGGATAAGGCGGGCCGAACGGAACGCGTTGGGCCAGTCGCCGTCCTTCTGGCCGGTAAGTGTTTCCACGCCGCCTTCGCGTGTCAAGTCGTCGAATGCGGCGGCGGCTTCGGCGTTCAGAATCACCATCAGGGCGCTGACCGGAAAGGTGGGAAGCGTTACGGGTTGCAGCCGCAGGCCAGCCGCTCTTAGCGCGGCGAGCGCAGCCTCCGCAATCGTTTTCCGTTCCCCGGTCAGCTTGTCAAAATCGGCCTGCGCATAGCCGGCTCGAAGGCGGCGAACCGGCATGGCCGGATTCCATGCGAGAGGCCGGGCTTGCACGGTGCGGTCCTTGCCATCGGGGCCTTCAATGGCGCGGAGAACGAGCATGGCGTCTTCCGCGCTACGGCAGATCGGTCCGACTTTATCCATCGACCAGCACAAACTCATGGCGCCAGTTCGGGAGACGCGGCCAAAGGTGGGCCGGAGCCCCGTCACGCCGCAGATCCGGCTCGGCGTCAAAATGGACCCGAGCGTCTCGGTGCCGATCGAAAAGGCAACCAGCCCGGCGGCGGTCGCCGCGGCGGAACCCGCGGACGAGCCGGAGGATGTCTTTTCCGTGCTCCACGGATTGCGTGTCATGCCTCCAAACCAAAGGCCGCCCATGGCGAGAGAACCCATGGAGAGCTTAGCGACTAGAACCGCGCCCGCTTTTTCCAGTTTGTCGATGATCGTGGCGTTGGCATCGATCATTTGGTTCTTGAATGGCTCGGCGCCCCACGTGGTATTAACGCCCTTGGTCGCGAACAGGTCCTTCGCCCCGTAATGCAAACCATGCAAAAGACCCCGGTACCGGCCGCGGCGGAGTTCGCTGTCGGCCCGCGCGGCCTGTTCCATGGCCAGATCTTCCGTCAGCGTGATGACACAGTGGAGAGTCTCGGCATGCCGGCGCAAGCGTTCGACGTACATGCGGGTCAAATTCCTTGAGGACACGCGCCGGGTTCGGATCAATGCGGCCAGATCCGGTATCGGCCAGTACGCGACCTCTTCCAACTTGGCGAAGCGGCGCGCGGCGGGCGGCGGCGGCGCCAGAAAAGGAGCCGGCTTCGGTGCGAACATGCCGGGGAGGAGCGGGTCGAAATGAAACGCCGGGTCCGTGTCGAGCGGAATACTCTGCTGGCGAAGCGCCGCGAACGCCGCCTGGGACCGGGCGACGTTTGCCGACATCTGGTCCAATTGCTCATCGCGAAACGACAGGCCGGCCAAGCGCAACGCCGCGCGCAAAGCGTCCCGATTTACCGTTTCCGTATGGGCCGGACCGGTCTGCGCCGACGCTCCCAATTCAGAGAGGATCAGCGCGGCGGCCGGAGAGAATTGCAGAAGCGAACGGCGTTGCATTCTCGTATGGTAACCGCGGTCAACGACGCGGCAACAGTTGCTGGACCAGCCAAGCCAAGGCGGCCGCGATCGCCGGCGATGCCAGCATCCAGATGATGAACGTGTACTTTTCCATTTGCGATCCTCCGTACGCACTCGAAGCGCGTACCGATCGCGAAACGGGCCACGGAATCCTCAAATACGTTGCGGCCAGCCGGTCATGACCGTAACTCCCGGCGAAAAATGCGATAGCGGTGATTCCTGCGGCCGCGGCAGGCGGGCCGCCCCAATAAGTGATTTGCCGAACGCGTTGATCGCGAAACAGGCCACGGAATCCTCAAATACGTTGCGGCCAGCCGGTCATGACCGTAACTCCCGGCGAAAAATGCGATAGCGGAGATCCCTTCGGCCGCGGCAGGCCAGCCGCCTGAATGAGCGATTCGTCGAGCCTTTCGATCTCGACACGACGCAAAGGCCATTGGGGGTGTTGAACATCGGCCCGAAAGAGCCGGCCCCGCCTATAGGCGTAAAGACGCCATCGGGCGGTAAGAAAGACTTCGAGCGCGGATGGTTCGGCGATCTCCGGTCCCGGCGTGACGACGATATTCGTTTCGCCCGGCGGGCCATGCCGCCGCACACTCCGATAGCGGACTTGCGCGCCGTCCCGATCCACCGACATCTTGGCCCAGTAGTACGGCAGTGCGTAGCTCATCCGGGCCCCGATGACGGCCGCGAGCCGGGCCGCGTCCAACGAGAAGAACCATACGCCGCGCCCCCCCGTGCCGGTCGCGAACGTAGGTTCGAACATTGGTTTCGGGAAAGCGAGAGAGCCACGGAATTGCGGGGGATTTCGGCAGGGTGATGTCCGCCAGAATAAACGGTACGAGGCCGACGTAGCAGCGCCCGTCCCACAAATCCAACTCCAGTTCCGGGGGAATAAGCGGGCGAACGGCGGCGGGATCGAAACTCCAATGCAGGAACGTGAGTTCGAACCACGATTGGCAAAGGACTGGACGCGGAATTTGAATCGGCGGGTTGGTCGAAATCAATTCCAGCGCGGGGCGGGCCATTTCCAATTATCACCGGTGGTGAAACGCGATACAGTAACGGGGATGTCCACCGAAGCTCGCCTGAAGCCGTCGCCGCCCGCGCTCAAAGACCCATACGCATACCACACGGAAGATGTCCTGGAACCGCCAACTACTTTTGGCGCAATTCTGCGGCGAATTGGCCCGGGCATGATTCTAGCCGCGTCAATTGTGGGCTCCGGTGAACTGATAGCCACGACGACCCTCGGCGCGGAAGTTGGCTATGTAGCGTTGTGGATCATTATCATCAGTTGTTTGCTGAAGCCGGCGATCCAATCGGAGATGGGCCGGTTCACGATCGCCACTGGCAAGACGGGCTTGGCATCGTTCAATCTGGTGCCCGGTCCGCGGCTGGGCGTCAGTTGGGTGGTTTGGATGTGGGCCGTGATGGTGCTGGTGACCATGTTTCAGATTGGCGCCATGTTCGCCGGTGTCGCCCAGGTGCTGAATACGCTGATGCCGGCAGTTGCCGTTACCGGTTGGGTATTGGTGCTGCTGGCGGGGACGCTCTGGCTGCTGCTCGGTGGAGGCTATGACCGGATCGAACATCTGGCGACGCTAAAGGTCGGTCTTTTTACTATGTTGACGCTGCTTTGCGCAATGGTGCTGACCAGTCAGCCGCAGTTCTTTTCCTGGGCCCAATTGGCCGAGGGATTTGGGTTCAAATTGCCAAAAGGCGGGTTGACGACCGCCGTCGCGGTATTCGGAATCACCGGCGTCGGCGCGGCGGAGCTGTTCATGTACCCGTACTGGTGCGTGGAAAAAGGGTATGCGCGCTACACCGGCCCGATCGACTCGTCACCGGACTGGCGACGCCGCGCCCATGGCTGGATTAAGGTCATGAATGTCGACATTATCGCGTCCATGATCATCTATACAGTGGCGACTTTGGCGTTCTATCTGCTCGGCGCGGGCGTTTTGCACTCCCAGGGGCTGCTGCCGAAGGGGAACGAAATGATTGCGGTGCTGTCGCGCATGTACACCGAAACGCTGGGTCCTTGGGCGCTTTGGCTGTTCTACGCGGGCGCGATTGCGACACTTTATGGCACTATTTTCGCCGCGACGGCGGCCAATAGCCGCGTTTATGCCGACATGGTAAGCCTTCTCGGCGTCTATGACCGGGGCGATTATGCCACGCGGGTCGTTTGGCGGAAGCGGTTTGTCGTGGGCCTGTTATTTATCCCGGTAGGATTATATTTCCTTAAGGTTGATCCGAGTGCAATGGTGAAGATTGGAGGGGTCGCGCAGGCGATGATGCTGCCTGTTATTGCTATCGGAACGCTTTATCTTCGCCATAAGCACATGCCAAGGGAGGTTCTTCCCCAACCGTGGGTCACTTTGAGCCTGTGGGTGGCTTCGATTTTCACAATAATTATGATGGGCTACTACACAATTGTCTTAGTTCGGGGTTAATATAAGAAAATCCCCCGAAAAATCTGAGTTTGGTCGATTGATCCGCCCGCAGCGGGCCATGTCGACCAGCCGGTGAGCATCCTCCTCCGAGTGCTCACCGGCTTTCTAATTTAGGGCGAGTCAACGCGTAGAGCCACGCCGGGGGCAGAAGCGGGGCGAGCCGCAACGGCCAACGCTTTTCCATGGCGGTTCGCAGCCAGCCGCACCAGTGGTACTGGCGGGCGATACCGGCCCTAACGGTAGCGTAGTACTCGGAGAGCGGGCGTTTTTCCGCCGCCCATCGACCGGCCAATGCGCCGGTCCAGATGGCGATGGTCATCCCGGTACCGGTGAACGGGTCGACGAATTGGAGCGCATCGCCCGCCAAAAGCTCCACGGCGGGCGGATCGGGAAGCCGGCTTTGGTAGAGAAGCGGCCCGGTGGATAGCCATTCCATGGCGCGAGAAAGGGGCTTTAGTCGCTCCGATAGCGCCTTGTGGGACGCCATTAGCGCGTCATAATCGAACTGCAAACGCCTTAGGCCGGCCTCCGAGCCAAGTCCGCAGACGTTGGTAACGCCATCTTCCACGGGATTCACGCCGACGTAGAAATCATCGAAAAAGTAGAGCTCCACGGCATCGCTGACCGGCCCGCGGAAATGGGATTTGAAGCCAAAGAGGCGGTCGCGGCCGGTGGAAGCGTTTTGGCGTCCATGGGCGACGATATCCACCTGCCCGGGGACTCGCTCGACAATCCACTGCGCGCCGCGCTGTTCGGCTTCCTGACGCAGAAGTGCGTCAAGCCGGTAACGGCTTAGGCCGAAGGCGGGTTCCGGGAATCGTCCTTCGGTGGCATTGTCCCCAAAAATGAGGCGCATACGGGTCATCCGGGCTGGATTGGCGGCCAGAAATTGATCCCAAAGGCCCAAACG
This sequence comes from Bryobacteraceae bacterium, assembly GCA_046155405.1. GTDB lineage: Bacteria > Acidobacteriota > Terriglobia > Bryobacterales > Bryobacteraceae. The sequence continues at coordinate 9,616 of JBJXFL010000087.1, read as the reverse complement.
CTCTAGAACCGGTCCGATTTCCGGTGTAAGGAACTCGCCGCACACTTTATGCTTCGGGATTCGAGCTGGATCCCACATTCGGACGGGGGATCCGGCCCGCATGGCGGCGATTGCGGCGGCGGACCCGGCAAGACCCGCACCGGCGATCCGCACCCTGCTCACTCGATTGGCCTCAGTTTCCGCCGGTCGCTACGCGATCCGGGCTGCGGGTTGTTAATTGGCGCAGGCCGTCGAGGGGAATGCGGCTTTCCGGGAATTCCTGGAGCGCGACGCGAAACACCTTTTCCGCCATTTTTCGTTCGCCGGCGCGGAGGGCGGCTTGACCCCAGGCTTCGGCAATGGGGCGCGGGTAAATGGGCGGTTCGTTGTAGCGCAAGGCCCGCTCGGCGTGGGAGGCCATTTCCAAAGTCTTCCAGGCCCGTTTGGATTTGCCCTGCGCCAAATAGAGGAATCCCTGCACGTCCTGCAGCGCGACGGCGAACTCGCGGGGAGGAGTGGCCTTGACCTGTTTCTCAAAATCCATCTGCACGGCGCGCATGGCGGCCAGCTCCGATGTGGCCGCGGTCGCGTCCTTTTTCGCGCTGAAAGCGAGGGCGCGAGCCCAATGCCGCCAGAACTTTTCGCGCGGCGTAGACAATTCGGGCAACAGGGAGCCGGCGAGGATCTCATCCCATTTTTCGGCCCAGACCAACGACCGGACCATGGCGAACGAACCTTGCCGGAATGCCGTGCGATAAGCGTCCGGCGTCTTCTTTTCCTTATCCGTTTCAGCATAGCCAAGCAGTTCCCGGGCGGCGGCGAAAGCGGCGTCGAACTGGCCATCCGCGGCTAGCGCCACAGCGAGGAAATGAACGTTATGGCCGTGATGGCCATTTCCGTAATCCTTATCAGAAGCCATGAATTTGCGCTCGAGCGTAGCCGCCGCGGTGAAAGCCCCCTGCGCCTCCTTCAGCTTTCCCGTTTGCGCGTAAATATGTCCCGGCATGTGGAGCGCATGTGGAATGTTGGTGACCAGGGCCGAGTATTGCGTGCAGCTATTCCAGGCATCCTTCGCGAATGTCGAGCCTTCCCATCCGTGAATAATGTAGTGATGCACGCCCGGGTGGTTGGGAAACTCACGAGCCAACTGACGGAGCATTTCGACGGCCTCCATGCTTCCCGGCCGGGGCTCTTTCGCCGGCGTAACAAAGCCATCCATCAAATGGAGGGCGAGATAGGTGCGGGCTTCCACGTCTTTCGAGTTGGCGGCGACGATGCGGCGCAGGCCGGCGATGTATCCGGCGTCAGGATCGGCCGAGTCGGGATTGCGGCGCGCCCAAATGGCGTCGATGAAAAGTTTTTCGGTGTCCGTCGCCTTGCCGGGAACGGCAGCCAGTTCTCGCGCGCGGCGGGCGGCGGCGAGGGCGCGTTTGGCGTTGGGGGAGGACGGAAGCGTCCCGGGCAGGTGTTTGTCGCGAACGAGTTGAAAGTGCGGGCGATAGTCGCCGGAGGCGACCATGGCCACGCCCCACCAGGGCATCGGAGCGGTTGGGTCCAGCTTGGCCGCCTGCAGGAAACTGCGTTCGGCTTCGCGCGCCCAAAAGGAATGCATTTGGGCGACGCCTTGTTCAAAGAATTTGCGGGCTTCGGGATTGGAAGCGGTAACAGGAAAGTCGATAGTTCCCTGCCCTTCCATCAACTGCGCCGGTAAGGGCGGCGCGCCCTCGCTGACGACAACACAGTGGGAGGCGGACTCCGCCGTTGGCTGCGCGAGCAAAAGAGCCGCGGAGCAGAACAAGAGGAAAATGGCGCGCATGGTACCTCCAAATAGCCTTTGTTACATGGTAATGCAGGTGAGGCCTATCAAGGTGTTAGAGTAGAGGGAATCTATGCAAAAAACGAGCGATATTGGCGAATTGCAAGCGATCGCCAAACGGGTGCGCCGGAACATTATCACCATGATCGGCGCGGCTAAATCGGGGCATCCCGGCGGGTCGTTATCCGCGGTGGAGACGCTGGTGACCCTTTATTTCGACGTAATGCGCCATGATTCCGCGAATCCGAAATGGGCCGAGCGGGACCGGTTTATTCTCTCCAAGGGTCACGCCGCGCCGGTCCTTTATGCCGTTTTCGTGGAAGCGGGCTACACTCCCGCCGGCCCGCTGAATACATTGCGGCGGCTGGGTTCGATTTATCAGGGCCACCCCGACAGGCGCTTCATTCCGTCGCTCGAAGCATCGACGGGCTCGCTGGGCGTCGGGCTGTCGCTGGGCCTGGGGATGGCCGAAGCGGCGCGGTTGGACAAATCTCCCACACGGGTTTTCGTAATGCTGGGCGACGGCGAAATTCAGGAAGGCCAGGTGTGGGAAGCGGCCATGTACGGCGCGTTTCATAATATCGACAACATCGTCGCCATCGTGGACTACAACAAGATTCAGCTCGACGGCTTCGTGAAAGACATTATGGAAGTGGCGCCGCTGGCCGACAAATGGCGTGCGTTTGGCTGGAACACGATTGAGCTGGATGGCCACGACATCGGCGCTTTGCAGAAAGCCTTTGCCGAGGCCGCTGCCACGAAGGGAAAACCGACGGTCCTGATTGCGAACACCATTAAGGGGAAAGGCGTTTCCTTTATGGAGAACAATCCGAAGTTCCACGGCGTTGCACCGACGAACGAAGAAGTAGAGAAGGCGTTGCAGGAGATTGGCGCATGAGCGTAAAAGAGAAATTCGAATTGAAACTGGGCGCGGCTACCCGCGAGGCTTTTGGCAAGGCATTGGTCGAGCTTGGCCGGGCCGATTCGAGTGTCGTGGTTTGCGACGCCGACCTATCCAAGTCCACGTTCACTCACCTATTCGCGAAGGAGTTTCCGGAGCGATTCTTCTCCTGCGGCATCGCCGAGGCGAATATGGTTTCGATCGGCGCCGGTTTGGCGTCCAGCGGCAAGATCGCGTTCGTGGCAAGTTTCTCCGCGTTTGTCCTGAACAAGGGCTTTGAACAACTCCGTGTCAACGTGGCCTATTCGCAGGTACCGTTGAAAGTGGTTGGAACCCACAGCGGGATTTCGATCGGCGAGGACGGCCCGTCGCAGATGTCGGTGGAAGATCTCAGCCTGGCATGTTCGCTGGCCGGGTTTACCGTGATCAGCCCGGCGGATGAGGTAGCTACGCTGGCGCTAGTGAAATTGGCGGCCTATCACGACGGTCCCGTGTTTATCCGAGCGGGCCGGGTAAAGGTTCCGATCGTGCACTCGCCGGACCAGAAGTTCGAACTGGGCAAGGCGATTACGCTGCTGAAGGGCAAGGACATGACCTTTATCTCCACGGGATTGATGGTGGCCGAATGTATTCGCGCCGCGGAGATTCTGGAGGGCGAGGGCGTTTCGGCGGGTGTTATCGACATTCACACCATAAAGCCGATTGACCGCGAAGCGATCGCCGCCGCGGCGCGCACCACCGGTTGCATTGTCGTCGCCGAGGAGCATTTTACCGATTGCGGCCTGGGCGTGAAGGTGGCTCAGGTTGTTTGCGAAACCAATCCGTGCGTGATGGAGTTCCATGGCATGGGCAATTTCTATGCCGAGAGCGGCACGCCGGAGGAGGTACTGACCAAGTTCAAGATGACCGGTAAAGACGTGGCGGAAACGGCGCGGAAAGCGTTGGGCCGGAAACAGAAATAGCTCTTTCCGATTGCGCTTGCTTTGCCTTCATTCGATTCCCCGACAGGGTACAATCGTAAAAGTTTACACATTCTGAAGCGGCATTGTGCATCACGGGGAACATAGCCGACCAAAGTATGCCATTCAAAGTTTTGCTTGTTGACGACCACAGAATACTTCGCGACGGCATAAAGGCGATTCTGCGCGCGGAGGACGATTTTGAAGTAGTGGGCGATACCGACAGTGGAACGGATGCGGTCCAATTGTGCAAAATTTTGACTCCGGACGTGGTTGTGATGGACATCGGCTTACAGGGGCTGAATGGCGTGGAAGCGACTGCGGAGATGCTTCGCCACTCGCCACGCGCGAAGATCGTCATCTTGTCGATTCACGAAGATGAACACTCCGTAGTGAGCGCGATTCGGAGCGGCGCAAAGGCATTTGTAGTGAAGAAAGCCTCCGAACGCGACTTACTGGATGCGTTGCGCGCCGTAGCAAGGGGCGGGATCTATATGAGCCCGCAGGTATCGGAGAAGCTGGTGGTCCGTATTCAGCGGGGAGACATGGAAGGCATGTCATTGCCGACGATTCTGGAGGGATTGTCGCCTCGCGAACGGCAGGTGCTGCGCCTGGTGGCGGAAGGCAAGACCAGCAAGGAAGTCGCGGTGATGCTGGACCTGGGGCTGCAAACCGTGCGGAGTTACCGCAAGACGATGATGAAGAAGCTGAGCGTTAACAACGTCGCCAGCTTGACGCAACTCGCGGTGTCGTCCGGCCTCGGCCGGTACGGCGCGAACGGCGAGGCGACCGCCAACGGAGCGTGACGGATGCTGACGCCGTGGGGAGAGATGGCCGTTCGCGATGCTCACGTGCATTTCTTCTCGCATCGTTTTTTCACTCTGTTGACAGGCGGGCGCGAGGTTGCGGAAGTGGCCGCCCAATTGGAATGGGAAGCGCCGGCGGAGGAGCCGGAGACGTTGGCGGACCGGTGGGTAAAGGAGTTGGATCGACACGGGGTGGCGTCGGCGGCGATCATCGCCAGCCTCCCCGGGGACGAAGAGTCCGTGGTCCGGGCCGTCGCTCGTCATCCCGAACGCCTGCACGGCCAGTTTCTGCTGAATCCTTTGGCGCCCGACGCGGCGGCGCGGCTCCAGGCGGGTTTTGCCGGCGGCCTTCGAACCGTGTGCCTGTTCCCGGCGATGCATCGCTATTCGGTGGCCGACGAACGATTGGAGCCGCTGTGGACGCTGGCCGCCGGGCATAACGTCTTCGTGCATTGCGGCGTTTTGAGCGTCGGCGTGCGCAAGAAACTGGGGCTTCCCTCCCCTTTCGATATGCGATTTTCGAACCCGCTGGATCTGCACAACGTGGCGCTGCGTCATGGCTCCGTCCGATTCGTGATACCGCACTTTGGCGCCGGCCTTTTCCGTGAAGCGCTGATGCTGGCGGACCTTTGTTCGAACGTCTATTTGGACACTTCCAGTTCCAACAACTGGACCAGGTACGCGGAAGGCGCGCTGGATCTGGAAGCGGTTTTCCGGCGCGCGCTCGACGTGGTGGGACCGAGGCGCCTGTTGTTCGGTACCGATTCGTCGTTCTTTCCGCGCGGCTGGGTGCACTCGGTTTACGCGAAGCAGATCGATGTGTTGGCGCGCATCGGCGTCAACAAGTCCGACGCGGCGGCTATCCTGGGTGAAACACTTCTTAGTCTTCAACAGTGATGTAATTGTTTTTACATGACTCGCCAATCGCTTATTACCGCGATCGCCTTCAGCACTCTTCTGTCGGCCGATCCCGGAAAACTAGTGCTGGATGGAAAGACCTATGTTTTGGCGCATGTATACGCGCGTAAGTCGCCGGGCAAGTTTGACTCGAAGAAAGTATCGACCTACGTGTTGGCGGTTGACCGGGAATTGCCGCCAGCCACGCGCGTTGACTCCGACGCCATCCGCGAAATGGTATTTGAGGGCCAGTTGAACGGAGTTGAGATTGAACTCGGCGATGACGGCGTCTCCTGGACCATCCGGTCCCGGCAGGTTCAGGCGACCCTTTCCGGTTCGCAATCCCCAGACCCCTACAAACTTACGGTGAGCGGCGGCCGCGTGCAGGGAATGGTGAAGATGGAAAAACCGAGTTCAGTGGGCGATACCGAATATTACTTTGAGTTTCCGGTTGATGCGGCGGTTGAGGTGAAAGTGGAACCGCCCCCGCCCACGGCCGCCGACAAGGCCGCCGCGAAGAACTCTGAGGTGGCGAAGGCCTATATGGCTTATCAGATCGTTCTCCAGAAAGGCGACAAGGCGGGGATGATGAAAGCGGTGGATCCGGAAAAAGCGGCGATGATCGATACGCCGGAATTCCCTCAGATACTCAAATTTATTCAGTCGATGCAGCCGAAAAATGTGGAAGTGCTGCGGGCGGCGGAATTGGGCGACGTAGCGGATTTGACGGTTAGCGGTAACGGCGGAGCGGACACAGGCACGGTGAAAATGAAGAAGCTCAACGGGGTCTGGCTGGTAGTGAAAGAGTCCTGGACGAGCCGTTAGGCCGCCTGTGCTTTTGGCCGAAAAAGCGCCATGAATACAATGGCGCAGAGGACGGTCAACACCAGCGGCACCAGGAATATTTTGGTGTAATCGTTCTTGAACATCCCGGCGATGTAGCCGGCAAACCAGCTACCGACTACCAGACCGACGCCCAGCAGAACGAAGGCGATGAGGCCTTGCGCCGAGGCACGGATCTCCGGCCCGGCCACTTGATCCACATAAATGTAGGACGCCGTGAAGAAGCAGACATAGCAGATGCCGTGAAGCGTCAACGACGCGAGCACCAGCCACAGCGGACCGCCCAACGCGAAGATGCCGTAGCGTACCGGCCATGCCAGAATGCCGAGGGCCATGGTCCCGCGCGTCCCCCATTTCTTGAGCATTTTCGGCAGGAAGATCATGGTGATAATTTCAGCGGCCTGGGCGATCGCCATCCACGCCGGCGCCTGCCCGGCGGGCAAACCGATGGAGTAAAGGAACGGGCCGGTGAGAATGAAATAGAACATCAGCTCGGTGGCGACGATGAACGCGAGTGCCAGGAAAATGGCGAACTCCCGGTCCTTCAGCAGCTTCAACGCGCCCAGGAACGCCAATGGACTGTCATTCTTGCGCGCGGGCGGCGTATGGGGCAAGGTCAGGCAGTACAACCCCAGCAGCAGCGACAAAATCGCCGCCAGCCACATACCGTCAAACCCGCCCATGGTTCCGAACAAACCCGGCAGCCACTCCCGCAACGCCACTCCGAGCAGCAGGCCGACAGCGATCCAGCCGATGGTGCCCCAAACGCGGACCAGCCCGAATTCGCCTTCGGCGGCCGGCATATGGTGAAAGCAGATGGAATTGGTCAACGCCAACGTAGGACCGAATAGAACGGCCCAGAGAAGCATCCATGTCCAGACGCCGTCATAGTTGGTGGCCGAGGCCATGATATAAAGCGGTACCGCGCCGGCGAGATGAAGTATCGCCAGCAGGCGGTCCGTCGGCATGAAACGGTCGGCAAGTTGACCGGCAAAAAACGGCGCGATCATGCAGCCGATCGCCAGCAGCGAGTAGATGGCGCCGATCTGGCCATCGGAAAACTGAAGTACCTTCCCCAAATACGCGGAGAAGTCGGGATACCACGCTCCCCAAACCATGTATTCGAGGAACATCATCACGCTGAGGCGAAAGCGAATGGAGGTGAACAAGTAATGTAGCTTACCGCGAAACCGGGGGATGCGCGGAAGGGCTTTGGCGAGGCGAAGACCCGAAACGGAACTTAAAGCACGCTAAGGGGCTGCAGCCGCGTGGTGACAAATGGGCCAAGTCGCGGGGTTGCCGGATGTTGCCCCCGATCGCGCAGGTGATCGACGGCGCGTTGCAAGTAGGCCATATTCGATGAAATGATGGCCGCGACGAACAGGTTTAAACCGCTGGCGCGGTGGCTCTGGTTCTCATAGGAGCAAAGAACACCCTCCTTTATATCGTCAAGCGCAACCGCGCTGCCGAGCTCTGCGAATCCTTAGCGTGCTTAAAATTCCGTTTCGTGTCTTCTCCTCAATTGCTCCATGGTTAAAGCTTACGCCACTTACTGGGGTTGTCCCCTAACGTGAGACTCAAGTTAAGACACAGTGGGCTGACCAGGGAAAAAAGCACTGGACAGCAAGCCAAAAGGTTAGCAGAATCGCTTTAGTCGGAGAGACGGAAGCGAGCTCTGCTGGAGAGCAACTCGCCGAGGGATCTCCACTCGAAGACTCGTCAAGACGAGATTCATCGGAATGCAACCTCTCGGCTAACCGAATTAGCTGGGCGACTGGGTGACAACGAGAGGCACCCAGAACCCCGGCTTTTCGACCTCGGATTGATAGATCTTCGCAGTTCCTCAAAAAACTCACGCTGGAACCTTTTCGTCAATTTCCATCTTGTCGAACTCCGCCGGCGGCAGGTACCCTAACGCTGAGTGTAGCCGTTTGCGGTTGTAAGTGAGCTCCATAAACTTACGAATTCCCCGTCGCGCTTCGGCCAAATCCTTGTACTCGACGCGATGGACCTCCTCGTATTTGAGGGTCTTCATGAAGCTCTCCGCCTTGGCATTGTCGTATGGGTTGCCCTTGCGGCTCATGCTGATCTGAATGCCATGTTCTTTCAGCGACTGCGTGTAGTCTCCGCAGGCGTACTGCACGCCGCGATCGGAGTGATGGATCAGCCCCGCGGGCGCACCCCGCTTGTCCAAAGCCATCCGCAACGCATCCACGGCCACTTTGGCTTCCAAGCTCCGTTCCAGCGCCCAGCCGATCACCAGACGGGAGTGCGCATCCAGCACCACGGCCAGGTAAACGAACTCCTCCGCCAAACGGATGTAGGTAATATCCGCTACCCACAACTGGTTGCGCTGGGCGGGAACGAAGTTGCGCGTCAGATTCGGATAGACTCGCAATTTATGCGCGGAATCCGTCGTAACAGCGAACTTACGCTTGCGGATGCATAGTAAGTTATCCTCACGCAGTATGCGGCCGATTCGCTTATGGTTTACCTTCCAACCTCGCCGTTTGAGTTCCGCAGTAATTCTCGGGCGGCCATAGGCTGGATATTTCAACGCAACACGTTGAACGGCATCCCGCAATTCGACGTCTTTTACCGGGGCGTTGGCATCTGGGTCGAATCGGTAGTAGCTGGCTCGGCTCAAACCCGCAAGTTCGATCATTCGTTCCGTTGTCAATGCGCTCCCCCTTTGCCGTTCGTCGCGGATTTTCCGGCAGAGCGCGGATTGGGAATCGCCACCTGCGACTGCCGCAGATCTTCGATCTGTCGCAAGCAAGCTTTTAAAAAATCAATTTCCATGGCCTGTTGGCCAATCTTACGTTCCAATTGGCCTACTTCGGTTTCTGTGCCTCGGCTCCGGCCTTGCCCAGAAAACGCAGAGCTGGGTCTCTCTGCAAATTGCCTCTTCCATAGATGCAGTTGATTCGAGTTCACTTCCAGTTCCCGGGCTACACGGCCAACGGGAATTCCGATTTGCAACCGCTTGACGGCAGCCACTTTGAACTCGCGGGTGAATGTACGACGCGACATAGACATGCTCCAAATTCTCCTTCAAAGAATTTTGTGTGTCTAATCTCGTGTCTCAAATTTGGGGACAACTCCAATACGACCCGTGAATACAAGGTGTTTGCGGTCGCGAAGAGCGACGCCGAGGTCCTCTCGATGAAGATTCGACTCCTGGCCGCACCCGCGATAAAGTAGATGCTCGACGCTAAGGGGCTTATTGAAAAGCATCAAGTGAAAGGTGTTTTCGTGGAATCCGAAATTTCAAACGTACCCAGGACTTTACGACAGATGATTTCCACCTACTCGAGCGTTTGGTTGAATGGTTCAGTTTGGAGTTGTCCCCAAATTTGAGACACGAGATTAGACACACAAAATTCTTTGAAGGAGAATTTGGAGCATGTCTATT
>JBJXFL010000072.1:0-14959 GCA_046155405.1 Bryobacteraceae bacterium | reverse complement strand
TCGCGCCCGAGATGGCCACGGCGGCCGTCGAGAGCGCCAGCCCGGCATGTCCGAAAGTGGTCGCTCCGGTCATCGTGGAGACGATGAAGTAATTCGTCGCAATCGACGCGAGGCTGATGAACATCGGTGTCCGCGAGTCCTTCAACGCATAGAATGCCGGCACCAGGATTTTCAATCCGGAATAGCCTACCAACCCGGCGGCGAACCACGCGAGCGCGGCCGCGGTTTGTTGCGTGTCGTAAGCGCGAAACTGCCCGCCTTCGAAGAGCGCGCCGATGATGGAATCGCCGATCACAATCAGCCCCGCCGAGGAGGGGATGGTCAATAGGAACACAAGGCCCAACGAACGCGACAGCGTGCGGCGGAAATCGTCCATGTCGCCATTGGCGGCGGCTCGCGAAATGGCGGGCAGCGTCGCTCCGCCGATCGCGACGCCGAACAAGCCCAACGGCAATTGCATGAACCGGAAGGCGCAGCCGAGCCAAGTCACCGGACCGTTCAGCCCGGTAACCGGATCGTTAATCTGCGAGGCGAAATTACTGTTCACCATCACGTTGATTTGCACGGCGGCGTTACCGAGGATCGCCGGCCCCATCAGTTTGGCGATGTGAATAAGGCCCGGATGACCGAAGTCGAACGTGGGCCGGAATACAAATCCTTCGCGGACAAGGCTGGGTATCTGGGCGAATAACTGCAGCGCTCCCCCGCAGATGACGCCCCAGGCCATGCCCTCGATCGGCGTGATACCCAGCCGCGGTCCGGCGACGTAACCGGCGAAGAAGCCGAAGACTAGCGATCCCACGTTGAACATGGATGACGATAGGGCCGGGAGCGCGAACCGGTTGCAGGCGTTCAGCACGCCCATGACCTGGGCCGCTAGCGCCACCAGTAGTAGAAACGGGCTCATGATGCGCGTCATGCGGACCGCCATTTCAAACTTGCCGGGCACTTGGTGGAAGCCCGGAGCGAGTAGCGATACCAGTTCCGGCGCGAACGCCATCCCCAGCAGGCAAACCGCGCCCACAATGACGATGATTGCCGTCGCCACCAGATTCGCCAGATACGCCGCGTCCGCCCGTGACTTTTTTGCGAGGTACTCGACAAACGTCGGCACGAATGCCGAGCTGAGAGCGCCCTCCGCGAACAGATCGCGCGTTAGATTCGGAATGCGGAAGGCCATCACAAACGCGTCATACGCCGCGCCCGCGCCGAACAGCCGCGCCATCGCCATCTCGCGCGCCAGGCCCGTGACCCGGCTGGCCATGACCGCGATCGATGTGACCCCGGCCGACCGGGCGACGCTCTCCGCGGTATTGCGTTGGCGCAGCGCCGCGCCCGCCATGTCGGTATCGGACACCTATCCCCCGTAGCGTTCCAGAAACAGCGCCACGGTGGCGATTCCCTGGTAATAGTTGGCCAGCTTGAATTTTTCGTTCGGCGAGTGCAAGCCATCGTCCGGCAGGCCGAAGCCCATCAGAACGGTTGGGATGCCAAGGTGTTTGGCGAAGTCGCCGACAATCGGGATCGAACCCCCGGAGCGAGTAAACACGGTCTTTCGCCCCAACGACTCGGCGAACACTTCCGCCGCCACGGAAATCGCCGGATGATCCGGGTTCACCAGCAATCCGGGACTCGCGCCCAGCACGCGAACTTCGGTCTGCAGACCCCGCGGCGCGTTGGCCGCCACCCAAGCGCGGAAGGCGGCCACGATAGCGGCGGGATCCTGGTCCGGCACCAGCCGGAAGCTGACTTTAGCCAACGCCTTCGCCGGAATCACCGTCTTTGATCCCGCCCCCGTGAAGCCCCCGGCGATGCCATGGACTTCAAGCGTCGGCCGCGACCACGTCTTCTCGAAAACGCTCCGCCCCGGCTCGCCGGTAATGGCCATCGAGCCTACCTCGTTCTTCAAATATTCGGCCTCGTCGAATGGTAGGCTCTCCCAACTTTCCAACTCGGCGGCGGACGGCTCGCGGACGGCGTCGTAGAAGCCGGGGATCTGAATCACGCCATCGGCGTTCTTCGCCTTGGCGAGCAGCTCGACCAGCCCAAACACCGCATTCGGCGCGGCCCCACCATAGAGTCCGGAGTGCAAATCGCGCGCCGGTCCCGTGGCTTCCACTTCCATATAAACGAGGCCGCGGAGGCCAATGCAGAGGGTAGGAATACCCTCGGCATACAGTGCCGTATCGGATACCAGCGCCACATCGGCTTTGAGCTTTTCTTTGTGCTCGGGCACGTACTTGGCGATCGATGCGCCGCCGATCTCCTCTTCGCCCTCAATGAGGAATTTGAGGTTGAGGGGGAAGGTACCGTTCAGCCCTTGCAATGCTTCGACGGCCTTGATATGGGCATACATCTGCCCCTTGTCGTCGACGGCGCCGCGAGCGTAAATATTGCCATTGCGGACGGTCGGTTCAAACGGCGGCGATTCCCAAAGTTCGAGCGGATCGGGCGGCTGCACGTCGTAGTGCCCGTAACAGAGCACGGTCGGCTTGCCGGGCGCGTGGAGCCAGTCGGCATAAATGAGCGGATGTCGCTCGGTGGGGATAATCTCGATGTTTTCGAGGCCGGCGGTTTTCAAGGCATCGGCGACAAACTGAGCCGCCCGCGCGACATCGCCTTTGTGTTCCGGGAGCGTGGAAACGCTCGGAATGCGGATGAGCGTGAACAACTCCTCCAGCAATCGCGCCGAGTTGGCGTCCACCCAATTGTTGATGGCCGTAAGGCCGGCGGCACTGGACATAGAACCTCCATTATAGGGTTCCCAGGGTCAGATCACGCCTTCGATTTTGGTACACCGGTTCAGAAGTGTTGGAGCCCTGTCTGGCTCCAAAGACCTGCGCCTACTTTCGGGGACGCAGCCGCGGGTGAAATCTGATCCGCTCGAAGCTGAAGGAGATTCGCGCGAAATCGGGATGTGCCGGATTCAGGACGTAGTTGTAACCGGATGCCGGCATGGTTGCCGAGGGTTCACCCAGCTTGTCCCCAGCTTGGCTGTTACTTCTTCCGGAACCGCGTCCGGCCAACCGTCCGGAACGTCCGCCGTCATTATTTCAACGTCGTCGGGTATCTCGATCCTGATCCCGGCGTAATCCTCCGGAATGCCGCCGTGATGCACGATCACTTCCATTGCTGCCAGAACGGTGTTCTCGGACGCGTAGATAACGGGTGTGCCTTCCTGATTCCACCGGCCGCCGGTAAGGCTTGCGCCTTCGCTGTTAATTAAGGGATACTGGCTGCTCTGAAACCGCCAGATGACCACTAATAAACACCGTGGCCAATCTTCAGAAGCACGCGTTCAACCCGCCTGCGGCCGTCTTCTGTCTGCATCAACGCGTAAGGGGTCTGGTTGCCCAGCGACGGAATCTCGCTCCGCATCCAGCGGGCAACTTGGTTGGCGCCAAGAACCTCGGTTGCTTTACGCACCATCTCCACCTCGTTCCGGGAACGAGGGTGATCCGCACCTCCGGCCGGCGTGCCGCCGAGAGCGGCTTGCGCGGCGTTGGCGATCTCACGTAGCGTGTGCGCACGCATCAGGGTATCCGCGGCCGCGCTTATTAACGCCCGCGACTCCGCGTCCGGGAGCGTGCCGAGGAAAGCGCCGAGGAACTCGGCGCGCTTGATGGATCCGATGCCGAGGTCCGCTTCGATCGCCGCATCGAGGTCTAACAACTCCCCCGGATAGTCCGTGCATTCGCGCACGACGCGAAGCAGGTCCTCCGCGACGTTTCTCGTGGCTGCGGCCACGGCAATGACTGCCGCTTGTTCGGCTGGTTTCGTTGCCGGGTTTCGCCTCGCCATACTCTCCATTATAGGACGCTCAGACACACACCACAGATGCATCACGTGAGGTCTACTGCCGATACAGGTGATCGCGCACCTTCAAATACCACTCAGCCCCCAAAGCGTTACGCCACTGATCCACCGGCGCGGCGCACCAGCCATCGGGCACCGCCATTTCCGGCGCCAGCCCCGCCCGGACAAAAGCCTGGATGCCGACATCCCGCCCGAGCTTCTTGGCCAGCGCCACATCCTGCTGAATGTTGCGCTGCTGCAGCAAATTCACCGTCGTCTCCTTGGGCTGGAACTCACTCTTCAAGGGCCGGCAAAGGTGATCGCGCCAAGGGCCGATCATGGCCGCGTCGGACCGTGCTTCGGGGGCTGGAAGACCCCAGAACCGAGGCTGGAATACCGGTATCCGCGCCTCGACAATCCGAGCCTCCATCGGATAGACCACCCACCGGTTGCCTACCCAAAGCTGGACTTCGATTTTGATCCGGGCCACCGGCGCGTTGCCGTCGACCCATACGTCCATCCAGAACGTCTGGTTCTCTTCTTTAGCCGTCTTGCCCTGAATGGGATGGGCGACCTTCTCTAAACGGTCCGGGATGCCATTCGGGTTGTAGTGCTGCCGGTAAAGCACGATACGAACAGCCTCCTCCGGGTTGAGGGCGACGTCCAATGTATAGTCGATGCCAGCGGGAATATTGGCGGTAAGCATGTAGCTGCCGAAGCCATTGCGGGCGAGGGCCGGGGACAGGATCTCCCGCGCCCGCTCAACCTTGTCGGCCGGAATAACTTTGCCGTCGGCCCCTACGCGTTGAAACTCGGAACGGACAAATAGCTCCTGCGCCGGTAGGGCAAGGGCGAACGACACAAACGCAATATGGCTCCAGGAGCGCATGGCGGGACGCCGGTTACGCGAGATCGTATTTCTCGATGTGAACGGTGGGATCGCCGGTAACGAGTACCGGCCGGCCGAATATGCCTTCGAGCTCTTCAAGGTGTTGATTGCGGTGTGATTTTAGCACCTTGGCGACCTCCGGATGAACCCGGAGCACCACCGTCTTGTCGTCCACCGCTTTGGCGATCTTTTGCGCTTCAAGCAGAATCTCGCCGATCACCGTCTGCACGCTCTTGACGTATCCCGCGCCTTCGCAATAAAGACAGGGCTGGCAGAGCGTGCGTTCAAGCGACTGCTTCACGCGTTTGCGCGTGATGGCGACGAGGCCGAAATCGTTAAACTGAAGAATCTTATAAGGTGCGCGGTCGACGCGCATCGCGTCTTCAAGCGCGCCCATCACCTTCTGCCGGTTCTTGCGCTCATCCATGTCGATGAAGTCGACGACGATGATCCCGCCGAGATCGCGAAGGCGAATTTGGCGGACGATCTCCCGAACGGCCTCGGTATTGGTCTTGACGATCGTATCTTCCAAGCGGTTCGACTTGCCGACGAACTTGCCGGTGTTGATGTCGATGGCGACGAGCGCCTCGGTCTGGTTGATGACTATGTAGCCGCCGGACTTGAGCCAGACTTTCGGCCGGAGGGCCTTTTCAAGCTCGCTGGTGATGCTGAAGGCGTCGAAGATGGGCACCGGGCGCGTCCAGAGTTTAACGCGGTTGATCATGGCCGGTTGGAAGCGCTGCACAAACTGCAGCGTGCTGGCGTAGAGTTCCTCATTGTCAAGCCAGATGGTCTTGAAATCCGCTGAAACCTGATCGCGGAGGGTGCGCTGCACGATGTCGAGATCGTGATGCACCAGGCAGGGCGCGTTGCGTTTTTCGGCCTTCGAGCGAATATCGAGCCATAGGTTATAGAGGAACTGCATATCGTTGGCGATATCCTCTTCGGACTGGCCTTCCCCGGCGGTGCGGATGATGAAGCCGCCGGACATGCCCTGGCGGTGCTGCTGCAGAATGCGCTTCAGGCGGAGCCGTTCGTCGTCGCTATCGATTTTGCGCGAAACGCCGTTGTGATCGACGGTGGGCATGTAGACGCAGTAGCGGCCGGGGAGAGCGATGTGGCTGGTGATGCGGGCGCCCTTCTGCGCGATGGGCTCCTTGGCGATTTGGACCAGGATTTCCTGACCGGCCTTCAGCAGGTCGGTGATGGAGGGTAGCGGGGGACGATCGGTGCGCTCGCGGAAGGGGCGGGCGCCGCGGTCGCCGCGATCGGTGCGCTCGGCGGGCGCACGGTCCGGCCGGGCTTCGGCGACACGCTCCTCGGGAGCGATTTCGGCCTGGACTTCGGGCACCGTTTCGAGCGCGGGAGCGGCTCCGGCGCCGGCCCCAGCACTAGACACGCGCATATCGGGACGGGCCTCATCGCGATCACCGCCACGGCCGCGGCGGCGGCGGCCACGCCGGCCGCGCTGGAAGCGGGCGCCGCGGTCGCGTTCGCGAAGAGCGGCGGTCAGGCTGTGGGGCTGGCGGGCCGGTTCGGGACCGCCTTCGGCTTGCTCTCCGGCTTCGACTTCGGGACCTTCCTCGCCTTCCTCGCCTTCGGCGTCTTCTTCGCCTTCACCCGGCCCGTCGCCTCCGGCGAGCATCTCTTCGGCGGCCTGTTGAGCGGCCTCGGCTTCGTCATCGTCATCCTCGGTTTCGGTGAGGAGGACTTCGCGTGCTTCTTCGATGGCGTCGACCTCATCAAGCTCCGTGGAATCGATGTCGTCTGGGAGCTTGGCAAAGGAGGTGTCGACATACTCGACGACAGGCGCGGTTTCGACGGGTTCGGTTTCGACGAAAGGCGGCGGCTCGGGAACGGGAGGCGGCTCGACGCCGAGGGGCTCTTCGAAGAGGGCCTCTTCGGCTACCGCCTCCGGGGCGGCCTCCACGACGGGAGCGGGCGGCGGTGGCGGGGCAATGGCGGGACGGCGGTACTTGGCGAGCGACTCACCGGGGAGCAGGAAAACTTGCGAGGCCGGTTGGGGAGAGAAGAATTCGGAGACTCGCGGAGCGATGTAGGGGGCGGACGCGATGGGCGGTGGAGCGGCTTCGCCTGTTTCCGGCCCCTCCGCTGGGGGAGCCTGGGTATCGGAGGGTGCGTCGGCGGAAGCGTATTTCGAGTCCGGGAGGGCGGAGTTCCCGCGGCGGCGGCCATGATCGCGGCCACGGTCGCGTCCGCGGCCACGGTCGCGGCCACCTCGGCCGCGATCCCGGTCGCGATCGCGTTCCCGCTCGCGGAAGGGGCGGACGTCGCCGTTGGGAACCGGAGCTTTCCCGGCGTCGGCCGGTGGTGGCGCCGCGGACACCTCGACCGCCTCGACCGCGGCCGGTTCGGCGGCGGGGGCGGCTAGAGTTACCGGGGCGCGATAAGATGTATTTTCCCGCGAGTGGCGCGCCGGAAGTTTTTCGTCACCCACCTTGTCGAGGTCTTCGTGGTTGTCGTCGGCAAAATCGGACACATATAGAAAAGTGTCGCGTTCCAGACCGAGGTCGACGAAGGCGGATTGCATGCCCGGCAGGACGCGCGTGACACGGCCCTTGTGAATGCTGCCCGCGAGGGAATACTCGTTGGCGCGTTGGAAAAAGATCTCTACGAGGACATCGTCCTCAAGAATCGCCACCTTTGTTTCGTGGCGGTTGGAGGAAATGACTAATTCTTTGCTCATCGCATGCTCTCCTTAGGGAGCAGGCGGCGCGTGTTGGAGCGGCAGTACGAAAGAAACGACCGGGTGGAGCAAAGGGCGCGAGAGTGGACTCCGCAGGAGCGAAGCTGGTGCGAAAGAGCCAAAGCGGAATTTGCGAAAGGTCGATAAGCAACAATTTTTTGGAAGGGCCGGCCCCGGGTTTGGGGGAAAACGGCTGACGCGGGGCGCGGCCGGCGATTGAATCTTTTTGTACTGGCGCCGGTCGAGCCGCCGCTATCGTTCTCGGACTGCCGGGGCCGCACTACACGGTAGCGGGCGTCGGCGTAAAAACGCGGAAAAAACGGTACTGCTGGGCCCGCCGGCGGCTCCAGATTTGGCAGCGCGGCCGGGGCGGAAAGACGATTGGGCGCGGGCGGTGGAATGGCCCGCGGGAGGGGCGCCAACTGGCTGGCAGCAAGCGAGCGGGATTTGGAAGCCGGAATACGGCTGCGTCATCACGTATAAACCTGACCGTAAAAAAACTTTGGCGGACCGGCCGGAGAGTATCCCGGATAAGTCTCGCGGATCATTATTAAGTTTAGCGGATTCCTGACGGCCGCGTAAGCGGCATTTTCCTGGAAAGATTCAGACCGGGTGCCGGGTTGCGATCATTACCCGCGAAACTCGCAGTGCGCCAGTTCCGTTCGAAAGGGCCCCGGGATGCCGTCTCCAATTGAACCTCTGCCGCGGACGCGTCCAGTATTCGCCGATACCGCTTTAGTCTGCTTGATTCGTTTCATGGCGCGCCGCCCCGCGTCGCCCCCCGGGACAAGTTGACAATTCGCCGATGAGCGTCGCCGCCGCGGTTCGGTCCACTGCCGCGGTTCAGTCGCTACGAGCGCGATTCCCTGCCCGAAGCCGATATCCCTCATCCGCAATTCTCCTGGGAGCGGTTCGGACCGCTGCGTTTCTGCGACAACCCATAGGATTCGAATCGCGCCAGGTGCGACAGCCCGGCTCCCGATGGGACCGATACTCTGCGAACACGGTGCGCTCGCGACCATTACCGAAGCGTCCTGGCTGTATCGAGATCCGCTCTTGCGCCAGCCAGGTCACCCATGGCTTTCTTCGCGGCTGCGCGGTTTTGATAAGCGTTGCGGTAGGCGGGGTTCAATCGAATTGCCATATCCAGATCGGCGACCGCCTCCTTGTACTTCATGAGCCGGAGCGTCGCGTAGCCCCGGGCGTTGTAGGCCATAGGGAAATTTCCCTTAGCCTTGATCGCGCCCGTCAGAACCGCCACCGCTCCCCTATAATCCCCGCCTTTTATCAGGTCGCGGCCGCGGGCGTGCAGTTCCGCGCCCTCCGCGGCGGATAGTTGACTTTCCACATCGGGAATCGGCGGCGACGCCGGCCCCGCCGTGGCCAAATGTGCGGGCGGCGGCGGAATATTCCGCGCTGGCTTCGGCGGTTCCGCCCCCGTCGTCGGCCCCACGGTCCCTTCCGCCCGCGATGGTACCGCCACCTTCCGCACCGGTTTCGGCGGTACCCGCACATCGAACTCGAATTGCACTTGCGGCGCCGGATGGACCTGGCCCCCAGGCGTGAATCCCACCGTCACCGGCATCTTCCCCGGCGTTTTCAGCACCGCGTGTTGCGGCAGCATCTCTTCCGCCAAAGCGATTTCGTAGCTCCCCTCCTTCACGTTGAAGAACGAGAACCTCCCGCTGTTATCCGGCGTTGTGTACCTCCCGCTGGGCAGCAATTTAAGCACTATCGTTCCGAGCGCCACCCCGGCGGGTCCTCGCACCACTCCCTGCACCGCGTACCCCACGGCGACCACGCTGAAGTCGGCCCGCGACGCCTTGCCTGGCTTCACCCACACTGTCGATTCTACGTTGGCTCCCGGGTCGTAGTCGGCCGGCAGCTCGTTTAGCGCCAGACCCACCTTGCGTGCCCCTTCCGCCACGTTCTCGAACCGGAAGCGCCCTTTTGCATCCGTCAATACGGTCAATCGCCCGTCGAGCGCCACCGGAATCCCTTCCACCCATCGGCTTTCGCCCGCCTTCACGAACCCTTCAACCGAACCCTTTAACTGATTCTGCCCAATGGCGTAGCTCTCCAGCCGCGGCGTGTTCGGCGGCATCGCCTTGCCCCATCGGATGTGTTTGGTCATCCGGTAGTAAACGCTCCACTGATTAAACGCCGGCAACACCGAGGGCACGTAGACGCCCTGCCCCTGCAGCAAAAAGACGTTCTGCCGGTTCAATTCCGTAATCAGGTTGTTACGGAATGCCTCCACGCTGAAGTCCCAATCCCGCCCAAGTCGTACCGTTCCACCGACAACCTTCGTGCTCATCGTGCTGGTGGTGAATAGCGTGCGATTCGCTAAGTCGTTTCCGATCTCCAGGTTGGCGAATGCCGAAAGACGTTTTACATTCACTTGTCCATTGGTCCGCACGAATACGCTCATCTTCCGTTGTTGTCCGATCGACTGCTGCGCGCGAACCTCCGCGCCCAGCGAAAACCACCGGTATTGAAAGGAATCCGCCGCTTCCGCCGTCCGCTGGCGTTGCGGTCCAAACTGGCTGCTTTGCTTGAACTCGCGCAGCCCCAGCCGCAAGCTGTGCCGCCGCACCGGCTTCGACAGCGTTACCTGCACCTGTTTACTCTCCCCGGACTCCCAAGGGTCGGCGCCGGATTTCCGGGTTGCCAGCTTGATGGCCGACCATTGCCCACCCAGCGAAAATCGCCCCGGCAATTGCAACGATGCGCCCGCCGCTTCCGTCGTGCCGTGAAAGGTCGGCCGCCGCGAATCCCGCGCCACGTTGTTGGTGTAATCGCTCACGCTCCCATAAAGGTCCAGCCAGGAAAATGGCCGCACTTTCACCTCGCCGTACGGACCGCGCCGATCGCCCAGGTAGTAGCCGAGTAATGGCAGATAGGATTCGGTCTGATAAATGTAGTTGGCCCGCGCGGTGACCCGCTTGGTTTCCAGCGCCGGACCCACCGTCACCGACAGCGGTCCACCGTGGGTCCCGCCGTCCGGCGTTTCCCTCGAAGCCTGCGACAGCACCGCCTCGCCGTACCATTTCAGCCTGCCCGCAACCGTGTAAAGAGCGCTGAATGCCGCTGTCCGGGCCCCCGACAGCGGGTAGTCCGGCACGGGTACCACGGTCGTTTTGCGCAGCTTCCCCAGGTCGTTCGACAACGTCAGAATCCGGGCGCCCAGCACCAGCCGCTCTCCCGCCTGTTGTCGGAAATATACGCCGGCCATGGTCTGCGGCGTCTCCAACCGCAGCGGTACCCGCACGCCTGCCTGTAAAGTCTCGGTACCGTACAGAATACCGAAGGTCCGGCCGCCGTGCGACGCTTCCATCCACGCGCCGCGCCCACTGATCTCTGGATAATACAGATTGTTGAACGGCGCCTCCAGCAGCTTTGCCGGCACCCGGAAATCACCGCCCCGGAATGTCCAATATTGCCCGATCCACGGAAATCGCTTCAACTCCATATACATGTCTCCGGTCCGGAATCGCCCCGCGCTGGCCGCCGGTGCCAGGCTGACGCTCACGATTCCAACATTTGGAATGAACTCCCGCATTCCGAGCGTCAGTCCGAAGGCGCTGGCGACGCGGCGCGAGCCGCTCGTCAAGGAGTACTGCTGAAAACCGATATCGGCTTCGCCCGCCCGCTCCTGCGCCGTCGCGGCGGTCAATTGACAGGCCAGTCCGGCCGCAATGCGCAAAGTGTGGCGCCAAGTCCGCATCTCACCGTTTCGGGAGTTCCGCCGTTACTTCCACGGACGCTTCCTGCACTTCGGTCCCAACATCTATATGCGCCCGAAGCGTGTAGCGCCCGGCGGCGAGTTCGCTCTTCAACGGCAGCAGAAATCGTTGCCGTCGCTTGGGAAGTACCGGGAAAGACGCGATTTCCAACGTCTCCACCACTTTTCCCCCGCCGTCCACTACGGCCATTCGGCCTTGCGGACGATACAACATCAACCCGGCATTCGCCATCACCACCACGCCGCGCCAGCGCATCTTGTCGCCCGCCGCCACCGCTTCTAACGCCAGTTCCGCGATCTCACCCTTCACCATCGGTTGGCCCACGATCGGATACACCGTCGTCACCACGCGTAACGCCGTCCGCACTCCGATCCCCTGCAGGTCCTCGGTCGTCGGAAGCGTCACGAAACCGATCGCGCAATGGTAGCTCCGTTCCCCGGCGTCGGCCGGCACCCGCACCGTATACCGCGCCGATATCTGGCGCTTCGGTTCGACTTCGGTTTCCATCGGATTTATCGTGATCCATTGCCGGCACGAGTGCTCCGCCTCGGCGGCCACGTTCGGCATGAACTGCGGCGTCTGGTTGCTATCGACGAAAAAATCCATGATTTCCGTCCGGACGCGCACCGTCTTGTCCGCGGAGTTGGTCAGCGCCAGCGTGCCGGAGTACGCCTTGCCCTTGGTGGCCGGAAACTCCAGGCGCATGGGCGATAGCCCAAGCCCCAACTGCGCGTGCACGGGCATGGCGATCAACGCGCCCGCCAGCAGCCACCGTCCCCGTCGAAGCGGAAGCCCGGGGGTTGACATTAGAGTGCGTTGACCGTGTAGGTCAGTGTAAGTGTGCATGATGCATTCGCCACATAACGCCAGCTTTCCGCCAGCGTGTAATTGATCTGAACGGAATAAGCCTGGTTCCCGTCCCCTTCCGCTCCGCCCGCCACCTGCTGGGCCACCGTCGATAGCGCGAAAGCGCCGCCGCACGAACCCGTGCCCGCGCCGCCGCCCACCGCGGCGCTCGCGCAGGCCACGCTGACCGCCGTCACCGGCACGGTCGCGCAGCCCGTAAAAGAACTGGCCGCCGCCTGCACGCTCACCGTCCACGTTTGGAAGTGCGAGCCGCTCAGGACCGACCAGTTCAACGTGGCCGCGGAGGAGCCGGAAACGGCCCCGGATTCCGGACTGGCGGCCGTGAAGCTGATCGTCCCAGGCGCCGCCGTCAGCGAATTTACCGTCCCCGGTGCCAAACCGATCGTCGCCAGCATGCACCGGCCGCCGCGAATTCCTTCCGCGACTGCCGGGCACGCTGCGCCTACCAGCACCACTGAACTTAGCAGTGCCTTCCTCATGAGGTTAGGTTGCACTGATCGTAAGTGTTACGACGGTGGAATAAGTGCCGGTCTTGTAGACCGGACGGTCCGCCAGCGTCCAGGCGATCGCCCCGGCGTCCCCGGCGTCGGCCGAATGCACGTCCGTCGCGAACGTCAGTATGTTGGTCGCCGAGCTCTCGTCGGCCACCGTCGAACTCGTGTTCGCCGTACCGACTCCAGCCGTGGAGGCGATGTGCGTCAAGTCCGCCGTCGTAATTCCGCTCGCCCCGGCGAACGCCGTCGTTACCAGCGCCGTCACCGTGCCGGCCCCGCCCGTTGTCGTGGTCCGGACTTTATAGTTGAACGTCGTGTTCCCGGTGAAGGATTCGAATTCCGTCCCGCCCTTCGACAACGTTGGGCTGGCCGTCACCGAGATCGACGCCTCCGGCGCCACCGTGACCCCGAGCGTCGTCGTCGCCGTATCCGTTGCGGCAAATATCGACGGCGCCACCGCCATCCCGATTGTTGCCGCCGTTACCTTGATCCATTTCCTCTTCATCTTCTTGTACTCTCTTCTTTCTTTAAAGTGTGCTGATCGTAAACGTCAGTTGGACCGAATAAGACCCCGTCTTATACTGCGGTCTATTCGGCAGCTCGAACAGCACCTGGACCGTGTTCGGATCCTGGCCGCTGCACGAGCCGCCTCCCCCGGTGCATATGCCGCCCGGTAGGGTTACCACCGGCGTCTGACTTGTAGTTTGAATGGTTTGAGTTCCCGAACAACCCGTCCCCAATGTCGCGCCGGTGCAGTAATACGTCACCGTCCCAACCGTGGGTCCGCCGGCCGGACTAAACTCGGAAGTGGCTTGCAACGCCACCGAACCGCTTCCTCCCGGGGAGGTTCTGGTCCAATAGCTCAACAGTAAGTCGCCGTTGAAATTCCCGAATCGTGTATTGAAACCCGTCAGCGTCACGCCGGCCGGGATCGAAACCTTGCCCATCGGCGAAATCTCCGCTGATAACGTTTGCATTGTCGTTTGAGTGTCTGCGCTCCCGCCCGCTGGTAGGATCAGCAGTAGTACCGCGCATCGAACTGTGCCTCCATTCGCCAAATCGGCGACCCGGGCGTTCATTTTCTGCCATCTCTCTTTCGACGATGTACGCCGCCATCTGACTTGTAAGGCCCACCGCGCTTCACCAATCGGCGCGAATAGGTCACTGCCTATATAGTTATCGGTTGCCTCGGTTCTAAACCTTAGCTAAGCTTTGCAATCACCGCATCGCGCATTCGATCCCGGGGGAGCTTCCGTTCACACTCCCCGCGCTCCCGCGCTCTCCCTAATAAGGATTGCTCCACGTAATTTCCACGCCGCATGGCAGCCATTTAGACTTCAACCAATACATGATGTATTGATCGCCTTGTCCCTGCTTTGTTCCGCTGCCATAATCGCTTTATCGTCGTTTTACAACATAGTTAACAATATATTAATCAATATTTTATGGTATACTACTGAAAGCATTAAATTATGTGGTTAAGCTAAATCGGCGCTCGAGTCGCGGGATGCCAGCCCTCGCTAGAGCTATACAACTACATTAAGTATTCACCGCCGGAGACGGCCTGGCGGAAAGTTGAATGGAACGGAGCCTCCCACATCACCGTGCCCGAAAGCGGTCGGGAACTTCCTAGGCTCCAACCAGATGTTATCCGTCGTGAACGCCACAGATGTCTAATGTATCTGTTTAAGTGTGAGCGCCGCGATGCGTACCAGTAGCCAAAGTAGCGGATGCCTGAGCGCCAGGCGCTAACGTCCGTCCGCCCTCGCCCCCGCCGAACGGGCTTTGGTCGAAGTCTAACAAAATAAACCATTTGGCGGAAACCCGCACCCATCTGCCGTTAGCCCGTAAACCGTTCACAATAGATGCGTATTTATTTTGTCCAGCCTAACCCAAACCAAATCAACAACTTACCCTACCCAGTACTAAAACCGAAAAGGTACTTTCCCGCCCCCGCGCGTGCTACAGATGAAAGTAGGGGATCAATCAATGCAACCGTCACCTCAAACAATCAAACGCGCCGAGCAATCTCGCATCAACGGCGCCAAGTCTCGCGGCCCGAACACGTCGCGCGGCCGCGACCGCGCTCGCACCGCTCCGCTCACCCATGGCCTTTACGCCACCGAACCTAACCTGCTGCCCACGGTCGAAGAGCCGCTCTACGCCGCCTTCCGCCAAACCTGCCAATCCGATTGGAAACCGGCCAATCGATACGTCACCGCCAAAGTCGACGACCTCGTCGCCTACCGTTGGGAACTCGACCGCCTCCGCGCCGTCCGCCGCCAGTTCCTCGTTCGCATTTTCAACGACGTCGCCTCCAACTGCGACTCCGATGCTTCGCAACTTTCCATCGTCTGCGAAACCGAGATACGCGCTTCCGCCGAATCCGGAACCCTCGACCGTTTCGACCTCCGCATTCGCCGCTGCAATCTCGAAATCTCGCGCATCGAACGCGACACCA
>JBJXFL010000174.1:0-6217 GCA_046155405.1 Bryobacteraceae bacterium | reverse complement strand
CACTGACGCCGGAAGCCAAAAACGTCGGCGGCGACACCGGGTTCATCCTCGGTGGCGGCCAGGCTGCCGGTTATGGCACCAACCTCGATGGCATCTCCGCCAACACCACCCGCGCCCTCCAGCAGAGTTGGGTGGCCGTCAACGCGCCGTCCATCGAAGCGATCACCGAATTCACGGTGGACACCAACGGGTTCAAAGCGGAGTTCGGCCAGGCCACCGGCGGCATCATGAGCTTCGCCTCCAAGTCTGGCACCAACGCCTTCCACGGCACTGCCTACGAGTTCCTGCGCAACAACGTGCTCGACGCCAACAACTTCTTCAACAACGCCCGCGGCATCGCGCGTCCCATTTATAAGCAGCACGATTTCGGCGGTTCGGTCGGCGGCCCCGTTGTGATTCCGAAACTCTACAACGGCAAGAACAAGACCTTCTTCTTTGTGAGCTACGAAGCCTTCCGCAATCGCGAAGGCGCCACCGGCGCGCAGCGCACCGTCCCGACCCCGGAAATGTACGGCGGCGACTTCCGCAACTGGGTGGATGGCGCCGGCGTCCGGATTCCGATCTACGACCCCACCTCGCAGACCACTAATGCGGCGGGACTGGTCACGCGGACGGCGTTCCCGAACAATCAAATTCCGCCGAGCCTCTTCGACCCCGAGATTGTCAAGGCGCTCGGGGTTTTTCGGAGCGGCCCGGTGCCGGTTCCGAACAATGGTGCCGCTCCGGGAACGGTCGGCTACGTGCAAAACAATTTCCTGGTAACCGGGGGCAGCGTCATCAAACCCAACACCAAGTTCAGCCTCAAGGGCGACCACGTCTTTAGTGACAAGCACCGCATCTCGGGCTACTGGGGCTACAACCGTTCGTTTGAGAAGCCTGGCGCTCAAGGCCCCGCCGACCTGCCGGGCCTGTACGTGAACTACAACGATACCCGCCGTCCATCGGACGTTTTCCGCGGCAGTTGGGACTGGAACATCTCGCCCACCGTCTTTAATCACTTCTACGGCGGCGGCAACAACTGGAAGGAAAATCACGATCCGCCCCAGGCCACCGTTTTGAGCGGCGTGAACTGGAAGGATAAGTTCTGCGCCATCAACGTCGCCGACTGCGACCAGAACCTCGTCAACATGAACTTCTCCAATGGCTACAGCCAGTGGGGCGGCCGCGCTAACAACGGCTCGGAGAACTTCATCAAGCAGTTTGCCAACGACGTGACCATCATCAAGGGCAAGCACACCATCAAGTTCGGCGGACAGGCCATGTATCAGTTCTATAACGGCTTCGGCCGCCAGTGCGTGTCGGGCTGCATGACGTTCGACTTCAAGCACACCGGCCGCGGTCAGGGCGACACCAATTTCACCACCGCCGGCGGCAGCCCGATCGCCTCCATGCTGCTCGGCTTCGCCAATGACGGCGTCGCGGAAACCGTCCGCTACATTGGCCAGCAGTGGCCGTCGTATTCCGGCTTTATCCAGACTGACTGGCGCGCGCGCCGGAACCTGATGATCAACCTCGGCCTCCGGTGGGAGACCATGCTGCCGCCGACCGGCGAAAACGATAGCTGGAGCGACTTCGCTCCGGACCGTCCGAACCCCAAGGCCGGTAACATCAAGGGCGCGCTGATTTACGCCGGATCGGGTGAGGGCCGCGAGGGGACGCGCACGTTAGCTGATACCTACTACAAGGCCTTCGGTCCACGCTTCGGCATGGCCTATACCCACAACGAGAAGACCGTCATCCGCGCTTCGGCCGGTTTGAGCTACGGCAACATCACCACCGTCACCGGCTCCACCCACCAGCGCGGATTCACCCTCGGACTCAGCTTCCCGGACAACAGCAATGGGAACCTGCCGTCTTATCTCGTCAAGAACGGACTGCCGGCCTGGTCCGCGCCTCCGTTCATCGACCCCAGCTTCGCGAACCGCGACGCCATGCCCTGGTGGCAAGGCAGCGAGGCCACCACGCCGCCGGCCTTCGTCACCTGGAATTTGTCCATCCAGCGCCAACTGTCTCCGACCATGGTCATGGAGACCTCCTACAACGCCTCGCTCGGCTCCGGCCTCCAGGCCGGCTTGCTCAACTACAACCAACTCAATCCCGCGCTGCTTACCCAGTACGGGGCTACGTTGTTGAACGCCCGCTTTGATTCCCCCGCCGCCATCGCGGCGGGCATCCGGGCGCCCTACCCGTCCTTCGGTGAAGTCTCGGGATTGAGAGGAACCGGCGGCTGGGGTCCCCAGGCCACGGTTCGTCAGGCTCTTCGTCCCTATCCCCAGTACAACGCTATCGACACCGGGTCCGGTGGCGGCGACCACTCCGGCCACTCTACCTACCACGCGGCAATGATCCGCTTCGAGAAACGCTATTCCGGAGGCCTCCAGTTCCAGACCTCCTACGTCTTTTCGAAGATCCTCACCGACGCCGACAGCTACTGGATCGGTGGCCAGGCCATGGATCACTTCAATCGCGGCCTGGAAAAGTCCATCGGCCAGTTCGATGTGCCCCACAACTTCAAGCTCGGCACCGTTTACGATCTGCCGTTTGGAAAGGGCAAGCGTTTCCTTTCCGGCAACAGCGCCGCGAACTGGATCGCGGGCGGCTGGCGAGTTTCCGCGATCGCCTACTACTCGAGCGGCCTCCCGCTGGGCCTCAGCACTACCAACTCAATGCCCCTCTTCAGCGGCGGCCTTCGTCCGATCATTTCGACCTACGACGGATGGCGCGCGCCAATCAAGGGCGACAAGTTCGATCCGTTCGTCGATCGCTTCGTGCAACCGAATAGCTTCTTCCCGGCCCAGCCCGCGAACACGTTCGGCAATCAGACCCGCTACAACCCGAAGTTCCGCCAGTTCGGCAACTACAACGAAAACATCTCTATCTCCAAAACGTTCCCGATCAAGGAACAGATCCGGCTCGATTTCCGAGTCGAGATGTTTAATGCGTTCAATCGTGTCCGGTTCGGTACTGGCAGCCTCAGCGTCCAGAGCAACCAGCTTGGCCAGTTGACTGGATCGGGCGACCTGCTGAACACGCCGCGCCAGATGCAGATGGCCTTGAAGCTCTACTTCTAAACCAATTGGAAACAGCGGCGGGCGGCGCGATATGGAATCTCGCCGCCCGCCGCTTGAGATCCTACGCCCGCTCCTTCACGGCAACCTCAACCACCCGCGACGTAAACACCCGCCGCGGCCCCACCCGGAACTCCATCCGGAAGCCGGGCGCCAGGCGCCGGTCGGAGATCTCGCCCGTCACCAGCACCGATCCCAATGTTTGCACCGCCGTCAAGCCGGGACAATGCTCCGGATGCCCGGCGATCAGAATTCCGCCCCCCTCCTCCAGCCGGATCGTATAAACCGAGTTTCTTGTCCGCGACTCAACCACCGTTCCCGCCGGCAGTGTACACAAATCCAACCCGCCGTCCAACCGCCTTGAACCCATGCTCCCTACCTCGACGTTCTCGGGTACTGCGATCCGCCTTGTCAAACCCGAATCGCTCGTCGTCCCGCTTAGAACATCCAGATCCCGCAGGTTTTTCATCCCTAACCGTGCCTCCTACACCTAAAAAGGCGCAATCCTGCGCAATGGCGGGTCATCCGCCGAAAAAATCGGCGGCCCCATTCCGCTACCCGCGCGCGTGCTGCGACGCCCGCGTACCCTGATACCGCACGCCCAAATGCGGCGTATCGAGCTTCTTCCCGCCCTGCTTCCGCGACTGCAAACAACTCTCCAGCGCCCCGCTCACAATCAACGTCCGCTCCACCGGATACGGCGCCTTCCCAGTCACGAACGTCTCCTCGATCTTACTCACCAGACACGCCGAGTAAGTCACATTCGGCGTCGGCGAGAGGAAAAATTGCGTCGACGCAATTCCTTTCCCTTTTATCCGCGCCGCGAATGTATAGTCCTTCACCGCTCCGTTCAGCATCAACAGCGTCGTCCGCAACCCGTCGTTCCGCTCAATCAAATAGGCCGCCGGCGTCTTCACAATCCGTCGTATCTCCCCCGATCCCACCAAATCCTGCGTTCGAGCGTCGTCCAACGTCAATCCTTGGGGCGAATCGCTCCGCGACAGCGCCGAAACCAACAACTGCTTCGACCAACGCCCCTCTTCCCACACCGCCTCCCCATCGATCAACTGCACCGACTTAATGCCGCTCTCGCCCCCCTTCCGCCGTTCCACCATGCACTGCGTCGCCTCCAGCGCGTGGTAATCCATCGGGTCGGATCCGCCCACCCCCACCATCAGCGCCTCTTCAATCTCGCACCCCAGCGGCAACTCCAAATCCGGCAGCCGCCAAGTCACCGGCAGGGATGATCCCGCCAACATCGCAAACCCCAACTTCTTCGATTGATCCACCATCCACTTAGCTTTCTCAAAGCTATAGGAAAGGTGCTTGTCGTTATAGACCGGCACACTCCGCCCGTCTTTTACAAAGACATCCACGCACTCCTTGAAAAACTCGTAACGCGGATACAGCACCTGTCCCAAGTCATTCTTCGGATAGTTACCGTGTTCCCCGATAATCAAGACCGCGTCCACGGCCAATTTCTCCCCGCCGCAGCGCAGGGCCTCGGCAATCGTCGGATAGACGGTAAATCCAAATTCCTTGGCCCGCTCTGCGCTCTGGTCGCCATCCGGCTTCTGGTCCACGTATAGCGATACCACTTGCACATCGCCCTTGTGCCACCGCCCGTTCAGCGGATAGCCAATCAGAAACCGGTCCCCCATGTGCTGGGCGTGCGACAGATAGCGATAAATCGTAGTTATGATCGCAACGCGTTTTGGCATCAGCTTCTCCAGTAGGTGGAATCCGCCGGCGCGGGATAGGAGATCTTTGAAAGGTGCGGCGTCTCCAGGCGCTTTTCGTTCTGAAACAGGCTCTCCACGCCGGCCGCCGTTAATCCCGTCGTCAGCAGCGTCCGCTCTAACGGATATGGCGATTTCTTCAGCAAAAACAGCTTCTCAATGTTATTTGTGAGCGGCGAAAAGAAGTTAGCCAGACTCGTCCGCGCCGGCGGCATCGGCAAATACATCTGAGTGGAAAAGGACTCTTTCCGCCCATCGATACGACAGGCGAAGTTGAAATCTTCCACCAGTCCGCTTAGCAGAATCATCGTCGATTTCAATCCATCGTTGTGTTCATACACATACGCCACCGGCTGGCGCGCCAGCCGCCGCATGGATTCCGGCGTCGGGAAGTCATTGTTGAATCCCGCCCGCGACGGCTTTAGCGTATGGCTGCGGCACAGCGCCGATTCCATCAACTCCCGCGGCCACACCCCGTCCTTCATCGCCTTCCAGAAGTTATCCCCCCGGTACGCCTGCACCCACTTTACGCCGCTCTCCCCGCCCTTCCGCCGCTCCACCATACACTCCAGTGTTTCCAAAGCGTGGAAGTCATAACTGTCCACGCCGCCGTACGCTACACAAACCGCCTCGCGAACGTTCACATTCGCCGGCATCTCCACCGACGGTGTCCGCCAAGTTACCGGCAAGCTCGACCCCGCCATCAAAGGAAACTTCATCCGGAGGCTCGTATCGTACATCTCCTTCGCCCAGTCCCAGTTCCACGACAAGTGCTTGTCGTTGAACACCGGTACCGTCCGCCCGGAAGTCTCGAATACTTTGACAATCTCCTTGAAAAACTCATACCGCGGATACTGCGTCTGCCGCTTCTCATTACGCGCGTAACGCCCATGCTCACCGATCAGCAGGACCCCATCCACGGCCAGTTTCCCCGTCCCGAGAGTTAGCGCCTCCGCAATGGACGGATAGATCCGCATCGATGGATACTCCTTGGCTCGCCCCCGGCTCAAGTCATTTTCCCCCACCTGATCCACCCAAAGCGAAACCAGGTCAAAAGGCGGCTTGTGGTGCGTACCGTTCCAGCCATACCCAACCAGAAATCGGTCGACGATGTGCTGCGCGTGGGAAAACTTGAAGTAGATAGTGCAGATGGCGGCGATCCTCGGCCGCCCGGACGGCGCCGCCGAAGCGAGCAGCGGCGCTCCGGCGAGGACTTGTCTTCTGGTGATCATGCTATCCCTCCATGCTCAATAGCGCTAGGCTATCACGCTCCCCGGCACCCGGCCGCCTTGCACTCCAAAAGCCGCCGCGCGGGGGGGTGCCGTTTTACCGGTAAGAGCCGGGGGCCTGGCGCGAGACCGGCGCCACCGCTCAAAAAAATCGGGCCGTGGCGCGCATTCCAGCGCGCCA
>JBJXFL010000058.1:0-6706 GCA_046155405.1 Bryobacteraceae bacterium | reverse complement strand
CGATTGATACACTCGGCTTTGAGAATCCATTTCGGAGGTGCGACATTCGGCGGTACGTTCCAGCAGCGCTGATTCTGCTTGCGGCTTGGCCATCCTGCCTTGCGCAGCCGGAGGCTGTTTCGTTTGTTCGCCACGTATATCCGATTCTCGAGGACGCCGGTTGCCGCGCGTGTCACTCGCCGGATGGCGTCGCATCGGCCACGCGGTTGCAGTTTCCCGAGCTTGGCGCGCGTGCGGAACAGGTGGAGCGGTTCGGAAAGTGGCTGGTGATTCTGGTGGAGCCGGGCAAGGCCGCCGAGTCCCTGCTGGTTCGCAAACCGACCAATCTTGTCGCGCATGCGGGCGGCGAAAAGATCGCGCCGCAATCGCGTGAGGCCACTGTGCTTCGTGCATGGGCTTCGCGCCTCGCGCAAATGAGCACGGCTGAGAGGGCGCAGGCGATTCGCGACAAAGGTGAGATGTCCGTTGCGGGGCCCGCGCCTCCGAAGGCGGCGGTGCGGCGGCTGACCAGCAGCCAGTACAACAACACAGTCCGCGATCTGTTGGGGTCGCGAACTGCGCCTGCTAATCAGTTTCCACCGGAAGATTTCGTCAACGGTTATCGCAATCAATACGACGCGCAGAGTTTGTCGCCGATGCTGGCGGAGGCTTACGGACGCGCGGCGGAGAAGTTGGCGAAGGACGCGTTTCGTCCGGGGATGCCGGCGTTGTACAAGTGCCGGCCGGGTCCAGCCTGCCGGTCGGAGTTTGTGCGGGAATTTGGGTTGCGTGCGTTTCGGCGGCCGCTCGACGCGGCAGAGTTGCGTCGTTACGAAGCCTTGTTTGCGGCGCAGGCGGATTTCGCGCGCGGCGTGCAGATGGTTGTGGAAGTGATGCTGCAGTCGCCGAACTTTCTGTTCCGGCTGGAGGAGACCGACAACCCCGCATGGAAACCTTACGCCGCGGCTAGCCGGCTTTCGTACACGCTTTGGGATTCGATGCCGGACGATGATTTGTTGCGGCGAGCGGCGAGCGGCGAGTTGAGCACGCCGGCGGGTTTTGAGAAAGTCGCGCGGGCGATGCTTACGGATCAGAAGGCGCGCCAGGCGCTTGATGAGTTTGTGTCGCAGTGGCTGCGGTTTGACCGGGTGCTGGCGGGGTCGAAGAACCGCCGCAAGTTTCCGAATTTCACAACGGAGACGGCGGCTGCGATGGCCAAGGAGGCGCGGTTGTTTGTCGCCGATCTGGTTTGGAACGATCGCAACTTTATGGAGATTTTCACGGCGGGGCACGGATTTCCGAATGGCGATCTGGCTCGGCTGTATGGCGTGAATCCACCGGCCGGGGAATTTGAACGAGTGGACTTTCCACCGGAATCCGAGCGCGGAGGGCTGTTGGGGCAGGCGCTGTTCCTGACTCTTACTTCGAAGCCGGATGAGACATCGCCCACCGCGCGCGGGCTATTTGTGCGGGAGCAGTTTCTGTGCCAGCATGTCGCCGATCCGCCGCCCGGCGTGGATACCAACCTGCCGCCGGCTTCGGCCGACAAGCCAATGACGAATCAGGAACGTCTGGCTTTGCATGCCGGCAGCCCGTCGTGCGCGGGATGTCACAGTCTGATTGACCCGATTGGCGTGGGCTTTGAGAAGTTCGACGCCGTGGGCGCGCGGCGGGAAATGCTGCGCCTGGTCTTTCGCACGGCGAGTGAAGATGACGATGAGGATGACGACAAGAAGGCGCGTCCGCGCGACAAGACTGTCGATCTCGAACTGAAGACCAGCGGGTTTGTGGCGGGGATTCGGGATTCGGCGTTTGGGTCGCCGAGGGATCTTGGGCGGATTCTGGCGGCGAGTCCGGCCTGCCAGGAGTGCGTGGTGAAGCAATATTTCCGCTACGCTGGCGGGCGCGGCGAAACGCCTGCCGACCGGCCCCAGATCAAAGCGGTCGCGAAAACGTTCAGGGAATCGGGCTTTCGCTTTCGGGAATTGATAATATCAATGCTAAGAACCCTTCAATTTCCAGACGATGGAGAGAGTGCCAATGTCGCAACGCGCTAGAGTTTCCCGGCGGTCGTTTTTGAGTGGAATAACCGCCGCGGGCACGGCGATCCGGGTGGGATTGCCGCCGCTCGTCAGCATGTTCAACTCGCATGGCACGGCGTATGCGGGCACCTCGGCCGGACCGATTGAGAACCGCTTTGTGTTCTGGTTCAACGGCAACGGTATTCCGGAGCGCTATTGGATTCCGGCGGAGACCGGGGCGGACTTTGCGTTCACGCCCTGCC
Source organism: Bryobacteraceae bacterium (assembly GCA_046155405.1). GTDB lineage: Bacteria > Acidobacteriota > Terriglobia > Bryobacterales > Bryobacteraceae. The sequence goes on along the minus strand of JBJXFL010000058.1, from coordinate 4,443 downwards.
TTTCGCCGCTCGCGCCGTTCCGCAGTGACATTCACATCATCAGTGGCCTGGACAATCCGGCTGCGAACTCAGCGGGCCCCGGCAACGGACATCACAAGGCGGTCAGCGCGATCGTGTCCGGCACGCCGTTTACCGGTCATGGCGCGGGCGGCCCGTCCATCGATCAGGTGATCGCGGCGAAGATCGGGCGCGATTCGCGATTCCGGTCGCTGCAGATTGGGGTGTCGCAGGAGTCGTTTGGCGAAAGCATTCAGCGGAACATGAGCTGGTCCGGTTACAACCGGCCGCTACCGCCGGAGATGTTGCCGAATCGCCTGTTTGACACGCTGTTTGGCGCTCGCGAGGAAGGCTGGGTGAATCGCAAGCGTAGCATTCTAGACGTGGTCCGGACAGATGCGCACCAGCTTAAGAGCAAATTGCCTAAGGACGATTCGACGCGGATCGAGGAGCATCTGTCGGCGATTCGCGACATGGAGCGGGCGATTACCGGGCTGCCGCCGGAGTACCGGCGTGTGGATGCACCCGCGTATGACGGCGACATGAAGGACTGGCCACGGATCGCGAAGTTGCAGAGCGACCTATTGGTGCAGGCGCTGGTTACGCGTCAGACACGCGTTGCGTCTTACATGCTTACGAAGGGTCAGGGGTTGGCGCGATTTCCGTGGCTTGGGCTGACTGCGGCGCGGCATCATGACTACACGCACGCCGACGGCAAGGCCCCGGGTGGCGAGGGCGCTGACGGGCAGCGGATTCTGCGCGACATCTGCCGGTGGCATGTGGAGGAATTCGCGTACCTGTTGAACAAGCTGAAGTCGACGCCTGAGGGCGACGGGTCGGTGCTGGATCACACTTGTTTGTTGTACGTCCACGAGCACGCTGAAGCGAATCCGCACAAGTGCAGCGGGTTGGCTATGATCGCTGCCGGTCATGCGGGGAAGATGGCCACGGGCCGGCACACTAAGACTATGGGGACGGCTGGCGACCTGTACCTGACGCTCGCGGATGAGGTCATGGGGGCTGGCGTTGGGAAGTTTCCTACTGCGACTCGGCGTATTGGGGAAGTGGTCGGGTAGCCACGGATTTGACACGGAACGCTTAGCCACTGATTCACTCAGATTTACGCTGATTCGGATTGGATCCGTGTCCATCGGCGTTCATTCACGCCGGGCCTTGGCGATTCCTCCGGCTTCGCGCCGTGCGCCGCATGCTTTGCCACTGATTCACTCAGATTTACGCTGATTTCGGATTGGATCCGCGTCCATCGGCGTTCATTCGTGGCTCGCCTTGGCTTCTACCTCTTGCATTGCTCGCAGGAAGTTGCCGCCAATTATTTTTGCTACCGCTTCATTTGGGAAGCCGCGCTGCTTTAGGGCGGCTATCAGATTGGGCGTCTTGCCGATGTGTTCCAGGTCTTTGGGCAGCTTTAGACCGATGCTATCGAAGTCGGAGCCGATTCCCACGTGGTCGATGCCTGCTACTTTTGCCGCGTGTTCGATGTGGTCAACCAGCCGGCTGATTGGCGGCTGGCCGATGGTCTCGACTTCTTCCAGGTTTAGCTTCCACAACTCTTCGCCCATTCGCTTCCGATCACCTGCGAACTGTTTGCGGACTTCGGGACGCTTGCGGGCTATCGCGTCGAGTTCCGGAAACCGCGCGCGGTAGGCGTCGTCGAGCATTCCGGCGTAGTAGGCCACGCCCAGGACACCGCCGTTCTTCGCAAGGGCCTTGAGCATTTCATCGGTCAGATTGCGCGGATGGTTCGCTACGGCGCGGCACGCGGCGTGGGTGTTCAGGATCGGAGCCCTTGAGGTTTCGATTGCGTCGTAGAAGGCCTGATCCGAAGCATGGGACATATCGATCATCATGCCCAGGCGGTTCATTTCCCGCACCACATCCTTACCGAACGCCGTCAGTCCTTTGGGACCGTCCTTGTATTCCGCAGCGCCCACCCAGGGCGTGTTGCCGCTGTGGGTCAGGCCCAGGTAGCGCGCGCCTAACCGGTAGAACTGCCGGAGAACTTCGAGGCTCGAATCGATCATGTGGCCGCCCTCGATTCCGAGCAGGATTGCGATCCGGTTTTCGCGATGGGCTCGCAGCACGTCGCCCGACGACGTCGCGAGAAACAGATCTTTGGGGTGGCGTTTCACCTCCTCCACAATTGCGTCGGTGATTAGCAGCGCCTGCTTTACCGCTTCGACTGGCGGCATGGAGCGGGCTGGGGCGAACACGGCGAAGAAGCCCGCGGTCAGGCCACCCTGTTTCATCTTGGGGATGTCGACGCAGGTGTACCAGTGGCTCTCGGCGAGGTTGAGTCCCTCGGACACCATGCGCGACGGGGTGTCGATGTGCATGTCGAAGTAGAGGGGCCGGGTTGTGGCGGTGGATTGCGCGGCGACGGCTCGGGAGCCGAGGGCGGAGGCGGCAACGGTTCCCCATTCGCGTCTTGTGATCATGTCGGCAGTGCTTGCCAAGGGCCGGACGATGCGCCCGGTTGCTTAGGCCAGCGCCAGGTTCAGATTCTCGATCGCTTCGTCGATTTCGGCCGTGTTCTTGAAGCCGACGGTTACGCTGTCCACTCCGGCATTATTGAAGGCGAACTTCATGGCCGCCTGCCGATCCTCGCGGTTGGTGAACGCGCCTTCGCCGCACAGCTTCATGCTGATCACGCCCATGCCGTCCGTGTGGACCTTCCTGGTATGCGTGACCACCTCGTCCACGTTGCCCGCGCCGTTGGTGTTGTAGGCTTCGGCGTCCATTTTGGTGCCGTTGTGGTTCATCCGGATCATGGCGATTTCGAGCCACTTGTTTTCCGGCACGCGGCGCAACGCCGGCAACCCATGCACCGATGCACCGTGTCCCACGACGGCTTTCTTCACTTTCGCTTCGGAAATTCCGTCCTGCCAGCGCACGGTGTCGGTGGGCCACGTCGCCACGTGCTGGTAGTGCAGCAGCAACACGTCGAAGTAATCCGTGTTCGCCAGTCTGCGCAACTCGTCGATCTTCGCCTGAGGGTCAACGCCTTCACGCGTGGTTACCTTCGACATGAGCCGGTAGGTATCGCGCGGAATGCCTTTGAGGGCGATACCGAGCATCTTGTGCATCTCGCCGTAGCTTTCGGCGGTTTCAAAGAAGCGGATTCCGCGGTCGTAGGCGTAGCGCACCTGTCTGGTGAATTCGTCCTGGCCAAGTTCGCGCTGGGTCCGCCCGCTCATCGTACCGGTACCGAACGCGAGTCGCGTAACCTTGACGCCGGATTTCCCGAGCGTCACCCAGTCGGTGGCGGTTCCTCGGGCTGCGCGTAGTGGAAAGCTGCCGGTTCCCGCGAGCACACCCGCGGCGAGTCCGGATTTCAGGAAGTTGCGTCTGGAACAAAAGGCCATTTCATCCTCCAAGCAAGCACATCCTATCATGCGGTGAAACCGATATGTGATCGCGGTGCCTTGTGTTTCGCCGCAAATAGGAGGAACATCAACACGGAGGGTATTTGCGATGAAGTACCTTTGGGCGGTTCTTAGCTTCGTCGTGCTCGCGGTCGCATTGAGCGCCCAGAGCAAGTCGCCACGGATGGCGACAGTGACGCCGGACACGGGCAAGCCGGCTGCCGAGTATGCCGCGGCCGGGGAGAATCTGGCCAAGGATGCGATCAAGGAACTCTACCTGACCGACGGCAAAAATGACATCAAGATGGAGATCGTGGCGCAGAAGGACGACTCGATTCAGTTCAAGGTGCCGGCGAGTACGAAGCCGGGGCGGTATTCGCTGATGGTGCTGACTGCGGACGGGAAGCATTTTATTGAGCAGCCGGTTAAGTTGACTATTGAATAGGTGGGGGGTCGGCGTGCCAGCTTGTTGACGTGATTTCGTCGGAGGAAATTCGCTGTCTAGCTGGACTTGAGCGCGCGATGACTGGAGGGCTGGGTTGGTTTTGGGTCGACGGATCGGGGCTGTTTTTCAACCGGGGGCCGGTGGGATCCGCTGGGAAACTTCGATGATCGGGGCTAGGAGCGCCATGTCGGGTGGCTGGCCGCACTTTTCGCAGGCGGCGAGGTAGTCTCGGGCCGTGTCGGCGATCGGTCCGGCATGCGCGCCGGGCAAGTCGCGGAAGTAGGGCATCAGCGTGGCGATTGATTCGCGGAAGGACTCGACCGCAGCCGAGTGTTGGTCGAGGCCCGAATGACAAGTGCCGAGCACGGCGAGCGACATCGCCAGATCCGGCAGGAACGCGTCCGGGTTCCTCTTCGCCAACTTCCGCCTCAAGTCCACCGCTTCCTGCGCCGTCCCCAACGCCTCTTCCCGCTTCCCTACTTCGCTTTGCCTGATGGCGAGGTTGTTCAGCGACATCGCCAGATACGGCAGGAACGCGTCCGGGTTCCCCTTCGCCAACTTCCGCCTCAAGTCCACCGCTTCCTGCGCCGTCCCCAACGCCTCTTCCCGCTTCCCTAC
>JBJXFL010000048.1:0-4022 GCA_046155405.1 Bryobacteraceae bacterium | reverse complement strand
TCTCGCTTCTCGACCTTCGGCGCTTCTCACCAGTCATCCATTAGGTCATACCAGGTACTCCACGCAACTCATTCTTTTGACAAGGCTTATCCAAGGCTTCGCGGATAACTTGTAAAGTCCCGCTAGGCGAGGATCCAGCCGGGAACTACAGCCTCACACACTCCGAACCGTATTTTGACCAAAAGATGAGGGCGGACGAGGACATTATCAGCCGCTACGACAGCACCCTTCGTGAACTTGCGAAATGACCGAGCCGATCTGGATTGAGGAGCCGTCTGCGCTCGCCATCCATGATCGTTTGTTGACGCTATACGGCGGCGCGGCCGGAATACGGGACGCCAACCTCCTGGGCGAGGCGGTGAGCGAGATGGTAAGCGAGGCGCTCCGTCCGCGCGACAAGACGGAAGGAACCCGGAATGGCGGTCCATTGCCGGCGGGGTCCAAGGCATAGCGGGTGATGGCTACTTTAGAAGAAATGCGCTTCGGAGCGTAGCGACAGCCTGGCAAATCTCACTCGCGAACGAATCGACCCAAATTCCCCGCTTGTAGCTGACCTGAGGACTCAAACGATATGGCGGAGAGGGTGGGATTTGAACCCACGGTAGCGCTTTAAGGCACTACGACGGTTTAGCAAACCGCTGCTTTCGACCACTCAGCCACCTCTCCGCGAGATTTGAGCGGGTCACTTAGAAGCGTACCACATCACTTCTTTTCGAAAATAGCGATATATTGGCTGCCCGGCAAAAAAGCCTTGTTCGACACCAGCGTAAACCCGTTCGCCTCCACCTCCTTCACCACGCCAGCATCGTCCAGCCGCACATGGCCGATCGCAAAATCCGGATTCGTGTTTGACATCGCTCCGCGCCGTTTATAGTAATCGACAATCGCCAACCGCCCCTTCCCGCGCAGCGCTTTGTGAATCCCCGCCAGCATCGACTCCGGATAGTCGAAGTGATGATACGCATCCAGCACCAGCGCCAGGTCGATCGAATTCGCCTCCAGTTTCGGCGACCTCTCATCGCCCAAAAGAAAGTGCGCGTGCCCACAATCCGCCCGCTCCTTCGCCGCCGCCAGAAAGTCCGGGAAAATGTCTTCGGCATACACCGCCCCGCTCCCCGTCACCGCCTGACACAAAAATGGCAGCAGATAGCCCGGACCCGTCCCGATATCCGCCACGCGCATGCCTTTCTCGATCCCCAGCGCCGCAATCAACTCCTTCGGCTTCTGCCGGGCGTCGCGATGCTCGCCCGTCAGCGTCACCGCCATTCGTTTCCGGCTGTCCGCCGACTGGTAGCTCTTGTTCGCCTCCACCGCGACTTGGGCCGACAAAGGAACAAGCGCGAACAAACCCAGCAAAATTTTCATAACGAAGTCTCCATCGGCAGCGCCAGCGCCGGCTCCGCCATAAACTCCAACCGATTCATTTCTTCCACCGAATCCCGCACGGCCTTCTCCGTCGAAGGCTCAATTGTAATGACGAACGGCAGCGAAGTTTTGTTATCCCCGGGCAACTGCAACACGGCGTCTAGGCTGATATGCTTGTCCGCCAAAATCCCCGCCAGCGACGCGATAATCCCCGGTTGGTCATGCACCCGGAACCGTAAATAATAAGCCTTTTTCTGCACGAGCACGGATACCGGGCGGAACTCCGCCAACTGGTCGTGCGCGAATGGCGACACGCGCTCCGGGCTGCCCGAGCGAATCTCCCGCGCCACGCGCATCAGGTCGCTGACCACGGCCACGCCGGTGGGTTCCGGACCCGCTCCACGCCCATAGTAGAAGGTATCCTGTCCATATTTCCCGCGCACCCAAATGGCGTTATACGCGCCCTGCACCCCGGCGAGAATCGTCGATTGCGGAATCAACGCCGGCCGCACGGAGAGAATCAACCCCTCCGCCGTCAGCCGCGCCCCGCACACCAGCCGAATCGTGTGTTTCAACGTATGGGCGTATTGGAAATCGATGGGCGTAATCCGCCGGATGCCTTGCGTGAAAATATCGGTCGCCTCAATTTTCTGGCCGAACGCCAGCGCCGACAGAATCGCCAACTTCGACCGCGCGTCGAACCCGTCGACATCCGCCGTCGGATCCGCCTCCGCATAGCCCAGCCGCTGCGCTTCGGCCAGCACGTCGTCGAACGCCGCGCCGGACTTCTCCACCTCGGTCAAGATGTAGTTACTGGTGCCGTTCAGTATCCCCAGCAACGCCACGATGCGGTCGCCCGAAATACCCTCCCGCAGCACCGTGTGAATGGGAATCCCGCCGGCCACGGACGCCTCCATTGCGAGATTCACGCGCTTCTGAATAGCTTTTTCCCACAACTCCGGCCCGCACATCGCCATCAACTCTTTGTTCGCCGTGACGACGGACTTACCGTTCTCGAGCGCGGTTTCCACGATCTCCCGCGCCACCGTCGTCCCGCCGATAAGCTCGGCGACGACGTCGACGTCGGGATGGTTCACCACCTCGCGCCAGTCGGCCGTCCGCGTCGTCCCCTGCAAGGCATCCGGAATTTTCTTGTTCGAAAGTTGGCGCGCGCACACCACGGCCACGCGCAGCGGAAAGCCGAGTTTTTCGGCGATTTGGGCGCCATTCTCAGCCAAAATGGTGAGCGTCCCGGAGCCCACGTTCCCCAGGCCGACAATGCCCAGCCTCACTTCTGCCATAACCCGTTATGATAGCAGTCATGCTGCGGCGAACCTTGTTTTTACCGGTCTTCGGTGGCCTGCTTTTCGCGCAACTGCCCCCGCCCGATCGCCAAAATCCCGACGCGCCGAACATCCTCCGCACACCCGACGGCCGCAACCGCACGGAGATGATTCTTAAGGCCGACCATGAAGCCTCATTGAAAGACCTCGACGCCATGCGCAAGCTCATCGACGAGGTGAAGATCGACATGGAAAAGAACGATCGCCACGTCCTCTCCGTCGCCACGCTGAAGAAGCTCGACGAAATCGAAAAGCTGAACAAGAAGATCCGCGGCCGCATGAAGCGGTTCTAGTCCGGCGGCGCCATTCGTTTCAGCAGCGTGATCTGCCCGGCGTGATAGACGTCGTGCATCGCCGCGCCCCGGATCATCCGCACCGCCTTCGGTGTGAAAACCAGCGGCGGCAGCGTTTGCACCGTCTCTCGCAACAACCGGTGCTGCGCCGCCAAAACCGCCAGATCTTCCCTCCAGGCCTCCTCCGTCTCCGCCTGCGGACGCAGAAAAAAGTTCGAGCCTTCCAACGGGAACGAGCCCCGCTTCTCGCCCGTCAACCGCCGCCGAACGGTATACTTCCAATACGCCGCATGTAGGGCCAATTCCCAAATATTATGGCGCGCCGCCGATGGCCGCCATGCCGCCAGCCGCGGACCGACGCCCCGCAGCGACCCGCGCAAGTTGGGGCCGTGCCATGCCTGTTTTTCGTACGCTTCATCCAACAAACTCAGCAAATACTCTCGCTCCGGTATCGGCGGCGGCATAAGGCTATGCTACGCTCCGAAAAGTCCGGTTTACAAGGTACTCGGGTCAAATCGGAGTCGATAAGGGCGAGCGAAAGCGCGTCGCGCGCCGGCGCTGGACGCGCTCGTCGAGTACGGCCGTCCCGTCCGCGCCCAGCTCATCGTCGAAACCCGCCGCTCCGCGCGTAAAGTCGGACCGCGACCACTGAAATCGGACGCGCGATAGGCAAGGGCGCTCCCGGTATTGAGGGGCTGTAGCGGCGCGGGATCGACTCCCGCGGGTTCCGCCTGTTTCCACTCCATTAACTTGGCGCCTCACCCGCGAGCGGTACTGCCCAAATTGTTGACACTCTTGGCCGCGCATAGGCGTTAAAATAAGCGTGGCCAAAGCAGCCTCGGCTGCCAACGATCCAGTCTCCGGCTCCCGATTGATTGCAACTTCCTTCGAACGGCTAGCCTGAATTTTCACGCCAACCCTCTAGATAACATTTTCTGCTGGCGAGTCCGCCGCCACAAGAGGTCCGATAGCCTGAATCGTTATCGATCTGGTGAATATATCTACGAATGTACGTATGTGT
>JBJXFL010000029.1:0-2644 GCA_046155405.1 Bryobacteraceae bacterium | reverse complement strand
TCTCGGCCGGTTTGGAGCACGGACGGAAGAGAGATCCTCTATAGCGCGGATCGAAAACTGTGGCGCGTGGAAGTTGAGACGGGCGGGCTTCTGGGCGAGTTGCCGTTGAACGAAGTGCGGGTGATCGACGTGCGTGTGGCGCCCCCCGTGCGGAATGCGCCGTTGCTCTACACGCGCATTTCAGAGAAGACGGCGGTCTGGAAACTCGATGTCGCCCACGATCGCAAGAAGCGGGTGGTCGAGGGCGACTGGCCCGATATCTCCGCCGACGGCAAGTCGATCGTCTACACCAATGGTGGCGGCGAGATTTGGATGAGGGACGCCGATGGCGGTAACGCGAGGCCGATTCATACGCGGCGCGGCGAGGTCGTATTGGAGCCGTTTTTCAATGCGGCGGTAACGCGGGTGACGGTTGTGGTGGCCGGTTCCGACTATACGATCGACCTAGAGACCGGCGCGTTGAAGAAGGGTGAATCGCGCGAGGGGCGGCGATTGTTTGCCGCCGAGAAACTGCCGCAATCGCCGTTTCTTGCTCCGAGGCCTGCGGGAGTTACATCAGACGGCGGAACCGTCGTGTTCGCGCAGTACGAGTCGCCGGGGTGGGATATTCGGAAGATCGAGAACTACCGTTAGGGGCGTTCGGGTAGATCGGCGGCCATCTGCTCGATGAGCTTTCGTTCGTCCTCGCTGAACTGCTGCTGATAGCGCTTTGAATCCAGAATTTTCTTGCGTTCGGCGTCGTTAGCGGCCTTTTGCAGGCGACGCACTGCTTGTTGGGCTTGCGGGCGTTTTTCGACAGGGAAGGTCTCGCTGAACTTGCGGAAAAGCTGGCGCACCTCTTGCTGCTTTTCCGGCGTCATCTCCTGGAAACGGGCGTAGGAGCCGTCGAGCCGCTGGCGCTGCTCGGGCGTCATCTTCTCCCATTGTTCCAGTCTGCGCTCCATCATCTCGCGGCGTTCCGGAGGAAGGTTTTGCAGCGCCGCCTTGCGTTCGTCGGGTGACAGCTTGCGGAATTTTTCAAACGCTTCGGGACGCATGCCGGGGCCGGGGCCCTTCCGCTTGCCGATCCCCATCGCCTTGAACTTCGGCTTGGGCTGCGGTTCGGCACTGACGGCCATGCCGAGCGCGAGAATCACCGCGACTGTGATCGGGCGGAGCATTTAGATCTTCTCTTTCTCCGTTTGCGGCGTTTCCGTTTCCAACTGGCCCAGCATGTCGAGATCTTCGAGCGCCTTCTCCGCTTCAACAACCTCCTGCACGTTGATGGCGGGCATCGGTTGCGGGGCCATGACATCCGTCCGTACGAAGAACACCACGGCAAGCGCGGCAGAGGCCGCGGCTACCGAAAGCGCGGGCTTCCAGGCCGGTTGTCCCTGCAGATACGAACGCACGGGCGCCCAGAACTTGTCCCACGCTTTTTCCCAATGGGGGACGTGTTCCAGGCGGTCGATCCGCGCGTACAATTTTTGATCAAAGTCAGCCGACACCGGTTCGGCTTCGAAGGCGTCCATCGCCATCCAGACTTCCGACTGCGCCGACGCCATCTCGCGGCATTCCGAGCAATTCACCATATGCCGTTCGAACATCGAGCGGCGGTCGGGGTCCAGAGACCGCGAGCAGTAGTCGAGCAGAATATCCGTATTGTCGGTCTGCAACGGGCAAGTCGTCTTGTTGTCTAACATGTTCGCCAATCCCCCTTTCACGCCATGTGCGCTAAACGCGCTCTTAAACTCTCATAGGCCCGGAACAGCAGCGATTTTACCGCCGACTCCGAACATTCAAGGACAGTCGCGATTTGCGAGTACTCCATTTCGTCGTACTTGTGCATTAGCACCGCCGCCCTCTGCTTTTCCGGAAGGCTTTCGATGGCCCGCCGGATCTCTTCAAATTTCGATTGCCGCACCAGCGATTGCTCGGCCGATATGCCGCGATCCTGCACTTGCCGAGGCATCCCGTCTTTCACTTCGGCGTCCAGGCTTTCCTGGCCACGTTCATGCCGCTTATCGCGGATCCAGTTCAACGCCAGATGGCTTGCAATGCGGAATAGCCAAGTTGTGAACTTCGCGGTGGGTTCGTAGTTGGCCCGGCTGCGGTAGACCCGCAGAAAAACCTCTTGTGCCAACTCTTCCGCTACGCCCTGATTCTGCACCATGCGGTAGAGAAAGTGGATAACCGGTACGCGATGCCGCTCCAGGAGCAATCCGAAGCTTTGCGTGTCGCCTTCCCGGACGCGTAGCATTAACTCTGCATCGCGCTCCAAAGTTGCAACTGCCATCATGTCTTCCTTAACCCCAGCTCTATCGAAAGGTTGCGGTGGCATAACGACTTAGGCCCTTTATACCACTTCCAGCCCGGCTGGCCGCTCCATTAAATCCCTGAGAGCATCATAGGGACTCTTACCGTCGGTGAATATCCCATAGAGTGTTTCCGCTATGGGCATAGACACGTTTTGGCGGCGGGCGAGTTCGATCGCCGAATAGGTGTTCTCAACGCCTTCGGCCACCATGCGCATGCTGCCGATTATCTCGTCTAGATTCTTGCCTTTAGCGAGTTCGGTGCCGACGCGGCGGTTGCGGCTGAGTTCCCCGGTACAGGTGAGGATCAGATCGCCGAGGCCAGCCAGACCCGCGAGGGTACCGGGCTG
>JBJXFL010000028.1:0-3477 GCA_046155405.1 Bryobacteraceae bacterium | reverse complement strand
GGCTGGGTCATTCGTCGCCGTCGGCCAGGAGGTCGCCGAAGATACCGTCGTGTGCATCATCGAGGCGATGAAGGTGATGAATGAGATCAAAGCCGAATGCCGCGGGGTGATCGCCGAGGTCGTCGCGGAAAATGGCAAGCCAGTGCAGTACGGCGAGACGCTCTTTCGCATTCGGTGATGCGGAGGTTGAGAGTTGAAGGTTGAGAGTTGAGAGCCGCGCCGATTTGATTTGAGCGAGCGGCTGCAATCCCGGCGGCTCTCAACACTCAACACCCAACACTCAACTTTCCCCGATGTTCAACAAAGTCCTCATCGCCAATCGCGGCGAAATCGCGCTTCGCGTCATCCGCGCCTGCAAGGAACTCGGGATCAAGACGCTGGCGGTGTACTCCGAGCCGGATGTCGATTCGCTGCATGTCCAGCTCGCCGATGAAGCCATCTGCATCGGCCCGGCGCCGAGCAGCCAGTCCTACCTCAAGATCGACCGTATCATCAGCGCCGCGGAGATCGGTGACGTGGACGCCATTCATCCCGGCTACGGCTTTCTCAGCGAGAACGCGCACTTCGCGGAAGTCTGTGCGAGCTGCAATATCAAGTTCATCGGGCCGCCGCCCTCCGCCATCCGCTCAATGGGCGACAAGAACACCGCACGCGATACCGCGAGGCGCGCGGGCATGCCGGTGACGCCTGGCTCCGATGGCATCGTCGAGACGGAGAAGGACGCGCGGGTGATCGCCCGCAAGATCGGCTACCCCGTGATGATCAAGGCCACTGCCGGCGGCGGTGGCCGCGGGATGCGCCCGGCGCACAACGACGGTTCGCTCGTCCAGGGCTTTCACGCCGCGCGTGCGGAAGCTGAGAAGGCTTTCGGCAACGCCGGCGTGTACATCGAGAAGCTCATCGAGAATCCCCACCACATCGAGTTTCAGATCATGGCGGACACGCACGGGGGCGTGGTGCATCTCGGCGAGCGCGATTGCTCCCTCCAGCGCCGCAATCAGAAGATCATCGAGGAGACGCCATCTCCCATCATGACCGACGAGCTGCGCGAGCGCATGGGCGCCGATTGCGTGCGGCTCGCGCGCGAAGTCGGCTACGTCGGCGCCGGCACCATCGAGTGCCTCATGGACGATCACGGGCACTACTATTTCATGGAGATGAATACGCGCATCCAGGTCGAGCACTGCATCACCGAGGAGGCCTACGGGATCGATCTCGTGAAGGAGCAGATCAAAGTCGCCGCCGGCGAGCCGCTCTCGCATTGGATGCACAACGCCGTGCGGAAGTATCACGCCATCGAATGCCGGGTGAACGCCGAAGACCCCTTCAACAATTTCCAACCCTGCCCCGGCCGCATCGAACTCTACTACGCCCCCGGTGGCCGCGGCATCCGCATCGACTCCCACGCCTACGCCGGCTACGTCGTCCCGCCGCATTACGATTCGATGATCGCCAAAGTCATCGGCATGGGTACCACCCGCGAGCACGCGATCGAACGCATGCGCCGCGCCCTCGGCGAATACATCATCCGTGGCGTCAAAACGACCATCCCCTTCCAGCAGGCCATCATGCACGACCCGGATTTCATCCGGGGCAAATACCACACGGGCTTTGTCGGTAAGCTCATCGAAGCCCGCGGCGCGGAGTTTGGCCGACAAAAGTAAGCCGCATAAGGAAGGGGTGCGTGTCTCGCCCCCTTCAACATCCAGCCATTGCACCGCACTCCCTTGCGGGAGTGGGTGCTCTCCACCAGTGGCGGTTGTCGAACTCTACGGTACGAAGCGCTTCGTATTGATTACGCGGAAGCGATAGGCCTTTTCCAGCGAGTCCTTGTCCACATCAATCCTGTCTTTGGCATTGATGGTGGTGTTTTGCGGATCGAATCGGGCGTCCTCCGGATCGATGAACCGCTCGACAGTGGATGAGCCGCGGTATTCGCCAATCACCCGATCCTTCTTTTCGTCCCAGTAGCCCTTCTCCGCCGACTGCGTGGTCTGCCGGAGCGCCTGAGCGCGGACATGAACGGTATAGGTGTTCGATTTCGTCGTCAGCCGGGGGTACAAGTCGCTGTAAGGCTTCTCGCGCATGTTATCCCCAGTCATCGAATTGCTCCGCCAGAACTGAGTCTTCAGGTAGAAGTCCGGATCTTTGTTGTACGCAGGTGCGGTGTATTTGATGGGTCCCCCGGCTCGTACCGTCTCGGAGGGGGACTCAAGTGGGTAAAGACCACGGTCACAAATTTCCGAAGCAGACTTAAACAGGCCAGCGTTCGCATCCGTCTTGAATTTGTCGAAGAAGTCGCGGAAGGCGCGGATAGTCATATCGCGATTCACTGGGTACCGATAATTGTAATCAAGATCCCATGCGGCCACTGATTTATAGATGTTGGAGTCTTGCGCAGGGAAGGCTGAAACGCGCACGGAATGCAAGGCGGCGCGGAAGGCCGTACTGCGCTCAATGTTGGCAAATGGCATCATCGGATAATTCATATTGACCTTTCCGGCGGTCGAAAACGGTTCGCTGATGGCGTACGGTTCGACGATCGGCATGTTGAAGAGGTCGAGAAGCAGGTGATCGCGCGCGAAACCCACTCTTTTACCGGGGTGAACCGTCTTGCCGGACGGGTCCGCCGCTTCAGCAGCCGGGAAGGGGGAGAAGAGCAGAGTGGACCAGTGCCCGTTCTTACCCAAAGGCAGCGATCCAAAAACGACCGCGGAAGGAGTCTGGCGATTTGGTGTGAAGAAGGTATCGAAGGTCTCTTCGTAATCCCAATTGAAATAGGGATGGGGATAGACCCAGTAATAAACACGAGCTCCCCCGTCAAGAGGCAGATAAGATTCTCTCCTTCTGAACACCGGGTTGCCCTCATCCGCTTTTCCCGTGAAAGCTCCGTCTGGAATATTGCCAAGTCCTGTATCGAAATCCCCCGGCATTCCGGTTCTCGACGGTTTGCCGAAGGACATCTTCACGCCGTCGATATTGTGTGGAATATCCGGGAATCGATCTGCTGCATAAGTCTTATTGGCCGGCAGCACCGCGAGCTTACCAAACCTCGTATTCGTATGATAGAATGCGGTATTGCCGGTATTTGGAGTAATATACGCTGGTCCAGCGGCCGTCCGTAGGATCTGAGCATGCCGCGCATTCTCGTCCTTATAGTCCGGATGCGGAAGAAGTTGTTCCGCACTTCGCTCATCGTTGATCGCAGCAATTCGAGGATCGCCGCCGTCCGCTCCGAGCACCAAGCTTCGCACGGTGTCACCGGGTTGAATGACCTGCCTCCAGCGGTTGGTGCTGTTTAGACCAGGCTTCGGTGCTCCACTATCGTTCCCGCTGCCCTCGCTATCGAGGGCGCCACCATAACGATTGCGGAACTTTCCGTAGGCATCTGCGGTTTTTAGGTAAACGGTGGGGAAGCCGTCGGCGGTAAGAGGGCCGTTCGGTCCCGGGTAAGCCCAGAGTCGGTAGCCGAAACGC
>JBJXFL010000018.1:0-6804 GCA_046155405.1 Bryobacteraceae bacterium | reverse complement strand
ACGAACACAACATGATATTTGCAGTCCCATTTGGAATGGGATAAGCTCTGATAAACCTCAGACATAGAATCCTCTCCTTGCGTGGGTCATCAAGCCACTTGGAGGGGATTCTACACTCTGAAAGACTCCCGGAACGGTCAAACCTGTTCAAGTCTCACTGGTCGAACCAGTGGCTTACCAACATTCAGTCATGAAGTGTTGCCGCTCCTGCAAAAACCATTCGTCAGAGGGTTAAGCAGAAATGTGCTGAACCGGCAACAGTTCAAGTACGCGTGGATCGACACGAACTGGAGGCCGTCATGATTCCAAGGCGCGCGATGCTTGCCGCTGGTCCACTGGCACTGGCCTCCTGCGGGCGCGCGGAGCAGCCCTACTTCGGGAGAACGGATCCGCCGCGCACCCAGCGATTCGTATATGTGCTTGGCGCCGAGCCTGGCACATTGGATCCGCCAAAATCCGACAGTCCGTGGGGAGCTCCGATCATCCACGCCCTGTTCGACGGGCTGACGAACCTTGACGCGAAAACCGGCGAACCAGTCGCCGCGCTGGCAACGCATTACCACATGACTTCCGACGGCTTGCGATACACTTTTTGGCTGCGTGGGCATCCCGAACCAGGCGGCATCCCGATCTCAGCAACAGTGCGCGCCAGGGTCCCCGCCCGATGGAGCGATGGCGGTGCAATCACGGCTCACGATTTCGTCTATTCGTGGCGGAGAGCCGTCGCGCCAGACACGGCGGCGATGTATGCCGCTCTCCTGTTTGAACCTGTCGTGAACGTGAGATCGATTGCCAGCGGAAAGGAGATCCCGGAAGCGCTTGGCGTGCAGGCGCTGGATGACTTCTCGCTCCAGGTTCAACTCGAGGCGAGAGTCCCGTTTTTTCTCAGGCTTCTGGCAATGAGGCAATTCTTCGCTACGCCCCGTCAGGCCATCGAAAAGGCACGCCTTCGCGGCTCCGAAAGCTCCTGGACGGACCCCGCGCATGTCGTGACCAGCGGCCCGTTCACCCTGCGGGAGAGGCGCCGGTACGACCGGATACTCCTGGTCAAGAACCCGGATTACTACGGAGCGCCTGAAATAATGCTCGAGGAGATCCTGTTCCATACGGTGGTGGATGGGGCGACCTCCGCGAACCTCTACAAGGCGGGTGAAGTATCGTTTAGCATGCCGATGGCGCCGCAACTGCTGGCCGGGCTGCGCACCAAGAAAGACCTCCATTCTCACCCCGATGCCGGTGCGTTTTTCCCCGTGATGAATACCAGGAAGCCGCCGTTCGACGATGTTCGAGTTCGTTATGCAATCAATATGGCTACCGATAAGCTGGCCATCGCACGGTTTCTGGGAGAAGGTTACCAGCCACAGGCGGGCGTTGTTCCGCCGATGGCCGGGTACGTACCGCCGGCGAGCGTTCCCGTGGACATCAACGGCACGATATTCGACATCGCCTCATACAATCCCGATGCGGCCCGTGTTCTGCTGGCCAAGACCGGCTTCGGTGGCGGGCTCAGCTTCGAGTACCTGGTTCCTGCGATGCCGGATATGAGATTGATCGCCGAGATTCTGCAGCATCAATGGAAACTGAACCTCGGCGCCAATATGAGGATCGTGATTCAAGATGAACCTACCTGGGTTCAGTCCGTCGAGAATCTAGACTACAGCGGTATCGCCATGTGGGCTGAAATCGGAGGATTGGAGGATCCCTCCTGGTTTCTCGACTTATTCAAAAGCACTACAAACATGGGCGGCACGGGCTGGAGCGATGCCCGATTTGACGCGCTTCTCGCCGGTGCCAAAGCCGTTGTCGACCCGTCGGCCCGAATGAGCAAACTGGCCGAATGCGAAAGTTATCTTTTGCAGGCCATGCCGTGCCTTCCGCTTTGTAACTATGTGTTCAGATACCTGATTAAGCCTTACGTGAAAGGATTCGCCAGTCCATTCTGGGGCCGCGTGTTCAATGACGCATGGATCGACACGAATTGGAGGCCGCAATGAACCGGCGTGCGGTTATTGCGGCCGCTCCGCTGGCGCTGGCCGGATGCGGGCAGGCCGGGGCGACGTATTTCGGCAGGACAGAGCCGCCCCGCTCGCAGCGCTTGGTATATCTTCTCGACGCTGACGTCACGACCCTTGACCCGGTGCTCTCAGCGTCCTACGCCGAGGCCTACATTATCCACGCATTGTTTGAAGGACTGACCAGTCTCGATCCAGCCACAGGCGCGCCGCGGGCGGCGCTCGCGACACACTTCGAGATGATGCCGGACCGGCTTCGATACACGTTCTACCTGCGTGGCCATCGCAGTCCGCGGGGCACCGCCCTGTCCCCTGTTCCCAGTCTCCCGGCTGCCGCTGCCAGATGGAGCGACGGCTCCGTCATCACCGCCCACGATTTTGTCCGCTCCTGGCGGCGCGCGGCGGACCCGGACACGGCGGCGGAACTCGCTTTTCTGCTGAACTGCGTTCGGAATGCGCAAGGAATTGTCGCGCGGAAATTGGCTCCTGAGAATCTCGGTGTGCGAGCGATTGACGAGTTCACATTACAGGCAGATCTGGAATTTCCCGCGCCCTACTTCCTCGAACTGGCGTCACACCGGGTGCTGTGCCCCTCCTCCTCGCGGCCCACCGCCGCCAGCGGCGCTTTCACGCTGAAAGAACGGCGATTCAACGACCGCATCGTCCTCTCGCGGAACCCGAAATATTATGACGCCGGGCAAGTGGCGCTCGACGAACTCGCGTTCCTTGTTGTACCGGACCCCACCGCCAGGGCCAACATGTATAAGGCGGGCGACGCCGACGTGATGGCCGCGTATTTACCAGCGATCCTTCCGGCGCTGAGCCGTACGAAAGATCTCCACACTTTTCGCAGCTATACCAGCTTCTTCGCCGTTATGAACACCAAGGCTCCGCCCTTCGACGACGTGCGGGTCCGGTATGCGTTCAACATGGCCACCGAAAAGAAACCCCTCACTGACCTTTTGAATGGCCTGACCCCGGCGGCTAGCCTGGCTCCATCGGTCGCTGGCTACGAGACACCAAGATCCCTCCCGGTCACGATCGACGGCACTGTTTACGATGTGCTCTCCTTCAACCCGCGGGCCGCCCGCGCACTTCTGGCAAAGGCCGTCGGCGATCGACCGTTGCGGACAGAGTACCTGCTTCCCGCG
The DNA here is from genome assembly GCA_046155405.1 of Bryobacteraceae bacterium. GTDB lineage: Bacteria > Acidobacteriota > Terriglobia > Bryobacterales > Bryobacteraceae. Next base: position 3,641 of record JBJXFL010000018.1, on the reverse strand, counting down.
CGGGCGCCAGCAGAACGGCTCATGGCCGAGGTCCTGCAGCAACAGTGGCGGAACACTCTCGGTATCGACCTCACTCTCTCGATACGCGACGTTGCAGTCTGGGCGGAAGACGTTCGGAACGGCAACTATACGGGTGTAGCGGATTGGGGTGTCGCGGGCGGATACGTCGACCCCGCGTTTTTCTTGGACCAGTTCGCCATCGGCAACGGCGCCAACCCCTCGGGCTGGTCAGATCCGCATTATGACGCGATGTTGCGCGAAGCCCGGACGGCAACCGATCCCGCCGAGCGAATGAAAAAACTTGCTGGCTGCGAGCGGCGCCTACTCGGCGCAATGCCGTTCATTCCGCTGTTCACCGACGCTTGGATCTATCTCTGGAAGCCGTACGTGCGGGGCTTGGGTAGCAACCCTCTCGACCGGCAGCAGTTCAAGTACGCGTCGATCGACACAACTTGGAGGCCATCATGAGGATTCCACGAAGAAGCCTGCTGGCGGCGGGTCCGCTGGCGCTGGCCGGATGCGGCCGAAGCGACGCAAAGTATTTCGGCAACACCGCGCCCCCCACCGGGCAGCGGCTTGTCTTTGAAACCCTTGCGGACCCCGGCACTCTCGATCCCACGTTGACCGTGAATGGACCCGGCGAACAGTACCTCATCCCAGCGCTCTTCGAGGGGCTGACGGCGTATCATCCCATTACCGCCGAACCGATGGCTGCGCTGGCAACGCACTTCGAGCTGTCTGCGGAGGGGACCCGGTACACGTTCTTCCTCCGTGGCCATCCTAGTCCGCGCGGGACCGGGCTGCTTACTTCGGACGATCTTCCGGTTGAGTTCACGCGCGGGAGAAGGGCCGCTCCCATTGATAAGCGGGCGCAATGGAGCGACGGCCGTCCGATCACCGCTCACGACTTCGTGTACTCATGGCGGCGCGCCATTGAGCCGAAGACAGCCGCTCCGTATGCTTACTTACTCTACGAGGTAAGAAACGCACGAGAGATTAATACTACTCGTAAGCTCAGTCCCGATCAACTGGGTATACGCGCAATAGACGACTTTACTCTCGAAGTTGATCTCGCCTCGCCGGCGCCGTATTTTCTCCAACTGACCGCCTCCTCCTTCCTCGCCGCGGTGCCAATGCACGCCATTGAGGCGGCGGGCTCAGCTTGGACCAGTCCCCGCGGCATCGCCACCAGCGGTCCCTTCACGCTGGCCGAATCCAGACCGCACGACCGCGTCCGATTGGTGAAGAATCCGCACTATTACGACGCCGGGCACGTGGCCCTCGACGAGATCCAGTTTGTTCCCTTTTCCGACCAGACTACGCTTCTGCACTATTACAAAGCGGGCGAGGCCCACTCCACCACTGCGATCAACTCGCCGCTGCTGGAAGGCCTGCGCGGCAAAAGCGACTTTCGCTCGCACCGGATGTTCGGGCTGTATTCCTGTATGTTCAATGTTAAGAAAGCTCCCTTCAACAACCCGTGGGTCCGCTGTGCATTCAACATGGCCGTTGATAAGGGGAAGCTGGCGCGCTGGATGGGGCTGGGTAAGGCCCCCGCGCGAACGGCGGTGCCGCCCCTCCAGACATACACTTCCCCTCGAAGCGTTCTCGTGAATGTGAGCGGATCGCTGATCGACGTGCTGGCGTTCGATCCCGCAGCCGCCCGCGAACTCTTGCAAGCGTCGGGCTTTGATTTTGAGCAGACCGTCGAGTTCCTCACTCCGTCCATTTCGGATGCCCTCATGAAGGCCGAGATCCTGCAGGCGGACTGGACGCGGAATCTCGGGATCAAGGTGCAAGTTGTGGCCAAGGAATTTTCCGTCTTCGTCGACGCCATCGTTGCCGTCACTTACAACGGCATCGCCGACTACTGGGATTACGGCCAATACACCGATCCTAACTGGTTCCTATCGCCCTATCTACCGGGGGCAACCAGCAATACGGACTGGACAGACTCCAAATTCACGGCGATGCTCACGAGGGCCAACGCAATGGCCGATCCGGCGGAACGGATGTCCACCCTCGCCGAGTGCGAAAAATACCTGCTTGCGGCCATGCCGGCGATGCCGCTCGTCTACGACGCCTGGTCATACTTCGAGAAGCCATATCTCCGTTGCGGCGGAGGCGGGAATCTGGTGAACAGCCGCCATTTTAAGTACGCCTGGATCGATACGAATTGGAGGCCGTCATGATGCAGACCGTAGACTCGAGTCGGCGCGACATACTCGGCGGCGTGGCGGCCTGCGGCATGATCGCCACCGCCTGCGGACAAGCCCGCCGCAAGCCCAACTGGATCACCTATCTTCTCCGTATGCCTCCCGGCACGCTCGACCCCGCCAAGTCGGGTGGCGGATCCGAATCATGGATCATCAACGCTTTGTTCGAGCCCCTGCTCCAGCAGCATCCCGTGACTCAGGAGCCGATCGCCGGGCTCGTCACGCATTACAAAGTGGACAAGAGCGGGACGCTGTACACGTTTTACCTTCGCGGTCATGGCTCGCCGGATGGAGTGAAACTTCCCGGCACCGAATCCGTGCCGCAGGAATTCTCACAGGGCCGCCACCCGCCGTCCGATCACGTTCCCGCGCGTTGGAGCGACGGAGTCGCCATCACCGCCGCGGATGTGGTCTTTAGCTGGCGGCGTTACTTAGCGCCGGAAACGGGAAACGTCTGGACGGCGTTACTCGAAGGCGTCAAAGGAGCCAGGGACGTTATCGCCGGGAAGCGTCCGCCGGCACGCCTGGGATTGCGGACGCTCGACGAATTCTCCTTCGAGGTGGAGCTGGAAGCGCCCGCGCCTCACCTGCTGATGCTCTGCTATTCCTATTCCACCCTTCCGCTGCCCCGCCACGCGATCGTGGCCGCCCGCCGCCGAGGGCGCGAGGACTCCTGGATAGAACCCGGTCACATAGTGACCAGCGGGCCGTTCCTCTTGAATGAGTCGCGGCCGCGTGAGCGGACGGTGGTGGTTCGGAATCCCAACTACTACGACGCCGGGCCGAATGGGATCGAGGGGATTGAATTCGTGGCCGCGGACGGCGCGGTTGTGTTGAACCTATTTCGAGCGGGGATGGCGGACGCGATGGAGTCCCGCGCGCTGCCGCTGCAACTCGCCCAGAGTCTGAAGTATAGAGCGGATTTCCACGCCAGACCCGCCCTGGCGAATCATAATTGGCGATTCAGCGCGAAGCGGCCACCACTCGATAACGTTCTGCTCCGTTATGCATTGAACATGGCCACGGACAAGGCGGCGACCGCGCGACTTCTGGGGACGGGACAGATGCCGGCCAAGAGCCGCGTGCCGCCGCTAAACGGGTATCGCTCCCCCGAGCGGCTGGAAGTTAATATCGGCGGCAGGACGTGCGATGTTCTCGCCTTCGACCCGCGAACCGCTCGCGAGCTATGGTTAAAAGCCGCGCCGGCAGGCGGCATTGCGCCCTTTCCCATTTACCATTTCGCGCTGCACGACAGCGCCATTCTCGCCGAGTTACTGCGATCCCAGTGGCGCACTCATCTCGGCATCGAAACCAGGTTCGTTCCTATGGAACCGCAAGCGTACATAAAGATGGTTTTGAACGACGGCGACTTCACCGGTGTTGCCGAAGACTCCTGGGTCGGCGATAACCCGGACCCGACCAGCT
>JBJXFL010000014.1:0-100444 GCA_046155405.1 Bryobacteraceae bacterium | reverse complement strand
ACTCCCGATCACTCCCAACCGCGACCGAGTCCGTCTTGCGCGATTCAATCATTACCGCAAAGGCCGGTCGCGGTCCCAACCATTTACAAACTCCCGATCACTCCCAACCGCGACCGAGTCCGTCTTGTGCGATTCAATCATTACCGCAAAGGCCGGTCGCTACTTTGCGCCAAGGAAGAAGCGGTAACCAATCCGGGGCTCGGTGAGCAGGTAGCGCGGATTGGCCGGGTCCGGCTCAATCTTTTTTCTCAATTGATTGATAAAGACACGCAGATATTCCACCTCGTCTCCGTGGTCGGGACCCCACACCGCTTGCAGCAATTTGGTATGCGGGATGACGACGTTTGGCGTCGCCATCAGGTAGTGCAGCAGGTCGAATTCTTTCGGGGTCAGCCGCAGCTCCTTCCCCTTCGCCACTACCCGGCGAGTGGCGAAATCGATCGTCACGCCCTCAAGTTGCACCGGTTCTTCATCGCTTTGCTGCATCGCGGGCAGGCGGCGCAACGCGGCCCGCATGCGCGCCAGCAGTTCGGGCATTCCGAAGGGCTTGGTGATGTAGTCGTCGGCTCCGGCATCGAGCGCGTCCACCTTATCCCGTTCGGAGTCACGCACGGTCAGCATGATAATCGCCACTTCCGATGTCGCGCGGATCTGGCGGCAAGCCTCCAGGCCGCCCATGCCGGGCATATTGACGTCGAGTAGAATCAGGTCGAATCGCTGGTCCCGGATGGCCAGCAGCGCCTCTTCGCCGGTACGCGCGTCGAAGATCTCATAGCCTTGCATGGGAAGCGCGGCTCGGAACACCCGGCGAATCTGCGGCTCATCGTCCACCACCAGAACTCGGCCGCCGCTCAAGCGCCAGTCTCCGGAAGGCATGGCAATTCCAGGCGGAATTCGGCGCCCGAGTCACGGCCTTTCTCCACCCACAGCGCGCCCCCGTGTGTTTTGGCGATTTCGCGTGCGATATGCAGGCCCAACCCCGTCCCAGGCTGTTTTTGCCTCGTATTGGAAGAGCGATAAAACTTCTCGAAGATCCGCTCCCGGTCGCGTTCCGGGATTCCGGGCCCCTGATCGGCGATGCGGATATGGACGCGTTCCCTGTCCGCTTCGACGGCGATGGTAACGGGCGAGGGGGGCGTTGAATACTTCAATGCATTGTCAATCAGTTGGCGCAGCGCCAGGCCTACGATTTCGGAATCGACGAACACCCGTGGCGAATCCGCGCCGGGCGCCTTGCGTTGAATGCGTTCCTCGCCCCGTCCGTTGAAATGTGAAACCGCCGATTCCACCAGGTCATCGACGGACACGGCTGTCCGTTCCAGTTTTAAGTTTCCGGCGTCGATCTGGGACATCTTAACGGCTTCGGTAACCAGCCGGCTCAGCCGGTCGGATTCTTCATCGATAATGGACGCCAACTCGCGTTGTCCGGGGCTGAACCGCTCTCCTTGTTCGAGCAGCGAGCTGGCCGCGGCCTTAATGGAGGTCAATGGCGTCTTGAACTCGTGAGCGATAGCGTCCAGCAGGGTGGACTTAAACTCTTCGCTGTGCCGGGCCATTTCCGCTTTCTTGGCGGCGTTCTCGGTCCGGACGCGTTCGAGCGAGATGGCCACCAGATTCAGCAGCGCCTGAAAGGCGCCGTCGGAGACGCGAATGCCCTTGGCGGCCAGCGCGCCGATGGGTTGCCCGCCCAGCGAAATAGGCCAAATATTCAGATCGCCGTCGTGAACGGGATTACCCTGCAGAACCACCTGCTTCAAGCCAGCTTCAATTCCAGCGAGTTCTTCCCCGCCGCCGGAAAACGTCATGCCGCTTTTTCCATCGAAAATGGTCGTCGCCGGCGCGTCGAAGATTTGGGCAATCTGCTGCGCCGCATGGGAGCCCATGGATTGCGATGGATCGGCCAGCAGGATGGCCCGGCTCAGGGCGTATAACTGCTCGGTCTCCTGCTGGCGGCGCTTCGATTCGGCGGCCTCATTTTGAGCGCGGCCGGAGAGGTGGCTGGCCACCAGAGCGGTCAATAGGAAGGTGAAAAGCGCGACCAGATTCTGCGGATCGGCGATGGTGAACCGGCCGATTGGCGGCATAAAGAAGAAGTTATAGGAGAGCATGGCCGCCACCGATACCACACTTGCCTCGGCGAACCCGCCGAGCGTGGCTATTGCCAGGACAATGATCAGAAAGCTGAATCCAACCGTGGAGGCGTTGACGGCAAGTATTTCGGCGAAAAGATAGGTGGCGGCGGCGACACTTAATAGCGCGAGCGTGAGCCGGACGATGGAGATCGGCCGCCCCTTCATGGCACGGGTCGCCATGTCTACAGCAGTTCGGCCAGCGGCGTGTACGGGCGGCCCTGCGATTCGGCCACGGCTTGGTAAACGCACTTGCCTTTGTAAGTGTTCACGCCCTCGGCAATCGGGCGGCTGGCGCGGGCGGCGGCTTCCAGGCCCTTGTTGGCTAGCGTCAACAGATAGGGCAGCGTGGCGTTATTAAGCGCGATGGTCGATGTATGCGGTACCGCGGCGGGCATGTTGGAAACGCAGTAATGCAGCACGGAGTCGACGTAATAAATGGGATCCGTGTGGGTGGTGGCGCGGGAAGTCTCGAAGCAGCCGCCCTGATCGATGGCGACATCGACCATCACCGATCCGGGCTTCATAAGTTTGATCATGTCGCGCCTGACCAGTTTCGGCGCCGATGCGCCGGGGATGAGCACGGCGCCTATCACCAAATCGGCCAGACGCAATGATTCACGAATGGTGTGCACGTTGGAGGCGAGGGTCACCACGCCGCCATTGTAGATATCGTCCAACTCGCGAAGACGGTTCAGATTGCGATCGATGATTGTCACATGCGCGCCCAACCCGCAGGCGATCTTAGCGGCATTGTGACCCACGATGCCGCCCCCCAGGATCACGACATTCGCGGGAGCGGTGCCCGGCACGCCTCCCAACAGAATGCCCCGGCCGCCATTCGGGGCTTCCAGATACTGCGCGCCGACCTGGACGGACATGCGGCCGGCCACTTCGCTCATAGGCGTCAGCAGCGGGAGGGCGCCATTGTCCTCGCGAATGGTTTCATAGGCGACCGCGGAGGCGCCGGCGTCAAGCAGCGCTTGAGTAAGTTCGGGCAGCGGTGCCAGGTGGAGATAGGTGAAAAGAACCAGGCCGGGGCGGAGGAATTGGAATTCGGAGGTCTGCGGTTCCTTGACCTTGATGACCAGATCGGCTTGCGCCCAAACCTCGGCGGCGGTGGGTAAGATACGCGCGCCCGCCTCGATGTACTCCTGATCGGAGATGGAACTGCCGCGGCCGGCGCTGGTTTCGACGACGACCTCGTGGCCGGCTTCCGTTAGGGCGGTGACGCCGGCGGGCACCAAGCCCACGCGGGATTCGTGATCCTTAACTTCTTTCGGGGCGCCGACGATCATCAATGGCCTCGCTTACGGAACGGGTTGTGGAGTTGCGGTGGCGGTGAGTGGGTTGCGCTTGGGGCCGAGGCCCAGGGCGATCAGGGAGAGCGATGTGATCTTGCCCGTGGACGGTAGGTTCTGTTCTTCCTGGAAACGCTTCAGCGCGTCGATAGTGGCGGCGTCCCAATTGCCGGTGGGCGTCGTCTGCAGATAACCGCGCGTGGCGAGCGCCCGCTGGATTTCAAGGTGCCGATCCTCCGTTGGGGTTTGCTGGCCGCGGTAGCGGCGGGCCGCAACCGGTTGCGGGCTTCGGCCTCGCGTACGGCCGCGTGCATAGGTAGTGGTGCGGGACTTGGGAACGTAGCGGCGGGCGGTTGTTTTGCCGGGCACGGACTTGGCGGGCGTTTTCCGCACGGCGGTCTTGCCGGCGGGCGCCTTGGCTACCGGTTTTTTCTTCGGCGCGGCGGCGGCCCAGGTCAGGCCGAATCCGAGCAGCAAAGCCGCCAGCGGTAACGCGAGAAGTTTCTGCAGCACTCATTGCATGGTACCAATTGGAACGGGGGCGCGGTTTGGGCGTCGCGCTTACCACCCGCGCCGACACACAAGTTCCAAGAAGGATAAATTCGCATGCCACGTCAATTAACCGCGATCGGAATGCTTCTGTTCGCTGGCGCAGTTCCCGCCTTCTCTCACGATCTGTACATAATGCCGGAGAAGTTCGTAGCCTCCCCTGGAACCGAGCTCCTCGTTGTCTTCCAGAACGGAGACGAATTTCCGGAAGGCAGTTCCTCGATAAAGCCGGACCGGCTGCGAAACACGAAGCTTGTTTCGAAAGGCGGCACGGTTGCATTCGAGAAAATCACCGCCGAAGCCAAGCGTACGACGGCGATGGTCCGCCTGCCCGCCGCGGGCTTAGCCATGCTGGTTGCCCAAACGCTCCCCAACTTCATCGAATTGGAGCCTGAGCAGTTCCGTTCCTACCTGGAGCACGAGAATTTGACCAACGCACTGCAATGGCGCGAGGCCCACGGCGAGACCAGGAAACCCGGCCGTGAGCGCTACAGCAAGTACGTGAAGTCGTTGATTCTGGCTGGCAAGCCAGACGCGTACTTCCGCGAACGAACCGGACTTACCATCGAGATAATCCCGGAGATTGACCCATACTCGCTCCGGCCCGGAGCGACGCTACCCGTTCAGGTGTTATTCCGAGGCGCGCCCGCCGTTGATGTCGCCGTGGAATCGGCCTGGCTCGTGAACGGGAAGTCCGAAATGCTCGTCGTGGGCCGAACCGATGCCAATGGCCGGGTTACCATTCCCGTGAAGGCGGCAGGTCCGCACCGGCTCCACGCAATTGTCATGGAACGGTGCGCCGAGCCTAAAATCGCCGATTGGGAAAGTTTTTGGGCGAGCCTGACATTTGAAATAAGCGGCGGGCGCTGACCGTTTTATGGTATATTGACGATAGATAAAAAGGCTCGGTCCTCTCCCAGGATTCGGGCCTTTCGCAATTTTAGACCGAACCCAGGAAAATCTCCCACCAGCGGAGGGTCCCACAAGTACTTGAAAACAAAGGGGGGGAACCCAGGAGAACCCAGCCCTATCCCAGGAACCCGAGACCTAACCCGAGCGTCCGCCCTACTCCGTTTGGACCTACGCGTGCCCGAACCCAGGAAAATCTCCCACCAGCGGAGGGTCCCACAAGTGCTTGAAAACAAAGGAGGGGAACCCAGGATAACCCGGCCCTATCCCAGGAACCCGAGCCCTAACCCGAGCGCCCGCCCTACTCCGTTTGGACCTACGCGTGCTCCCAAATAATCGGAAACATCCGAAGATAAGGAGACCCGGAACATGTTGTGGACAATCTTTTTGATTCTGTTGGTGCTGTGGGCGCTTGGATTGGTAACCTCTTACACTCTGGGCGGAATGATTCACGCCTTGCTGGTGATTGCGCTCGTCGTCATGGTCATCCAGTTACTGCAAGGGCGCCGCGTCGTTTGACCGCATTTCGCCGCCCGTATTGCATTCATTCAAAACACAAGAGGAATATGCTCGAGCCGATCTATGTAATACTGCAAGTGATCTGAGAACGGCGAGAGTGAATCTGTGCTTTCTTCACATCGTAAATCAGGGAAATCACGGGGCTTCAGATTTGTATTTGGGTTTTACCGCAGCGAGGAACACGGGATTGAAGCTCTTCGCGAGGCCCGTAAGAACGGAATTCGGCGTTCGGCCGTAATCCATCGCACGGCGGATGGCGCGTTGAGCCATTTCCACGATGGCTTCGGGCCGCGTGACCGCGCCATTTTCGGAGTGGCCATGGCGGTTCTCGCCTTCGTAATGGCTTTGGTCGCGGGCGCTCCCCATTGGGCGGTGGTCCCGGCGGCGGTCGGCGGATTTCTGGTCACATGGTTCGGTTCGCTGTGGTTTGGGCTTGGGATCCCCAATAAATCGCTCCACGGCTATCGCGGCTTCGTCCTTCCCGGCGAGAGCCTAGTCGTGGTTGAAGCGACCGAGGACCAGGCGGCCGACGTCATCGGAGTCTTGCGCCACATCTCCCACCCCTCCGTCTTCGCCATTCGTCCGGGGCTTGGCTTCGGTGCCGCGACGGAGACCGTCCGGCAACGGCGCGAACCGGCTACCATGGCCAACTTGCCGGATCTAGCGGTGGAGTTGGCCTTTTCCCATGAACTCGAGCGGTCCACCCGGTCGCGGCCGCTGTTGCCGATTTTGCGCGAATGCGAGTTGGTTATCGAACGCGCGCGGGCCGATCTGGCCGAAGCCGCGCGCTTGGAATATGGCGTCTCTCACGAGGCCGAATGGCTGTTGGATAACGCATACCTCATTCGCTCCCATATAGCCGACATCCGGCACAATCTTCCCGATAATCACAACAAAATTCTACCCGTGTTAACGGACCGGAGCGTTCCGATCCGGCTGCGCGTCTATCAACTCGCCGCGGAGTTGATAGACGCCACCGGCCACCGCGTGACAACCGAGACGATCATCAGTTTTCTCGACGCCTATCAAAAGCGTTCTCCGTTGACTATCGGCGAGTTGTGGGTGTTCCCGCTGATGTTGCGGTTGGTTCTTCTGGAGCGGCTGCGGCGCCTGTCGGAATTGGCGAGCTTGCGCCAGCACCAGAAGGAACTCGCCGACTTTTGGGCCGATCGGATTCTGAACGCCGCCCATCGCTCTCACGAACAGTTGGAGGAGACGATCGCGGAGCTCGATCGCCGGGCGAATGCGCTGACGCCTCATTTCATTGAGCGTCTCGGCGAGCAACTGCATCAGGAAGAGTCCGCGTTCGCTCCCATCCAGAAGTGGATTCAGGACAAGACGGAGCAGAGTTTTGTCGACATCGTCCGCGGTGAGCACGCCGATGAAGCGAACGATCTGATGCTGATCGCCAGCGCGATCGGCAGCTTGCGCCAGTTGTCCGAGCTGAACTATTCGAAGATTGTCGAGGCGGTTAGCCGGATGGAGGCGATACTGCGCGAAGATCCGGCGGGCATTCACGCCCGCGGCGATTTCGCCACGCGGGACCGTTGCCGCCGGGTGGTCGAAGCGGCGGCGCGCCAGTCGAAGTTTTCCGAATGGGATGTGGCGCGCCTGGCGGTGGACATCGCGCTAAAGGCTCCACCCGGCGGCCGTGAACAGTGCGTCGCGTACTATCTTCTGGACGATGGATTGGCGACGCTTGAGAAACACCTGCGGCGCCGGGTCCCGGCGCGTGAAATGTGGCTGCGGTTCTTGTACCGGCATCGGACTTTGTTGTATCTCGGCGGTCTCGCCGCCATCACAGCCGGACTGTTGGCCATTTTCCGGCTCGCCGCCCAGAGCGCCGGCGTAGTTTCGGAATGGATGCTCCTCTTTCTCGGGATACTCGCTCTATTCCCGGCCAGCGAACTCGCCACGTATCTGCTGCAGATGTTCCTGACGTGGATATTTCCCCCGCGTGTACTGCCGAAGATGTCATTTGAGGAAGAGGGAATTCCGGACGACTGCCGGACGCTTGTCGTCGTGCCGATGATGCTCCTCACGCCGGCTTCGATCCGCGGCGACATCGAACGGTTGGAGGTACGCTATTTCGCCAACCCGGACCCGAATCTCCGGTTCTCGCTCCTGTCGGACTTCACGGACGCCGAAGAGCGCGAGATGCCGGAGGACGACGGGCTGATCGGGCTGGTGATGAAGAGCGTTGAGCAACTGAACGCTCGTCACGGAGATGGCCGCTTCCTGCTCTTCCACCGGTCGCGGACGTGGTGCGAGACGGAGGGCCGCTGGATCGGGTGGGAGCGGAAACGCGGAAAGCTGGAGGAGCTCAACGGCTTTTTGAACGGCGCGGAGAGCGGCGTATTCCTGCGCGCCGGGGCGCCGCCGGAAGGCATCCGGTACGTCATCACGCTCGACGCCGACACTCAACTTCCGCACGGCAGCGCGAAAAAGCTCGTCGAAACCATCGCCCACCCCCTAAATCGTGTGGAACTCACGGAAGACGGACGCAACCGAACGCGCGGCTACACCATCATTCAACCGCGCGTCAGCATCACGCTCCCGTCGGCTACGGCCACGCGCTTCACCCGGTTATTTACGGACGCCCGCGGGACGGACCCGTACTGCCAGGCGGTCTCCGACGTCTATCAGGATCTGTTCGGCGAGGCCATCTACCACGGCAAGGCCATTTACGACGTTCGCGCCTTTCACCAAATCCTTCACGGGCGTTTCCCCGAGCAACGCCTGCTTAGCCACGACCTCATCGAAGGCGCGTACGTAGGCGTTGGTTTGGCCACGGATGTGGAACTCTTTGAACAGTTCCCGAACGACTACACCACTTACGGAAAGCGGCAACATCGATGGATCCGCGGCGATTGGCAAATCGCTTCCTGGGTCTTGCCGCGAGTTCCAGCCGCGGCTGCGCGCGAATTCGTGCGGAACCCCCTGACGCCGATCAATCGCTGGAAAATATTCGACAACCTGCGCCGCAGCCTGGCGCCGGTGGCGTCTCTGGTGCTGCTCGTGTTCAGTTGGGCCTGGGACGCCGCTCCGGCGGCGGCCAGCGCGCTGGTGGCTTTGGCCCTGGTCGTTCCGCTTCTCTTTCAATTCCTCGACCGCCTGATAGCGCAATGGCGAGGCGACGCGCAGGGCTGGCGGGAAGCCAACAGCGATTTGAATAGGGCGATAGTCACGGCCGCCTTCCTGCCGCATCAAGCCTACATTTCCGCCGATGCCATCGTTCGCGTTTTGTACCGGCTCGCGATCAGCAAGCGTCATCTGCTGGAATGGCAAACCGCCGAAATGGCGTTCCACGCCGCCCGGCTCCAACTGGACCCCTTCCGCGCGCATTTCTTCCTCATCTGCGCCGTCACCACCGCATTTATGCTGGCCCTGGCTCTTCGGGGAAATCTCTGGCATCCGGCTTGGGCCCCATATTTGGTCCTCTGGGTGGTCGCTCCCGCGGTTCAGCATTGGATACGGTTGCAGCGTTTCTCGCTCAGGAAAGCCGAACGAGTCGAAGTCAACGACCAACGCTTTCTGCGGCGCATCGCCCGGGAAACCTGGCGCTATTTCGATGACTTGGTGGGACCGGATCACAATTGGCTTCCGCCCGATAATTCCCAGGAAGCTTTGCGCGTTGAGGTCGCCGAGCGCACGTCTCCCACCAACATCGGACTTTGGTTAATGTCGGCGGTGTCGGCGCGCGATCTCGGCTACCTCACGCCGAAACCCATGATCGACCGCTGTACCGCCACGCTCGAAACGTTGAAGGGTCTGGAAACTTGCGAGGGTCACCTTCTCAACTGGTACAACACCCGGACCCGGGAGCCGCTGCTGCCGAAGTACGTTTCCACCGTCGATAGCGGAAATCTCATCGCCAGTCTGTGGGTGCTGAAGCAGGCGACCCAGGAGTTGGATGCGGAAACGCAATTGGACGCCCGCGCACTGCGGGGACTGGCGGATACTTTAGCTGTCATTACGGATCGGTTTCCGCCGGACCACAGCGCTAAGGTTCCTCTCGATGTCTTGCGCGGCATGCTGGCGGAAGAGTCGGTGGGCTTCGAAATTCTGGGCCGCATCCGCCTTGCCGCCGAGCCCGCCAGCAAGCTCATCGATTCTCTCCGTTGGAGCGCCTCTCCGACGGGCGAACGCGCTTACTGGTTTACCAGCCTGGAGCAACAAATCGAGAGCTGGATTCAACACGCCAACCGGTATTTACGGTGGCTGGATGTTCTGGCCGCTCCACCGGACGAGTTTTTGCAACCGCTCGGAGACAACGCGGTGGCGGCGCGCCGCCGGCTGCTGCGGGAATTGCCGTCCTGGGGCGCGGTGGCTCGCGGAGAAGTCGGTCTGCTGAACGAGATCCTGGTGGACCCGAAAATCTTCGAACCGAAGAACAAGGAAATGCTGCCGGAGAACCTCTCGGCGTGGATTGGCGATGTCAAAGTGGAGTACGAGAGGGCGCGCGCGGCGGCGGCGGATCTGCTTGACCGATGCCGGAATCTTGGAGAGATGAGCGATGCGCTCGCCGACGGCATGGATATGACTTTCCTGTACGACGAGCAGCGGCGATTGCTGGCCATTGGATATCAGGTGGGCGGCCCCCTGAACCTCACCGCTCATTACGATCTGCTGGCGAGTGAAGCGCGACTCGCCAGTTTGGTGTCGATCGCCAAGGGCGATGTCCCCGCGGCTCACTGGTTGGCGCTCGGACGACCCTACACGTCCTTGAATGGCCAGGTTCTGCTCTCCTGGAGCGGCACGATGTTTGAGTATCTGATGCCGCTGCTCTTCACGCGCAGCTTCAGAAACTCATTGCTGGAAAACGCTTGCGCCGAGGCCGTAAAACGCCAGATTGAGTACACAAAGGACCGCGGCGTGCCATGGGGAATCTCGGAATCCGCGTACAGCGCTCTCGATTCGAACAAGATTTATCAATATCGCGCTTTCGGTGTTCCTTCTCTCGGCCTGAAACGGGGGCTGGAGGAGGATCTGGTTATCGCGCCCTATGCCACGGCGCTCGCCTTGCTGGTGAACCCGGCGGATTCCATCAAGAATCTGCGGCGCCTGTTGAAAGCCGGTATGTACGGCCGGATGGGTTACTATGAGTCGCTCGACTACACGCGCCAGGAAGAACGGCGAGGCGGCAAAGGCGTGATTGTTTACGCTTACATGGCGCACCACCAGGGAATGAGCCTGATGGCTCTGAATAACGTCCTCAACCGGGGTGTTATGCGTGATCGCTTCCATGCGGATCGCCGGATAAAAGCCGTGGAACCGTTGCTGTTTGAGCGTATTCCCTCCGTACCGTCAATGCTCGTTCATCGTCCGTCGGATCAGATCCCAATAAGGCTGCTGGAAGGGCCATCGGCGCCGGAATACCGGGTGTTCGATGAAGACACTCCCACTCCCCGTGTTCAACTGCTGGGCAACGGCCGGTATGCGCTGATGATTACCAACACCGGAGCGGGCTACAGCCGGTGGGGCGAGTTCGATATCACCCGCTGGCGCTCGGACACCACGCGCGACAATTGGGGAACTTTCTTTTATCTCTGGGAAGGGGAAAGCAACACGCTTTGGTCCGCGACTCATCAGCCGCTAAACGCTAAAGACCCCCGCTACACGGCGACCTTCAGCGCGGATCGCGCCGAGTTTCGCCGCCGCCGGCTGGGTATCGAAAGTCATTTGGAAGTTACTGTTTCTCCCGAAGACGACGTGGAGATTCGCCGCCTTACACTCATCAATCAGGGCTCCCGGGAGCGGACGCTTGAGGTGACCAGCGCCGCCGAACTGAGCCTTGCGCCCCACGGCGCGGACCGGGCGCATCCCGCGTTTAGCAAGCTGTTTATTCAGACCGAGGCGCGGCCGGAACTGCGGGCGCTGGTGGCGTGGCGCCGGTCGCGGTCCCCCGAGGATTCGCCGATCTGGGTTGCCCAGTTGATGATTCAAAGTCCGGAGGACGAGAGCGCGTTCGAGTACGAAACGGATCGGGCGCGATTCCTTGGCCGTGGGCGCACCTGGCGCGACCCGGTCATGTCGATGAACCAGACCGCCGGCTATGTGCTGGATCCGGTGTTCGTCATCAGACGGCGCGTTTCGCTTGAACCTCGACAGCAGGCGCAGATCACGCTGGTTACCATCGCCGCGGCATCGCGCGAAGAACTGATGCGCCTGATCGTCAAGTACCGGGATGCGGATGTCTGCAGCCGCGCCTTCGAGCTGGCTTGGTCGCACGCGCAGCTCGAATACCGCTATCTCGGGATTCAAAGCGACGCGGCGATGCGATTCGCCGAACTTGCCAGCCACCTGCTATATCCGAATATCCGGCTGCGGGCACCGGCGGAACGCCTGCGCCGGAATGTGCAGACACAGTCGAAGCTCTGGGCGCACGGGATCTCCGGCGACTTGCCGCTGGTGGTGGTTTGGATCGACGATTCACAGGATCTTACTCTAATGCGCGAACTGCTGGTGGCGCACACGTACTGGCGGTTGCGCGGCTTCCATTCCGATCTGGTGATTCTGAACCGCGAGCCGGCCAGCTACGAGCAGCCTCTGCATCAGCAGTTGCTCCGTCTGGTGGAGTCACATTCATTGCACACCGGGGCGCCGCAAGCCGGCGCCGTGTTCTTGCGTAAGGCGGACCAGATGACCGAGGAGGATCTGAACCTGATTCTCACGGTGGCGCAGGCGGCAATGGGCGCGGCGCGCGGCACGCTGTCAAAGCAACTTAGCAGTCCACCGGAGGGAATCGCTCTTCCGCCGCCGTTGCGGATCAAGCGTGGCGAGGAACAACCCTCGACGCCGCTACCCTTCCTGGAGCTTCCCTACTTTAACGGTGTCGGCGGATTTACGGCGGACGGGCGGGAGTACGCGGTGTACCTCGGCCCCAATGTGTTCACGCCGCTGCCCTGGATAAACGTGATGGCGAATCCGGTATTCGGCGCCATGGTGAGCGAAGCCGGTTCAAGCTGCTGTTGGTACGGCAACAGCCAGTCCAACCGTTTGACTCCCTGGAATAACGATCCCGTTTCGGATCCGTCCACCGAAGCCATCTATATTCGCGATGAAGACACCGGAGTTTTTTGGAGCCCCACGCCGCTGCCGGTGCGCGAACTGGATGCGTATCGAGCCAGGCACGGACAGGGATATACCGAAATCGAGCACAACAGTCATGCGCTGGAACAAACGCTGATGACCTTCGTGCCAGTTCACGCCGAACGAGCCGATCCGGTTCGCGTACAGCGTTTGCGGCTCAAGAATAAGTCGTCGCAAAGGCGGCGTCTGTCGGTTACCTCCTATTCCGAGTTCGTGCTCGGCGGGGATCGCGAAGTGACGCAGATGCACGTTGTGTCCTCATGGGACGAGAGTTCAAAGGCGTTGCTGGCGCGTAACCCCTATCATCTGGATTACGGGAGTCGGGTGGCGTTCGCGGCCATGACACCGGAGCCCTCCTCCTACACCGGTGACCGCACCGTATTCCTGGGGCGCAATGGCTCCATGGAAGCGCCGGCGGCTTTGCGGCGCGAGTCGCTTTCCAAACGCACCGGCCCGGGACTCGATCCGTGCGGCGCATTGCAAACGAAATTCGAACTCGGCCCCGGGGAAGAAAAGACAGTGATTTATGTGCTGGGACAGGCGGACGACGCCGATCACGCCCGGCGTTTAATCAAGCAGTACCGCGATGGGGAAAAGGTGGAGCGATCGCTAGAAGATACGCGCGGTTGGTGGGATAACCTCCTGACGACCATTCAGGTGAAAACGCCGATTCTTTCAGTGGATATCATGTTGAACCGCTGGCTGCTCTATCAATCGCTGAGTTGCCGCATTTGGGGCCGTTCGGCGCTGTATCAATCGAGCGGCGCGTATGGCTTTCGGGACCAGTTGCAGGACGCGCTGGCTTTCGTCTACTCCGCACCGCCGATAGCGCGCGAGCTGATTATGCGCGCCGCGTCGCGGCAGTTCACCGACGGAGACGTGCAGCACTGGTGGCATCTTCCTTCCGGCGCGGGTGTTCGTACCCGATGTTCCGACGATTTGTTGTGGCTCCCGTTCGCCGTGTGTCAATACATGGATGTCACCGGCGACGTTGGGATTCTGGACGCCGCGACGACGTTTCTGGTGGGAGCGCGGCTGAAGGAGGAGGAGCGCGAAGTCTATTCTCAGCCATCGGTCTCAATCGACCAGGCGACAATTTTCGAGCACTGCCGCCGGGCCATTGAGAAGGGCGCCACGGAGGGCGCGCATGGGCTTCCCCTGATGGGCACGTGCGACTGGAACGACGGCATGAGCGGCGTCGGCGATGAGGGTAAGGGCGAGAGCGTCTGGCTGGCATGGTTCCTGGTGGACGTGCTGAAGAAGTTCGCTCCTGTATGCGACGGCCGCGGTGAGCGGGAACTGGCCTCCCGGTACCGCGAGTTGGCGGTCCGACTGAGCGCGACCGTGGAGCGCACGAGTTGGGACGGCGAATGGTATCTACGGGCCTTCTTCGACGACGGGACACCACTGGGCTCGCATCTGAATGAAGAGGCCCGCATCGATTCGATATCGCAGTCGTGGTCCGTGATAAGCGGCGCCGGTAACCCGGAACGGGCGGCAACGGCGATGCGCTCGGTCGAAAAACATCTCATCCGCGAGAAAGAGAAGTTGGTGCTCCTTTTCACGCCGCCGTTGGACAAATCCAGCCCGCACCCCGGCTACATAATGGGTTATCCGCCGGGCGTGCGCGAAAATGGCGGTCAATACACGCACGCCGCTCTATGGGTTGCAATGGCTTTCGCACGCATGAGCGATGGCGATCGCGCCGTCAAGGTTCTGCAAATGCTGAATCCCATCGAGCATTCCCGGACATCCGGGGATTGTGCGGTCTATCGAACGGAGCCGTACGTCGTCGCCGCGGATGTATACTCGCTGGAGAGTCAATCCGGGCGCGGAGGATGGACGTGGTACACCGGCTCGGCCGGCTGGATGTACCGGGTGTGGGTTGAAGAAGTGCTGGGATTCAAGCTGCGGGCCGGACGTCTGTCAATCGAGCCCGTGATTCCCGAAAGCTGGCCCGGATACTCCTTGACCTTCCGCTATGGCCGAACCGAGTATAAGATCGAGGTGGAGAACGGTGGAGAGCGGAGTAGCAAGGACATCCAGTTGGTCGACGACGGTGGGACGCATGTTATTCATATATTTGCGGGCGTGCCGGCTTCGAAGGCTTTGGTAAAAGCCGCCGCGCCATCACCGGCCGCCGTCTAATATAGTGCCGGGTGATCACTGGACAACGGCTCCTGATATTGACACAATCCGCACAAGTTCAAAGAGACTCGCAAACATGCACATACTTCGATTGATCGTCGCCGGCGCCGCGATTCATGCCGCCGCTTACGCGGGTATTCACGATGCGGCCTTTCGCAGCGCCCTGAAT
The DNA here is from genome assembly GCA_046155405.1 of Bryobacteraceae bacterium. Classification (GTDB taxonomy): domain Bacteria; phylum Acidobacteriota; class Terriglobia; order Bryobacterales; family Bryobacteraceae. The sequence goes on along the minus strand of JBJXFL010000014.1, from coordinate 85,628 downwards.
AATCGCGATGTCTCTATCAAGGTCTATACGCCTCCGGGCTACGAGAAGGATTCCCGGCGCTATCCGGTCGTCTATAACCTCCATGGGGGCGGCGGCAGCCCGCAGCGTCAATGGGAGCGCACGGGTGCGACACTGCGCGACGCCATCGAGAACGGGAAAGTCCGGCCGATGATTTATGTGTTCGCCGAGGGCCTGGGCAATACCTTGTACCTCGATTACCCGGACGGCTCGCTGAAGGTGGAGAGCATGATCGTTTGGGAGATGATCCCCTTCATCGACGGCCGCTATCGCACCGTCGCCTCGCATGAAGGCCGGGCTATCGAAGGGTTTTCCATGGGCGGTTTCGGCGCGCTGCTTATCGCGTTCCGTTATCCTACGCTCTTCAGTTCGGTGGTCTCGTACGGCGGCGCGGTGCTATCGCCCGACACAGTGAAGATTGCGCCCAACAACGCCGGGCAGTTTCCAACCATGGAGCACTACGCGGCTAACAGCCCGTGGGGGCGCATCGAGAAAAACAAGGATCGCATTAACGAGCACCTGCGAGTGCGCATGGTCTGCGGCGACGCCGACGAGCAATGGTATCCCGGCAACGTAAAGCTTAAGGAAAAGGCCGACGCTTTGAAGGTGCCTGTATCGTGGGCCTCCGTTCCCGGTGTCGCTCACGATACGAAAGGTTTGTATGAGCGCGTTGGTCTCGAAAGCCTGAAGTTTATTGAGGAGGGCTTCGCGGCGCCGCTGTCGAGGGCGGAGGGTATCGCCCAGGATGTAGCGCTCCGGAGCGACCTCAACGACCGCAATGTGTGGATCAAGGTGTATACGCCACCCGGCTACGAATCCGGTACCCAGCGTTATCCGGTCGTCTACAACCTGCACGGCGCGGGGGGCGGAAGCCCGGAGCGCCAATGGGTTCGCGCCGGGGTCACGTTGAAAGAGGCGGTTGAAACCGGCAAGGTCCAGCCGATGATTTATGTCTTTGTGGACGGCCTTGGCGATACGTTTTTCCTGGACTACGCCGACGGCTCCTTGAAGGTGGAAAGCATGATTGTGAAGGAACTGATTCCCTTTATCGATCGCGGCTATCGAACGATAGCGACGCGCCAGGGCCGCGCCGTCGACGGCTTCTCGATGGGCGGCGGCGGCAGCTTGCGACTGGCCATCAAGTATCCCGATCTGTTCAGTTCCGTCGTCTCCTATGGCGCGGCGTTGGTTCGCGGCGACCGAGTCCGCTTGAACGATAGCCGCTATGGAAGCAAAGAGTATTTTGATGACAACAGTCCCTGGACACTGATCGAAAAGAATGCCGGCCGCGTCCGCGGCAAGCTGGCCATTCGCATGGTTTGCGGGGACAAGGATGGGCTGTATCCGTTGAACGTCGAATTCAAGGATAAGCTTCTGAAGATGGATATCCCAGTCGATTGGGTCTCCATTCCAGACGTCGCGCACGACACGAAGGGCCTTTACCGGCGCGTGGGCGTGGAGAGCCTGCGGTTCATGGAGCGGAGCTTCCCAGCGCTAACGCCATGAGTAAGCCGCTGAGGCTCACGGCGCGAGTGTAGCGACGTGGAGTTGACGGGTCCAGGTGCGGGTGTCGAGCGCGTCGAAGCAGATCCGATCGCCGGTCGCTTTCCAGCGCGGGTGGAGATCGCAGCGGAGATCGATGGTGATGTAGTTTTCACCCGACGGGGTTTTCATGGGAAAGCTACCCAGCACGGCGCCTTCCTTGCGGCCGAGGTGGTAGAGCAAGAGGCGCTTGGCGGAAATGTCGGGGATGTTGCGATCGGTGACGAGGAGTTGGAGATCCGGGCTAAAGCTGCAGTGGCCGTCGGCATCGAGGAATTCGGGGCCGACGATCTGGTAGTCCGGCTTATCAGTGTCCTTGAAGAGCACATGGCGGACCTTGCCCTCCACGCGAAAAGTGGCCATGATCTCGCAGGGGCCGCGCCAGGCGAAGTGGGAGACGCCGCGGCCGTAGGGAACGGATTCGCGAAGCTCGCCGCCATCAAGGCGAGCGGTAAACATGGCGGAAGTGAGGGATCCCGTTTCGATTGTTCTGGCGAGAAAGAAAAAGCGGTTGCCGGCGGGATTGATGACGGTGTGCTGGATGAAGAGCGCTTTGTCCTTGATCTCCGGATGGCTGGGCGCGAGCGCTTCGTAGACCTGGCGGAGCGATACCGCCAGCCGGCTTTTGCCGGTATTCAGATCGAGGATATGAACGCCGTCGTTGCCGGGGTGATTTTCGGTGGGATTGGGATCCTTGGCGGCGGCGTAGCCGACAACCGGACGGAGACGGGCGAGGCGGCCGTACGTGACGCAACTGGCGTAACGGCCGTTGGGGGCCACGCTTTCGATGGCGCGTTGGTAGGTTCTCCGTTTATTGGTTTTAAGGTTGTGCGCAACGGAGACGATTTCGCAGGCTTCGGCGTCGTTGTAAAGGATTGCGTCGGGGTCGGTTGGCGACCAGTTGAGCATGCAGCCTTGCTGGAGGTTCCAGGCACGGGTTTCAGCGATGGGTTTGGTTGCGCCGGTCGTGGGATTGACTTCGACGATGACGGCGGGTTCATTGGGGCGCGGCATGCGGTTCTGGAAAGTCGACTCGAGGCAGATCATTTTGTCGCCCGCGCGATTCCAGGGGGAGACGGCATAGTAGCCGAAGAAGTGGTGGGTTGGGCCGCTGGTTAGAGTTTGGATTTTGGCGCTGGGCGCGGCGGAGAGAGCGGCGGCCGCTAGCGGGAATTGGCGGCGGGAGAGCGGCATGACGGCTATTGTTTGACGCTGATTTCCTTGAAGTACACGATCGAATTGGCGTCGTGGTTTTGCAGGCCGATATATCCTTTATTGGCGCGCGGGCCGCGGATGGGCTCGTACCACTGCTTGCGCTCGGGAACCGCTTGGCCTTCCTTGTACTCGTTGACGAGCTTGCCGTTCAGTTTGACTTTGGTCACATCTCCCTTTAGCTCAATTTCCAGCGTGTTCCATTCACCGGTTGGTTTCTGGTTGCGCGCTGTCACCTTGCTGATGGAGTAGATGGCTCCGGTGCAGTGCCAGTCGTCGCCACTCGAATCGATCTGGACTTCGTAGCCGTTGTGGACGCCGTACCAGGCGTCCTTGGGCTGATCGGGCATGCGGATGACGACGCCGGAATTGCCCCGTTCGCCGCTGGTTTTGAAAACGATGCGAACCGTCGCGTCGCCAAATGCGGCGGGCTCGTAATAGAGAAGTCCCATTCCGCCGCCGGTTTTAAGCATGCCGTTTTCGGTGGAGAAGCCGGGCCAGCCGGTCTGCTTCCAACCGGCCAAGTCTTTGCCGTTGAAGAGCGGCTTCCAGGCGGCGAAGGCGGCTGGAGTGAGGAGGGCGAGGAGTAAAAGGGTTCGCATGCCGGTGTCAAATCGCTATTGTCTCTTGGCTTCGAACGGGCGCGCCTGGCCGCCCTCGCGCTCGGAGGCGCCTTTGATCATGTCGCCGTCAACCGTGCCGCTGTAGCTGACCTTCATGTCGCCGTTGGGGGTGGACATCATGGTGGTGAAGGAGAATTTATCGCCATCGATTTTGCCGTCCTTGATTTCGCCGGGCGGTGGCTCCATCTCGCCGAATTTCATGGAGAATTTGCCGGTGAGCTTGGCGCCTTCGGCTTTGAGTTCGAAGGTTTGGACGATGGTCATCGACTGGCCGTCGCGCTCCATTTTTCGTTCGGAAACCCACTTGCCGTCGATGGGGCCGGCGAGGGAGGAAGCGGCGAGGAAAAAGGCGCTCGCGGCGAGGGCAAGGAAACGACTCATGACTGCTCCTGGGCGGCACGGTGTGGTAGTGTCCCGCCATTGGGGAGTATAGCTGATTGGGGTGTCGAATCGGGATCGGCGATGTTGCCGTGGGACGCCCATCCCGGCCGCTCCCGAATCTCCCCCGCAGCCGTACAAAATTACCGCGGCACGCCCCGCCCCCCAAATCCAGCCGCGCCAACGGCCCATCCATACAACGCGTAGCACCAGCGCCAGCCCAGGAAAGCGTAGCTGAGGCAGAATATTCCGCGACGCCAGTCTTGCATTGGTACTAGTACGTCAGTCCCGAAATTGAGTCGATAGTGGGCGATCGCGAGAATGAGGGAGAACACGAACGTGATCCCGAGCTTGATGCGCCAACGCTCGGCGAGCGCCTCCATCAACTCGGTTCGGCGTCTGAAAACGGCCGCGACCAGGAAGTAAAGAGCTCCGCAGGCCAGAATCGGCAGTTGGCCGCCGGCATAGCCGTCCAGGCTATCGGCGTTGAAAAGGACGGCCGCCACGGGAAGGGCCAGAAGCAGCACATTCCCGCGTTTCCTCGCCAGGAAGGCGGCAAATCCGGTATTTGAAGCTTGGCGCAGAACTTGATCCAGCGCCCGGTCCAGGCCCCAAAGCGCGAGCGACATCCCGGCCGCAACTGTTGCGATCCAATTACTTACGGACCAACCGGCGGTTAATCCATGCACGCCGAGCGCACCGCCGGCGACGAACACGACCCACGGAGTTCGCCCGGTCAATCCGGCCGAGAAGAACAGGAGCGGCCAAGCGACATGGAACAGCAAAAAACCGGAACCCGCGGGCAGGCCCGGCAACAGAGGAACCGCCAGGGCCAGCGAACCGAGCAGCAGCACCAATCCAGTCAAACGCCGTGCCTGGGATTCGGACATTCTCTTACTCTAACGCATGGGTCTTTCCATCCGATTTTCCTACTCCCTAACGGAGGCGGGGGTATTCTTCCCAATGGTACTAGATGTAGCAAAACCACCCGTCTTTGCCGCCGTCGATAGGTCTTGATCACACCCCAAAAGCGTGAGAGAATCGGAGACATTACATTAGCACTACGGGCTGAGGCTTAGATATACGGTATGCCGTTTGTTAGTTGTATGTTTGTTCGCTTTGTAGACAATTACGGAGGAGTGTTCATTATGAAAATATTACAAGGGGCGCTGGTGGCTATCACGCTATCAAGCGCACTCTCGGCTGCAAGCATCAACTATCGCGCGCTGCCCGGGATCAACCTGAACGAATCTGCCGGCGCGAATCGGAGCAACATCTCTTTTGCGGAGAGCGATCTTGGCTTCATGAATGGGGATGACTTTACGCTGGCGGCGGGCTTTATCTACCGGATCAACAGCATCACCGTTTACTCCGTGGCAAGCAATTTGAACGACCCCCTTGGCAACGAGTTCAGTTCGGTGGCATTGTGGGGCCGCACCCCGGGCGAGGCGCTTTTGCAGTTGGCCGCAGGCGCGCCCGACACGACTTTTAGCGGCACGCTGGTGGCGAACAGCAATCCCGACATTCAGCACGAATTGATTCAGTATGCCAATGCGGAAGACTATGAAGCGGTAGGGTTCGCCGGCGCCTTCTTCCCGCTGTGGGCGACCACGTTCTCCAACCTGAATTGGACTATATACGGCGGGACGCTCTACGAATACGCCGTTCAGGGCGTCGGCACGGCCCCGGATGCGCAGAGCTTCTACGGCTACTGGTTCAATCACGGGTCGAACGCGCTTTTGAGCGGCAGCTTCCAGAATCAGGCGGACGGCCGTTTCCGTGTTTTCAACGTCACGGACCCAACCGCGGCTTCCGGGCTGACCAATCCGGAGTCCGCCGGTCTGTGGGACAAGACGGCGGATCTGAACATCGTCATGGACGTGGACGTGGTCAATAGGATTCCGGAACCGGGCACCTGGGCGCTGATGAGCCTCGGACTGGCTGGCCTTGCCTTGGCGGGTCGCCGACGGATTAAGCAATAGTAAGAATCAAAAACAAAAAAAGACAAGGCCCCAGCTTCCGCCGGGGCCTTGTCTTTTGCCTTTTTCGGCTAGAAACCGAACAAATTTAGCAATCCGGCGCCTAGCCGGATTTTGATCTGGGCCTGCGAAAACTGGGTTCCTTCGACAGCGGCAATCAGCGTGGCGGGCAGCTTTTCCAATCTCCGGCCAGCCAGCCGGTCCGAGGTGAGTTGGAAATCGATGGACGCTTCGCCATCGCTAAGGCGATAGTTTTCCGGCTCCAGAGCGCGAAGATTGGCGCCAAAGCGCTCCGTATGCCATGCTTCTATCGCCTTCAGACCGGCATGCTCCTTGTCCCGGATGCGGATCAGCGATCCATCGGCGAAGCATGCCATGCATCCGGCTAGATCCTTATTGTTCAAACAGGCAAGGTACCGCCGAAGGAGGTTTTCGTTGGATTCACTCATTTAAACGTCAATTTGACCGTATTGGCGGCGCGTCCCTCAACGGTAATTACAAGATCGGAAACGCCGGCCGGAACCCCGGCCGGAATGGGTCCAATGGCGATTTGGTCCAGCCCAAAGAAGCCAGGCGTGGAAGAAATCCCGAAAACTGGAACGGTGACGGAGCCGATCTTCGCTTCGGCGGCGGCACCGCGGCGGAATCCCGTCCCATAGAGGATAATGTACAATTCGCCGGCGCGGTGATCGAGGGCGATAGGCGCGAGCGTGGAAGGGGTGAAAATCAGATCCAGCGAGCGGGACCCATCGGGCTTCACAAGCAGGGACTGGGCGGCCGGAACCCCTTTTCCATCGCCGGCCGCGGAGAAGAGCGCCGGGACGACGGGAAGCGCGTTAAGTTTACCGGTGGAGACGATTTCGGTACCGTTGCGGACGGTGACGTTGACCGCGCCAGGGGCCACATCGGCGGGCAGGAGGAAATTCACTTGGCGCGGCGAAACGAAGAAGATCTGCGCCGCATGCACACGGCGGTTGGAATCCTCGAGTGAAACAGTCACGCCACCCAAAGTGGTGGGAAGAGGCACGCTGCTAGCCGAGGTCGCGCCGGCGGCCATGGCGTCGCCAAAGGCGGCGACAATCGAGTCGGTGGCGACGGTGGAATCAAGGTAGCTCGCCGCGGAAACGGGCGAGGCCAGGGAAAGCCGCCGGAACTCGGCGAGTCCGGGCTGCGCGGACCAGAGGGCGGTCCGGTCCGTGCCGCTAAGGAAACGATCGAGGAAATTGCTGGAGTAATCGACGGCCAGCCGGGCGTTCGCGTCCGCGCTCAGACAAGAGGCGATAGTGGATGCGACCCTGGTACACGTCGAATTCGTCCACTCAAAATGAGTGGCTCGGGAGAGCGAAAGGTACAGTTTCGGAGCGCCCGACATGGCGTACGCGTTTCCCTTGCTGCCGTCGATATACGGCGTAATGGTGATATCCAGCGTTCCGCCCTGATACAAGGCGGGAACGCTCATGCCCGCCAAACGGTTCTGGATGAGATAGGGTTCCAGGTACGGTGAGAGGAGAAGGGCCGCCTTAAACCGGGGATCTTTCCAGGAAGGCCAACCGCCCGTCAACCCGATGGAGGTATAGCCTCCGAGCGAGTGACCGGCGGCCGCGATACGAGTTGGGTCGGCGGACCCGCTAAATTCCGGACTGGCCAGGAGCCAATCCAAAGTGGCCTTGATATCATCCCGGCGATCGGAGTAGGTACCGTCCGTCCAGGTTTCGGGTTGCGTGAAAGGAAGTTGAATGCCAGTGCCGCCATCGGCGTTGCAACTTGCGTCCCTGTGGTTGGGCGCGACTACGATATAGCCCCGGCGCGCGAGCGTTTCCGTGATGTGAACGGACTGCGTGTTGCAGCCGGAAAAGCCGTGGGAGAACATCACCACGGGAAAGCGGGCGCATGTGGCCGCGGCGGCGTCTTGGGCCGCCGAACCGTTCAATCTGCCATAGCTGACGGTAGATTCAGGCGCCGTCGTCGGGTACCAGATAACCGTCGACCGCCCATTAGCCGTCACGGTCCGGTAGCCAACCTGCAACGTCGCCGGGCACTGCGCGTACGATGCAACGCCGGTGCCCACAATTAGAATTCCCCACAAAATCAGCTTATGCATGATTACTCCTTGGAACGAAAATCAGCCAGCGCCGACCGGCCGGAGGAATCCGGACCCGGACCATCCCCCTTAACGTACCGATTCAGAAACTGGATGCCGAATTGGTTAATCAATTTAGCGTTACCGGAGCCCGTGCAAGAGGCTATGGTCCCGCCGACTCCGCAAACTCTCACGGTCCAATCAAAATGTCCGTGATCCTTCAACTCGACAAAGTACTTAGGCGAGTTCGACATATCGTAAACCCCGCCCGCCTTCCGAAGTTCCGGTGTAATTCCGCGGTCGCGCGTGCCGCCCTGATACATGACGGGGACGCGAACGGACGGCAGGCGCTTCTGGACCAGATAAGGAGCGGCATAGGGCGAAAACAGCAGCAATACTTTGATGCGCTCGTCGCGCCAGGAGTTCCAACCTCCCGCCATGCCAATCATGGTGTATCCGCCCAGCGAGTGACCGACGCCGGCGACACGGCCCATGTCGACACGACCTTGGAGAAGCGGCAGGCTGGCGAGTTCGTCAAGGATCGTTCTTATATCGTCGCGCCGGTCGATGTACGTTTTATCCGACCACTCCTTGGGCTTCCTGAAAGGTTCTTCGGCCCGGCCGAAAACGCTGCCTTCGCGCGGTTGATCCACTTTACATTTGGCATCTTTATGGTCCGGCGCGACGACGATGTAGCCCCGTCTGGCGAGCGACTCCGTAAAAAAGGCCGATTGGGTCCCACAGCCGCCGAATCCATGAGAGAAAACGGCGACAGGATAGCGGTCGCCGCAATTGGCGATAGCGGCATCGGTTCCCACCGAAGAGGCCAATCCGTTGGCATAGCCGAACGGAGCCTCCGCTTCCGTGGAAGGGAACCAGACGGCCGCCCGCAGTCCGCTGGAAAACGAAACCACGCGATAGCCGACGTTCAAATTATCGCCGCAGGCGACCGATTGGCGCGCGGTTACGGCGGCGGTGTTGGCTTCGGCGGGTCCATTCGACTTCTGCTTTCGGCGCTCCCGCATTTCCTTCAATCGCGGAAACAACTGTCCATGGATCGGAACGCTCACCACGAGCAGTGCCAAACCGGCCGCTATTATCCGCCAAGAACGCATTATCGCCAACTCCTAAAAACCCGCTTTACGTGAGAAGAGGTTGCAATTCAACTACCAATCGCTTCGCGTATCATTCCGCGTATCGGGGCGATAGCGTCAATGTCCAGAATAGCCGAAACCGGTTGAAACGGGAAGATGGTCCCGGACACAAGAAAACCTTCCGGCAGCGTCTTTGCAAAGAAAAAGGCGTCGGCGGGAGCGGCCAACGCCGGTACGGTTTCCAGCAGCCGGGGCGAAGGGTTTGAAACATCGAAGGTGACATGGCGAAGATCGCCGGTTATCCCGGCGCCGACGGCTTTCACCAGGGATTCCTTAACGGTCCAGATCCGGTAAAAGCGCTCACGCCTCTCCCGTTCATCGGTCATCTGACGGAGCATCGTCATCTCCCGGTCGGAGAACACCGGCCGGCCGGTGGCGAGGGGGTCCAATATGCGCCAGGGCCGTTCCACATCCACCCCCACGGAAGCGGCGACGGCGACCAGCAGGACCGCGATCCCCTCCGTATGCGAGAGATTCACGGTCAAGCCCTGGGGGCTGTTGGAAACGAATGGCTTACCGTTCTCGCCCACTTCGATCCGCCATTCCGCCGGCCCGCGAGAACCGTACGACGACAGCGCGCACCGCATCAGCAACCGGCCGGCCAGAAGCAGTGCGCGAAACCGCGGATGTAGCGCTCGCGCATAGCGCTCCCGCTCCTCACCGCTCAAAAGCGGAAGGCCGGCTTCCAGAAGCCGGCCTTCTTCAAATTCAGCCAAGGGCAGACGCCACAGGTGCGCTTGCCCTTGCTGTAAGGATGCAATCAACTACCGTACCTAATTAACGAACGAACCAACGACTAACGAACCACGGTCCCGCCGCGAGGGGTCATCTGGAGGAGTTCCCAGCCGCCGTCGGGTACCGAGTCGGTATAGTTAGTCAACAGGTTCATCGGGTTTGCCGTGCCGAGGTAGAGTTTAGTTCCGACCGGCACAATATTGCGAACGCCGTAGTTGGTGTAGTTGCCAACGCCGTTCGTGTTCTCCGCCACCGCGGCCGAAGTTGTATTGTTGAATACCCATAGGTCGGCGCCGTAGCTCTGAGTCGGAATCTGACTCAGGGCGTTACCGATAATCGCCCCATAGGCCGTTACGGCCAGATAACTCCAGTCCATTGTGCCGACATACAACTTATTGTTGAACACGTTCATGTTCCAGGTGTAGTTGTTATACGGGTTGTCGAAGCCGGATTTGCCGTACAATGGCGTCTTCCCGGTGGGAGTCTGGACCCAGGCGGCGGGATTTCCAGGTCCGCCATTGGCTGGAACATATTTCGGCAGGGTGGTTTCGCCGTAGAGGAGGTCGATCGCCGGGACGGTGTCAAAGTCCTTGCCGCGCCAGATGCTGATCGTCCGGAAACTATTCACAATGAGTGTCTGAATTTCAGGCTGTGTCGTAGGGACGCCATACTGTTGCGTGATGACCCCAGTGGAGGCCCACGGCACATTCATCGTACCCCAGTACAGATATCCCCCGAACGACATAAGCGCGCCGTTCGCATAGGAAGTCTGGATGGTGGTATCGGGCTCATAATTAGCCACACTCCACACCTTCGTCCACTGCGTCGCGTTGGCGGTGGTTAAACCGGTGGGAGGAATGGCCGGGCTCATGTGCAGGCCGGCGAGACCGGGCTTCGGCCAGGTGGATACGTACAAACGGCCGGCGTGGCTGGTGAGATAGGCGCCTTCCCCGTCTAAATTGCCGACCGCTTGAAAGGTGAAGCAAGCCGCGCAAACCGGAATATTGGATCCCGACGTCGGCGGCGGAGGGGGGGGGATTGTTGTGAACGAACCGGCGTAGCGCAACGCCGAACCGGCGTTGGGGTTAGCGGTATTGCTGGCCGTGTTGCCCACGGCGGTGTAAAGAACGCTCCCGCCGCCGGAGTTAAGCAGCGTAAAGCGGCGGATATTGTCATACAGGGTTGTAACGCCCTTGGCGATCCAACTGTTCGTGCTGATCCGGTACGCAAAGAAGTTAATTCCGCCGGTGGAGGTGAGCGCCGGCCCGGCGAACATCACGATGTCGGGATTAGCCGGATTAGCGGCAACGGCGCGAATGCCGCGCGTGTTGAGAATTAACGGCTCGACGCACAGAGGATTCGTCGTCAGGCAGACGCCAACCGGGGCCTTGGGAGTGATATCGGTGATGGCGCCCGTCGTGGTTTCAAACTTGTAAATACGAGGCGGCCGGAAGTCGCCGATCTGCGCGGCCGTAATCGGGGTCGGGTAATAGGGACTTTCCGCGAATTCGCAGGCATACGCCGCCGTTTCGAGCGGAGTCAAGTTCGCGGGATCGCTGACAACGCCGCCCTGGGTGATGCACTGGCCATTCGGCGTCGTGCCGAAATAGATAGTGGTTCCGACAACGGCGGTGCCCCACACGTACCCTTGGTTAACTTTCGGCCGCTTGCCGGGACCGCAGGGCAAGCCGGGGTTCAATTGATCGATGAAATCGTATTGGATATTGTTGCCGAGCGACAGGTAGCACTCGTCCGGAGACGCCTTCGCCTTCACAACACCAGAAAAATTGTTCGTTACAAAGGTGTTCCCAGGGGTTCGCGGCGGCGGAATTTTCTCCTGACCACTCAACGCGGTAACGGCCAATAGGACCGCTCCCAGAAATTTAGCTTTCGATATAACCATACTCCTCCTCCTACATGGACCAGGTGATTGGACCAGATTCTTGATTACCGCCCTTAAAGGGCAAATTCATGTTGTGCGATGAGTGTAGCACAGAGATAACTCAATTCTCGTGGGCCAATCGAGCCATACGTACTAGTCTTAACTAGGGTGCGACCGCCACGGAATCCGGCGCATTCTTCACGTAGTCGATCGGATCCGCGACGAACTCCTGAATCACGGGCGCCACCAGTTCCGGCCGATGGATCGCGGAGAAGTGGCCGGTGCCGGGCAGAACCTCATGCCGGCAGTTGGGAAGGAGTCCATTCAGGTGTTTGGCCATCTTTTGATACGGCGACGTTTCCCCGTAAAGGGCTAGTACCGGCGTTAGGACGGTGCGCAAGCGTTCCTCGGTCATGCCGGCGACGTCCCGGAACTCATAGCCGAGTTTGGTTTCATCGAGTAAGCGCTGCAGCCGCGGCGTCATTCCGGATTGGCCCTTTCTGAATCCGCCCACCCGGGGCATATTCAGTCCATGGCGAATCACCGCGGTCACGTCCTGTTTGGAATCCAGCTCCAGGAACTGCTCCAAACTCAGCCCCTTCTTCTGGAACTCCTCGGGACGTCCCTTCCAACCCTGCCAATCGGCGATAATCCGAAGATAGCGTAGGCAGGCGAGGCCGCTATCGAGCATGATCACCCCGTGCACCCGGTCCGGATGCAGCAATGCCATGTGGAGGCCGATCGCTCCACCGAAACTGTGGCCGATCAGGGTGGCCTTCTCGATCTTGAGACTATCCAAAAGCCCGAGCAGATCCTCGGCCATGTCGGCAGAGGTATAGCCGGTAGGGGTGAGCCCGCTCAGTCCGTGACCGCGCAGGTCATAGGCGGTGACGCGGTAGTTCTCGGACAGCTTCGGGTAAATGCCGTTGTACCACATCGCCAGCGACGAGGTGACTCCGTGCAGCAGGATGACATCCCTGCCTTCACCACGGCGAACGTAGTGGATATCAATACCGTTAACGGGTGCCTTGGGCATGCTTTCTACTCCTATCTACTCAAGGTAGCCGAGGGCTTTCATCTTTTCCAAAATGTCTTCGTCGTCGGCTTCGAGCGCCTCCGAGTCCGATTTTTCGACCGCCTTTGTAGACGCGCCGCGGCGCAGTTCGCGATCGGCGAGGAAATCGGAAGTGAAAGCCTCTTCGAGAACACGCCCCTGAAGGTCGGCGGGAATGTCGAGACCCATCGCATACAAAGCGGTCGGCGCCACGTCCAGAAGATGGACGGGGTCGATGTGGTGGTTCTTGCGGATCCCGGGTCCACGGCAAATCAGAATGCCCTCCGGATGATGCGTGCCGAGATACTGCGGGCGTTTGGCGATGATCGAGTCGCCCTTGCGAACCGAGAAGAAACCGTGGTCGCGGAGCGAGACGGTGATGTCGGGCGCCAGCGCCTCATGCGGTCCGGCAAAAGCCACGCTGGAGGGGACGGCGGCGGTGATGATGGGCTCGCCGGTCGCCGGATCGCGGAAGTCGTTCAGAAGTTCCTCCGTCAGCTTGGCCAGGAACGAATCGTACTCCGCCGGATCGATGCCGAAATCGCCCTTTTTGCCTTTGACGTTGATGAAAATGCCGTTGCTTGACGTGGTGAGGGCGTAGGCGGTGGTCCGATCGTGGTCGAACGTATTCATACGGTAGAAGGCCGGCTCCAACTCCTGAATATTGGTGACGGATTCCGTATCCTCCTTCCACGTGAGATAGCCCTTTTGTTCCAGCCAGGTGTTGATAAACACCACTTCCCAACTGCCCGCGAAGCCATGGTCGGAGCAGATGAGAATATTGGCGTCCTTACCGTAGAGCTCGGACGTTTCCCGCAGAATGTCGTCGATGTTGCGATAGTAGTCCCAGCACATCTCCCGGATGCGCAGGAAATCCGCCGACGGTTCCGCCGGGGCCAGCCCCGGATCCAGATATGGCCACAAGAGGTGCTGCATCTTATCCACGCCGTCAAACACCACTCCAAGCAGGTCCACGGTGTCGTGTTCCATCAGGTACTTGATAACGTTGAACCACTGGCGTTCCCGGTCGATGTGCAGCCCAATCCACCCTTTGTAGTCGTCGATGGGCGAGCCTACAACGGCCTTCCGCTCTTCCTCGAAATCCATCGCCAACGCCTTCAAGTCGAAGCCCGGGAGCTCTTTCTTCAGCCGCTCCACTACGGTGGACGGATGGCTGAGCTGTTTTACCCAGCGCCACGAAATCCAGCCGGGGATCACCCAGCCGTCGATCTTCGGTCCCGGCTGATGCGCGACGAAATTCAAACAACCCGACCGTTTGCCCTGGCGGTTCACCATGGACCAGATGGTCTCGGCGGTCATCTGCCGGTTCGATACCAATTGCAAGGACGACGATTCCGGCGAGTCGTACTGGAAGAATCCGGTAATGCCGTGATGGCCGGGCGTGCGGCCGGTCACCAGCGTGGACCAGGCCGGGGGCGTCAACGGCGGCGTTACGGACATCATCGTGGCCTTCACGCCTTCACTGATGAATTGTTGCAGATAGGGCATTACACCCCGTTGCATCAGATCGTCAAGGACCGTATAAGTGGCGCCGTCGAGGCCAAAGATAATTGTGGGAGCGCCCATCGGCTACTTCCTCTCCGGTGAGTTTTTCAGGTTCTCCATCAGGAAATCGACGAGCGAACCGACCGTGATATCTTTCCATCCCTGCGTCTTCGCCTTGTTCATAAACTCCGGGAAGGGGAGCGTCTGGTCGTAGTTCATTTCCAGGGTGGAACTGAGGCCCACCGCGTCGATGGACTCAAAACCCAGCTCCTGAAACAGGCCGGTTGCGTCCGTCACCACGATCGAGCTGTCCCAGTCTTCCCGGGCGTCCTTCAACATCCCTATCAATTGTTCTCGAACCGAATCTCGTGTAAGAATTTCCACTCGTTCGCCTTGTCCTTATTAATTAGTTTGTCGCGATTAATTAGTTTGTCGCGATCGCCATGACAAATTTGCCATCGCGCAGCGTAATCACTGAAACCGTGTCTTCCGCGTTTACCGCCGATCCCGGATCGGCCACCGCCAGAACTCCGGTGCTCTCGTTCAATTGCGGAATCAACAGGGTCGTCCAAAACTCATCGTCCGCCAGATCCGGCCGCAGCCACTTCGCCACCGCCATTTTCGCGGCGGTCGCCCGCGCGGTCCATTCATCGGGTTTGGCGAGCCGTTGAATCCACTCCCGCTCCTCCGGTGCGAACGCCATTTCCAGGGGTTGCTCCCCATCCGTAACTTCACGCAGTACGATAGTCAGCCGCGTCGGGCCAACGGCGCCGACCGCGAATAGGCTGTCATAGGCGGCGGCCGTATGCAGCGTCTCGCCCACGCCGCGCCAGGCGCCCCGGGCGTCATACGATTCACCCGGCAAATCGTACAAAACGACATCCGCCGGGTAAACCCGACTGCGGCCGTTCTCGGCCAGCCAGCCGCGCGTGGCATCCTTGGCGATCGCGCGCCGGAAAAGAAACGGCAGCCGCCGCGCGTCGTCCTGAATGCCAAGGTACTCGGCGAGTTCCCCGCGCTCCAGAATCATCCGCGTCCATACCGTCTCCGAAAGCCCGGTTTTCTCCACTTCCGTCATCGGATCCAAAATGCGGCAATGTATCCCGCGCGCCGTGAGCGCCGGCGATTCAATCTGACGCCCATTGAAATACTCATTCGGAAAGCGCCAGAAGTCATAGAAGCGCCGCTCCCAGTGGAAGCGCCAATCGGTCCAACCCTTCACGCGCAGCCAAACCGTTCCATCCGGCAGCAATACGTCGAAATCGGCGGACAACTGACGATGGGAAACATTGCGTACCCACAAACGGCACTCAAGCTCGGTGCCGGGCGCGGGTGACGGTCCATATATGGCCACGTCGCCCAAACGGATAGGCAATAGCACGAATCCATCGGGTAGATTGTCGATCGGCCAGTAGCCCACCAACTGTCCGGCGGCGTCAAACAGAAACGGATCCAAAATCAGACCGGGTGCCGCCGTGGAGCCGAAACAATCGGTGTTCGGTAGAATCCGCAGCCGCGCGATCAACCCGTTGCCGCCGACCTTCTCTATATCCTGAATGCCCTGAAAACGCGGGCCATGGAACATACGATGCGTCGAATAGACTTCATTGAGCGGGCACGTCGGACGCTTCGGATTTTCCAGCGTAAGCGGTTCCGGAGCCGGCGCCGGTTCAAAGTCCGGGGCCACCACCACCACCGCTTCGGTCAACAGGTCGCCCCGCTCCGAGTGCAGTCCGATCCGGATATCGGCGCCCTGCCGCCGCATGTTCAAACGAATGCGGGCCGGAGCCGCGCCGCGCTCCACATTCACCGGCCGCAGCGCCTGCGCCTTCCGGATGGCGATCACGCGCTCACCCGGCGCCAGATGCAGCGCGGCCTCGGCCATCAGTTCCAGGCTTCCCGTGAGCGGCATCGCCAGAATGCGATTGCCTTGCTGGTCGGCGTCGGAACCTTCAAAGTACAGGCAGTGATCTTCCAGATACTTGTGATGCGCCAGATCCAGCGTTACAAACATGGACATCGACGTGAGCGGCGTATGCTCGGCGATTTCGATATGCGCCAGCATCGGCTCCTCCCTCACGTCCGGGACCGTCTCCCATTCGGCGGCATGCGCGGGCATTTCTTCCTCGCGCGGCTCCAGGTACGGACCGCCGGAATACGACATGCCACCGGCCAGAAAGCCGGACATCACGGTCTCCTGCGTGCGCAGAAAATCGTCCATCAACGAGAAATGTTCGTGCATCAGCAGCGTGCCGGCTTCCACCGGCAGGCCGGCGGAGGCGTCTACATATTCCGCCTGCTGTGGCTCATAGTAGTACGACGGCGTTTCGAACGAGCTCTGCGCGACCTCCGCGAGCGGCGTGATCGGCACCGGAGCCGGTGTTTCCAACACCTCCGCCGGCGGCGGCGCGGTGGCCGGCGGACGGACGGCGGGCTCCTTTTGCAACGCGATGGCGGCCATTGACCGCATCATCTCCGGCGGCGGAGATTCGAGCACCGAATAGCAGAGCGAAACTTGAATACTGCCCGGCTGCCGCTCTTCCGGCAGCACCGTATCGGCCTTCGCATCCAGGGTGAGGCGGCGCGGCTGGCGCCGTTCGTACAACCCCACGAGCGCCAACGGCACATGGGCCGCGGCCAGCAGGCCCAGCCCGTGGCATAATCCCAGCAAACCCGGCCGGCGGAACTGGTCCATCGGTACGGACAGGTGCATCCGCCCGCGCAAAATATCGTCGGCGAAAGCCGTCAGGTTACCGCGCGGCCCAAGTTCAACGAAGATCCGCGCGCCGTCGTCGTACATCTTCCGGATTGTGTCCTGGAAGATCAACGGCTTGGCGAAGGTATTGGCGACCACGTCCAGAATGCCCTCGCGATCCTCCGGAATCAGTTCGGCGGTGGTGCAGGAATACACCGGCACCTTCGGTGCGTTCAAATCCAAGGAGGCGAAAAACTTGCGTAGCGGATCGCAAATGTAGGTGAACGCGGGCGTGTGGTAACCGCGGTCATAGGGCAGTTTTTCGATGAAAACGCCGCTCGTCAGGAAGTGCTCCACCACGCGGTCGGTATGCGCCGGCTCCACCACAATCACGGTCTGATGGGGGCAGTTGTCGTTCGCCAGGTCGATCTTGACACCGGCCTGCGAAGCCAATTCGGCCACGCGTTCTTTTCCCGCGCCAACGGCCAGCATCGCCATCCGCGGAATCTCGGAGTCCGCCGCGACATCGCGGTACATCGTTTCCAGCCGTTCCATCGAGCCGATGAACGTGTCGACATCCAGCATCCCGGACGCCGCCATCGCGATCCACTCGCCGGCCGAATGGCCGCTCATCATGTGCGCCCGCAGCCCCAGCTTTTCCATCAGCCGGAACATCGCTCCGTCGGCCGTCAGAACCGTCTCCGTGGCGCGTTCAATGGAGAAAAGTTCGGCTTCGGCCGCGGCTTCGTCCTCCGGCGTCAGCGACGGCGCCGGGAACACGACGCTCGATACCGGAGCGCCGTTCTTCTTCGCCGTATCGGCCGTATCGAAACAGTTCCGGACCTCCGGAAAGTGGATGCAAAGGTCCGACAGCATGTTGACATACTGCGCCCCTTCGCCCGGGAACAGGAAGGCGACTTTGCCGTTGTGCAGTTCCGGGCTCTCGAAATAGTAGATACCCTGGCGTTCGCGGATCTGTGAACAATCCGGGTCTTCCAGCTTGCGTTTGGCGCGGTCGATGCGTTGGGCGAGTTCTTCGAAATTAGACGCTATGATCGCCAGCCGTTCCGCCTGTCCGGTCAGCGCCGTGTTCAGGGTAAAGGCCAGATCGGCGGTCGATACGCCTTCGACGGATAGCACATAGCCGCGCACCCGGTCGAGCGAAGCCATCAACTCCGGCCGCGTCGCCCCTTCAAATACGAACAGTTCCTGGTCCCATTCGCGAAGCAGCGTCGGCTGGCCGGTCTCCGCCGCGGGCCGGTACTCCTCCAATACCACGTGGGCGTTGATGCCGCCGAATCCGAAAGCGTTCACGCCCGCCCGGCGCGGCGCGCCATCCTTGCGGTGGATCCAGGGCCGCGCTTCCGTATTCAAATAAAAACGCGATTCCGGCCGCTGCAGCAGGGCGTTGGGTTCAACTACATTCAACGTCGGCGGCAGGACTTTGTGATAAAGCGCAAGCGCCGTCTTAATCAGCCCGGCCGCTCCGGCCGCGGGCATCGCATGACCGATATTCGATTTCACGCTGCCCAACGCAATGGTGCGCCGGCCCTCGCTGTTTTCGCCGTACGCCCGGTGCAGCGCTTCAATCTCGGTCGCATCGCCAACGGGCGTCCCCGTGCCGTGGCCTTCTATCAGTTCCACCGTTTCCGGCGCCACGCCGGCCATCGACAACGCCCGGCGCAGGGCCAGTTCTTCTCCCTCCACGCGCGGCGCCATCACGCCTTTTGCCTTGCCGTCGGAGGCCGATCCGGCGCCCTTGATCACCGCATAGATCCGGTCGCCGTCGCGCTCGGCGTCGGCCAGCCGTTTCAGCACCATCACGCCAATGCCCTCGCCGGACATCGTCCCGTCGGCGTTCGCATCGTAGGGGCGAATGGTGGACGTCGCCGACATCGCCCGCGTCTTGTCGAAAACGCTCAGAAACGGAATATGCGCGAACAGGTGCGACCCGCCGGCCAGCACCATATCGTCCTTGCCGATCAGCAGGCTGTGCAGGGCGTTCTCCGTCGCTAATAACGAAGACGCGCAGGCCGCGTCGATCGTGTAGTTCGCGCCCATGAAGTCCAGCCGGTTGGCCACCCGCCCGGTGCTGATGTTCGGGATCAGCCCCGCCGCGTTCTCCGTATTGAGCTTCGGCAGCTTCCGCTGAATCGACTGCCTGATCTTCGTAAGTTCGTCTCCGGTGAAGTCCGGGCGCAACGACTCCACGATACGCATCACCATCTCGGAAACCACCGTCCGGTGCATGATCCATGTCAAGCCGGGCGCCAGGTAGTTGCCCTTGCCCATCATGACGCTCACCCGGTCCCGGTCGAAGGTTTTCTTCAGATAACCCGCGTCGTCCAACGCTTCGTACATCGTCCGGAGCATCAGGTAATGGTCCGGCTCGGCGCCCTCGATGGCCGACGGCGGCACGCCCGCTTTCGCCGGATTGAACGTGAACGAATTGGGCAGGTAGCCGCCCTGCTTGCAGTAGATCTTGTCTTCCTTGGCGGGATCGGGATCGTAAAAAACGGCCGGATCCCAGCGGTCCGGATGAACGTCGGCGATCGCGCTCAGTTTGTTGACGATGTTCCGCCAGAACTGGCCGGCGTTACGCGCTCCGGGGTAGGTACAAGCCAGGCCGACAATGGCGACATCCCCGTGAATGGAATGCCCGGAAGGGGGTCTCGATTCTTTCGCGCTCATTATTGTCCGGTTCCAGCATGGCTGATTTTCGCCGTCCGGTTCAGGGCCTTGCTTGCTGTTACTTCCATATCTTCCATCCAGCCTAAAAAGTCGCCGCGTTCATTGAAGAAGCGCAGTTGGCAGCGCAGCGTCGGGCTGCCCGGGCGATGATCCACTTCGATCTCGCAACGGATGGCCGCGGCGTGCAGCGGAGCGTACGCGTGATAGCAGCCGAGCCGCGAGGGGAGCGGCGTCTGGTCGATGATCGTGCGCGCCCAGAGAATAATCATCTGCAAGCCGCTATCGATCACCACCGGGTCGGCGGCCCACTCGCCCTGCCGCGGATCGGCGAACAATGTAGCCGGCAGCGACGGACGCAGAGTTCCCACAATTCCATTGTCGCCCACGGCTTCGACATCGACAATGCCCGCGAACAGCGGTCCGTGGAACAACCACGCTTCGTAAGCCTCCGCCACCGTCAGCGGCAGCGGCCGCGCATTGCGCAATTCCAATTTCGGCGCCCGAACGGCCGGAGCGGCGGAGCCGGTTTCCACCAGCGCTTCATAGTGTATGGGCGCGCCGCCCTTGGCGCGCACCGACACCCGAATCGCGCCGCCGGACGGTTCGGCCAACACCTGCACCGCCACCGAATCTTCGCGGGACTTGAGCGTGATGCCGCGGAACAGTTTCATGTCCCGGACGGTTCGCAGCTTGGTTCCCGGCTGGCACACCGCGGCCACCTCGGCGAACAGTTCGAGCATCATCGCCATCGGCATCACCGGGCGGCCGTCGATCTCGTGGTCACACAGATATATATGCCGTTTAGCGCTGCTTTCAAAGGTGAAATCCAGCTTGCCCGTGCCGGCGTTCATCGTGCCCAGCAAAACCTGCGGAGCGGCCGCGGCGCGTTTCACGGCCGTGCCCGGCGACTGCTGTTCCAAGCGTAGCGGCCCGCCGAATACCACTTCGAAATCTTCTTTCGTTCCGTGCAGCACTTCCCGCAGGAAAGCGCGCCGCCCGCCTGGAGGATCGATCATCTCCACGCCGGCCTTGGCGAATCGCTCCGCCAACTGCGCCGACACCATCCCGCCTTCGGTCTTCCACGGGCCCCAGTCGAAGGAAACCACGCGGCCCGGCCAATGCGCGTTCAAGTAGTGCGCCAGCTTGTTCAGTACTTCGTTCGCCGCCGAATAGTCGCTCTGTCCGCGGTTGCCGTAGCGCGCCGAAACGGAAGAGAAAAACACCAGCAACTGAAGCGATTCCGGCCGCAGTTTCCGCGCCAAAACCTCGGCGCCCAGCACCTTCGGCTCCAACACGCGCCGGAAGGATTCCGCCGTCTTATCTTCCAGCAGCTTATCTTCAATCACGCCCGCACCATGGATGACCGCGTCGATCGCTCCGTGTTTTTCGTAGATGCGGTCGATCAGGGCGCCGAAACCGACGGTGTCGCACACATCGACCGCGTGATATTCCAGCGTCGCGCCGGTCGCGCGGATGGCGGCGATATTCGCCAGAATTTCACGTTCCCGTTTAATCCGGCGCAACTCGCCTTCCACGATCGCCGGCGTCGGGCGCTGGCCGATCGTCTGCAACCGGTCGATAATCAGCGCTTTCAGCTTCCGGTCGTCGGTTACATTGTCGATTTCGTCGCCGCGCTTTTCCGGCGGCAGCGGAGAACGGCCGAGCAGGATAAATTTCGGCTGGCAATACTCGGCCAGTTCCAACGTAATCTCCGCCGTAATCCCGCGCGCGCCGCCCGTCACCAGCACAATGGAATCTTTGGTCAAACGCACCGGTCCGAGCTCCGGGCCCACCGGCGTCGCCTTGGTCAGCAACCGCTGCCGCTTGCCGTTCAGGTATCCCACTTCGGAGTAAACGTCGCGGGTCAATAGCTCGGCTACCACGCGGTCGGCAATCTCGCTTTCGGGCGTTCCGGCGTCGAAGTCGACCGCCCGGACGGCCGTCTCCGGCCACTCCCGCGCCACCGACTTCGCGAACCCCGCCACGCTTCCCGATGCAATGGGATGCGCCTTGCCGGGCGTCGTGCCGAATCCAAATATTCCGCCTAGCCTGGTCACCGACAAGACGGTGCCCCCGCCCTCCGCCTTCCGCATATCGGAAGCGAATTCGCGAGTCAACAGATAGAGCGGCATCAAATCGCTCTCCAGCCGTTTACTCAGCGCCAGATACTCGCCGGGCGCTCCGGGCGCCAGCGATTTCAGGTGGATCAGATGTTCCACGGCCCCGTTAGTCTCCCGCAAACTCACCGCCATCGAATGCGCCACCACCGGATCGGACAGCTCTCCGCGCAGAATCTGGTTTCGAATGCCAAGCGAATTCAACTTCGCCGAGACGGCCGAGGACACGCCTCCGCCGTCGTCGGTGATCAATACGAACTTCGGAAGAGGAGCGCGACGCTCCTCCCCCAACGGCGCATCCGCGGCTTCCACTCGCAACCGCGTAATCTCCGTTACGGCACTCACTACCGGCGCCGGCTGGGCCGTTGACTCATCAGCCGGCGCCTGATTAGGGACCGATAATGCCGCGACCTTCGGGGCACCTCCGGCCAGTTCCATAATCTTGGCTTCCACCCAGTCGATAATCGCCTGCAACGTCTTCAGCTTGGATAGGCTTTCAATTTCGCCTTCCACCGCCGACGCCGGCAGCAGGGACTCGTTCTGGAGTGCGCCGAAGATCTCGACGCGTTTGATGGAATCCACTCCCAGATCCGCTTCCAGATCCTGATCCAGACCCAACATCTCCGGCGGATAACCGGTGCGCTGGCTGACCAGATTCACGAGCTTTTCCGTAATTTCCGCCTTCCCAACCCGGGCCGGAGCGGCAGGTGCCGCGACGGACGGAGCCGGAGCGGCCAATGGAGCGGCAACGGCGACAGGCGCCGCGACCACGGCTACTGTCACTGGCGCGGGCGCCGCCACCGGAACGGCCGGCGCGTGGACCGGTGCCGGTGCCGGGGCCGCCGCCGGCGGCTGGCTGTATTGGGGACGAGGCGCCGGCATCGGCTGCGATACCGCCGTCATCCTTACACTCGCCGCCGGCATGGAGTCGACCTGTCTCATCATGCTCATCATGACGGTCCGATGCGTGTCCAGGAACCGGCTCATTAACTGGTGATGGCCTTGCACCACCTGTTCCATAACGCTGCCTCCGAGCGGCATCATGGGTTCGGTGTATGCAACGGCCGCGGGTTGCGGAGTTGCTACCACTGCGGATGCGACCGGCGCCGATACTGCCGCCGTCTCGCCCGGAGCGGTCGCGCCATTAGACGCGGTCATTCTTGGGGAGTTCATTGCCACCTCGATTGGAGTCGCCGCCGGGGGCGCGGCGCTCAATAGTTTCGGTTGACCGCTCGCGCGGCCTTCTACATTGCCTCTAACAATTCCATTCGCGGAAATACGCTGGTATTCCGCCGCCGGAAAGGACCGGCCGGCCCGAACCACCCACGCCGTGGCGGTGATCGGTTCCGGCTTACTCTCCGCCAGCAACCGGGCCAGCGTCGTCGACTTCAGCACGCGGCCTTCAAAAAGCCGGTACGCGTAGAACGGCACGCCCGCGGTGGATAACTGCCCCAGCGCGTGCGCCATCTGCACCAGCCCGTTTCTTCCGGACTGGTCCATCGCGACCGCGTGGAACGGCCGCCCCTCCAACGTTTTCGCCGCCAGACCGGTCAGCACCTTGGCCGGTCCGCATTCAATAAAGATCCGCGCGCCGGCGTCATGCATCGCCGCCAGCTCATCGGCAAACCGCACCGGCCGTACCAGATGCTCGGCCAGCGAAACGCGTATCGCATCCACGTCGTCGCCATGCGGCCGCGCGGTCGTGTTCGAATAAACCGGGAAACGCGGGCGACGCATCGCTACATCGGCCAAGCCCTTCGCAAGCGGCTCTTTCGCGCCCGCCACCAGTTTCGAGTGGAACGCGCACGCCACCGCGATTTTCTTCGCCGCGACGCCCTTGCTCTTCAATTGCGCCACGGCATCGTCAATGCCCTTCGCCGTTCCGGCGATCACCGTCTGCTTCGGCGCGTTCAGATTCGCCAGCCACACATCGCTCAATCCGGCGATGCCTTCCACCGTCGCCGCCTCACCGGCGTCCACGGCGGCCATCGTCCCCAGCTCTCCACTGGCGTTTTCAATAATGACGCGACCCCGCAACTCGCTGATCCGCGTCAACTCTTCCACCGTCATCGCGCCGGCCGCGGCCAACGCCGCAAACTCGCCGTAGCTGTGGCCGCCGGCCATGTCGGGTGTAATTCCCAACATCTCCAAAACTCCGAACATCGCCAGGTCCGCCGCGCCCAGCGCCGGCTGCGCCACGTTGGTAGCCTTGATCGCTTCCTCGTTCGCCTTCCGCACTTCGTCCCGGAATGCGGGCGCCGGGAAAATGTAGGAGCTGAGTGGACGCCCCAACTGCATGCCCAACGCCGCATCCGCCCGTTCGAACACGCGGCGCGCCGCCGGCCAGGCGACCGACAAATCCCGCAGCATGTCCGGCGATTGCGAACCTTGGCCCGGGAACAGGAACGCCACCTTTGCGTCTTTCCCCAAACCCTCCGCCGAGAAGTAAATTCCCTTCGGATCCTTGTAGGCCTTCCCCGCTTCCACGTGCGGCCGCGCCGCTTTCAATTTCGCCGTCAGGTCCGTCAACGATTCGGCCACGATCGCTAGCCGCACGTCGCCTTCCCCCCGGCCCTTATCCCAATACACCGCCGCCGCCAGATCCCATAACGCCGGTTGCGCGCCCGCTTCGATTTCTTTCAACAGCAGGTTGATCGTCCCCGTGACATCCGCCGCCGTTTTCCCGCGCATCAGGAACAGTTCGGCGGGCCATTCGCGCAACGGACACGTGTCGTCGGCAATCCCATCGACCGGGCGATACTCGCTGAGTACGGTATGGAAATTCGTTCCGCCGAACCCGAACGCGCTTACGCCGGCCGAACGTGACGCCCCGTCCAGGCGCGCCATCCACGGCCGCGGTTCCGTATTGATGAACAGCGGGCTCTCATCCCAATTTGCCTTCGCATTCGGCGTCGTCACGTTGATCGTCGGCGGCAAAACTTTGTGCCGCAACGCGTACGCCGCCTTCACCAGTCCGGCGAATCCGGCCGAACACTTCGTGTGTCCGATCTGGCTCTTCACCGAGCCCAGCGCTATCGTGTGCCGCGGCGCGCTCGACCGCGAGAAGAACGCGGTTAACGCCTCCGTCTCGGTCCGGTCGCCCACCACCGTTCCCGTCCCGTGCGCTTCAATCAAACCCACCGTGGCCGGGTCAATCCCCGATTTCGCATAGGCGCGCTCAAGCGCCCGCATCTGCCCCAACGGCCGCGGAGCCGTCAGCCCCTTGTCCTTGCCGTCGGAGGACGCGCCCACCGCCTTCACCAGCGCATAAACGTGATCGCCATCCAGAATGGCGTCTTCCAGCCGCTTCAGAATCGCCACGCTGAAGCCTTCGCTGATCACGATCCCGTCCGCTTTGTCGTCAAACGTACGGCATAGCCCCGTGGGCGAAAGGGCTTGCGTCTTGCTGAAACAGAGGTAGCCGAAAGGCGACTGCATCATGTCGGCCGACGCCGCCACCGCCACATCGCTCGATCCGGTTTGCAACTCCGTCACCGCCGACCGCAGGCCCGCCAGCGCCGTCGCGCACGCCGCGTCCACAATGTAGTTCGTGCCGCCAAAGTCAAACCGGTTCGCTACCCGGCCCGAAACGACGTTCAGCAAAAGCCCCGCGAAAGAATCTTCCGTCCACTCCGGCAGGTTCCCGCCGATCGCCTCTATCAGCGTCCGCGAATCCTCGAGCGTTCCGCCCGCGTAATCCACGTAGTGCGGAACCATTGACCGGAAACCGTATCCCAGACCCAACTCGCCTACGCCGCCGCCAGTACCCACAATGCAGGCCGTCCGTTCGCGATTGAACTTTCGCTGGTCGTAGCCGGCGTCGGCCAACGCGCGCCGCACCATTTCGAGCATGATGAGCTGCATCGGTTCGATCGACGGTACCGACGCCGGCGGCATGCCGAACCGCATCGGGTCGAATTCGAAGTCGCCCATGAATCCGCCCCAACGCGAATAGACCTTGTCGCGGGCCCGGCGATCGGAATCGAAATATACGTCGAGGTCCCAGCGCTCTTTCGGCACCTCGGTAATCGCGCTGCGCTTGTGCAGAATGTTCTGCCAGAACGTATCCGCGTCGTTCGCCTGCGGAAACACCGCCGACAGGCCCACGATCGCCACGTCATTGCCGTTGTGCTCACCGGCGATTTTCCGCGCTTCGGCCAGCAACTCCTCCAGCCGCGCCCGCAAAATGTTGCCGCCGCGCACGACCTCGGCATGCAAATCGGCCACCGTCACCACGCTGTTGCGCAGGGCGGCCACCTGGCCGATCATGAACATCCCTTCCAGCCGCTGCGTCTCTGCGTTCACTTCCTCGTAGAATGAGGTGCCGTCGGGGCGTTTCCGGCGCTCCACGCCCTTCGAGGCGATGCGCAACCGGCCCAGATTCAAGCCTTCCAGCTTCTCCCGGATCTCTTCCTTCGGAGCGCCTTCCTTGGAAAGGCGGCGCTTCTCCCCGTTGAACAGATCGCCAAACGGCGTATTCGCGCAGCGCGTGGCGTGCCCGACGCCGCTCTCCACCAGAATCGTCTGGCTGCACCGGACGGCTTCCTGCTGAAATGTCCGGCTGATCGCGCCCGAAGTGACCGCTTCGTGGGTGAAGAGATACCCCGTGCCCAGCAGTACGCCCGTCTTCACGCCGCGCTCGGCCAACGGCGCCGTTATCGCCGCCGTCATCGCCGTCGACAGCGCATCGTGAATGCCGCCCGCGAAAACGAAATTGTAATCCTCGGGCTTGCTCGCCTTCGGACCCGCCAGATGCGCCAGAATCACCCGGACCATCTGATCCCACAGCACGAAACTCGACCGCGGTCCAACGTGCCCGCCGCACTCCCGGCCTTCGAAAATGATTCGCCGGGCGCCGGACTCGAGAAAGTTTCGCAGCAATTCGGGCGACGGAACGTGCAGATACGTCTGTACGCCGTCTTTCTCAAATTCCTTGGCCATGTCCGGCCGGCCGCCGGCGATCACCGCGAAAGGCGGCAAACACTTCTTCACCTCGGCCAACTGCTCGTCCCGCAACTCTTTCGGCACGAATCCCAGGATACCCACTCCCCACGGCTTCGTACCCAGTTTTTCCTTCGTTTCGGCTAGTAGCTTTCCGACCGCCGGACCTCGCATCAGGGCGAGCGCCAAAAACGGCAATCCGCCGCCATCGGCGACCGCCAGCGCAAAATCGGCCCGGTCGCTCACCCGCGTCATCGGGCCCTGCAGAATCGGATATCGCGTCCCCTGGGACTCGGTCAGCGGTCCGCCTTCCCGGAACGCGTCTTGCCTTGCCGCCACCCGCACCTGCCGGCTGGCATTGCGCAACAGCGCCTGGCAAACGCTCTTCACGGTCCGATGGTTTTCCGCGAAAACCGGTGCGAACGCCCCGTCCTGACCCACCAGCAGAAGTTCTCCGCGTCCGGCCCGCTCACCCACTTTGCCGCGCCACGCGGCCAGTTGTTCCGGCGCGGTGCCGCTATAGAGGCCTTGGGTTTCTTCGTACTTTCGCAGCTCGTGAAACGCGGTTTCGCTCGGCCGCGCATAGGCGCGAAACCGCGCCGTACATTCCTGACCCAGAATCGACGTTTCGCTGCCGTCCATTCTCGCCAGCTTCGCCTTTACCGCCTCCGGCAGGTTGGATTCTTCCACCAATCCCAATTGCCAGTCCACCACCACGCCCGCCGCTCCCGCGGCCAGACAAGCCGCGCTTGTGTGCAGCCCAATCCCGCCCCGCGCCCAAACCGGAACCGGTACTTTTCCGATGATTCGCTGCAACAGCAGAAACGTCGTTTCTTCCCCTACCCGGCCGCCGCTCTCGTTGCCTTTGACTATCAGCCCATCCGCGCCCGCCACCACCGCTTCCGCCGATTCGTCGGCCGTCACCACCTCCACCAATACTATCGCCGGCAGCGCCTTCCCGGCCGCGATTTCCACCGCGCTCGCCTGTCCCGACGTTAGGACAATCCGCTCCAACCCCTTGCCCGCCAACCGGGCCGCGAACTCGCCCTGCCAGCCCGCTAGCGACTCCATCGCCAGCGTGAACGGATGACCGCTCGCCAGCAGTTGTTTCTCAAGTCCCTCCGCTTGTGCCGCATTCAGGCATTCAAGCGAAATTCCACCATTGAAGCCCGCGACCGCCGCCGCGGCGGCTAGTCGTGGGTTAGGAAATCCGGCGGGAGATAGGACAACTATCCCGAAGTTCATTTAAATTCTCCTCCACCAAAAACTACAGAGCGTCCCAGTGTTGCAGTTTCATTGCAAATTACTGAGATTGCCGAAAATTAGAAACTGTCTACCGGATCGCTGCCCGGTGAGCACTCTACGCGGTGCGATTAATACTTGGTTTTTCAGGCCTGTCAGAGCGGTGTGAGGCTGATGCTGTGCCCCAGATCCCCAACAGGGTGACGCTTCTCCCCGGATCTACTTGAAAGAGATAGGCGCTCTCATCTGTTATACGGGTGAATTCTCCGTCTGTCAACTCCTCACTATGGGGGTCGAGCGGAATAGGCGGTACAGTACCAATGGTCCTGGTCGCTCCAAAAGGCCTGCCTGAGCCGCGGCCGAAGCGTATTTTTCCCCCGATTAAACGCTAGTTTCGCGATTCCGGCGGATTCGATTGGCTATCCGCGGCACATCCGCTATACTAGGCGCCTATGCCAACGCCGAAGGGGAACAATTACGTCCTGGTCATTCTTGACAGTTGCCGTTTTGATTCGTTTATGAAGGCGAATCCGAAGGTAATGCAGAAATTGGGACAGACCGAAAGACGCTGGTCGTATGCCTCTTGGACCGCCCCGTCCCACTACAATCTCATGATGGGCCTGCTGCCCCATGCCAGCCCGCAAAACGTCTATGCGTCCGAGTACTACAAGCAGGATTTCCTGAAATTCGCCGAGCGCCTCGGCCAGGAAAAACTGGAATTCAAATCTCTAATTCCTAAAATGAATCTTCCTTCATATTTAAGGGATTCGCTCGGCTACACCACCCACGCTAAAGTCTCGTTACCCGTACTGAACCCCAAGACGCTGCTCAATCACGGCTTCGATTCCTACAAACTCATGCCGAAACATAACGACATGCGCGCCATGGTCAAGGAAATGACATTCTCCGAAGAGCGCCCGTCGTTTCATTTGTTAAATGTGGGCGAAACTCACTACCCTTATGCCTTGCCCGATGAATCGCCCGACCTTTGGCCCCGCGTTTCCGGCGTGCATGGCGTCTTCAAGCACCTTGATGAGGATGTAACCGCCGGCACCACCGAAGGAGAAGGCAAGTTCTTCGATCAAAAGAAGTTGGATGAACTCCAGGACCGGCAAGTGAAGGCCGTCGAATATCTGGATCGGGTCGTTGAAGAGCTCTTCGACATCGTGCCCGAAAACACCTACATCACCATTACGGCCGACCACGGAGAATTATTCGGCGAAGCCGGCTACTTCGGCCACGGCCCCATCATGCACGAGAAGGTTTTCGAAGTCCCGCTCGTCGAAGGGAAAATCCGCTAGCGTTGGGGGACTCCATCAAAAAAATTTCTTAATATAGACGCCGTGTAGTACCTGTCATACGACTTTCTCTTGACCCGGCCGTCTGTATTGGCGAATACTACAGTATCGCCCTAGGGCATTTGTGAAGTACATTGATTTTCGGAGGCGCCGGATCAGATTCCACTGACGGCTCGTCCATCTCCCCCTAAACCAAGAAGAACGTACCGCGCAGAGTTGCAGCGGAACAGGGCGGAACGAGGCCGGGAAACTGCGTCGGCAGAAATAACTATGAGTTCAGATGTGTCTCTATTGCTCGTCAGTTTTCTGGCGGGTATACTCGTCGGGTTAACTAGCATGGGCGGAGCGGCGATCATCACGCCCTTCCTTGTCCTTGTTCTCGGGGTCCGGCCGGTCCTCGCCATTGGGACCGATCTTGTCTATGGAGCCATCACCAAAATCGTTGGCGCCTACATGCACTGGAAACAGGGAACGGTCAACATGGCCGTGGTCAGGCGCTTGGCAATGGGCAGCATTCCCGGAGGACTTACCGGCGTGCTGGCCATTCGGCAGTTGCAAAAGGCGGGCATCCCGGTCGATGATTTCCTGCGCCCGGTATTAGGTGTTGTTCTGATGCTCGTGTCGCTGCTGATTCTGGCCCGCACGTTCGACTTGATTCCAGAGCGCGCTCCGGCGTGGCTCGAAAGAAATCCGGAACGCTGGACGGTGATCTGGGGCTTCCTGATCGGAACCGCGGTCGGGCTTACGTCGGTGGGGAGCGGTTCGCTCCTGATTCCCTTCCTCATCATGGTGATGAAGGACGATCCGCCATCAAAGATTGTGGGAACCGATGTCTTCCACGCCGCTATCCTGGTAACTTCCACGGCCTGCCTTTATGTCCAAGCGGGCAACGTGAACTGGGAGCCGATCCCGCATCTGCTCCTCGGCTCCATTCCCGGCGTCATGCTGGGGTCTTATCTGGCCCCGCGATTGCCCGCCCGAGGTGTACGCGTCGGGTTAGGCGTAGTCCTTTTCGCGACCGGCTTTAAGTTGATCCCGATCTAAAACCGGGCTTTCGGCGCGCCTAGTCCGGGATCTCAACGCGCTAACTTTGGCGCGGGGGTGTCCGGCACGCGGGCCGTGCATCCACCCAATTCGGGGTCTGGGATCAGTTTCACCGTGTGGACGTAATGCGACAGTGCTGCGCGGACGGGGAAGGCGTTGCGCTCTACTGGCCCTCACACCCACGATCAACGGCGTAACGTGCGTGCCACCCACTAACATTGCAAATAAATACGCCGGTGAACTTTTGAACTGTTTACTAAGGTGTAAGCCGGAGAGACACGCGCCGCGGTTATTGCTACCCTCGGGGCATGTTGAACCGACTGGTTTTTGCGGCCGTAATCGCGGGAAGCGGCGCGCCGCTTCCCGCGATCGATTTCTCCGGATCCTGGGAAGTGGTCGTCGGTAAGAGCGATTTCGGGCGGGCCAAGCCGCCACAGTCCTTGTCGATGACGGTTCGGCAGAACGACGCGCGGTTGGCGGTGGAGTCCAGGCTGATCGACGCGCGCGGGCCGTCGACCAGCACCTACACTCTCGACCTATCCGGCAAAGAGGCGGCAAATGTGATTCGCGGCAATAAGATCGCTTCGATATCTAGCTGGCGGGGGCGGACACTCCATGTGAAGGCGAAGACAGTGGTGCAGGGAAAGGAGGTTAAGACTGTCGACCAATGGCAATTGGACGAGAGTGGACGGACACTTACCGTCTATCGGACCGCGACGACGCCGGACGGGGATATCGAGCAGCGGTTCGTTTACGAAAAGCACTTAGCGAAGCCCTAAGGTGTTTACCTCTCGATGTTAGTGTCTACGCTGGATTCGTCCTGACGAAGTTACATGTTTGAATGAAGTTGCTGATTCCAAATGAAGCGCAACTTATTTCCATTTCTGGGCATTGCGTTTGTGGTCGCGATTGCGGCGACAGGCGTGTTTTACGGGCTATTTGTGGGCAAAATTAGCGGCGCGGCGCCGGTGAATCCGGCTGGGTACGTGGTGGTGTCCCACGCCGTTGAACGCGGGATGGTTCTGACCGCGGCCGATGTTAAGTTGAAACCGGCGGGGCCGGAGCGTCCTGAAGGGGCTTTTGGGAGTGTGGAAGAGGTGGTGGGGCGCACGGCCGCTAAGCCATTGGCGTCGAACGAACCGGTGACCGCGCCGGGACTCGTGGGCGCGAAAGGAGCCGCTCAATTGGCGATTCCGAAGGGAATGCGGGCGATCTCCGTTCACGTAGCGGATTCCGCCGGGCTGGTGCCATACTTGCGCGCGGGGGACAAAATCGACGTGCAGTCGATTCATACGTTGAATTCGGGCGAACGGCAGGTGCGGACGCTGCTCTCAAGCGTGGAAGTGTTGAATGTACACGTCGATCCCACTCCCCAACCGGGCACGGTGTTGAACCTGCTGGTGCCCGCGCGCGACGTGGAGCGCGTGGCGCTGGCGGATTCGGCCGCGAAAGTGCGCATTGTGTTGCGGAATGCGGAAGATAGCGATGAGTTGCCGACTGCGTCCGCGGTGACCGCGGCGGCTGTTCCGCGAGTAAATTTCCAGGTGCGGATGGCGGCCGCGCCGGCGGCAACGGTCGGCGAGATCGCATCCCTTTCAACAGGCGGCAACGGCGCGCTGCGCATCGGTCTGTTGCCAATGGATTGGAAGCCAGAGGCCGCGTTGCGGATGCTATCGACCGAAAGTGCCGACTCGCCGCAATGGCAGGAGGTCTCAGTGCAGGCCGGAGGGACGCGGCGGGGCGAATATAGTCTGCGACTGCGGCTGACGGCGCGGGCCGCGGCTAAAGGGATGCTTCGCGTACAAGTGCGGCCGGAATTGACGATGCCGGAGCGGGGTGGCGTGACCAGCAGGCGATTTTCGGCGGATCTGAATGTCGCCGAGGGCCAATCGTTCGTGGTGGCTGGATTCGAACGGGACGCGTCCGCGCCGGAACTCGTCGAAAGACTCTTCCAATCGCAGCCGGCCGGTACGGAGTTGCTGCTGCTCGTGACCCCGCGGGTTGCGGCGGCCCGGTAGGGATAGGCGGCAGGCGTGGCGGCGACAATCGCGATTCTCTTCTTCATTACGACGTTCCTGGCGGCGGCGACGGCCGTTCTGATTGCGGCATTCGTTCAGAGCCGATTGCGCGCCCGTATGGATGCGCAGCCGGATCCCCGGCAGGATGACACGGAAGAGTCCGTGTTATTGAGCGATCCTAAGCATAGCTCCATTACTGTAATGGAACTGCTGCTTAAGCGGTTAAACGTGATTCGGCATCTGCGCGGAATGCTGGATGACGCGGGGCTGCGCTGGTCGGTTGGACGCGTGGCGGCCATGATGCTGCTGCTCGGATCGATCGGCGCGGCGCTGGTAATGGACGTGCGTTGGCTTCCGCCGGGCTCGTCGCTGGCAGCCTTCGCGGCTGGCGTCAGCTTGCCGTATCTTTACCTTTCGCGTCAAAGGCAAAAGCGAATGGACCAGTTCGAGGCGCAGTTCCCCGATGCGCTCGAAAGTCTGGCCCGGGCCATGCGCGCCGGCCACCCGTTGCAGGGTGCTATTGAAATTCTGGCCAACGATCTGACGGCGCCGCTGGGGTTGGAGTTCCGTCGAATTCGCGACGAGCGAAGTCTGGGAATGCCTTGGAAAGTTACGCTCGAAAAATTCTCCGGGCGCGTTCCGATTCTGGAGGTCCGGCTGTTCGTCGCCGCGGCGCTGATCAGCAGTCGATCCGGCGGCCGGTTCACCGAAGTGCTCGAAAATCTCGCGGAGACGGTGCGCGAAGGCGTTTCGCTGCGCGGCGAAGTGCGCGCCGTTTCGGCCCACGGCCGGTTGACCGGCGGCGTGTTGACGATACTCCCGTTCGGCATCGCAATCATGCTCTACGTGACGAGTCCGGATTACCTCCTAACCCTGGTCGACCATCCTTTCGGCCCTATAATGATCGGTGCCGCGATTGTGTTCGTCGTCGCCGGACACTTCGTGATTCAGCGTATCGTCCGGATCCGCGTGTGAGGAAATCATGAGTGAACTGCCGATCCTGATTGGGTTCTTCGTTGTCGTCATGGGCTGCATCACGGGCCTGGGCTATGTCTTCATGACTCGTGGCGACGGAACGGCCGCTATCGATACGCCCCCGTCGGATTCGTTCAAGGAATCGCTCAAGAACTTCGGCGCTTTGGTGCCCAAACAGTCCCGGCACGTCGATCACTATCGCCAACTGCTAAGCCACGCCGGATATCGACATCCCGATGCGCTCACCACTTTCTTCGGAATCAAGGCCGCCACGATTCTTGTTTCCGTCTGTTTGATGACGCTGATCTCGCTCATCGCCGCCGGCGATTCCACCGGCGTCGTCATGGCCATCATGGCCGGGGCGGGCATCGGGCACTTGCTGCCGGACCGCATCCTGCGCTCCACGCACAAACGCCGCGACAACTACATTCGCAGTTCGCTTCCCATCGCGCTGGAGCTAATGATTCTGGGCCTGGAAGCCGGCCAGTCGCTTGACTCCGTGATCTCGGAAACCGCCCGGGAACTGGACGAGAGCCATCCCGAGCTCGCCGAGGAATTGAATCTGGTTCTGATGGAAATGCTCGCCAGCCGCAGTCGCCAGGAAGCGTTGCGCGGACTAGTGGAACGTAATACGGAACCGGAGGTAAAGCGCATCGCGCAGGTCCTCATCGACGGCGATCGCTTCGGCACCGGCCTCGCCGCCGCTCTGCGCAATCAGCTCCGTTTTCTGCGCACCCGCATGCGGCAGTCGGCGCAGGAGCAGGCGCGAAAGGTCAGCGTGAAGCTGGTGTTCCCCATCTTCTTTCTCATTTTCCCGGCCATCCTGCTGGTCACGCTCGGGCCGGCCGTCATCCTCGTATTCAACGCGCTGGGAAAGATGCTCGCGATTTAAATGAATTTTTCAACCCGCGCCGCCACTTCGTCGCCGATCGCCAGCGACGCCGTCGCTCCGGGGCTCGGCGCGTTCAACAGGTGCAGCGCTCGCCGCCGGTCGGCGAACAGAAAATCCTGCACCAGATCCCCGTTCGGCATCATGGATTGCGCCCGCACTCCGGCTCCGCCGGGGCTTATGTCGTCAACCCCGATCTCCGGCACCAGCCGCTGCAGCGACTCGCAAAACAGTCGCCGGCTGAACGAGCGTTTCACTTCATACCAACTCACGGCCGGATACCGCCGCAGGAATCTCCAAAGGCCCGGGAACGTCAACGCATCCCACAAATCCGCGGCTACGAAATCGCGCTTCGTGTACCCCTCGCGCGCGAATGCCAACACCGCGTTCGGCCCCGCTTCCACGCCGCCATGAATCAGGCGCGTGAAGTGTACGCCGAGGAAGGGGAAGGAAGGGTCGGGCACCGGGTAAATGAGATGCCGCACCAGATGCCGCCGCTCCGGCCGCAGCAGGTAATACTCGCCGCGAAATGGTATGATTCGCATCTCGCGCGCCACCCCGCCCAGTTCCGCCACGCGGTCGCAATGGAGCCCCGCGCAGTTGACGATGAAGTCCACTTCGCACGCCCCGGCCGCGGTCTCAACCACCCATCCGGAACTCGTCTCGCGCAGGGCCGTGACGCCCGACGACGTCCGCACCTCGCCGCCTTGCTCTTGAATCTTCCGCACCAGCGCCGCGCACACGCCGGCGTAATCGACAATCCCTTCCTCCGGCACGCGCAACGCCCGGACGCCGCCGACATGCGGTTCAATTTCCAACATCCCGTCGCGATCCAACACGCGCAAACCCTGCAACCCGTTCGCCTTCCCGCGCTCGAACAGATCCATCATCCGCGGCACTTCCTCATCGGAAGCCGCCACCACCAGCTTTCCGCAGATCTCATGTTTCACGCTGTTTTCCGCGCAAAAAGCCACCATTTGCCGGATGCCCTCCACCGCCAGCCGCGCTTTGTTCGAGCCGGGCTTATAGTACAGCCCGGCATGCAGCACGCCGCTATTGTGGCCCGTCTGATGCCGGCCAACGCCGCTCTCTTTCTCAAACACCACCACCCGCCGCTCCGGCATCCTCTGCCCGAAACGATACGCCGTGGCCAATCCGATAATCCCACCGCCGATAATTCCGATAGTTTTCACGAACCTACTACCGTACCGCGACACTCACGGTCCGCGGGCTGCGAATCCCGTCCACTTCGAGCGATACCGGCACGACGCCCGGCGCGATATCCGCGGGCACGCGCACATTCAACTGCACTAACCCGGCCACCAGCCCCGGCGCCGCCCCGCCATACAACACCTCGCACTCCCGGTCCGCGATCCGCACTGTGTAAGGCGCCGCCGGCTGCGCGTATGGCGGCGCCGCCAATTCGCCATCGTTTACAGCGGGCCGCATCGTGCCCAGCCCCGTCGCATAGAGCACCACAATCGATCCGCGCTCCGCCGCATTCGCCTCCGTATTCAGCGACCCGTCACTATTCAAAAACGCCCCGCCCCCACGCCCCGCTGAGTTGGCCGTGAAGAATCCCGGCGCGGCCGCGGCGACGCTCATCGTTAGCGGATTCGTCAGCCTCCCGCCATTGTCCAACTGCACGCGGACGACGGATTTTCCCGCCACATTGAACGGAACGATCACCCCTACTTGCCGCGCGCTGGCGTAGAGCGCCGGCGCCGGCGTCCCATCGAACAGCACGCGCACGCCGCCCGCTATAGTCGCCACGCGCCCCTGCGCGGTCAGCGTCAGCCCGGCCAATTCGTCCGGACCCAGGTCGAGTCCAAACAAGGTCACAATCTGCCCCGGCGCGATAGGCCCGGAAATGAAAGTCGCGCCATTCACCAGGCCAGCCGCCGTCAGGGTAGCCGGCTGCGCGAAGCGCGCCTGCACATCCAGCACGCCTTCCACGGTGACGCTTTTTCGCGCCTCGCCGCCGGGCAAATTGCCGCCCCATCCGGCGAATGCAAAGCCATTGTTCGGCGCCGCCGTTATCGTCACCGCCGCCCCCGCCGGCAGAAATCCATTCACTGGCGGCGGGTCGATAACGACGCTCCCGCCGGCCATGGGCGAAGCGGCGGTCAGCACCTGGTACTGCGTGTCGAATTCCGCCGTCACTGTCCCGCCATCGGCGGCCGCGGTAACCGAATGGCGCTGCCCGCCGCCGTCGCTCCAGGCGCGAAAAGCGTGCGTCGCCGCGCCGCCCAGCGTCGTCTGGTTCACCGTCTCGATGCTGATATCGTGCCGCGTGCCGGCGGTCCAGACGAACTGCCGCGGAGACGTGGACGCGGTCCCGTCCACCACGATGCGCAGCCCAGGCGGGGCGGTTGTCACCGTCGTCAATGCGCTGCGCGAAAAGCTCGCCGTATAGGTCAATTGCGGCGAGCTCATCGGGAATCGAATCGGGTTCGCGCTTCCGTGTGTGGAAAAGAATCCGAACCCGCTCCAGTTGGTGAACGCAAAGCCCTCGGCCGGCTCCGCTTGCAACTCCGTGCGCCGCCCGTCCGGGATCAGCCCGTCCTCCGTTTCCGGACGAACCGCCACTCGTCCGCCCGCCGCCGGATTCGCCGCCACCGGCAATCGAAACAGCCGCCGCATATGCGCCGTGAACACCGTCGCGTCCGCCGACGCAACCACCGTATGCGTGCGATCGCCGAAGTCGCTCCAACGGCCGAAGCGCAGCTCGGCGTTGTCGATTGTCACGTCGGCCACGCTCAGCGTATGGCGCGAGCCCACCGGCCAATCGAACGCCGCCGGCGTCCGCACGCGCTCGCCATCCACCGTCGCTTCCAGCCCGCTCGGGTTCGACGCGATCACCGTTCTTGCCGGCTGCCCGCCCTGAATCCGAATCACCGTGTCGATATCCGACGCGGTCAGCCCATCCCGCTGGCCCAACGGAATGCCGGCCGGAATCGTCTCCATCGCCACGTTGCCGGCCAGTGCGAAACCGCCCACGCTGTAATGCATGATCGAGTCGTACGGATACGCGCCAACGTCGTCGGTGCCGGCGATCTGCTGTGCGTACTGGCTCAAACTGTCCCGCTCAATTCCGTCTTCATTCACGCGGATAAAGAGATCCCGGTCCCCCCGCGACTGCGTATGAAACAGGCCCGCCGCATGACCGATTTCGTGAATGATCGATCCCAAGGTACAGTCGTCCGGCAGGTTGATAAACTGCCGTCCGCCGATCATACCGACGTTCGAACTGCATGCCGCCCCGTTCCGCTGCCGGAACTGCACGTAGTTCGTTTCATTCTGGCGCGGTGTCAGCCGCATCGGCGTATTCTCGTTCCAGTGCCGTATCGCGCCTTCCACGCGTTCCTTCTCCGGCACTTGGTCGTCGATTACGTACGGCATCGAATTGTTCGTCCATCGGAGCCGCTGCCCGTTGACGACCGCCGACGCGCGGCTACCCTTGCCGACGCTCTCCACCGGGCCAAGGACAATGTCGCCCTGCCAGACGGCCTCGCCTTGCACCGCTTGGTAGCGAATCTTCCGTCCATCGATTTCGGTTTCCCGCCAATCGGCCTGCGCCCAGGCGCAACACGCCAACGCCATGATCGACACGAATCGCATATGACTATTCTGACGCGCGGAATGCCGAGATAGATGCAAACCCGGCGGCACCGGCCGCCACGCACTCGGCCGCGCGGGATTCGTCGACCCCCCCCAGCGCCAGCACGGGAATCCGCACCCGCCCGCAAGCCTCGCGCAGCGCTTCAACACCCAGCGCCGGACCATAACCCGGCTTTGACGGTGACGGGAAGATCGGGCCAAGATATACGTAGTCGGCGCCCTCCGCTTCCGCCCACTCCGTCTCCAAAATTGAATGGCACGATACGCCGATCAGAAAACCCGCGCCGGTCAACGCCCGCAATCGCGATGGCGCCACGGACCGCGCCGGCAAGTGCACGCCATGCGCCCCGGCCGCCAGCGCCACGTCCAAACGCGTATTGACGATGATCTTCGGCCCCAATCCCGACAGCCGTTGTACAAGTTCCGTCAGCGCCCGCGCCGGCATGTCTTTCTCTCGCACCTGGATCCAGTCGACCCGCCGTACCACCGAATCGGCGACGCCCCGGCCATCCGTAATCGCGCAGCGGATCATCCCTTAATTAGACGCAGCGCCGCCGCCGGTATTTCCACCGCGAATTGACGGGCCCGTGAAATCCGCTCCCAATCGGCGCGGTTCACTTCCGCCCGGAAACCGTCGGCGAATAGCAATCGCGCGCGGTCCGGTCCGGCCGCCGCGTGTTTTAGTTCCAGGCCCATCGTGTTCGCGGGCGGATGGCCCTCCCGCGCTTCCACGCGAACCTGCCCGGGCATCACGCACAGCGTCACCCGGTCGCCCTTCAAGTGGCCCGGATAATAAACCCCGTTGATCTCCCATTCGCCTACCCGCAGCCGGCTCACATTCCGCCCCGGATCGAGCGAAAGAATTTCCGCCGGCAGCAAATTATAAATGCCCAGCAGCCGGGCGATGTCGGCCGACGCGGGCGTGTCCAGCACGGCCTGCGGCGTGCCGCTCTGCACAATCCGCCCTTCGCGGAAAACATGCATCTGGTCGCCCAGCTCCAGCGCCTCCTCCAGGTCGTGCGTCACCAGCAACGCGGGCATGGGGAAGTCGTTCTGCACGTCCCGCAGAATGGCGTACAACTCCTGCCGCAGCACCGCGTCCAGCCCCTGCGCCGGTTCGTCCAGCAGCAGCGCGCGCGGCCTCGCCAGCAGCGCCCGCGCAATGGACCCGCGCTGCTTCTGGCCCCCCGACAACTCATGCGGCCGCCGCCCGCCCACCTCGTGCAGTTGGAAACGTTCCAGCGTTTCGCTCACCCGCTTATGCCGCTCCAGCTTTTTCAGCGCCGCCGCCGCGAACTCCAGGTTCTCGCGCAGCGTCATATGCGGGAACAGCGCGTAGTTTTGAAATACATAGCCGCAGTGGCGCGCTTGGGGAGCCAGAAACACGCGCGCCGCGCCATCGAACAGAATCGCGTCGTCGAGCAGAATGCGGCCCTCGTCCGGCCGCTCAAATCCCGCGATGCAATCGAGCGTCAACGTCTTGCCGGACCCGCTCGGTCCGAACAGCACGGTCACGCCCACGCCCGCTTCGAACTGCGCGTCGAGCGTAAAAGCGCGCGAGTCCGGTCCCGCCGCAAAGGTCTTGCGCAGGCGCGCGGTCATCATCCCGGAAGCCTTCGCGGCGTCAGCCGGTTGGCCAATGTCAACAGCGCCAACGACACCGCGCTCACCACGATCACCATCCACCGCGCCGCGTCGCCGTTGCCGCCCTCCACGGCGTCGTAGATCGCCACCGCCACCGTCTGCGTCCGGCCCGGAATATTGCCCGCTACCATAATAGTCACGCCGAAATCGCCCAGCGACCGCGCGAACGCCAGCGCCGCCGCCGCCAGCACCGGGCGCAGGGCCAGCGGAAGCGTCACCCTCCAGAACACCTTCCACTCCGGCGCGCCCAGCGTCCGCGCCGCGCGCTCGTAGGCGTGGTCCACGCTTTCGAGCGCCGCCCGTGTCGACTTCACCAGCAACGGCGCCGAATGTAGCACCGCCGCCACCACCGCCGCCTGCCACGTGAACACCAGTGGCTCGCCAAAGACGCTTTCGTACACCCGGCCCACCCAGCTCTCCCGCCCCAGCACGACCAAAAGATAATACCCGACCACCGTCGGCGGGAGCACCAGCGGCAGTGTCACCGCCGCGTCCAGCATCTCTTTCCCCCTAAACTCGCGATTGGCCAGCCAGTAAGCGGCCGGAATGCCGATCAGCGCGGCGCACGCCGTCGCGATCACGGCCACGCGCAAACTCAGCCAGAGGGGAAACCAGTCGATGGGCATCGGGATCGCTTAGACAAAGTATAGCGATTATGTTTTATTGCATTACGAATCGTCGCCGGATTTCGATGCGCTCAGCGTCCGCCCCGCGAGTCGCCCACCCGGCTGATCTTGTCACCTTGATAGCCGCCCATACGATATCCGCCCAAGGCGGCTGTCCACCCCAATCCGCCTCAAGCCTTGACTTCTCCCCCACGAATTGAGGCAGCGCGGCGAGTACTTGGCCAGTATCTCGAACTTGACACCCCGCGGCGCGTGCGAATGCCAATCAACGCCGCGCAAGCGTCGCGATCACGGCCCCGCGCAAACTCAGCCAGAGGGGGAACGAGTCGATGGGCATCGGGGTAGCTTAAACAAAGTATAGCCATCATGTTTACGCGGTACGGCGCGGAATTTCCTCCGCACGATTCTACTTCACCGGCGAAAAGTCCACCGGCAATGGAGGTCGGCGAAAGATGACATAGCGAGAGATGAAACGCCGGTTATTCCTGTGCCATGCGCCCCGGAGATTACCGATACTTCGCCAACTTCCCGGCCTTTCCGCGGGGTGCGAGAAATCCTACTTGATATTTAGGGTCACGCCCGCCGGGCTTGCGGCGTTATCTACCTTTAGAGTGATAGGGACGGCCTTGCCAGTGGGGGTACCTTCCGGAACCCGGGCGTTGATCTGGACGATGCCGGTGATAAGACCGGGGGCGGCGCCGGCGTAGAGGACTTCGGCGACGACGTCGCCGAGCAGGACCGAGACGTTCGCGATGGAAATGGTGGAGGCTTCGGTTGCGACTAGGCCATCCAATGGGATGGGCAGCGGCGGGCCTACACCCGTGGCGTAGAGGACAAGGATGGCTCCCTTGGTGGCGGGCGTTTTGTCGGAATTGAGTGTGAAATCGCCCTTAACGGGGTCTATCTGGAAGGCGGCGGCGTTGCCGGTTCCAGCGCCGTTCGTGGTGAATAGCGCCGGTGCGGACGCGGCGGAGAGTACGGGGAATGGAAGAGACTTGACGCCGTTGTATTCGACCTCCAGCATGAATGGGCGGTCCGGAACTAAATCGTTTGGCCCGGCGGCGGAAACCTGACGGGCGGAGCTATAGATGACTGGCATGGGACTGCCGTTCAGAAGGACACGGGTTCCGCTCATGGCGGCCGGCACGGACGGCGTCGAGCCATCGAATGCGGTGAGCGTATCTGGCCCGAGGCCTGAGCCGTAGAGTGTAAAAACCGAGCCCGGAGCGATGGGCGCGGGACGCTGCGACGCGGCATTTACCACCGCGAGTAGCAGCGGGCCGGGCGGCAGGACTTCGAGGTTCAACACCTGCGCCGCGCCGCCACCGGGATCGGGATTGGCCGCGACGATTGGCACCGTGCCCGGGTTGGCGAGAAGAGACGACGGCACGACGGCAGTGAGCACATTGGGGCCGAGGATGGTGGTTTTGAGCGCGGTATTGCCGGACTTAACCGTGGTCCCGCTGAAAAAGCGCTGACCGGTGATGGTTACCGTACTGTCCACTGCGCCGCGGATGATCCTGGGCGGCCAGAGCGTGGTTGCAACGGCTTGGCCAGGTTGAACCGTAAGATTCACGGCAACGCTCGTCGTTTTGGTGACGGCGTCCGGCGCGCTGAGGGTAACGGTCCCTTTTTGCGTTCCTGGGGTGAGGTCCGCGACATCCACGGCGACGGCGACGCCGGTTCGGAATCCGGGGAAGACAGCGCCACTGGCGGGAGTAACGCGCATCCACTTGGCGCCGGTCACGGCGGCGGTGAAGGATAGCAGACCGCCGGTGGTCGTAAGATAGATGAACGCGGGCGGCGGCGCCGCGTCCCCCAGCCGATAAGTGACAGAAAGCGTTGCCGGCGCGACTTTCAGATCCGACGGCGGAGATTTTATATTGAGTGTGACGGGAACTGTGACGGGGTCGCCCCCGGTCTCGGGCGTCGAGAGCGTGATTGTGCCGGCGTATTGCCCCACGGGAAGGCTGGTGGGGTTCACGCTGACCTTAACGGATAAAGCGGTCTTGCCGGAAAGAGGTGTAAACGCCAACCAAAGGCTTCCACCGGAACTGACTTGAACTGTCGCAACCGCGCCACTGGAGGCGGCCGAGACAGCCAGGGTCTGGGCGGCCGGCAGCGTTGCCGCACCCTCCTGGAAGGTAAAGACCAAGGCCGCTGGAGAGACTTTGACGGATGGCGCGGCGGCGAGTGGAGCCGCCCACGCGAGCGATACCAACAATGAGATCCGCAAAGACTGCACATTGTCTTATCGGCAGAAGTGCGCGGGTCTTTCCCTCAGTTAATTCTTAAGTTCTTCCGGGAAGACAGCATACCCCGCCGGCTGAGGATACTCAAGTTGAAGAAACTGGAGACGCTTGCGAAGATGGCGGCTCGCGATCTGGCGCGGGCCGGGTTCGACGTCGATGTCACAGCATATGCCGTGAAGGAATAGCGTCAGGCTATCGACGAAGCTGTGCTGGGCGTATTCGAGGAACAGTTTGGATTCGCCGCGGACGCCGGATTCTTTTTTGAGGAGTTCGAGCTTGGCTTTCCAGGAGGAATCGTCAACCTCGCCATGGGCGCGGCTCTTCAACTCCTCGCGAAGGATGTTGCGGTACCCGGCGAGGACGGAATCGGGTTGGGTGAGGTAGACGAGCAGGGAAACGGCGTGGAAAAAGTTGTAGTGATAGTCGCTGGAATCGACATCCTGGACGCCGAAGGCGAGGATGTGAGGCTCCTTCGAAGTGGCGGGCGGGATGTAGGCGGAGGGAAGGCGATTGGCCGGGATGGGCGGGTCAGTGACGACGAGGCTGTCGCGATGGTCGAACTCCGTGAGTTTTTCGGAGAGCCGCTTATTGCCTCGCGGCGATTGGGTGTCGGCGGCGGGACGTTCGAGGAAGGGGACGAACAGAATGACAACCTTGCCGAGCCCGGTGAGGATCCGCGGCGGGAGGGCGGCGATGGGTTCGT
Organism: Bryobacteraceae bacterium; assembly: GCA_046155405.1. GTDB lineage: Bacteria > Acidobacteriota > Terriglobia > Bryobacterales > Bryobacteraceae. Next base: position 42,709 of record JBJXFL010000014.1, on the reverse strand, counting down.
CGACAAAATCGCGCAGATCTTCGGCGGCGAGTGGAACGGCGGCGGCGTGATAGGAGAAGACGGGACCGAACGGAGTCGCGTCGCGGTGGGAACGTTGGGCGAAATCGCCGAGGTGTGACTTGGTTTTGGCTAGGATTTGGTTAGAGTCGGCGAGATCGGTAGGTGAGGGCATCAAGACCTCTTTCAATTCTATCAATTACAGCCCGGAATCCCGCCCATTGTAGACTGAGCCTTTGGCACACCTGGAAATTCTGATCTCCGCGGGGGAAGCGTCGGGGGATCTATACGCGGCGAAACTGGTGGAAGAGTTGCGCGAGCGATTGCCGGAGACGCGGTTCTTTGGCTGCGCGGGGCCGCGCATGCGCGCGGCGGGGGTGGAGGCGATTGTCGAGTCCGAGAGCTTGGCGGTGGTGGGATTGGTGGAAGTACTGGAACATCTGCCGCGCATTTACGGTGAGTATCGGAAATTGGTCCGGGCGATGGAAGAGCGGCGGCCGCGGCTGGCGATATTGACCGACAGTCCGGACTTCCACTTCCGGGTGGCGGCGCAGGCGAAGAAGCGGAGCATATCGGTAGCGTATCTAGTGGCGCCGCAGGCGTGGGCCTGGCGGAAGGGGCGGGTGAAAACAATGAAGAAAGTCATTGATGAGTTGCTCTGCATTTTTCCATTTGAGCCAGCCTTTTTTCACGGGCAGGGGATGCCGCAGGCCACCTATATTGGCCATCCGCTGGCGTGGTGGGCAAAGCCGGCGCTATCGCGGGAAGCGTTCTTCGCGCGGCACGGGTTGGATTATTCGAAGCCGTTGCTTACGCTGCTGCCGGGAAGCCGGATAGGCGAAGTGCGGCGGCATCTGCCGGCCGTTATGGACGCGGTAGAGAGGATTCGGGCGGAGATGGATGTCGTCGTCGTATGGGCGGCGCCGGCCGGATTTATGAACCGGGTGGGAAACAATTACGACGGGATGTTTCCCGGGTCAACTTTTCGGGAACGGATTTCCGGCGCATCCATCCAAATAATTGAAGGGGAAACATGGGACGCAATTGCCCATGGGACCCTGGCGCTCGCCGCCAGCGGCACGGTTGCGATGGAAGCCGCGTTGATGGGGACACCGATGGTAACTTTCTACAAGGTTTCACCGGTTTCCTGGAAACTGGGCCGGTGGCTGGTGGATGTACCCTATTTCACAATGGTGAACCTGGTGGCAGGGCGCCGGATTGTGCCCGAACTAATGCAGAATGAAGGGGATGGTCCGGGGCTGGCGCTTGCAGCTTTGCGACTATTAAAGGACAAGGCCGCGCAGACGGCTATGCGAAATGAGCTGGCCGGCATTCGAACGAAGTTGCGCGGAGAAGGGGACCCTTTGGCCCGCGCGGCGGAGTTACTGGCGGCCCGATTTTTCCCGGAATTGTAAACCTCGAGATTGAAGAGTGGATGGATGCAGATGAATGTAACGGTGGCGTTGGTATTAGCGGGAGCGGCTTTGCTGCCGCTACGGGCGGAAGCGCAGACACGAGTCTCGGCGGGCCGGATCGATGTCGAAGAGATCCAGGTGACGGCGGATGTAAATCCGCGAACGCAATCGATTGCGGCGAAAGCGCGCGTGCGCTTTCTGGCGGTGGATGACAAGATCGGCACGGCCACGTTCGAGTTGCACAACGCAATGACAGTTACGGGCGTGAAGTATCTGGACGATTCGCGGGTGGACTCGAGCCGGAATTCGCAGGACTTTACCGTGCGCGTGACGCTGGATCCGCCGATGGTGAAGGGGTCGACCCGTGAAATCGTCATGCAGTACGAAGGCAAATTGACGGGGCAGGAAGAGTCCCCGGTGTATGGGATTCAATTTGCGGCGTTACGCCCGGAAGGATCGTTCCTGATGTATCCGTCGCGGTGGTTCCCGATGGCGGGATACACGGCGGACCGCTATAAATCGGAGTTTGCGATCACGGTGCCGGAAGGGTACAAGGTTGTGAGCGGCGGACTGGAATCGACGAAAAGCGGCGATGGGAAAGTGACAACCACATGCAGTTTTAACTCGCCGGGATTCGGCGGGAGTCTCGCCATTGTGCAGGGAGAAGCGAAGCGGGTTTCTTCCGGCGGCGTGAATTCGCTGGTGTATTTCCGGGGTGAATTGGCGGCATCCGCGGATGCGTGGGGAGAAGAGACGGGGAAGGTGCTGGGCTTGTTGACGACGCAGTTCGGTTTAGCGCCGTCGTCGAATTTGATACTCGTCGAAACCGGAGAGGGCGCGCCAAACGGATATGCGGCGCCGGGAATGTTGTTTCTCTCCCCGCGGGCGATTGGGAAAGAGGCGAATCCGAAACTGCTGGCCAACCAATTGGCACGGCATTGGTATGGGCTGTTGACCTCGCCCGCGAGCCGGAATCACTTGTGGATCACGAACGGAATGGCGCGGTATGCGGAGTTGTTGCATACCGAACAGACGGCCGCGGCGGGCGCGGTGGAGAACGACATCCGGGAGACCTATGTGGAAGCGCTGACGATTGACAATCCACCATTGATTCAATCGGCCCGGCTGGAGGATTACTCGCCGGAATATTGGGCGACGACGGCGGCCAAGGGCGCGGCTGTGTATCAAATGCTGCGAAACGTTTTGGGTGAAGATAATTTCAAGAAACTTTTGAAGGCGATTCCGGAGCAGTTCGCGAATAAGAGCGTCAGCACGGACGATGTTAGTAAGCTGGTGTCCGATCTGGCCGGACAAGACCTGGGCTATTTCTTCATTCAATGGATCGAATCGAGCGGCGCGCCGCAGTTCAAGCTGGAGTACACGGTATATCGGACGAGCAAGGGTTTCCGTATCATGGGTAAGATCCAACAGGATCTGGACACTTTCCGTATGCCGGTCGATTTGAAGATTGAGACCGAAGGCAATCCGGAGTTCAAGCGGGTGGAAGTGGCGGGGCCATCGTCGGAGTTTGTTGTGGAGACATTCGGCAAGCCGAAAAAAGTGGAAATAGATCCGAACCTTCGGGTGCTGCGCATGTCCAGCACGATGCGCGTGGCGGTGGCGATTCGCCGCGGCGAAATGTATTCCGATATCGGCGAGTACGGCGAAGCGTTGAAAGAGTTCCAGAAGGCCATGGAAGTAAGCCGGAACAGTTCGCTGGCGCACTACCGGGTGGCCGATATTTTCTTCCTGCAGAATAACTATCAGGCGGCGGCGAATGAGTTTCGCGCGGTGCTCGACGGCGATCTGGAGCCGAAGTGGACGGAAGTCTGGGCTCATATCAATCTGGGCAAGATTTTCGACATTACCGGGCAGCGGGATCGCGCGGTTAATGAGTATAACCTGGCCGTGCGGACCCGCGACAATACGCAGGGCGCGCAGGAGGAGGCGGCGAAGTATTTGAAGGAGGGTTATAAGCGGCAGCGGACGGCGTCGAATTAGATGGTCACGGGAAATCACTTCACGACTAAATCCGGTCGCGCCGTCAAACCGGTTACCCCCTCGTCTACCTTCCATGCTTCTGGCTCTCGTCCACCGGAGCGTTAAGATAGCCTTGGCCAACGGTACTGAAATATACGTTGCTCCCGGCCATTTCCGAAGTCAATAGTTCGGAGCTTCTAAAACAAATCTGCGCGGCCTGCGAAAGTGACTGCCGATTGGAAAGCGTGATGCCGCTATCCATCCGCTCTAATGGCGGCACTTACAGCTTCCGCGTAAATGACCGCGCTAACGTTGCAACTTTGCGCGCCGGTCGATGCGTTTAGCGGATTGTTGAGCGGGCGCTACCGCTTCACCATGAGGCACATTCACGGCTCGTGTCGCCCTCAGTGCCCTTCGGCTTCCAGAAACCGCTCCGCTTCCATGGCGGCCATGCACCCGGCGCCGGCCGCGGTGATAGCCTGACGGTAAGTCCGGTCCTGCACGTCGCCGGCGTGATAGACGCCGGTGATATTGGTACGGGCGCCGCCCTGGGAGATGATATACCCCTCTTCATCGAGGGTGATCTGGTTGTTTAGAAACTTAGTATTCGGGATATGGCCGATGGCCACGAAGAAGCCATCGACTTGGCGATCATAGGCCTCGCCGGTGACGAGGTTGCGGAGACGCACGCCGGTGACAGAGCCTTTAGACACGTCGTATACATCGTCGACGACGGTATTCAGAATCATCTCGATCTTGGGGTTGGCTTGCGCGCGGTCAAGCATGATCTTAGAGGCGCGGAACTGTTCGCGGCGGTGTACGAGCGTGACGCGTTTGCCGAAGCGGGTGAGGAAGTTGGCCTCTTCCATGGCGGAATCGCCGCCGCCGATAACCATGATCTCTTTTTCGCGGTAGAAGAAGCCGTCGCAGGTGGCGCAAGAACTGACGCCTTTGCCGATTAGCTTCTGCTCGTTAGGCAGGCCGAGCCAGCGGGCGGAGGCGCCGGAGGCGACGATGAGGGTACGGGTTTCCTCCCAGACGCCATCGATTTTCAGGCGAAACGGACGCTCTGTCAGTACGGCCTCATCCACCGTGCCGTGGCGATACTCGGCGCCGAATTTCTGGGCCTGAACCTTCATGTTCTCGACCAACTCCGGGCCGAGAATGCTTTCGGGAAAGCCGGGGAAATTTTCCACTTCGGAAGTGATCGAGAGCTGCCCGCCCGGTTCAAGGCCACCGATGACTAGTGGCTTCAAAGAGGCGCGAGCGGCGTAGATGGCGGCCGTGTTCCCGGCGCAGCCGGAGCCGATGATTATGACGTTATGCATGATAAGACGAGGAAATTAGGGTTACGCCCAATAGACGCAACCCCAATTTTATCATGCGGATTGAGTTGGGCTACTTATCGCTTTCGCCGGTAGAGGCCAATGGCCGCAAGCCCAGCGCCGAGCGTCGCCCAGGTTCCGGGCTCGGGGACGGCGGAAGGCGGAACAGTGCCGGTGATTTCGTCGTTACCGCAAGTGGCGGAGGCAAAGTAGACACTGAAGCCATTGTCGAGATCGGCCATCATGGTATTGGTCAACGGCATGTAGAGGCTAGCCAGAAGATTAGTGCTGTTGTTATTCACGATGGAGACGCTGCTACTTCCCGTGGAAAGGAGTTGCGCCCCGGCCGGGCTGGCCCAGACTTGGGCGGTATTGCGGTAGGTGCCCGACGAAGGGTTACCGAGAACGGATTGGGCCGTCTGAGTGCCGGTGATTTTATACAAACCATTGGTGGTAAGGCCGTTGTGAGTGTTGAGGATGAAGGCGTATGTGTTGGCGGGCGTCCGGAAGAACAGATCGCCGACGTTGAGGGTGGGGGCGAAGCCACTGATGTTGAAGGGGGACAAACTGGCGCCGCCGCCGTAGTTGAAGCGAATGTCGACTTGCAATGTGTTGCCGTTCATGCCGGCCAGCTTGAGGTAATCGATTTCGAAAAGGTCGGGGTTGCCGATGACATCGGCGCCGTTTTGCGAATCCAATTGATCCTGAAAAGTGACCGGGAAACTCGGTAGTGCCCAGGTTGCGGAGGACAGGAGAAGGGCGATTGGCAGGGGGTGCAGTAAGCGCATACCCGGATTTTGAATAATACTTCCGAAGCCCAAAATGGGACGAATGATTACGCGGAGGAACTACCAACTGGTACGCACCCTGCCGGGCCATGGCCTATGCCCTGCGGGCTTAGTACCTGCTCCCAATCGGTCTAAGTCATTGATAACAAGGGCTAGCGACGATAGTGATCCGATTAACGCGCTAGTACCGGCTGCCACTAACGATTCAGGAGTAAGTAAGTACCCCAGGCGGATATATAGGCGAATGCGCTCATATAAATAAATTGTACGGAAGGCCAAAGCCAGCTTCCGGTTTCCCTTCGAACGACGGCAATCGTGGAAAAACACTGCATTGCGAAGGCGAAAAAGACGAGTAGGGCGGCGGCGCCGGCGGGGGAAAGGTCTTGCCGCAAGGCCTCCTGGAGGCTGACAGAATCCTTGTCGGCGTTCTCAATGCCGTAAATTGTCCCGAGCGTGCCGATGATTACCTCGCGAGCGGCGAGGGAGGTGACCAGGCCGACGCCGATCTTCCAGTTGAAACCCAAAGGACGAATGGCCGGTTCCACCAGGTGACCGATTTGGCCGGCATAGCTTTGCTCCAACTTTGGCGGGTGCCCGTTTTCGTACGGCAGATGGGCGAGGATCCAAAGGCAGGCGGAGACGGCGAGGATAACAGTTCCGGCACGTTTGAGGAAAACGACGGCGCGGTCATAAAGGCGCAGACCAAGCGAGCGGATGTTCGGCATCCGGTACGGGGGCAACTCCAGGACAAAGACGCTTTGCTGGCGGCGAAGAACGGTGGAGCGCAGGAGTTGAGCGGTCCCGACGGCGGCAAGGAATCCGAGGACATATAGCCCGAGCATGGCTGCCGTCTGAGTTCCTAGAAGCGGGCCGAGAAGCGGTTGATCGGGAATGAAAGCCGCGATGATCAGCAAGTAGACCGGCAAGCGGGCCGAGCAGGTCATAAACGGCGCAATAAGGATGGTAGCTAGCCGGTCGCGCTTGTTCTCAATGGTTCTAGTGGCGAGTATCGCGGGGACCGCGCAGGCATACGCGGAGAGGAGCGGGATAAACGCTTTGCCTTGGAGGCCGACCAGGGCCATGGTGCGATCCGCGATCAGGGCCGCCCGCGCCAGGTAGCCGGAGTCTTCGAGTATACCGATGAACAGGAAGAGTAGAAGGATTTGCGGCAGGAAAATAACCACCGAGCCGACGCCCGCCCATAGGCCATCGATAAGGAAACCACGGAAAAGTCCGTCGGGCAGGGCCGCGCCGATCCAGTTGCCGGAGACTGCGATCAACGTTTCCACCCCGTCCATGAGTGGCTTGGCGCCGCTGAATATCGACTGAAAGACGGCGACGACAACCGCCAGAAATGTAAGCGGGCCAATAGTGGGATGCAAAAAGACAGCGTCAAGCCGGCGGGTCCACATTGGGGGCGCGGGCGCCTGATAGTCGCTTTGCTTGCCGATCTGGCCGGCCCAGCGGCGGCATCCGGGGAGGTCCTGCAGAATGGGGAGTTCGACGCGTTTGGCGGTTGCCGGAGGCCGGGCGCTGCTTCCTTCCAGGAACTGGGCCACCTTTTCAACGCCCGCGCCGGAGGTGGCGCTGATCAGCGCGACGGGGCAACCGAGTTGGGCGGCGAGCGCGGCGGGATCGACGCTGCCGCCGCGGGCGGCGAGATCGTCCGCCATATTCAGTACGACCAGTGTGGGGAGGCCGAGACTGAGAATGGGGGCGGCGAGGAGGAGATGCCGATGCAAATTGGTGGCATCGAGTATCAAAACCACGGCATCGGGCAAGCCAATGTCGGCCTTCGCTCCCGTCAGTACATCGCGGGTAACTTCCTCGTCCTCCGAGCGGGGATGGAGGCTGTAAATACCGGGAAGATCGATGAGAAAGACTTGGCGGCCGGCCGTGGTCCGGGCTTTGCCGACATGGTGTTCAACGGTAACGCCGGGGAAATTCGCGACTTTCTGGCGGAGACCGGTCAGCCGATTGAAAAGCGTGGTTTTACCGGCATTCGGAGGGCCGACGAGTGCGACGTAATGGCGAAGGGAGCGGACTGCCGGGTCAATCGTCGCAGTGGAGGCGGGCTCCGCGGCGAGGTCGTGGCAGGAGTCTCCCGCGCTCATGGCCGGCTCGATGCACTCTTTGCTGTGCCCTTTGGCGGAACGACGGTGCGAATGGAGTTTGACCGGAGTTTCAACAACCGGGCGGTTTCGGTGCGCAGGGCGATTTCGGAGCCATCGACGCGGTAGACACGGGGATCGCCGCCGGGCGCGCAGCCCGCTGCGACGATGTCGCCGCCGGGAAAGAAACCCAGTTCCATCAGACGCCGTCCCAGATCTTCGGAGACATCGAGGGATTCAAGAATAGCCGCTTGGCCGCAGCGAAGATCAACGAGCGAGCTCCGCGTGTCCGCCGGAGTTTCGTCCGGGGCAGCGATCATCTTGTTGAAAGTGAGTTGCACTGAACTACCAGGATAGGAAGTGCCGGGGGGCGCTGTCAAGGAGAAGTGCGGGCAGCGGCTAATCGATTCGGCCCCGCGATTACGCGCGGCACCGCGCATCGTCCTCAGTGACCGCCCTTTACCGACACGACAACAAACGGGTTTCGCTCACGCGCATTGGGGTAGAACTCACCCGTTCCTCCTGAATCGACCACTTCGATCGTGTACATCAAGTCCCAACCGGGAACAATGAATTCGCCGGGGATCTCGGCGTTATAGCCGGACGAACCGGTAGCCTGCATGTCCCGGACGATCCAATCTTCGGCCTGGTCCAGATGCCGATAGTGCAAGCGCACCGACGCCGGCGGCAACCCGGTTCGGACTTTTGCCACAACCGGAAGGCTCTTGCCCACCAGCGCCGAAGTCACATCCGCGTGTTGAATCACCGGCTGAACGGGCACCGCGGCGCGGAGGGCGACGGTGTGTGGTTCCTTCCTCGATCCGTGCGTGTGCGTCGTTCCATCCCGCGCCTGAATGAAGTACAGGATTGTGTCGCCGGCGCGGGCGGCCGGGATTGCCGCGGAGTATTCGTTGCCGGTGGAATCGGCCTTCATTTCCACGGTCTGGAACGAAAAACCATTACCGGAAAGGCGATAATTTACAGTCAAGGAAGTGCCCTCGCGCTTGCCGAGCAAAGATGCGTGGATGTGTAGCGGTTCGCGCTCGGTCGCGAATCGGACGGGCGTGTGAAGTATTCGCGCATAGCGCTGGCGGCGGAGCACGTCCTGGACGGCGGCCGCCGGATCCATCTGGGTGTAACGGTCCGCGGGTGCGCCGGCGGGTTCGGCGACGGGAGTCAGATCCGCCCATCGCGACCACGTGCCGGCGGTCTCTTTCGCGCGCATCGTGAGCTTGTGCCGTGGTTGCTCGATTTTCCATTCCAGGGCTTTGGCGGGGTCGGCGGCTGTCAACCGGTACAACCGGTCTATTTCGGTGAGCCGTGTGAGTTCGTTTTCGAGAAACGGAAGCTCGTCTTTCCAATGTCCGATCTGCTCCGGGGGCCGGTTGAATACCATGTTGGCGTAGTAATATCCATCGGTGAGGCGGGCAATCTCCTTCCAGTGGCCGACGGCGTGACGGAACTGCGAGACGGCGGAGGTAAGCCTTTGCCGCTGTCCGCCGCGCGTGAAAAACTCATACTCGACGCCGGCCCGGAGGCGCGCGGCGTGGTACCGCGCCAGCGCTGCCAGCACGCCGATATCCACCCGGGTAGAGGCAAGTTCCTTGCCCGACTCGGATGGCACATCACCCGCGGATTTCATAGCCTCGCCGGCGGCTACCGCCCACCGCTCGAGTTGGGAGGCCATCTCTTCCGGTGACGTCTTGGCGGAAAAGCGGCGAGCGAGCGAGTCGGTGACGTATTCGCCGATCGAGTAAAAGCGGTTGTCGTCGCCGGTGCCGGTTTCTATGTAACGATCCATCAGACCCCCGGCCTCCATCTCGGGCCAGTATCCGAAGTTCGAATTCGAAACGGCGCGGACGGCCGTCAAATAAGGAATCACCCAACTCGCCGCATCGTAAGCCTTGCGAATCGAGCCCGACGCTTTTCCAAACCGCCGTTGGAACTCCGCGTCGAGAACAGGCTGGCTGGAATCCCGTGAATAAGCGGCCAGTCCGAACGTGAGATAGTATGCCCAGTAGCGCTCGAACTCCCATCGGAAATACTCAAGTTCGGGTTTGGCGAAGATGCGCCAGTTCCCTCCCGGAAAGTTTCCGAAACCCTTCTGCGAGAGCGATGCGCAGATCTCCAGACCGCGCCCATCTCCCAGGTGAGAACTCTCGGCGAACTGCCTGGCGTAGTCGAGACTGCCCCAAAGGAGAATCTTGTGCGACCCGAGAGTCCACATGCGGTGAAGCACATCATAAGGGCGATTCTGATAGAGCGTGTCCCAGTAACCGTATCGCCGATAGCTGCGAGCCTTGTCTGGAGCGTCGATCCGCGTGCTTTGATAAGGAAGCCCCATATGTTCCCGCCAGTATTTGTTCGACACCGTGGGACGGATCCCGAGCGCCACGGCGGACTCAATGGTTTCGGGGCGCAAACCCTTCGCCCGGTAATCGATGGCAATTGGGCGCCCCACGGACAGAATCGCCTTCGACATCGCCGTATAGAAACGGTTTTGATCGTCCTCTTCGATTCCGGATTCGATATTCATCCGGAACTGGACGCCGTGAATTTTGGGCACGGCTCTTAGAATGAGCGCAAGCGCTTTGGGGCAATAGTCGAACAGGTCCTCGTAGGGAAGATTGTCCACGAGGTTCTTGCCGTACAGATGCGCGTGCTGCTGCCAAACTCCCAACACAAACCGGATTCCATGCTCATCGGCGAGTTCCGTGATGGTCCGCAGCATCTCCAGATTTCGGCGGCGTTCTTCCGGCGTGAACGAGGGCACCTTCACCCGTTCGTAGCCGGGAACCTCGACCAGGAATGGAAAGAGCGGAGCGAAGTACGATGTCTGGTGGCCGAAAATCAGCGAGATCCGGTTGAAGCGGGCGCGCGCGAGCAATGCGAAGTAGCGCCGCCAGAAATCCTCGGAGTAAAACCACTCCCGCTCCAGATCGCGATTGTAAAGAAAAAGGGCGACGGAGCGGATCTCCACTTCGGCCGAGCGCGCCACGTCTCGCGCCTCGCCGCCAGCCGCCAGTTGAGCGGCCAGTTCATATATGCCGTAGCCGAGTCCGGTGTGATCGGCGCCGGTGACGACGGCCGCGTCTCCCACTTTTCGGATCGAGAAGGACTCGGCCGCGCCGTTACCGAGTTCCAGCCGAACGGACCGGATAGCCGGGCTCGTGCGGGCGAGGATGGACTCGAGAGCCGGCAAGGCAATTCTCGACGGGCCTTTGGTCAAGGCGGCGCCCTCAATAACAGCGGCGGCCGCGTGGTCCACGAAGAGCGACAAAATAAGAAACGCGTAGCGTCGCCGCATGTTAGAAGGCCAGCCGCAGGTGGAATTGTACGAAGCGCGGATCCGTCGCGCCGATAAGACGCCCGAACCGGGCGTTTACAATGTTGGTCTCGACGACGTTCAGATTCGCGTGGTTAAACGCATTCAGCATGTCGGCGCGGAGCTGGAACTGAACCCGCTCGGTGATACGGAAATTCTTGCCAAAAGAGAAATCGAGGTTCCAGAAGCCGGGACTGACCAGGGCGCCGTTGCCCGTCGTGCCCGCGCGGATCTGTTGTCCCGTCATGGCGCTGACTGGCACGCGCGCAAAAGCGGCGGGGTTCAAATATTGCAGCCCGTTATCGCTCACCGCATTGTCGAAGTCGATCAGGTCGGGTCTTCCGAATACGCGGCCGCTGGCCTGGGTAATAGTTAGCGGATTGCCGGATTGAGCGCGGAACACTCCGCTCCCCTGCCATCCGCCAAGCGTATGTTTCAGCACGCGGCCCGCACTCGCAAACAGCGGGACGTCGTAGACGAAGCTACCGGTCACCGCGTGCTGAATATCCTGGGGCGGGCGGCCGCGATTCGACCGTACGTCGAAAAAGTCTTGGATAAACGTCGGCACCGCATAGGTCAGGTCGCCGTAAAGATATGACATAGTCTTACCCCATGTGTAGTGCACCGCTCCGCTCAGATTCCGGCTGTATCTCTTCCGCAGCGAGGTCTGCCAGGAAACGAAAATGGAGCTGTCGGAGTTGTCCCAATAACGCGACTGGCCCAAATTGGGATTCGGCCGGATTCCGGAAATGGGGTCGGGCTGGTTGTAGATGCGCGGGAGGATAAACTTGACGCCGCGCGTTCCGACGAACGCGGTCTCGAGCATGAGGGTATTCGTCAGCGCGTGTTCCACGCCAAGCGTAAAATTGATCGCGTAGGGCGTATTTATGCGGGGATCGACGAGTTGATAGGCGGGCGCGGCCGTTCCCGCCCGGATGAGCGGCAACACGTCTTCGTTGTAGGCGGGGAATCGGATGCCGATTCGCTGCACCTCGCTCCGGGAGAGATCGATGCGGAAAGGCTGATCGATGGAGTTAATCGCCGTCTGCTCGAAGATGCTGGTATTTACCGGGGCGTGCATAAAGCCCGCGCCGCCGCGAATAACCGTCTTCGCGACGCCGTCCGGGTTGTAGGCGAAGCCGAAGCGGGGGCCGAAGCTGACCGGATCGCGGTCGTATGCATTGTCGAAAGCGCGGAACGGACCTAGCGTGAACGCGGCGAAGTTGGTGAACGAGGCGTTGGCGAAGTGCGGCGGTCCACCGCTCAATCCTTCGGCTGTCATGTTGTCGAAGAAGTCATACCGGAGACCGAGATTCAACACCAGCTTGCGGCTGATGCGCCAGTCGTCCTGAATGAAGAATCCGAAGTCGAGCTGGCGGCCCACCCAGGGCCGAAAGCCGAACGAGAACTGAGCCGCGACGGGCGAGTTTTCGATCAGGTCCTGCTCGGTATTGTAAGTGAACAGGGGGCTTCCGACATTGCCGATACCGAAGGCGCGTTTGCTGAGTATTCCGCCCCACTTGAGAGAGTGTTTGCCGAACTGCCGGCTCAGCTTTTGCTCGACATTCCAACTGGGAGCGTTGCCGATAAAATTGTCTTCGCCGCCGATGCCGATTCCGAGCGCCGAGATGGCGGGCGCGCGTCGGCCGCCCAGCGCCGCCTCCGGCTTACTGGGGTCTTGCACATCGAAATAGTTGTCGCGCCGCGTGTTGTCCACGCGGTTCCAGCCGAAGCGCGTCTCGGCGCTCCAGGCCGCGCCGAATGTGAAGTAGGTGGCGTTGAAGCGGTCGAGCACCCCGACGAATGTGCGCGAGATATTGCGGCCCGGTCCGTTCGGCGTGAACAGATCCGGCCGGTCTCTGGTCCAAGTGGAACTCAGCCGGTGATTGCTCGACAGCCACGCGTCGGGTTTCAAGACGAAGTGATCGGTGGTCGCCCGAATCAGTCCCGGAGCGATGTAAGCCCCGGTGGCCGCCGCCGCCGCGAACGGCTGATTGGGTAGATAGAACTCGTCGAGCAGAAGCTTGTAGCCGGGAAACCGCGTCAGCATCGCATCGCGAAGGCGCGGCGTCGGCACCAGCGCGTTGATCGTCGTCGTACGCCGGTCGCGGTAGCCTTCATATACCCCGAACAGGAAAAGGCGATTGCGAATGACGGGGCCGCCCATTGATCCGCCAAACTGATTGAAGGTGCTGGCGGGGCGCGTTGCAAGGAAGAACTGGCGCGCGTTCAATTGCGCGGCGTTGAAGAGGTGGAACAGGCTGCCATGCAACTGGTTCGTACCGGACTTCGTGATCACATTGATGTTGCCGCTCATCGCCCGCCCATACTCGGCCGAAAACACGCCCTTGGATACGGCCACTTCTTCGATCGCTTCCATGCTCGCGACCTCAATGTAGTTGAAGCCGCCGCGGAAGCCGCCCTGCGGAGACCCCGGATGGGCGCTCGCTGGAATGCCATCCATGGTGATGGTAGTGGCCCCCGCCCCCAGTCCGTTCAGCCGGAAACTACCCGAGTTGTTGGTCGTTCCCGGCGTTCGCGACACGGAGGTTCCCAGTTGGAACAACTCCGATGCGCGGCGCCGCGCGACGGGAAGTTGTTCCAGTGTGGCGCCGGCCAGACTCTCCAGTTGCTCCGGCGAAACCGCGTTCACGATGGGCGCCTCTCCGGAGACCGAGACTTTTTCCACGATGTCACCCACGCTCAGCGTGAACTTACGCCGGACGTTCTGCGCGGTCTCGATCGTCAGTCCGGATATTTCGAGGGTCTTGAATCCGGAGACGCTAATTGAGCCGGAATACGTACTGGGCCGAAGGAACTGGAAGCCGCATTCGCCGAGGTTATCGCAGGTCTGCCGCCGGACCGATCCAGTCGCGTCGTCCCGCAGGATGACCGAGGCGCCGGGAATCACCGCTCCCGTCGAGTCGGTGATGATAATGTATAGGGTTGCCGTCGTCACCTGCCCAATGAGCGGAACAACGAAGCAGGAGAGTAGGACCGCGATGATTCGCATCGTCGGGTGAGTCATACAGCGCCTCCGGAGTTCAGGACGAACTGGTGCGGATTATACTACGGCGTTCAAGGACTTGCCGGGCTGCGAATTAAGCCGCATGGCCTGATCGTAAGCGGCTTGCGTGATATGGTGGAGCGTCATACTACGATCCACGAAATCATGGCAAGAACGATTCTTCTTGTATTGGTGAACGCAACCTTGTGTTTCTCGGTCGTCGTGGCCGTCCCAAATTTGCGCCAAATTGGTTCTCAGTCTAGCGACGTGATCGTCGGAACCATCGCGTCCATGAACGTAACGCAATCCACCACCCAACCGGTGCCAACGGCATTGGTCTCGGTTGACGCGCGGGTTATTCGGTCACTGGCGGGAATCCTGCCGCCGGCGCGGCGGGTCAGGCTGACCTGGGCGCAGTCCGGTACCGCCACGCGGGTCGCTTCCGAACTGTTGAAAGGCGACATTGGGCTTTGGTTTCTAAAGCGCGATGGCTCCAACTCATGGTCCGTGCTTCCGTTCGTCGCAACTCCGGCGCGGTTCTTGGATGATGTCCGTGTTCCGCTGAGTCGATGGCAACTCAGTCCTGGATACGAGTACCGAAGGGATGCATCGCTCGCGGACAAAGCCCTTCTTGAATTGCTCAGTGCCGCCAATGGCGATGTGGGTTCTCGTTACTCGTACGTCTATTGGGGAGCGTTCGACGAACAAAATCCCGCAATCATGGAGCGGTTCTATCGACGTCTTCTTGCGAGTAATTCTCCTCTGAAGAATGGCCCGGCATTGGCGGGTCTAATCCGGCTCGGGCGCTCGGACGCGCTCGTGACGGTTGAACGTAAAGCTCACACGCTTACGCCCTATCTCGACCAGCTTTCATTCAGCATTGGCGCGTACTATCGCAATGGCGATGCCTTGTCCGTTGCCGTGTTAGGCAAGCTGGCTACCGGCGCCTCCACCAACCGCGCTCTCCGCAAAGCCGCCGCACAAGTTTTGGCGTTCATTCACAACCAACGAAGCGCTCCCTTTCTCGTCGGCCTTATGGAGTCGGGAGATGTGGATTTGGAGACACTCGGCACAGGCGGTTTGGCCATGTTCGCAAACGGCGTGGGTGTAATTTCAAATGGTGCGCCGGCGCATTCTCCGCCGTCGAGCCATCCCGGACCCTACCGCTCGGAGGAAACGATTCAACGCTTTACTCTTGATGTCGACAAATTCAAGGGCGGACGGGCGGCGAATCTCGCGTTCTGGCGGACATGGTGGCGCCGGCACCGATCTAAGATTCTAGCTCCGTCTGAATAGTCAAACCCGAATGCTATAGTGGGTTTCCGTGGAAGATGGAGACGAACTTCCCCCTAGTAACGATCGTGACGCCTTGCCTTAACACCGCGGCTTTTGTAGCGAGTACGATCGAGAGCGTGTTAGCGCAAGATTATCCAAATCTGGAATACATCGTGGTCGACGGCGGTTCCACGGATGGAACGGCCGAGATTGTCTGCGATTTTGTGGCGAAGCACCCGGATCGGATGCGTTTGATTATGGAGCCGGATGGGGGCGTGGCGGAGGCCTTGGGGAAGGGTTTGGCGGCGGCGAAGGGCGAGATTTTCGCCTACCTTAACGCCGACGATACGTATTTTCCCGGCGCCGTGCGAACCGCGGTGCATTGGTTGCAAATTCATCCGAAAATGGCTGGCGTCTACGGCAACGCGTACTGGATCGATGAAGACGACCGGCGGATCGACAACTATCCGGTGGAGCCATTCCGGAAAGAAACGCTCGGGAATTCCTGTTATATATGCCAGCCCGCCTGCTTTGTACGTACCGGGATCTTGCGTGAGGTTGGCGGGTTTAACATCGATTACGGAGTTGCCTTCGACTATGAACTATGGCTGCGTTTAGCCCAAAGCCACGAATTGATGAAGGTCGACGCGCTGCTAGCCAACTCGCGAATGCATCGCGACAACAAGACGCTGCGACAGCGAACCGTTGGATTTGAAGAAGCCAGCCGCGCGCTGCGGAAATATCATGGGTATGTGCCGTTCCGATGGGCGCACAGCTATGCGTCGTTCCTGCTGGACCGGCGAGACCAGTTTTTTGAGCCGCTTCGTCCATCGTTCACCAAGTTCTTTTTCAGCCTGATTGTTGGTACCCTTTTGAATTGGCCGTCGCCGGTCCGTTTCTGGAAGGAATGGTTTGGAGTTATGAATCTGAATGCTTTCGTACGCCGTTGGAATGACACTTGGGTGGGGCGGCGTTTGAGCAAACTGATTCGGTAGCTATGCAGAAGAAACGCGCGCTTATCACCGGGGTGAACGGCCAGGACGGATCGTATCTGGCCGAAAAGTTATTGGCGAAAGACTACGAGGTATTCGGTCTGGTCCGGCGCGTAGGTCTGGAAGCGCCGGAGCACCGGTTGGAGCGTCTGTTGCCGTTGCTGGATCGGATCCAGTTGCAGCCCGCATCGATCGAGAGCTACCCGGCCATCTTCAACGCGGTGAGCAAAATTCGTCCCGACGAGTGCTATCACCTGGCGGCGGCGAGTTTCGTCAGCTACGAATTCGACGATGAATTTTCGACGCTGACAACGAACATTAACGGCACGCATTATTTGCTCGCGTCCCTGAAGGATTTGGCGCCGCAATGCCGGTTTTATTTTGCCGGCACTTCGGAAATGTTCGGCAGCGCGGCGGCGGCGCCACAGAACGAGCAGACGCGCTTCCGGCCGCGTTCCGTCTATGGCATCAGCAAAGTCGCGGGGTTCGAACTCGTCCGGAACTACCGGGAACGTTACGGCATGCACGCCTCTAGCGGAATTCTGTTCAACCACGAATCGCCGCGGCGCGGTCACGAGTTCGTAACGCGCAAGATCACCTCCGGCGTGGCCCGCATTTTGGCTGGACAAGCGCACGATTTGCGGTTGGGCAATCTCGATGCCGAGCGCGATTGGGGCTACGCGAAGGAATATGTGGAAGCGATGTGGCTGATGCTGCAACAACCGGTGCCGGACGATTATGTGATCGCCACCGGCAGGCTGCATTCGGTCCGCGATTTTGTGCGGATCGCTTTTGAGTGCGGCGGATTGGACTGGGAGAAATACGTGGTGACGGACCCGAATTTCTTCCGGTCGGGCGAATCGGTGGCGCTCTGTGGCGATACGAGCAAGGCGCGCCGAATTCTGGGATGGGAACCGCGGAAAAACTTTGAAGAGATGGTCCGGGAGATGGTGGAAGCGGATTGCCAGGCGATTGGTGTCACTCCGCCGGCGCGTGTGGCCGAAGGGTCTTAGCGCTTCCCATCGAAACCGAGGATTTGGCAAGCCAGTCGGCGCCGATGCCATCTCTCAAGGCCGGCGCGGCGGCCATTTGCTCTCGCGTGTTTTGCACGGGGACGGTGATTGAAGAGCGCACAGGCCGCGCAGGCACGGCTCCAACGGGCGAGGTTTGGTTCGAAAGCGATCCCAAGAACACCGCCGCCGAACCGCGATAAAAAGCTACGATTGTAAGGAGGGCGGGAATATGGCAAATCTCGACTGGTCACAATGCCCCGCCGTGGAGAGCGTGGCGGACAGACGCGGCGGCGCATGGGTGTTCCGCGATACCCGGATGCCCGTCGCTACGGTTTTTGAAAATCTTTAAGCGGGTTCGAGCATCGAAGAAATCATCGAACAGTTTCATGTGACGCGGGAACAGATTCAGGCCGTGCTCGAATTTGCCGCCCGCAGCCTTGACGTGCCGCCGGTTATTGTCGGTGCGGCATCTTCGACTGACGCGCATTCTTTTTGACCACGGTACCCCAAGCGGCATCGCCGGGTCGCTTTCGGGTCACGAAGTCACTGAGGCGATAGAACGAGGATGGGACAGGATTTCTAACGGTGAACTGCTCAGGGTAGCCGAGGCCGCTGGATTCGATCGACTGGTGCGGCTTTACCTTGACCGAGGTGCGTTGGCCGTAAACGCCGCCACATCCGGCAGTTACACCGAAGTAGAAATTCCATTCCAGTAGTCTCTCACCGGTGTCTTAGCGCTTCCCGTCAAAACCCAGGATCTGCCAAGCCAGCCGGCGGGAGTCGGCGCCGAGCCGTTCCCTGGACGGTACCACGACACAGGCCGACTCAATGCGCAGAACCGAAGCTTTTGGCTCCGCCATATTTTGTAGCGGGATGGTAATCGCAAATTCGCCATAGCCGGGCCACTCCTCCGCCGCCAGGATTTCGTTCACGTAAATCCGCAGCCGTTGGCGTTCAAGCGGCTTTGCCCAGGCGGGAAGCCCGCCCCGAATGACCGCGTGGGAATAACAAGCGGGCATCATCCAGTGCAGTGTCTCCGCGGCCCAACCATCGGGAAAAATGCCCTGGGAATGGAACTGGACGCGGTCGATACCAGCCCGGCAGAAGTGGACGAAACGCATCGCCAGATAGCGGCCGAGCCGTCCGGGAATCCAGCGGCGGATGTGCTCGCTCCAAATTTTGTCGTAGGTGTCGAGACCGTAAAACCACCAGCCGGGCGGGTACCTTTCACCGGTCTGGGAGCGAAGCAAGCGCGCGAGTTCGTCAAAGCGGCGGGTACCTCCGGAGAACGATTTGGCCTCGTCGTATTCGCGCAGGCAACCCAATGTTTCGGGCACGTAGGCGAGCCCGTATCGTTTACCGAGGCGAACCAGAATGTCCCAGTCCATGCCGAAATGCAGGTCTTCGTTGAACCCGCCGATTTCCTCGACGCACGAGCGCCGGAAGAACACCGACTGTTGCAGAATATAGTCGAGCGCGAAGGTCAGTTTCCACAGGTTGAACGGTTCCGTGAAAGGAAACTGTCCCTTGACATTGCCGTGGTAATCGATTTGATAGCCGTCGCCGTAAATGGCTCCCACATCCGGATGGCGGTCCAGCGCGGCGACGGCGCGGGTGACGGCGTTGGGAAGAAGTGTATCGTCCGAGTTAAGGTACGCCACAACTTCGCCCTTGGCCATGCGAAGGCCTTTGTTAATAGCGTGGGTCTGGCCGCGGTCCTTTTCCGATATGAACGTGAGGCGGTCAAGAAAGGGGCGGACCGCTTCGGCGGTAAAGTCGGTGGAACCGCCATCCATAATGATGTATTCGATGCGCGGATAATCCTGTGACAGCACGCTTTCAATGGTGGCGGTAATGAAGTGTCCCTGGTTATACGACGGAGTGACTATCGTAACAAGAGGCCCGCTCACGATTGGGCTCTCGCCGCCGCCTGTTCCATTGTGTCGATGATGCACGAAAGTTGGCGGAAATCCCCGTTCTCCTTGGGACGCCAGGTGCGGTCGGTTTCGATCGACAGCCGGCACTGCTTGCCGCGGAGGTCTTCCGGGAGCGCAAGTTCCAGCACGAAAGGCCCGCGCGCGGGCAGGCGCTTTTCTTCCAGCGTGCGGCCGTTAAGACGGACGATCAGCCGGAGATTATCGATAGGCGCGAAGTGTTTACCGGCGATGCGAAGCAGACGGCTGTTGGCGCCCACGTGGAGTTCGCTTTCATAGCGGCGGGAAATCCAGCCGTCCTCCCAGCGTCCGGTGAACTGACCGCCGAAGCCGGTCATGCGGCGCCAATCGGCCCAGTAGCGCTTCAGGTTGTGAGGGTTGTGATAACCGCCAAGCAGCAGGCTGAGGGCGTAAGAGCGTAGCGACGGTTTGGACCGGTCGAAGTACTGATCCTTCCTGTCCAACAGGTAACAGGCGTAGCCATTGATCCACTCATATGGGACATAGCTGTACTCCCTCTTCACTGTCCCGATGATCTCCTGGTAAACCTGGCGGCGACTGGATAGAGTCTTATTGTCCATGTGCATTCGGGAAGTGGCCAGGTACTCGTCGACCTTACGCACGCCATACATTTTGGCGACGCGGATCCATAGGTCGTAGTCGAGCGCGAAATGCATATTAACGTCGATCATGCCCGCGTTGGCGTACGCTTCGCGGAGCAGAAAGGCGGAGGGCTGGCAGACGTAACAGTGCGTATTAAGGGTCTTGAAGTCAAATGCCCGCGTGGGATAGCGCTCAAGGATCTTCCCCCTCACGTCGACATGATAGGCTTCGCCATAGATCATGCCAACGCCTGGATTTCGCTTGAAATGGCCGGCGACGGTGGCAAGGGCGTTGGGCAGATAGGTGTCGTCGGCGTTCAAATAGGCGAAGATGTCGCCGGTAAGCGCGTGCCAGCCTTTGTTGATGGCGTCGCCCTGTCCCTTGTCGCGTTCGGAGCGCCAGCGCAGCTTGCCTTCGTATTTGCGCAGGATCTCCGTGGTTCCGTCCTTCGACCCGCCATCCATGACGATATAGTCGAGACTCGGGTAGTCCTGGGAGAGCACGCTGACGATGGTCTCCTCCAGGAATTCGGCCATGTTGTAGGTGGGCGTTACGATGCCGATGCGCGGCCACTCCTCGACGGAAATACGGGATGGGCGCCGGTAGGACGGACTGGCGATTTTTTGAAACGCCCGCTCGGTAAGAGAGACGGCGCGCTGCCAGGAGAACTGTTTGACCCGCTCGGCGCCCCTGGCGATTAGACGCTGGCGCAGCGCGGGATCGCGGGCCACTTGGAGGATTCCTTCCGCGATGCTCTCGGAGGAAAGCGGATCAACCGGAACGGCGGCCTCCCCGGCGACCTCCACGCAACTGCCGGAGTGGGAAGTGATGGCTGGCGTGCCGCAATAGAACGCCTCGAGCAGAGGAATACCGAAGCCTTCAAACTTGGTGGCGAACAGCAGGGCCATCGAGTTGCGATAAACCTCCGGGATAATCCGCTTGTCGAGGTACCCCTTGAAATGGACCCGGTCCCGAAGACCGAGCCGTTTCACTTCTTCCTGCAGCTTTTCGCCGCCCGCTGGGGAGCCGCTCAAGACCAGGTGCAGGTCCTCGCCTCTTTCGATGGCGATTTGAAGGGCCCGCACGACGTTGCCGTGATTTTTATGAGGCCAGAAATTCGCCGGAAAATAGAGGTATTTCGCCGGGAGTTTCAGGTCCTGAAAAGCGCGCGACGGCCTGTCCGGCAAAGGTTTGCGGAACTCTGGGTCGGCGTCGAGGTGAATGACCACGATCTTCTCGGGATCGATGCGGAATTTCTCGACGATGGTCGCTTCGGCATGCTCGCTCAGCGTGAAGAGTACGTCGGCGTTCAGGGCGCTGGGGCCGTACGTTTGCCGTCGCCATTGCAGAACCTGTTGCTCAAAGAACTCCGGGAAAAACTCATGCTGCACGTCGGGCATCATCACGGCGGATGGCAGCCCTACAACCAGCGGTTCGAGCACGAGCAAGGGACAGAAGAACACGTCAAACGAACCCGCCTGCAAGCCCTTCTCGATGGCGTCCGCGCCCTGTTGGTGCGTAATGCCGATGATGTCCGCACTGGGCGCGAAATCCCGCACGTTCTCCACTTCATCTTCGTGCACCCAAATGGTCAGCGCGTGGTTCCCCAGGCCCGCCAATACGTTGCGTACGTAATTTTCCATACCGCCGATCTTGCCCTTGTAATATTGGCGCAAGTTGACGGCAATTCGCATGGTGGAGAGGGGGGGCATTACGAGAAAATTCCGCTTAATCGGCGGACGATTGAGTGTAACAGCCCCTCATTCCGTAGTTCAAGAATCTCCCGGGTCAGCGTGCGCTCACGGCTGGCGAGTTCCGCCATCCCGCGGCTCGATTCGCGGTAAGCCCCCTCAAGCCGATTCCTTTCTTCGGCGTGGCCCGCGATAGCTTGGGTTAGTTCTTCAATCTGGCGGCGCAGACGGTCGATTTCATCCGCCCGCTCCTTCAAGAGCCTGTCTCCCCGCTCGATCACTACCAGTCGCTCGGCGGCGGCATTTTCGAATAGTGCCTGTCGCTGCCGGCACTGCTCCAGAAGTGACCGCTGCCGCAGCAGCGCCAACTCCAAATTACTCACTTGTTCCCGCAGGTTTTGGACGGCGGCTGGGGATTCCGAAGGGAGCATGTTGCGCTAGACCGTAACGGCCGCGCCTACCGGGTTCGTTTCGTACCAGGCGATTGTCTTCGCGATGCCTTCGTCTAAGTTCACCTTGGCCCGAAATCCGAACAATGCGGCGGCGCGGGTCGTGTCGAGCATGCGGCGTGGTTGCCCATTGGGACGGGACGTGTCCCAAACCAGCGAGCCTTCAAAGCCGGACAGGCGGGTAATCTTGTGCGTCAAATCCTTAATGGAAACCTCGAAGCCGCTGCCCAGGTTCACCGGTTCTTCGCCGTCGTAACTCTCGGCGCCGGAGATCAATCCCTCGGCCGCATCCTCGACATACAGAAATTCCCGCGTCGGAGAGCCGTCACCCCAGCAATGCAGTTCCTTCACGCCGCCGTCGCGGGCCTCAATAGCCTTTCGAATAAGCGCGGGAATGACGTGCGAGGACTCGAGATCGAAGTTATCCCGGGGTCCATAGAGGTTGACCGGCATCAAAAAGATGGCATTCATGCCGTACTGCTGGCGATAGGCCTGGCACATCACCAGCAGCGATTTCTTCGCGATTCCATAAGCGGCGTTCGTCTCCTCCGGGTAGCCGTTCCAAAGATCTTCTTCCTTGAACGGTACCGGCGTAAACTTCGGATAAGAACAGATGGAGCCCGCCACAATGGTCTTTTCGACCCCGTGAACGCGGGCGGCCTCAATAAGTTGAATACCCATGATCGCGTTCTGGTAGAAGAACGAGCCGGGATTTAGCTTGTTGGCGCCAATTCCGCCAACCACCGCCGCAAGGTGGAAAATCACCTCCGGCCGATAGGCCGCAAACATCTTCTCAATGCCATCCATCGTCGTCAGGTCGAATTCCCGGCGGCGAGGGACCATAACCCGCTCGCAATTCCGCTCGCGCAGACGTTCCACCACAAACGAACCGAGAAAGCCGCCGCCGCCGGTAACGACGATTCTTTTTCCGCTTAAGTCCAACATCCTGCTCCTATGCGTTGTAAGCCGCCGCCACCGATACAACACCGGACCGCTGCCGTTCAATGGCGTCAATCTCGGCATCGACCATCAGCCGGACCAATTCGGCGAAACCTGTCCGATGTCGCCACCCCAGTTGCTCCCGTGCTTTCGCCGGGTCCGCCATCAGTGCGTCGACTTCGGCGGGCCGGTTGTAACGGGCGTCGAAATCGACATATTTCTTCCAATCGAGATTGACGTGGCCGAACGACACTTCCACAAACTCACGGACGCTATGGGTCTCTCCCGTGCCGATCGCATAATCGGCCGGCGTGTCCTGCTGTAGCATCATCCACATGGCTTCCACGTATTCCTTGGCGAAGCCCCAATCGCGCTTGGCGTCAAGATTGCCGAGATAGAGTTTCTCCTGCAGGCCCGCCTGAATGTGGGCGACGGCGCGGGCGATTTTCCGGGTAACGAACGTTTCGCCGCGCCGCGGCGACTCGTGATTAAAGAGGATGCCGCTGACGGCGAACATGTTGTAGCTTTCGCGATAGTTGACCGTCATCGCGTGGGCGAACAACTTGGCGCAGGCATAGGGGCTGCGGGGGTGAAACGGAGTATTCTCATGCTGCGGCGGGGGCGTGGAGCCAAACATTTCGCTGGATGACGCCTGATAAAACCGCGCCTTCACGCCCGTCTTGCGAAGACCTTCCAACAGGCGAAGGGCGCCCATTCCCGTGATATCGCCGGTGCTTTCCGGGATGTCGAAACTTACCCGGACATGGCTCTGGGCGGCAAGATTGTAAACTTCGTCCGGGCGAATATCGTAAAGCAACGTCCAAAGGCTACTCGTATCGGACAGGTCGCCGAAGTGAAGGTAGAAGCGCTTATTGTGCTCATGCAAATCGGTGTAGATGCTATCTACACGTCCGGTATTGAAGCTGCTCGAGCGGCGCTTGATCCCATGTACTTCGTACCCTTTGTGCAAGAGGAATTCGGCCAAATAGGAGCCGTCTTGGCCCGTTACCCCAGTGATTAGTGCCTTTTTCATGTGCGGTGACTTTACAAGGTTATCACGTTGACAACCCATGAGGGCCATAGTATTCTAACATTTGAACAGTTGTTCAAATGTTTAGTTAATGCCGCGCATCGCCGACCCCACCTGCCATCCCGAAGAGCACTCCGCGTCGCGCCCGGAGATGAATGTCGACGAAGTGGCGCTGGTGCGGGCGTCGCGAATTTTCCGGGCGTTGGGAGACCCTTCGCGACTACGGCTTTTGGCTCTGTTGGCGCGCGGGGAAGCCTGCGTCACCGAGGTTTCGGAGGCGGAAGGCGAGGAGATCTCCACGATTTCGCAGCGGCTTCGGATTTTGCGAAACGAAGGGCTGGTCTCGCGGCGCCGCCAGGGGAAGCACATTCTGTATGGCTTGGCCGATCAACATGTGGCGGACCTGATTTTCAATGCCCTGGAGCATGCCAACGAGCCCCGGCAGGTTTTTATTTTGGGACGAAAGGAAGAAGTAACAGCCTATGTCGCACCAGATTCACACCGATAGCGACCACATCCACATCCACGGACCGGGATGCGGACATACCGCCGTGCAGCATGACGATCACGTCGATTACCTGCACGACGGCCACTTGCACCATCATCACAGCGACCACTACGACGAACATGCGATTGCGGTCGGCAAATCGAACCCGGAAGATTGCACCGCTGGGCACGAATGCCGGGGACACGGGGCGGACCATGTGCACGGTCCGGGCTGCGGGCATGAAGAGGTACCGCATGGCGATCATGTGGATTACCTGGTGGACGGGCACCTCCATCATCCCCACGGTGGACACTGCGACAACCACGGGGAACTAGGGTTGGTTTAGGTATTGGAGGCTACAAATGGCCGAAATTGAACAGGTAGCGACCCGCGACACCAGACAGCGGCGCGCCATTCGAACGGCGTTTCGGTCCACCGACCGGCCCCTGGATCCAAACGAGGTGCTGGACTTGGCGGCCGGGGAGCATAGCGGGCTTGGGATCGCGACTGTTTACCGCAACATCAAAACGCTGATGGAAGAGGGCTGGCTGACGGCGGTCGAATTACCGGGCGAAGTCACGCACTACGAGCTTGCCGGCAAGGAACACCATCATCATTTCCATTGCCGTACCTGCGGGAAGGTGTTCGAAATGAACGCCTGCCTGCCCAACGTGCAAAAACTAGCCCCGCAGGGGTTCCAGGTCTCGGGACACGACCTGCTGTTATACGGGGCCTGCCGGGATTGCTCTCCGGCGTGAGACGGTAGAGCCTTGGCCTTACGAGCGGGAGGTCAACCGTACCGCCAAAAGCGTTCTGAACCACCTGGTCGATCTCAAACCGTAGTGGGTCTCCAAAGCGGAATCGCAACTTCACTAACAACGCCGCCGCGCGGGGCAGCGACAGTCTCAGCGACAACGTTGCCAGTTGCCGAACCCCGATTTAAAGCAGTCTGGCGGAGTCCCGGCGTACCATAAATCGATGTTCCGCTACGCAAGCGATCAGTCGCTCTTCCTCGACATCCCGCCCGCCAGCGCAAACCTCGAAGCGCTAGAACGTATCCCCGGCGTCGTCAATCTTCACCCCGCCTACGAATCCATCCTGATTGTCTTCAACCCGCTCGCCACCACGCACCAGGTCGTTGAGAGCGCCGCCCGGCAAGTGGCGAACGCTCCCGCGCCCAACCGCGCCAAACACCACGAAATCCCCATCCACTACAATGGCCCCGATCTACACAACGTCGCCCTCCTCCACAACCTCTCCAAAGAAAGAGTCGTCGACCTTCACGCCTCGGCCGCCTACACCGTCGCCTTCCTCGGCTTCGTCCCCGGCTTCGCTTACTTGCACGGACTCCCCGGCGCCCTGCATACGCCCCGCCTTCCTTCGCCCCGCAAAGAAGTGCCCGCCGGCAGCCTCGGCATTGCCGGCGCCCAGACCGGTATCTACCCAATATCCACCCCGGGCGGTTGGCAACTCATCGGCCACACTCCCATCCAACTGTTCCATCCCGCCAACACCCCCATGAGCCTCCTCCAACCCGGCGACCACGTGCGCTTCATCCCCGCGTGACTATCCTCGTCCAATCGCCCGGTATGTTCACCACTGTCCAGGATCTCGGCCGCCCCGGCCACGGAATCCAGGGTGTCTCCCGCGCTGGCGCGGCCGACTCGTTGGCCCTCCGTATCGGCAACCGGATTCTCGGTAATGACGACAATGCCCCCGCCCTCGAAATGACTCTCCTCGGCGGCACATTCTCCTTTCCCGAAGGCGCGCAAATCGCCCTCACCGGCGGCCGGCCCGCTACCCTTCCCGCTTATCGAATCATCGACGTACAACCCGGCGAATCGATCCGCGTCGGCGAACTCGAAACCGGCGCCCGCTGCTATCTCTGCATTCGCGGCGGCATCGACGCCTCGCTCGTCGCCGGTAGCGCTTCCACCCACGTCCTGAGTGGCCTCGGCGGCCGGCCCCTCCGCAAAGGCGACTTAATTAATATCGGTAATCCAACGAACGAACCAATGAACAAACCAATCCCGCCGGAGTTAACAACCTACCGCAAGTTACTCCGTGTAACAAAGGGACCGCAAGCCAGTCAATTCCCCGAAGATACTTTCTATTGCAACGAATTCACCGTCTCCCCCGACTCCAACCGTATGGGCATCCGCCTCGAAGGCCCGCCAATCGCATCCCCCCAACACGGCCAGATGATCACGGAGGGCGTCCCGCTCGGCGCCATACAAATCCCCGCCAACGGCCAGCCCATCATCCTCTTCGTCGACCAGCAAACCACCGGCGGCTACCCAAAAATCGCCAACATCGTCACGGCGGATCTCCCCAGCACCGGTCAACTCCGCCCCCGTGATCGCGTCCGCTTCCAACTCGTCTCCAACGCCGAAGCCCAACAACTCCTTCGCCAACAGGAAGCCCTGCTCAGCCAACTATGATCCACATCAATGCCGATATCGAGGATAGCGCGCCAGACGCCCTCCTCCAACACCTCACCGCCGTCAATATCGCCTGCGGCGGCCACGCCGGCAACGCCCATACCATGCGCCTTTCCGTCGCGCAAGCCCAACGGTATAACCTCCAAATCGGAGCCCACCCCGGCTACCCGGACCCCGCCAATTTCGGCCGCCTCGACATGGCCATGCCCCTCGACGCCGTCGCTCAAACCGTCTTCGAGCAAATCTCCGCTCTGGCCAAATTCACCCAGGAAATCCGCCACGTCAAACCTCACGGGGCACTCTACAATAAGGCCGCTCGCGACCCCGCCCTCGCCCGCGCTATCGCTCAAGGCGCGGCCCGCTTCAGCAAACAAATTATCCTCGTCGGGCTTGCTGGCTCCCAGATGCTCCAAGCCTTCGCCGAAGAAGGATTCGAAACCGCCGCCGAAGCCTTCGCCGACCGTAGATACAACCCCGACGGCTCGCTGGTTTCAAGATCAAAAGCCAACGCGCTCATCGAAGATCCGGCGGAAGCCGCCGCGCAAGCTCTCCGCCTCGCCCGCTCCGGAACCGTTCAAACCATCTGCATCCATGGCGATACACCCGGCGCCGCCGCCATCGCCCGCGCGGTCGCCCAAGCTTTAATAACATAGGAACCGATGAAACTCGCCTTTTTCGCACTCGCCGCCCTCGCCGCCTTCGCGCAAGTTAATTCCCTCACCAAGGAGCGGTTGATCCAATACACCAAACTAAATCCCTTCGATCGCTTCCCGGACGGCCGCCCAAAGGTCCCCGACGCACTGCTCGAAAAACTCCGCGCCATGTCCGCCGAAGAGATCCTTTCCATCGTTCGCAAAGGCTATCCTAACCAATACGTCGATGGCTTCCGAATCGTAAACCCCGGCAGGAATCTTGTCGGCCGCGCCATGACGCTCCAACTCATGCCTTCCCGCCCCGATGTCGCCGACGTAGACCAGGAAACCTGGAAAGCCTCGCATAACGGCGCTCGCCTCTCTCACCAATCCGCCCTCGACATGCTGCAAAAAGGCGACGTCTTCGTCGTCGACGCCTTCGGTAACTCCAACGCCGGCGGCATCGTCGGCGACAATCTCGCCTACTACGTCTGGAAAACCACCGGCAACGGCTTCGTCATCGATGGCGCCATTCGCGACCTGAACGGCATCGTCCCCACCGGCATGGGCGGTTACTTCCGTGCCGCCGTCCCCGCCGCAATCAACAACGTCATGGTCACCGGCATCAACGTCCCTGTCCGCATCGGCCACGCCACGGTCCTGCCAGGTGACATCGTCCTCGGCGATCGCGAAGGCGTCTACTTCATCCCTCCGCACCTCGTCCAGGACATCGTCGACGAAGCCGAAATCACCCACGTCCACGACGAATGGACCAAGAAAAAGTTCGACGAAGGTAAATACAAGTCCACCGAAATCTACGGCCGCCCCTCTGACCCGGCTCTCATCAAGGAATATGAGGCCTATCTAAAACAACGCGTCGAACCCCGCATCTGGGAACGCTACCAAAAACGGTAAGCTACGTCTCCCCCAACACATGCTCCGCCGTCTGCAACCCCCGCCCATTCCATCGAAACTCCAGCAATTCCCCGGCGCTCCGCGATTCCATCCAGTACGCCTCAATCGGCCCGAACACCGTCTTCAATTCCTCCAACTGGCAAGTCGGCAAATACGCCCGCATCACCCGCGGATCATAATACCGGAACAGCAACCGGTCCCCGCCGGCGTCCACTACCGTAAGAAATCCGCGTAAGTGCCGCCGTAACTCCGCCAGCGGCCGGTCGCACCGCAAATAGACACACAAACTGTTGCCCCACCCGTGCAGGAGTTGCTGCGTGAATGCATCGTCCTGGTCGAGCTGAATCAAATAAGGCGCCGCGCGCTCCACCGCCTCCGGCAACGGCCCCGCAAACAGGCAGCTCGATGGCAGATAGGAATTCACCAATGACCAATACACGCGCTTGTCCCGCGCTCCATCCACAATGGCCCAGACATTGTTACTCGGTCCTTTCGGCCATAAGAACCGTTTTACTGTTTCACTCACGTTGCTTACTCATCCGCGAGCATTCCTCGCAAAACGGTACGCCCGTCGCGGACGCCGCCAGCAATGTCGCCGCCTGCAGCGCCGCCCGCAGATTCCCTCCGAATGTCGGCTCGTCCTCAAGAACTACGCTAACGCTGGCCTTCTTTTGAGGCGGCGGAGCCACCGGAGTCTCTTCCACCGCTCGTATCGTCGGCGCCGTCATCCGCTTCCGCGGCGCCGCCATCACCAGTTGACCCGCCGCCATCATTTGCGCCACCCGCGCAAACAACTCGCTGTCGCCCCCGCTCGCCAACGACGGGATCCCGGTCCGGTGCACAACCAGTTCCCGCAATGATCGTATCGCCGCCGCATCGCCCCGGAAGCCGCGCAGAAAATCCGTTGCGTGGATCACGTTCCATTTCGAACGCACCTCCTCCCGATGGTAAAAGTGGAAACCCCGTATTTGTGAACTCATCGCGGCCCGCCCTCCATCACAACCCGCGGCGAATCCGCTCTTCCACGGATCCGGTAGGACCCTGAAACCATCGGTTCCCCCGCATAGTTGGCCCAGGAAAAATACGCCAGATACCGCTTACCCGGATCCCGTTTCCCCACCGGCGACATAGTCTTCCAATTAGCCCCGGGCGCCATCGTAATCAGCGGCTCGACGGTCGGCCGCGGCTGCATCGCGGCCAATGGCAGCGCCTTCCAAACAAGCGCCGCCCCCGCCCGCTCCGCCGGAAATTCCGTCATCATCACCACCGCCCTCCGCATCACGCCCGCCGTCTCAATCCATCGCGGATCGGTGAAGCAGATCTTCTCCACTCCGCTGTTCTTCACCGTAACCGTAAAGATCTCGCCAGACTGCCCAAAATCCAACTGCGCCGCCCGTTCCGGATGCTCAAAAATCCCAGCCAATAGCGCGGTGATCTTGTACCGCAGCGGCGCGATGCCCGCATTCGTTTCCACGTCGCTGTTGTTGATCACCCGCCGTATCTCGCTCCGTCCCGCCTCGGCCATCGTATATAGGCGCTCCGTGTATCCCGGATGCCCCTTCATGGCCGGTCGCAGTTCTCCCAGCTTCGCGTCGGTCACCAGTTTGTGAAACTCCCCCAACGCCTCGTCCCCCATCGCCGCCCGGAATACGCCTAACGGCTGCCCCGCCTCGTCCCCATCGGAGCGGAACGATTCCACCGACAATAGTCCGCGCCGCGAATCCACCTGCAGCGTCCAATCGAACTCCCGGATTCCGTTGCCCAACGTCTGCCCCCCGGCGCTGCGCACCGAGAAAAAGTACTCCGGAACGCCGCTCCGCGGCCATCGCGCCGCCGGAACGTTCGTCGATACCGGTATCTCGATCATGCCGTATCTTCCTTCCGCCGCGCCGCAAGTCCCGCAGCCCGCGCACAACAGCGCCACCGCCTCACGCCGTCGAATCTCAAGCCCCATTCCCTGGCAACGCCCGATAGGATTCGAAAATCGCCTCGAACAGCGCTTCCGTCTCCGCATACGTTTCCCGCAGTGCCGTTCCCGTCAACGTCACCACTCGTGCCGGATTCTCAAGCAGAATGCACCGCTGCACCTGCCGCACCCGTCTCGCCGCGTCGCCCCAATCGTAAACGCTCACTTGCGCCGCAAACTCGCCGTGCCGCACCGTCCCCACATGGATCACCTCCACGCCCGGCAGCATCCCCTTGATCTTCTCCCGTTGCTCCGCCGCATACACCGGCAGTTCCACCGGCGCTGTCAGCCGCTCCGTCTTCACCACCACCGACGGCCGGAAGTTCCCGCTCGCCGGAAATGCGAACGCGTAAGTGGATTCGTCACTATACTCATTCGCCAACTCGATCGCGAAATCGCTGCCTTGAAATGTCGGCATCGCTACCTTTCTGCTCTCCTAAAACAACAACCCCAGCCCCGCCCCCGCCAGCGCTCCCGCTACGCCGGCGCCAATTGCAATTCGCGGGTCCTTGTTGCTGGCAAAGTACCCCAAGGCGGCTCCGGCCGCCGCCCCCGCTAGCCCGCCGAGAAGCGCACCCCCCACATTCCAATCTCCGCCGCCATTCGGGTCCTTCCCCATGGCGCTCGCCCCCGGGTCCCGCTCCATCTTCACCTCCGCCGGCAGCGCCAAATTCGACGCCTTATCCACGGCTTCGTATTTGTAATCCTTGCCAAATGCCGCCTTCACCGCCAAATTCATCACCTCGCAAATACCCTTGAAGTGACGCTTCTTCACCGTCAACAT
This sequence comes from Bryobacteraceae bacterium, assembly GCA_046155405.1. Lineage (GTDB taxonomy): Bacteria > Acidobacteriota > Terriglobia > Bryobacterales > Bryobacteraceae. Next base: position 11,610 of record JBJXFL010000014.1, on the reverse strand, counting down.
CTCGCTCCCCATCATGCTGTCCGGATCAACCCCATCCTTCAACCCGTCCTTATCCGTTAGGCCCAGTTGCGTGCTAAACACCCCTTCGTACTCATCCGGAGCCCCCAGCAGGTGCCCAAATTCGTGCGGCGCCAGGCCGTCCCTATCGTCGCCCATCGCCCACATCGTTGCGTTCGACCGCACATTCTCATTCGAGATTACTAGTACGCCGTCGCCGATCGTATCCGTCGCCGTGAACTTGGTCACACACCGTGTCTTATAACGGCAACATTCCGATAGAGTTGACTTACAGTCCACCCGCTTCAAATCGAATTTATCGGTCCACGTCGTTTCGATCTTCGACTTCCAATCGGTTAGCGTCGTCTCGGTCAGATTTCCCGGCCCTTCGTAATCGCTCTTCACCCAATCCGTCAGTCCGTCGGGCCATTTCAGCGTGTCGTCCTCCCGGCAAATCCATTCCGATCCGGACTTGTAAAAAGACAAGGAAAAATGATTCTCGTCGCCCGGTTTCCACGTGGAAGGCGTTGCCTGCCACGCCGATCCATCCCAGTACTGCCACTTGGTCGTTACGGCGTTGTACTTCCCCCAATGATTCATGACCTTGTATAGCTCAAAGCCGCCTGTCAGCGTCTTATCGCCAAGCTCTAGCCGCTCTTTTCCCCAACCCCGCACATATTTCAGATCCCCATAAAGCGTGATCTGATAGTTGGAGAGTTCAATTCCATAGCGGCTGCCGATTCCGACTTGTACCTTTTCCTCCGGAACCTCCGCCTCTGCCGCCGCCGCCGGTATTGCCGGGTTCGTGCGGTCATAGAGCACCCGGTGGCTCACCGCGCTTTTCAGAAAGTTCACCACAAACATCAGCGACAGCGCCCGTGGCGTTCGCGCGTTCTCGGCTCTCCCGTCGACCTCTCGTCGCGGCAAATAGCCGGCCTCGCCCTTGCGCGACGGCAATATATCCAACACCTGCCACTTACCCGGAAATGCGTTCCCGCCCACCACCCCGGACAGCTTTCCCATCTCCACCTTCCCGTCCGCTCGATCCGTCAACGCCACCGGAATCCCCTCGCCGTCCGCGTAATTACTGGTCGTCCCCGTCAACGTCACTTCTTCCGAACACCACGTAAGGCCTTCTACCCATTTCAGACTCACCACCTTCCGGCCCTCATACGCGCACTTCTGCTTCGTACAGTCCGCCGGCTTGGAACTGCTGAACAGACCCGCCATCGCTTCACCGCCCATCGCGAATCCTCCGCGCTTCCCGCTGGTAAACCACCCCATCCTCCAACCGTTCCATCTTCGCCCCCGCCGCCATTCGTTTGGTCAACAATACCTTCGCCCAGCCATGCTCCGCCGATTCGTCGAATTCCATTCCCAACTCCCGCATCGCCAATAAGTAGCGAGCCGCGTCCAGTTCCACCTGGAAGCCATACTCCTCCGCCCGCCGCATGCCATGCCGGACGAACTCCCGCAGTTTCGCCCTTCCCATCCCCGCGCACCACGCCGAAAAGGCCCCTTGGAGATACGCCGCCATGCGCTCCTCAAAGCCCACCGCCATCTCGGACGCCATCGCGTCCATCTGCGCCTTACGAATCGTCAGCACCGGAAAGTACACCTCAAAGCCCACCGGTGATAGGACAAACGCCTATCCCGCCATCAAACTGCCTGGCCAGGATTTCAGCTTGGATTGAGACTAGTCCCGAGTATACACGCTCGCCGTGGAGCTTGACCATTCCCTATTGGTGAAAAGGGTGCAGTACCGAATCGCGCTAAAGGCGAGCCTCCACGCCTGAGCAACGGATATATCTTCGTCCACCGCCGGCCAGTGAATGCCAATCCCGCCCCCAATCGGTAGCGTTAGTAGCTTCGGAAACCAGGCAAGCGGCGCGGAGATTTCACGGCCATCGGCCAGCACAATGTGCAGCGCCAAATCGGACACCTCGACTCCGGTCGCCAGTGGTTCACGAATGACTGTCGAAGTGCTCATTCCATCGCTCCAGAAAAAGTTCGCGATGTTCGCGGACTATCCCCAGTATCCCTCACTCGTGCGAAAGCCCCGGCTATGCACAGAGGAGGTTTAGTACTCTCGATGCTAAATCGCCATTGCGGCATCGCGACTTATCATTAGGAATCGTGACTGCCTTGCACGTTCTCCCTCTCCGGTTCCATCTCGAAGCCCGGCAGCCGATCTACTTCCCTCCCGGAAAAGCCTCGAACGTCCTTCGCGGCGGCTTCGGCCGCGCGTTTCGTTCCATTGCCTGCGCCCAAGACTGCTCGAGTCCCATAACTTGTAACTTCCGTCTGGAGTGTCCCTACGCGCGGATTTTTGAACCCAGATTGGACACTGGACCCAGCGGCCTCGCCGACGCGCCTCGGCCTTTCCTCTTCCGCGCTTCGCACCTCGACGGCCTCAGGATCGCCCCCAACCGGCGGTTTCATTTCGATCTTCATTTATTCGACCTGCGCCCCCAGATCGTCGCCTACTTCGTCTCCGCATTCCACCAGTTTGCCGAGACCGGTATCGGCCCCGCCGGAGGCGCCGCCCACGTCGCTACCGTTTCAATTTTGGATGCCGCGCGCCGTCCCGTCGGCGAGATTTACAGCGAAGGTGTCCTTCGATCCAATGTTCCCTGCCCCCCGGTCGCCGTCGCCCTCCTGCCGCCCGTTCAACCGATTAACTCGGTCTCAGTTCGCTTTCTCACACCCACGGAACTGCGCAAGAATCAACCGGCATCGGACCCGCCTCCTTTCGCTTTTCTCCTTTCTCGTCTCCGGGATCGCATCAGTAACCTGCTCACGCTCTATGGTCCTGGAAAACCCGATTTCGACTTTGCCGGTCTATCCGCTCGCGCCCAAACCATCACCGTCGAAAAGTCCTCGCTGACAAATCAAGTAACCAGCCGATACAGCGGCCGCAGCGCACAGGAGCACCCCATCGGCGGATTTCTCGGCACCATCGACTACGCGGGCGATCTCTCCGAATTCCTTCCCTTTCTCCAAGCTGGCGAATGGACCGGCGTCGGCCGCCACACCGTTTGGGGCAACGGCCAAATGGAAATCCGGACTTAATGACTTTTTCGGAATTCTTCTCCACCTGCTTGCCGGACAAGCGCTCCCCATACCCCTATCAGGAACGCGTCGCGGTTCGGTTCCGAGACGTTGGTGTCATCGACAATGCGTATCGGCCTAATATGCAGTTCCCCGACATGAACGGGATTGAAACCGATATTCGGCGCCCGGGGTGAAGAGTGGGAGGTGCCTCATCTACAGTTTCCACCTCGGCGCTCACCAAAAGTTGACCACTTGTGCTCAGTTAGACTTGCCCACCCGGCGCCCCGCACCTCGGCCTGTAAGCCGCACGTAGGCAGGGCGTTATCATCCCCGGCCCCGCCGAGCTGGTGGGTCACTTTTCGTGAGCATACCCGGGTCATTTTTCGCGAGCGCCGAAGGTTTCCCTACACGAAACGGATTGAAACCCTTACTGAGCGCGAATACCGCGAATACGAGGATGACTAATATGCAGCTTTTAGCCCAGCCACGTCAGCTTGAACGTGAATGCGTCGGTTTGTGATGACATGACTGGTAGTCTGGGATTGGGCGCTCACACTCAAAAAGTGGACGATGGCCTCAGTAGAATTTGACAATTTTGCGTTTGCTGAGATTTGAGGGGTACAATTCAAAATCGGGAGGCCAATTGAGTGAGAACCAGGATGGGCGTGTGTTGGTTCAGCCTGAACTGGAGAGAGGGCGCTCTCCGCTAGTGAGCATTCCGCCCTGCGGGCGGGGATTTTCAAGGCAAGAGGGTCTACCGATCCGAGGTGATCTCTTTGAAGAGCGCGGAAGCGAGGCCGCCGCGCTCCGTTCATCGTCTAGATGAGCCCACCGGACTATCCCTCAGCATGGTTGCGTCCCCGCATTGCCCGCTTCCGTTTCGCCCGGCAAAGTTATTGTAGCGTCGCCGCGACCAGCAGGGCCGACTTCCGGATACGCCGTCAGCAGGACTTACCCAACCTCCGGATCGGACAAATTTGCAGCCCTCCCAAAACCGTCCCATGCGGAGACGAACACGCCTCTCGAAGGATAAGAACCGAGCACGGAGGGGGAGGGCGAAGGGGTGGATGTTATTGATACCGAGCCCGGGCTCGGAGCCCAACTGGAGACTCCGGTCCAGTTCCTGTGTATTTTGTCGATATGATGCGTATGCTCGGGAGTTCGCGTATGTCGGCGAGGCCCAACGAAAACCCGAGGTTGCTCGGTTCGAGGCGACGCGCTCTGGGCCTGGCGCTGGGAGCATCGAGCTGGTTGTCCGAGGCGATCGCGACGAGCACGCCCGCACCGCTCCGCATGGCCATCTCCGAGAGCGTGGTGGCTGAGGTGAATCTGAACGACGCGCGAGCGGCGATGCAGGTTTTTCTGCAGCGACTCGCTCAGGAATACAACTTCCGGTTAGAGTACAACCCAAGGATATTCGACGCGAGCGGGGAAATCCTGGATCGTACCCGTCGAGGTACAGTCGACGCCGTGGTAGTGAACATCCTCGAGTACCGGCAGATCGCTGGTCTTTTGGACCCCAGCCAAATCGTGGTTGGCGCCGGAGCGAAGGGACGTGATCAGTACGTGATCCTAGTGAAGCGAGATGGCGTTATCAAGAAGCTGGACGATCTTCGGGGGCGGCGGCTGGTGATGAAAAAGGGTTACCGGATGTGCGTGGCGCCATACTGGCTCTCCACCCTGTTTCAAGAGGGACAGCGAGTACCCATCGAACAGATTTTGGGCGCCGCGATTATGGAGGTGAAGATCTCCCGGGTCGTACTCCCGGTGTTCTTTGGCTCCGCCGATGCCTGCCTGGCCCATAAGCAGGGTTTTGAAATGATCTGTGAACTCAATCCGCAGGTGGCCAAGGACCTCACAATACTGGCCGTTTCCCCACCGATGGTGGTGACCCTGCAAGCGTTCAGCAGGAACTATCGCGGGGTGTATCGGGAGATGTTCATCACGGCCTTATCGAGTGTCGGCTCCACCGCGGCGGGCCCGCAACTGGCGACGCTCTTTCAGTCCCAGCAAATGGTCGTCAGCGACGGCGCATGTCTCACGCCCGCGCTGGCGGTGATCGAGAAGGCAGAACGGGCGCGCGGAAAGCGATAAGGTGTCCGATCTACATGGCGGAAGAGGTTGGCGGGGAATCCGGCTGCGCGGGCGAGTTTGCCAACGGCTCCGGGCTGGGTAGAGGATTCGATACTCGATGCGGCTGGCGTGAAGTCGTTCCAGCGGCGCCGCGGAGAAGTGTCTGGTCGCGACAGAGGTCTTCGGGGCAGAAAGCCTAGTTTTCACCGCCGGTGGCGATGGCGGTCGCTTCGCCTTGGGGTTTGCTATCTCCCCAAAGGACGGAGTCGCCCCAAAGCACACTGTTACCGGTGGCGAGCGAGTTATTCCAGACCACCGAATCGCCCCACAGAACGCTGCTGCCGGTGACGAAGGCCGAGGATCCCCAGACCACGGATTCGCCCCAGAGCACGGATTCTCCCCAAAGGACGGATTCACCCCAGAGTACCGAAAGTGAGACGGTACCCGTTGCGCTGTTGCGTACGGCCTTCGGCGATAGCGCGGGTTTACCGGTGGTCGCGTTCGCTGTGTCGTTCAGCGCCGCCCAGACGTCCAGGTAGCCGGCGCCCATCGAAAAAATATCGTGACGGGTTTGGAAAGTGGCGCCGGAAACCACGTCAGTGGAAGTGCTGTTCAGCGGGAAGGCGGAGGGTTTTGTGGCGGTACGCATAAGGCGTGCCTTCACAAGATCGGGCGTGAGACTGGGCTCTTTCTGGAGCATCAGGGCGGCGGCGCCGCTGACCATGGGGGCGGCCATCGATGTACCGCTGAGCCAGAAGTAGTTACTGGCATTCGTCAAGCCGCCGTAGTAAGATAGCGGGACGATGTTACTTGCGTACTGAGTGGCCAATTGCGAGTTCTTGAAGTAAGTGGCGATGATCTTGTTGCCGGGAGCCACTAAGTCCGGTTTGACGATGTGGTCAATGGCCGTCGGGCCCTTGGCGCTATAGCTGGCGACGCGGTCGTCGCCACGGCTGGCCGACTCCATTGTCTTCATGGCGCCGACGGTGATGACGTAGGGATCGTTTGCCGGGGAACTGATCGCTCCGTAACCGCTAGTGTTTTTCGAGTTATCGCGGCCATTGTTGCCAGCCGCGACGACGACGACGATGCCGGCCTTCCATGCCGCTTCCACAGCCTGGCAGAGCGGGTCGGCCTTGTAGCTTTCTAGGACCCCCCGGCCGAGCGAAAGGTTGATGACGCGAATGTTGTAGGTGCTCTTCAATTGAATGGCGCGCTGGATAGCGGCGATCACGGAGCTATCGGTGCCGGTGCCATCTTGTTTGAGGACGCGCAGGTTAATGATATTGGCGTTCGTAGCCACGCCGCGGAAGGCCTGGGTGCAGGTGGAACAACTCGAGATCTTTCCACTGCCAGCGATGATGCCGGCGACGTGGGTACCGTGGCCGCGGCCGTCGCCGGTACCGGTCTGGTTGGGGACAAAGTTTTCGCTGTAGACGACCCGGGAAATCTGGCTGGAGGTTTTCGAATCGAGATCGGGAGCTGTGTAGATGCCGCTATCGATGACGGCGACGCCGACGCCGGTGCCGTCCCAGTTGTAGCTGCGGGCAATTTCGGCGCCGATGGTAATCATGGAATGGTCGGCGGTGGCGTGGACGGAGCGATCCGGCGTGATGAAGGCGACGTCGGGATCGTCGGCGAGCGCATCCAGTTCCTGCGCCGGGATCGAGTACAACGCTGCCTTTGCGCTATGCAGGTGCGCTTTGTATTTACCCTTGTTTTTGGCGACTTTATCGTGGTGCTTGCTGGTGGGCACTTCCTTGAACTGCACGATAACGTCGACTGTTTCGCTCCCCGCCGTATCCAGATCCTTGGCGATCTTGGCGTGCTTGGCGGATGCCGCGGGCAGCAGGAGGCTTGCCGCAAGAACTGTCATTACTATTCGTTTCATGGTATAGCCCTCTACTCCAGATCGCGTTACTGCTCGCCGTAGACGAGAAGGTTTGTACTCTCGGCTCCAGTCGTATTCGTTTCCCCCCACAGGGCGGACTCGCTCCATAGCGCGCTAAAGCCGCTCGACGTGCGCTCCCCCCACAGGGCCGATTCGCCCCAAAGAGCGCTCTCTCCCCACAGGGCACTCGAAGAAGACAGCCACACAAAGGAGCCCCAAACCACGCGTTCGCCCCACAAGGCGCTCTCTCCCCACAGCGCTGACTGTCCGGTGTTTCGCAGCGTTACGTGGCCGGTCGAAGCATCGAACACCGCCGTGGGGGAGAGGGCGGGCTTTCCCGCCAGGTCGGAACTGTTCAGTGCCGCCCATACATCCAGGTATCCGGCCCCAATCGTAAAAACGTCGTACTGGCTATTGAATGTCCGGCCGGTGACAGGATCGGTGGCCGTACTAAAAGACGGAAAGGTTTTGGTTGCCGTTTTCATCAGGCGTGCCTTCACTTGGTCCGGGGTCAGCGATGGCTGTTTCTGGAGCATGAGAGCCACCGCGCCGCTTACCATGGGCGCCGCCATGCTCGTGCCGCTGAGACGGTAGTAGTCGGGCGATAGGTTCGACGACGTCGAGGTGGAATAGTAGGAATAGGGAACCAGATTCACGCTCGACTTGGTGCTCAAGGAGGATGTATTGGCGAGAATCGAGACAATCCGGTTGCCAGGGGCGACAAGATCCGGCTTCACGATGTGATCGATCAAGGTGGGCCCCTTGGCGCTGTAGCTGGCGATGGTGTCATCCGTCCGCGACTGAGTCTGATTCGTTTTCATGGCCCCTACAGTTATGGCGTAGGGATCGTTGCCGGGTGACGAGATGGTTCCGTAACCATTGGTGCCAGCGGTGTTATTGCGGCCTTCATTCCCGGCGGCCACAACCACGACGATTCCCGCCCTCCAAGCCGATTCGACCGCCTGGCAGAGAGGATCGGTGGTGTAGCTCTCGTAGACCGGGCGGCCGAGTGAGAGATTGAGGACACGGATGTTGTATTTGCTCTTCACCGTGATGGCGTGACCAATCGCTGCGATGACGGCGCTATCGGTACCGGCGCCATTCAGGTCGAGAACCCGCAGGTTGATTATTTTCGCCGCTGGCGCGATGCCGCGGAAAGTCGCCTTGTAATAAGAACCGGTCGACCACGCGCCATTCCCCGCAATGATTCCGGCGACGTGTGTTCCATGACCATACTGATCCAAGGTCTTGGTAGTATTTGGCAGAAAGCTCTTCGAGTACACGATACGGCTGGTAGAATTGCCGGTCTTCAGGTCCTTGAGTCCGTCCATAATCCCGCTGTCGAGGACCGCAACGCCAACGTCTTTGCCATCCCATCCGGCGTTTCGAGCGGTATCGGCGCCGGCCGCAGCCGTGCCGTAATCCAGCAGGCCTTGGACGGGGCGGTCCGGAGAAATGTGGGTGACGTCGGGGTCATTGGCGAGTTCAGCCAGTTGGCGGGCCTCGATCGTGTAGTGGCCGCCGGGGATGGCATCGAAAGCGGTTTTGAGGCGTCCACCTCGGGCCGTGACTTTCTCGTGGTGCCGCTGGGACGGCGCCTGCCTGAATTGGACGATGACATCCACCAGGCTGGCCGGATCCAGGCCGTTCAAGTCGCGGGCGATCTTGCCGTTGCTGCTGTGATCATTTCCCAGGCCGGGGCTCCGCGGCAGCCTGGCTTGACCGGAGGCAGTTGCCAGAGTCAAGATGCCGATGAGGAGGATATTCGAGAGTCTCATTTCGTTAAAGCCTTTCAGGTGCTTCGCTAGGACAGATGTACTGATCCGGGCACGAACTGGTGATTCGTTCGTGTTACGAGCGTACGATCTTGCGGGTGGCCTAACAATGGAACTTTAGGTGGATTTCGTTGCTGAGAAACACCCTATTACATTGATAAATATGGGGTTACAGCGCCGAAATGGCACAGGAATGAGACAAATTGTCCCGTTGAAGGCTGGCCTTGAAGTGAAGCGAGCCGGCGCTATTGCGCAGCCGACCGGTGCGCCGCGGCCCCCGGGAGTGTTCAATCGAGTGGGCTGCTCCAGGGAAAAGGGGGGTAGCACACATCATCCAGGAGGCCACCGCAACATGAAGCGGCCCGTCATACTCGTTTCGCGGCCACCCCGCGACGGCGACAAGAACTTATGCGGTCGCCGGCGAAGCGTTTGTGCCCGGCCAACCCAGACTCTGGGAAACGCCGGGCCAGGAGCAAGGGTCGGCTACGTTCGCTACCGACGGCAATCGGCTTCTCTACTTTACAGACCTGCGCAACGACAGCGAAAACCAACCCATGGTGCTCGACCTCAACTTCTCTCCGACGAGCTTTTCCAGCGAAAAGACCTGGCGGCGGCGGGCAAATAGAGCCGACTCATCGGTTGTGACTGAGTTCGGAAAGTAGCTTGATTCAAAACGTGTTATCCGAATAGGGAGCGAGTGGTCGGCCACTCGGAAGTTATCCACTTCACCTGCGAATCTGAACGTGTGCTCGCCGTTCTTCACGCGGCCTTCTGACGACGAACCTGGCGCTGTTTTCTGGCCTCCTCCAACTTCCGATCTCGCTGGGCGTGGATCTCAGCCTGACGCCCGGCGAGCATGTCCTTCGGCGTGATGTAGCCGATGTTGTTGTAATACTCCACGTAGCCCTCCACCAGACGCCGGGCATCGTCCAGCGACAGCGGGTTAGCCGGTCGGCGGGGAGTTGGCGGAGATCGCGGCGCCAAGTAGAGTTCGGATGGAAGTTGCCAAGGCAGGGCCGAGGCTCTTGCGGATGGCTTGGATGACACTCAGAAAGACGGAGGTGGCGTGAGCCCCTCGTTCGTTTTTGGAACAGTGCGAGACTTTCCTGGCGATAACGGCCGGACGAAGCATTCGCTCGGCCCGGTTGTTGGTGGGTTCGACGCCGGGTTCATGAAGAAAGGTCAAAACGCGGCCTCGATCCATTTGCGTCCCGATCCCGTTGAGCAGCCGCCGATTGTCGTCGTCGCGGAGAATCCGGTCCCGCAAATGCCACGTCAGACGATCTTCCAGATCCTGCACCGCCGGTTGCCGCTCTTCGGCGGGGCAGCCCTTCCCGATCTGGATCCCTTCGCGCAATAGTCCCTGCAACTTGGTTCCGAACGACCGCGCCGGTCCAGTCTTGGATTCGACCACCTGGGAGATGTTCCGCGACAGATGAGCGAGGCATTTCTGTTGCTTCATCTTCGCGAATACTTGCGCGTCATAGCTCTTGCCCCGGTCAGTCCCGCTAATATGCAGTTGCCCGACATGAAGGGGATTGAAACAGGATCACGGCCCTATGAACTCGCCGCTCTTTGTTCTTCTCGCGAATATGCAGTTCCCCGAACAGTCCCCTATCTGGCGAGCACGAGGTGGCAACTCCGCGGACCGGTCGGAAGCGCCTCTGAGCCGATTCCATAAATCTCGACTATACCCGTCGCCCGCACCACTGCAATCCGTCCGCCTCCACCCCCCTTTCGGCCATTCACGTGGAGACTGTATCGCCCACAAATACCCGGTTGCCTTTTGCTGGAACATTCCCCCTCACGCCGCATCCTCAATCACCAATCCGAATCTCGCTGCCGTTGTAGAGCTCAAACTTCGGAACATTCCCCCTCACGCCGCATCCTCAATCACCAAAGCCGCCCGCTTGCCAACCGCGGCCAACGCCGCTTCTAAAACCTCAAACTTCGTATTGTGCGCCGGGTCCACGATCCTTGATGCATGCTGCCGGTGACACCCCAAGCGCCGCGCGAGCTCGGCCTGGGTGATTTGCTGTGCATGCATCGCCTCGTAGAGCGCGAGCTTCGCCGTCACTGCCCCCGGCAACAAAATCTCCACCAAACCGTGTCTGGCCGGCCTCGCCGCGGGTAGCGGATGCCCTTTTTCTACATACATCGAAAGCGCAACCCGAAGCGCCTCTTTGGCGCGTTCCATCGCATCGGCCCGGTTAACGCCAAAGGTTATCACTTCCGGGACGTCCGGAAACGTTACTAGAATCGTGTTGTTATCGTCAGGCTGCAACTTCGCTGCGTACATAAATCCTCCCCGGCTAGGTCGTCCGGACTACTTGAGCCCGACTTGCTTCTTGATCGCATGTACCAGGCCGGTGGGGAGTTGATTGGCGCCGGGCCAATTGCGGGACCGGCCCGCCTTTCAAAACTGTCGGCCATGCTGACCGGGCCGGCGCTTGAACCGCCCGTCCGTCACTCTCCGATTATGCAACACGCGTGTTGACAGTGTTTTGACCGCCCCAATCCTCCCCAAACCCCCCATTCCCCCAAAAAACACCGCCCCAATCTACAACGGTCACGCTAGATCCATATTTATTTTCAAACCAACAACCCCAACCCTCCCAACAACTTACCCCCAAACACCAAAATCCCAAACCCACGGTTACTATAGACACCCCCTCTACAGTGGAACCAAATGATACCTCATTCCACGAAACTCTCGCGCATCGAATCCGCCCGGATCAACGGCGCGAAATCCACGGGCCCGAAATCGCCCGAAGGCCTCTTCCGTTCCCAAACCGCCACTTACAAACACGGCCTCTACGC